>DWWA01000006.1 GCA_019119935.1 Candidatus Ruthenibacterium merdavium | reverse complement strand
AATATTTTTTTGAGGTCAATCTTTATGATGTAGTAATACATAACGAGCAATAAAGCCGCTGCCAGCACCCATGCTGCAGGGCTGGCCAGACACACTCCCAGATAGCTCTTCTGTCCTGCTGCGATCACTGCTACCACACCTCTTCCGATCAGCTCGGCTACCCCTGCCATCATGGGAAGCAGACCGTATCCCAGCCCCTGTATCCCATTCCTGTAAATATTAACAATAGCAAGGGGGATAAAAAAGATTCCCACGCATCTCAGATAAGTGTCTACCGATCCCATAATCAGTTCCACGTCTTCCGATACGAACAAATAAGTCATATATTTTCCCACGGTCATTACAAGTGCTGCCGCTGCAAATGAGTATATAATACCTATAATCGTACATGACTTAAATCCTTGGCGGATGCGCGGCACATCACCCGCGCCCATGTTCTGCGCTCCATACGTAGCCATAGTTGTTCCCATAGCCACATACGCCTGTGTCACGACCTGTTCTATCTTGCTTGCCGCAGTGTAGGCGGCCACAAGAGTCGATCCCAGTATATTCAGGGAAGACTGCACCATCATAGTTCCAATGGCAGTAATCGAATATTGGAGCGCCATCGGAATACCGATCCCGATCTGCGTCTTTAAAAGACTGCCGGACACATGCCAGTCTTCCCGGCTCATATGCAGCATCGGAACCTTCTTCACGATATATACCAGACATAGAAGCCCTGATACCCCCTGAGAAATCACAGTTGCGACAGCAGCTCCTGCCGCTCCCATATGAAATACAATGATAAGAACAAGGTCAAGTACGATATTAAGCAGTGCGGACAGTATCAAAAAATAAAGGGGCACCTTGCTATTTCCTAACGCTCTTAAAATACTGGCCAAAAGATTATACAGCATCTGCGCCAGAATACCGCCGCTTATGATCATGATATATGCATAAGCATCCGCAAATATATCCGATGGTGTATTCATAACTACAAGCCACGGCCTCATAAACAGCATAAACGCCGCTGTCAGGATGACACCGATGATAAGCGACAAGATTGAAGCTCCCGCCACGGTGCGGCGCATAGCAGGCATATCCCCGGCTCCAAATTTTTGTGCTGTTAATACGGTAAATCCCGCTGTCATGCCCACAACAAAACCATAGATCAAAAACATGATGGTGCCTGTACTGCCCACTGCCGCAAGCGCCTTTGTACCCACGAATTTCCCGACGATTACCGCATCAGCCATGTTATAAAACTGCTGAAATACATTTCCTATAAAGATTGGAAGCGTGAAATCCAATATAATCTTCATTGGTTTTCCGGATGTCATATCATGCTGAACTGCTTTCATAAAAACACCTCTTCTGTCACACAAAACTTAAGGGATTATATAACAGAAGAGGCTCCTTGTAAATACTGTTTTTCAAATTTTAACCAATAATTTTCATTTCTGCAAAAACACGTTTTTCTCACCTGAAAAACAGCAGTTTTTCCTCATCAAACGCCAGATAATCCGGCATTCCTTTTTCCTCCAGTTCCTGCATGCGCTCTCTCTGCACGAACCAGCACACCGTCACTTTTGTTTTTATGTAATAGTTCTTTTCAAAGGGCAGTTCAGCGCTGCTCCCCAGCTCGAACGGCAGCATGCCGCTTGGGCTGCCGTCGTCCTTGTCAGCTCCGTTCTTCCCGGTACGTTCAGGGTTCCAGACCGGGATAAAGTCGTGCGCCCGGTAACCGATATACTCCGTGTACTCCGGTATCTCCCGCCGGGTAGTGAGCGTAACGCCCCAGTCTTCTGCTTCTGCCGTATGGGCGTCGATCCGGCGGGCTTTCGAGAAGTTCTTGCACCCGGTCAGACGCGCCGCTTCCCTGCTCACGGGATTACGGAAGATTTCTTTTGTCTCTCCTGCCACTTCGATCTTCCCCTGATCGATAACGAGCAGCTCCTCGCTGAATCGGTAAACCTCGTCCCTGTTATGGGATACCATGATCACCGTTCCCCTATAATCCTCAAGCATCTCTGCGAGCTCTCTCTGAAGCTGGTCTTTCAAATACATATCAAGAGCGGAGAAGGGCTCGTCCAGAAGGATCATCTCCGGCTCATAGGCCATGATACGGGCCAGCGCCGCTCTCTGCTGCTGTCCGCCGGAGAGCTGGCCGGGCAGTCTCTTTTCCAGCCCCTGAAGGCGGAACTTCTCCACCATCTCACGGACACGCGCTTCTTTCTCCTGTCTGCTGCCCTTTAATCCAGCAGCTATATTTTTCTCCACTGTCATTGTCGGAAACAGGGCGTAATTCTGGAACAGATATCCTACATTTCTCAACTGCGGCTTCAGGTTGATCTTCTTTTCCTTGTCGAAAAATGTCCTGCCTTCCACCTCGATATGACCTTCATCCGGCAGTTCAATTCCCGCGATACTTTTCAGCGTCATGCTCTTTCCGCAACCGGAAGCGCCGAGAATTCCGATCCGGCGTGCCTCACTGCGAAAGCTGATATCCAGCCGGAAATTATCCAGTTTCTTTTTAATCTCTACTGTGACCGCCATGACCTACCACCTCCCGATATGCTTCATCTTCTTTCCTGATATAAGGTTCATCAGGAAGATTACAAGAAATGCTATGATCATCACAACCGCCACCCAGATTCCGGCGGTGAGGTAGTCTCCGTCCTGAATGACCATGGCGATCTTCTGCGAAATGGTCCCGGTCTTGCCCGGTATATTTCCGGCCAGCATGGAAGTAGCACCGTATTCGCCCAGCGCTCTCGCAAATGTAAGAATAGTGCCCGATGCAATACCCGGCCCTGCCGTCGGCACAATGACCGTCCAGAATATCTTTGTATCCGACATGCCAAGTGTACGCCCCGCATAGACAAGGTTCATGTCGATCTGCTCCATGGCCGCGCGGGCATTTCTGTACATGAGCGGAAATGCAATGACCGTCGCCGCGATCACACATCCGAGCCATGTCTGCACGACCTTAAAATCAAACTGTTCAAACAGAAATTCCCCAAGCGGTCTCCTTCTGCTGAACAGAAGAAGCAGGAAGAAACCGGCCACCGTAGGCGGCAGCACCATGGGCAGGGTGAGAATACCGTCAATGACCGCCTTCTTTCCCGGCGTCGCCTTAACTACTTTCCTGGCGGCAAATATCCCGAGGAAAAACGAGATAAACGTCGCTGCCACTCCGGTCTTCAGTGATATAAAAAGCGGGCTCCAGTCCAGGTCTTTTACTATCTGCATGATTTCTTCCATAACTTCTCCCTTTGTACGCTATTTTATTTATACAATTGCATCATACTTATACATTCGTATCAAAATAGTAGGACTCAAATACAGCTTTCGCTTCATCTGAAAGAATAAACTCGAGAAAATCTTCTGCCGCTGCTGTCTGCGCGTCGTCCGCCTCCTCATTTACCACGCGTGCGATCGGATAGATCACGTCGCCTGTCAGATCGTAGCTTACGGTCTGAAGGATGTCAAGCTGATCCTCATATCCGTATGTATCAGAATAATAAGTCGTTCCCACTTCACAGGATCCCTCTGCGACTGCCGTCAGCACTTTGCTCACATTGTCCTGCTCGCTGATTTCCACACCGCCGAGCGCCTCCGAGACTTCCTCCGTTGTAATAGAAGCCGGATCATCTGTCTTTGGCAGTATACCGAGATTAATAAGCGCCTGTCTCGTATACCTTCCCACCGGCACACTGCCTCCTGCCAGAGCGACACTCTCCGCCTCGCCCAGATTCTCAAGTCCCGTCACTTTCGTTCCGCTGTCTTTTAATGAAACTACAACGACCTGATTGTTGACCACATCAGCTCTTGTGCCTTCGACCATCAGACCGTCCGCTTCAAGGTCGTCCATCTGCTTCTGGGCTGCCGAGAAGAAAATATCGCACTCGTATCCTTCCTCGATCTGTGTCAGCAGCGTGCCGGAACTGTCCGGGTTGTATGTAATCTTTACTTCCGGATGTTCCTCGTTGTACATATCAGCAAGCTCTGTCATTACAGTATTAAGGCTCGCCGCGATAAACACCTGAATTTCTGTCTCTTCTGTCTCTGTGTCAGTGCCGCTTCCGGAAGACGCATCCTCAGAAGTCCCTGTGTCGTCACTGCCGCTGTCCGAACTTCCGGCACATCCTGCCATCGACAATACCATCACGCCTGCAAGCATTGCCGCTATAATCTTTTTCTTCATACTTTTAGTCCTCCTGATTTCCTATAATCCAAACGCGCGCCTTTCCCCTTTTAAGTATAACCGATTATTTTTTTAAAAACAATCGGTAGGTAACAAAAACTGCCTGTCTGATTTCTTAAAAAAATATCTCCCTGTATCTCTGTTCAGCAAATTCTATGATCTCCCGCTCCAGCCTTTCATACCGCTCCATAAGCCTGTGCCCCTCCGGGCTCACCTGTGCCATTCCGCCGCTCTTCCCGCCGGGGCTTCGCTCCACCACCGGACGCCCCAGTTCTTTCTCCGCTGTACGGATCAGGGACCAGCCCTTGCTGTAGGACATGCCGGCTTTCTCACAGGCGTCGCGCACATTCCCCAGTACATCAATCTGTTTTAAGAGCACCATCATTCCCGGTCCGAAAAAAGGCTCATTACGCATAAGCTGCAGTTTCACTTTCGGATGGATATCCGCACGCATCTCTGCCACCGCCACTTCTTCAAAGCGATCCTCCCGCCGGGCACGCAGAAACACTCCTTCATCCTCAACAGGAAGAAGACAGATCTCCACTCCCGACGCATCAAGGGCTCCTTTCAGCCCCCGCTCCCCCTGATAATGCGCAATCCCCTCCGTAAGGCGCGCATCGATCAGAACCGGATGCCCTTTCCTGCCTTTGCACACCGGGATCACAACAGGCGCCGACTGCGCAAGCATCTCCCGCAATGTATCCTCCGTAAAAAGAGGCACATCTGCCGGGCAGAAAAAGAGCCGTTCACAGTTCTTCAGGTAAAGAAACCCTTTGACCGCAAGATCCAGCATCTGAACATGCTCGTAGTCCTCGCATCTTAAGAATGCCGCCCCCAGCTTCGCAAGACTCTTCTCTGTCTCCTTTGCTCGATATCCCGTTACCACAGCCACATCTTCTACGCCCGCCCGGCGGAATGTATAGATCATCCTTCTCAGCATGGCGCCGGCGTCTGTATTTTCCAGTTTATCATATGCACGGAAGCCGCCCGGCGTTCCCGCGGCAGCGATCACTGCTCCGGCTCTCATACAGCACTCTCCTCTCCTTCTGTATCCCTTCATACCCATCTGGTTAATTTTTAATCTGCGTCTTTTACAAGTTTTATACTCAGGATTCCTTTCTTTACTTTTGCTGCATATTTTAATTCATATGATAGTTTTCCCATTTCTATGGCTGCAGCAATATCCGCGGTCTCTTTCTGCACGCTTTCTTCGTCTGCATACCAGCCCAGTATCTCCCTGTTCTCACCCCAGAATGATGAACTGTCCACTCCGTACAGAACATAGTTCGGAACATCCATACTGTCGGAAAGATGCATGGAGATTACTTTATAGCAATTGACAAGCTGTTTGCCGTCATGACTTCTGATCAGAATCCTGCCCGTTGGTATTACAGCAGAAGTCTTCGGCTGTTCTCCCTGAATGGTCTCCTCTCCGGTTTCATCAGATATCTTATGCTCTGATACCAGATTATCAAGGGTAACATTCAATAATTTTGACAGTGCGATCATTTTCTCCATTTCAGGGTAACCATTATTCTGCTCCCAGCGCGAAACAGCCTGCCGGCTGACATTCAGCGTCTCCGCTAATTCCTCCTGCGATATATTTTTCTTTCTCCTTATTGCGCGAAGATTTTCTCCAAATCCCATAGATACCTTCTCCTTTCTGTGAACGAATATCTGCAGCACCATTCATCATCTGTTATGGTATTCCTTTTTTCAGCATTCGTCTGCTCCTGTAATATGTTGTAGTATGTTCAGAGTATAACGGCATCAACAGAAGCATTCCACCACAGTAGAGTTGCATATGCGCAAGTTCAGCTTGCACTCTTAGTTTACGGCAATTTAGATTGTTTTCATGGTTCCTTCCAGAAGCCTCCCGTGTGAAAATTCTCATTTCCAAGCGGTCTGGCCGTCAACCGAAACATCACGCATCCGTCAGGACATACAATCGTTTTACTGTATTTTCCATCCCCGCCGAGATTTTCCAGATTCCCGCCGCTTCTGACTGCTTCCATCAAAGGATAGAGCATCATCATTGTTTTTGAACAGATACCATATCCCTCCTTGTTGACAGGACATCCGTAAGTACACGTATATTTATCTCCGACTTCTTCGCCATTTCTGCAGTAATGTTCCGTATGATCTCCTCTGAGAAAACCGGTAACTTCGATTTCAAATTCCTCAATCGTTTTCGTTCCGCCGTTTTCTTCCTTGCGTGAACGTACAGCCACCGTTTTATCCTGCATTTCCTGTGCGCCCACTACCAGCATATAGGGCACTTTTTCCATTTGTGCCTGACGGATTTTATAACCCATCTTTTCGTCGCGGCAGTCTGCCGTGGCGCGCACACCGATGGCTTCAAGCTCCTCGAGCACTTCCTTGGCATAGCCGCGGTGTGCTTCGCTGATCGGAATAATGCGCACTTGCTCCGGTGCAAGCCACACAGGCAAAGCACCCGCATATTTTTCCAAAAGCAGTGCGAGCGTGCGCTCATAGCAGCCCAAAGACGTGCGGTGAATGATATACGGCGTATGTTCCTGGCCGTCTTCGCCGATATAAACCATACCGAATTTCTGTGCAAGCAGCATGTCGATTTGAATTGTAATCAGCGTGTCTTCCTTGCCGAACACGTTTTTGATTTGAATGTCGAGTTTCGGGCCGTAGAAAGCAGCCTCGTCAACACCCACTTTATACTCCAGTCCCAAGTGATCGAGAATTTTCTGCATCGTGCTTTGAGCGGCATCCCACTGCTCCGCCGTGCCCTCATATTTATCACTGCGGGCCGGGTCCCACTGGCTGAAACGATAGCTGACATCCTCTTTCAAGCCAACCGTTTCCAGCATATAGTTCGCCAGCTCCAAGCAGCCGCGGAACTCTTCCTCCAGCTGGTCGGGACGCAAAATGAGGTGGCCCTCCGAGATCGTAAACTGACGCACACGAATCAGGCCGTGCATCTCGCCGGAATCCTCGTTGCGGAACAGCGTGCTTGTTTCGCCCAAACGCATGGGCAAATCGCGATAGCTGCGCTTGCGGTTCAGATAAACCTGATACTGGAACGGGCAGGTCATGGGACGAAGCGCAAAGCACTCTTTCGTTTCGTCGTGCGGGTCGCCCAAAACAAACATGCCGTCGAGATAATGATCCCAGTGGCCGGAAATGCGATACAAATCACGCTTTGCCATCAGCGGCGTTTTCGTAAGCAGATAGCCGCGCTTTTGCTCCTCATCTTCCACAAAGCGCTGCAAAAGCTGAATCACGCGCGCACCCTTCGGAAGCAACACCGGCAGGCCTTGGCCAATGGATTCCACCGTGGTGAAATACTCCAGCTCACGGCCGATTTTATTGTGGTCGCGCTTGAGCGCTTCCTCCTGCTGCTTCACATACTCCTCCAGCTCGCTTGCCTTCGGGAAAGCAACGCCGTACACGCGGCACAAAGAATCGTTTTTCGCGTCGCCGCGCCAGTAAGCACTGGTGGCGTTCGTCAGCTTCACCGCCTTTACTGCGCCCGTGCTCATCAAGTGCGGGCCCGCGCAAAGGTCGGTGTAATCTCCCTGCGTATAAACGGAAAGCTCCCAGCCCTTTTCGGCATACTCTTCCAGCAGTTCCAGCTTATACGGCTGGTTTGCAAACAGCTTGCGGCCTTCCTCCAGGCTGATGATGCGCTGCTCAATAGGCAAATCCGCCTTGACGATTTTCTTCATCTCGGCTTCGATGGCGGGGAACTGATCCGGCGTAAAGGGCGCCGTACCGCCGACATCATAGTACCAGCCGTTTTCCAGCGCCGGGCCGATGCCGAAATGTGCCTCGGGATAAAGGTGCTGAATTGCCTGTGCCATGATGTGCGCCGCCGTATGCCAGAAAGCGTGTTTCCCCTCATCGTCGGCAAAAGTGAGGATATCCATCGTACAATCTTCGTTCACGGTTGTGCGCAAATCCTTTGCCTCGCTGTTGATGCGTACTGCACAGGCCGCCTTATAAAGGCCCATGCCGATGCTTTTTGCGATGTCAGCCGCGGAAATACCCGGCTCAAATTCCTTGACAACGCCATCTTTTAGTGTTACTTTTACCATTGCTGTACCCTCCTAAAAGCAAGTGTTACGCTTTTTCGGTACACAAACTTTCACTGTGCAACAAAAAAGCTCATCCCGTTTTTTCACAATCCAAACGGGATGAGCTGTCATAGCCCACGGTTCCACCCGAATTACGCACGCAAAACGTGCGTCACTCTTGCCGGCTGTAACGGGCCGTACCCGGCGAGGGTTCTCCCCCGCACTCTGCGGTGGTAAAGCGAAAAGCCGATACAAGGCCGCTTTCAGCGCAAGGCAGCCCTCTCTGATGCACGAATCTTCACGCCCGATTGTCCGCATCGACGCTTTCGGGATGTTTTATTCTAATAATATACGCTCCGAAACCTCAAATGTCAAGTAGAAAGTTTTCAAAAAACGTGCGCTTTGTTGCGCTTTTTTGCTCCAAAAGGTAGGAAAGCTGTGATATTCGTCGATGCTTTGCCCTTGACAACCGTCACGGCGCGCTATAAAATAGATGTGTGATATACTGTAATATTGGGCATGGCCGTGCGGCTTGCGGCGTGCCTTTTTCTTTAAAAATAAAAATTTGAGCGTTTCTGAAAACAAAAATACACCAATTTTTCACCCAGGGCACAGCGCTGCGGCTTAGCAGGCGCCGCATTCCCTTTAGGGGTTTTGTGCGCACTTTGCACACAGGATGATGTTCACGGCAGAAAAACTGGTGGTTTTGACTTTTCAGAAAGCCGCTGGGCGCTTCTGGCAACAAAGAAGTACGACGATTTTTTGTAAAAAACAGCGAGCTGCAAGGAAAATGCGCAAATCGTTGATTTGTGACGATTTTTACTGCAGCCGACGCGTGCCTTACAGAAAAAGAGCAAACCTTCGATTTTTCAGAAAGCCCTTAGGCAGCTTTCCGACAAGTACGGCCTGTCCCATATTACTTTTATTCATAATATGCAATCGAACAGGAGTTGAGGATTCCATGCCATCTGTGTGGATTACCGTGCTTGCTGTGTTGGTTTGCGCCGTCATTTCCGGTGTTGTTTGTTTTTTTGCCGGTGTTTCTCACCGTAAAAAAACAGCCGAACAAAAAATCGGCAGCGCGGAAGAAGAGGCAAAACGTCTTGTGAATGACGCGATGAAAACCGCCCAGCAAAAGCGCAAGGAAGCTTTGGTCGAGGCCAAAGACGCCGCCCTTCAAATGAAAACCGAAGCGGATAAAGAGATTAAAGACCGCCGCAATGAACTAACCCGTCAAGAGCGCCGCTTAGACCAAAAAGAAGAAGCGATTGACCGCAAAACTGCTGCCATTGAGCAAAAGGAAGAGGATTTGCGTCAGCGAAACGAATTGGTGGAAGCCCGCCTTTCCGAAGTGGAGCAGATTCGTGTGCGTCAGCTCGAAAAACTGGAAACCATTGCAGGGCTTTCCAGCGAGGACGCAAAGCAGCTGCTTTTGAGCCGTTTGGACGAGCAGCTGGCACATGAAAAGGCCATGCACATTGCCGCTTATGAGTCGCAGACAAAAGACGAGGCGGAAACGATGGCCCGTGAGCTGATTACCATGGCGATTGCCCGCTGTGCCGCTGACCATTCCAGCGAGGCGACAGTGTCCGTTGTCGCTTTGCCCAGCGATGAAATGAAAGGCCGCATCATCGGCCGCGAAGGACGCAATATCCGCGCACTCGAAACGGCGACGGGCGTTGATTTGATTATTGACGATACCCCCGAAGCCATTACCCTTTCCAGCTTTGACCCTGTGCGCCGCGAAATTGCGCGCATGACGCTGGAAAAACTCATCAGCGACGGGCGCATTCACCCCGCGCGCATTGAGGAAACGGTGGACAAGTGCCGCCGTGAGCTGGAACTCACCATGAAGCGTGAAGGCGAAAAAGCTGTGATGGATGTTGGCCTGCACAGCATTCACCCGGATATTGTGAAGCTTTTGGGCCGTCTGCGCTTTCGCACCAGCTATGGTCAAAACGTATTGAACCACAGCTTGGAGGTTGCTTATCTGTCCGGTGTTTTGGCGGGCGAGCTCGGCCTTAATGTCACACAGGCAAAACGCGCAGGCTTGCTGCATGATATCGGCAAGGCACTCGACCACGAGATTGAGGGAAGCCACATTTCCATCGGCGTGGAAATTGCGAAGAAATATAAAGAAAACCCCGCTGTTATCCACGCGATTGAAGCGCATCACGGCGATGTAGAAGCCAAAACACCGCTTGCGTTTATCGTCATGGCGGCCGACGCAATTTCCGCGGCTCGTCCCGGTGCGCGCCGTGAGAACTTGGAAAGCTACATCAAACGTCTGGAAAGCCTTGAGGAAATTGCCAAAAGCTTTGAGGGTGTTGAAAGCAGCTTTGCCATTCAGGCAGGCCGTGAGGTTCGCATTATGGTTCGTCCCGACGCGGTGGATGATGATCACCTCATTTTGCTGGCGCATGCCATTTCACAAAAAATTGAGGATGAGCTGGATTATCCCGGCCAGATTAAAGTCAACGTCATTCGCGAGTCGCGCGCAGTAGAATACGCGAAATAAGGTTTGCATGATGCCCGATGTCCCCTTTGGTTCATCGGGCATTTTCCCTGCCCAGCTTATTTAGAAAGGATTCAAAAACTATGCTTTCTCCTCGACGTATCAGAATGCTTTTGTTTGCGCTTTGCGGCATTTTATCGGTCGCTTTGCTCGGTATGCTGATTTTGATTATTACCACCGCAATGAAAAAGGCGGAACCGGTTTCCTCTTCTATCTCTGTTCCCTCTTCTTCCGCGCCCATTCTTTCCTCCTCTTCGAGCATTTCAGAATCTGTTTCTCAGCCGCGCGAAGTGATTTCTCTGGATGATTTCGGCGGTGAGCCTTACGTTGGGGAAGCCTATGGCCGGCTGACAATTTCCGGCACAGAGGTTGACTGCGACCTTTACTACGGCGATTCAGAAGCGCAAATGAGCAAAGGCGCGGGAACATATACGGGCGCGCACATTCCCGGCGAGAACGGCACCGTTTTGCTGGCCGGACACACCGGAAGCTTCTTCCGCGATTTTGAAAGCGCAGAGATCGGCGCAGGTATTCAAATTGAAACGCGCTACGGCACTTACCACTATGAAATCGTGGATATGCAGCCGGCAAAAGCAACTGACGAAACGGCTTATGACTTAACACGGGAAGAGGAAAACATCATCCTTTACACTTGTTATCCGTTTGGACAGCTGACGCCGACTCCCTACCGCTACTTTATTTACGGAGAATTTGTAAGTGGCCCGGAAATTTCAGACGGAACACAGGCCGGCAGTACTTCAAACGCAGGATGAATCGTTTGGAAAAAGCAACAAGAAACACAAAGACTTTTTTCAACATTCAATAGATGTCCTGAACAGACCCATATAAACGCAATCCGCATCCCCCGGAAAACCCGGGGGATGCGGCATATTCAAGCAAAATTTCATAATTACTATTCGGCAGCCGTCTTATCAGGCACCTAAGAACAGTATTGTTGACCAATTGACCATGAATAAAATATTTGGAAAATAAGTTATATATTCTTATGTTTTACATATTGACCAATAATAAAATTGCTGGCATAATAAAATTAAATGGAGGTACTGCTATGGAACTTAATAAACTTGAACAATCGTTCAAACTCAATCATTTTAGCACAGAAGATGATATAAAAATTCACTTTCATTCAGATATTGTGAAACCCTTATTGGAAAAAGTAAATCCTATGATGGTAAGCCAATATAGAAGTGAAGATAATCTTTTAGCTGGTGGGAGAACTGACGCAACATTCCAAAATATCTCATTTGAATTTAAAAAATACAAGTATTTTCAAAATATTAACGGAATAAATGAAGCGTTATATGGCAGGAATGACAAAGACCACGGCTTGTATGATTACATTATCAGTAATTCTGGAATCTCTGGTAGTGAAACTGCAGATGAAGTTAAATTTAAGTTATTGAATAGTATCGGCGTAGGTTTTGATGGCGATACATTTATTTTTGCTCGTTTCGTACCTTCTCCCACTTTTCAAAAGATAAACACTGATAAATTAAAAATTGATATTGATATAAGTCTATCGGTTTCTTTTAATTACGAAGTTAAAGATTTTGTATCTGGATTAAAGCGTTTAGCTTTACTTTTGAAGCAGCAAGATAAAATCGCATTAAATAAGAAAAACCTTATCTCCATCATTAATCCTAAAAGTCCATTTGTTCGCAAAAGTATCAAGACGATTTATGACGAGTTGCAGTTTAATCTTAATAATTTAAACGGTAGTACTCGTGTTCGTACATTATATAAAGAGTGGGATCGTGTTTTTGGAACGATGTATGGAGAAGACGATGAAGCTACTTCTTTCACAGATGTTTCATCTGTTATAAAAGAAACATACGGATACAATGAAGAGGTAACTATTGATAGTAAAGTGTATCTGTTCGCACTTCAAACGTTTTTTAATATGTTTTTGAAGTTACTGATATATTCATTCCTCGCTCAACTTGTAAGTCCTACATTTAAAGCTGAGAGCTTAACAAAACCTCAGATTGATAGACTTTTTGATGGTGAACTTAATAAATATGAATCACTGGTAAACAATTTTTTTGAATCGCATTTTATGGAATGGTTTACCTATACCTGTTCAGAAAGTAAGTTTGATACTACAGTAGTTAACAATATACTGGATGTAGTCAATCAATTTGATTTAAGTACTTATATACTTAAGCCGGAAGAAATTCAAGATATTCTACAAGAAGTTTATATGGAGTTGATTCCAGCTGAAATGCGTCATTTAATGGGAGAATATTTTTCTCCGGATTGGATTGTTGAACACGTTCTTGATTTAGTAGGATATACAGGCGACATCGAAAAATCATTAATTGATCCAACCGCAGGATCGGGAACATTTTTAACACACGCCATAAAGCGTATAGTATCAAAAGTAGATAGAAAATTATCAAGAAATGATATTGATAAAATAACGCATAATATTATTGGCTTTGATATAAATCCTATTTCTGTGGTTTCTGCAAAAGCAAACTATATTCTTGCAGTGTTTTCTTCTTGTGATGATGCTGTATTTGAAGATTTTGCTGATCCTATTAACGTTCCAATTTATATTGCAGATTCTATACTTTCTCCAGTAGTTTACACCGAAGAAAGCGAATTAACTTTATCAATTAATACATCTGTAGGAAAATTTCAGATACCAAAATTTGAAGATTATAGTTCGGCAAGTGAGTTTCTAAAAATTTTAAGCAGGAACATTGATGATAAAAGTGATTTTGACATTTTTTGGAACACTGTCGAAAATCGCTTTGTCGATACTCAATACAAAAGTGTTGTAGAAGAACTTTTTAATAGATTATATACTTTACATAGAGCGGGCAATGACTCTTTTTGGCCTATTATTTTGCGTAACAGTTTTGCGCCAATTCTTATTGGAAATAAATTTGATTTTGTTGTAGGAAATCCTCCTTGGATTGCTTGGAAATCAATGAGCAAAAGTTATCGTGAAGGAACACTGGAAATTTGGAAAAGTTATGGTATTTTTGAGAAAAATGCCTACGATAAGAAAACAACCCACGATGATTTTGGAATGGCTGTAACATATGTTGCTGTTGATAAGTACTTGAAGAATAATGGGGATATGGTGTTTTTATTGCCAGCCTCTTTCCTAAAATCAACTAAAGGCGGTGAAGGTTTTAGAAAACTCTCAATCACTCGATTTGGACAAAATGTTCCTTTCAAGATTGATGCTGTTGATGATTTTTCAAATGTAAAGTTATTTACTATTCCTACTATTGCAATCAAAATTATTAAAAGCATCGAAATGGTATATCCAATGAATGCTTATAAAGTATGGGAGCAAGTAGGAAAAAAGACGCTGATTGATTCTCACGCAAAATGGAATGAAGTGAAAAAGAAATTGCGTTTCGAAATCCTTTCAGCGCAGCCGGTTGACGGTAATGATAAACAATCCCCTTGGCTAACGTTGTCTGATATGGAATTTGCTAACAAAGTTCTTGATTCTTCAAAACCACGATATTACAGTGGAAGAAAGGGTATAGAACCTGCTGGTGCAAAAGGCGTATATCTTTTAAAAAAACCTATCAAATGTCGTGATGGTCTTATGCTTATAGAAAACTGTATAGAAAGACAACGACGCAAAGATTTTCTTAAAAAGGGTGTTCATAAAGATAAAGTTGAAGAAACTTACATATTTCCAATGCTTGGCGGAAGAAATATTGCTAAATGGCAAGTTAAATCTAACGAATACATTTTGGTGCCACATACCGCAAAACACAAGTACGGTATTCCAGTAAAAGAGCTGGTAAAAACAGCTCCTAAAACCAGTGATTGGTTAAACTTCTATTACGATGAACTGTTAGCAAGTCGCATTCAAAACGGGAAATTTTTCAACGCTAACACACAACCATATTATCGATTGGACAATGTAGGAGAATATACTTATACTCCGTATAAAGTTTTGTGGAAAGAACAAACTGGAACTATGTCTGCCGTTGTTGTTGGTTCATATTTGCAATCTATTCCTAATGCTGATAAGGAACTTTTCAGTGAAGATAAAACAATAGTTGTCGATTCTAAAGTATTAATGCTCGGATTAGATAATGCTGATGAAGCATATTATGTATGCGGAATTATAAACTCCAAAGACATTGTGGAAGTTATTGATGGATATGCGATTTCCACCAATAGAGGGGTTGATGTTCTTAAGTATCTTGCAATACCTAAGTTTGAGCCAGCTAATAGCATACACCAAAGTATTTCAACTCTTTCAAAACAAATTCATTCTAAATTTAAAATACAAGATTTAGATAATGTTCTAGAATTAGAAGAACGCTTAAATGTGGCGGTAAGAGCGTTATTCGGATAATTTATATAGCTATTACCTCTTGATAGCACCCAAGCGATAGTTATTTGATAGCAAAAGTCAATGTACATTATAGAATTGAGATAATATCTACCATTTGATATCAAATTAAGTCAAAACTCCTAAACGAAATCAGTTAATATCTATTTTGTACTTAGGGGTTAGAATAAATAATGTTTTTGTTTTGCAAATTCCGCCGCTGTTCTCAAAGAAAAATGGAAGAAATGACATCAAAACAAAAAACAAGACCTTAGAGCCTATTGAACAGCACCCCATTTGTTAGACAGTATGGTATACTGAATAACAAGTGGGGTGATTTATTATGCCAAAAGGGATACCAAACAAACGGTATACGCCAGAATTCAAGAAGCAAGTTGTAGAGGCGGTCATACAGGACGGCCTAAGCTATCAGGAGGCCGCCAGAATTTATGAAGTTCAAGGACATGGCCGCATCCAAAGTTGGGAGAGGATCTATTTGGAAGAAGGCCCGGAAGGACTCGCAGTTGAGCGCCGCGGGCGGAAGAGTACAGGCAGGCCAAAGAAACTGCCCGACAAAGTAGAAGAGGACCTGCTTGCCGAAGTGCAGCGTCTGCGTGCGGAAAATGCTTACTTAAAAAACTTGCAAGCCTTGGTTTTGGAAGAAGAGCGACGCCAGCGCAAAAAGCGCAGGTAGTTCAAAAGCTGAGGCATGAGTTCCCGCTGGCCCTTCTGCTCACAATCGCTCAACTGCCTCGTGCGACCTTCTACTACCATCTGAAGCGGATGATGGTTCCAGACAAATACAAGGAACTCAAGGCAGAAATTATTACGATTTATCATGAGAACAAAGGGCGGTACGGATACCGGCGTATTACTGCAGCATTACGCAATAGCGGGATACATCTGAACCACAAGACGGTACAGCGGCTTATGAAGGAGCTGGGACTGGTCTGCCGTGTCAGAGTCAGGAAATATCGCTCTTACAAAGGAGAAGTGGGCAGGATTGCACCGAATCTGCTGAACCGGAACTTCTACGCGGAAAAGCCAAACCAGAAATGGGTGACCGACGTAACCGAGTTCAGTTTGTTTGGACAGAAGCTGTATCTCTCTCCTGTTTTGGATTTGCACAACGGTTATCTGGTCAGCTATACCATTTCCGACCGGCCGGTATTGGGCATGGTAACTTCCATGCTGGAGAAGGCATTTGAAACTATACCGGATGGAACAGGATTGATCCTCCATTCTGATCAGGGCTGGCAGTATCAGCACAGGCAATACCAACGCATGCTCCGGAAAAAGGGCATCCGGCAGAGTATGAGCCGTAAAGGCAACTGTCTGGACAATGCTGTCATGGAGAATTTCTTCGGCTTACTTAAGAGTGAGCTGCTGTACCTGCAGCAATTCGATTCCCTGGAACACTTCAAGCAGGAACTGGTGGATTATCTGGATTACTACAATAACCGCAGAATCAAGATAAAGCTAAAGGGCCTGCCGCCTGCTCTTCACAGACAACAAGCCCTTTCGGTTGCTTGATTTATTTCTTCAAAAATATTGTCTAACTTTTTGGGGGCACTTCATATGGCTTCTAAAATCTTGTTTTATAGCGAAAACCACTCGCTAGGTGGTTTTCGTTATAAAACAACAGGCAGAGAAATCTTTCTCTGCCTGCATATTCGCTTCCTTTTATCAAAACTTGAAACAAATATTTGAGTGAAAAGGCTGAACAGCCATTTATTTTCCGCTATTTTCAAAGCACTCATCCCAAAACTAACGGACTGACTTCGCACAGCATTCTTCGAGTGCACGAAGCGTTGCGGGTGAAACGCCGGAAATGAGCGCAATGGCACATTCCTGTGCGTCATAAGCAGAAAGTGAAAATTGTGTTTGCAAAATATGGCGCAGTTCCCTGCACTGGTTTAAATAGCGCTCGGCGGCCTCCTGGCCTTTTTCCGTCAAACGAACACTGCCGCGTGCATTTTCCTGAAGGACAAGCCCCTCTTTTGAAAAAGTATTCAGCATACGGCTCACCGAAGCGCGCGCAACACCCATGCGCACGGCAATATCAATGCATCGCACCTGACCCTCATTTTCATGCGCAATTTGTGCGAGCACCAGCAAATAGCGCAGCTTTGCAGGCGTGAACACCATTGCGGTTTTGCTTTTCATACCGTTCCTCCTTGGATCATATCCCGTCAAATGAGTGTGATTCACAAAGCACAAAGTTAGTGAAAACTAACTCAATTCCAAAAAATAAAGATGAAAATCCAGCATTTTCTCAAAGATTATATCATTATTTACACTTTTCGTCAAGCAACGGCGTCTTTTCCGTTCAATTCATGTTACTATAAGCTAACAACAAAATAAAAACTGCACGCCGCTTGGCGTGCAGTTTTCGTCATATAAACATTTTTTATTTTCTCTAAAAATCAGATAGCAGCCGCTGCGTCCTTGATGCTGGCGAGCACTTGATCGCTGTTTTCGCACATGACCAGAACAACCTCGCCGGTGGGCAGAACCTCTACCTTCGCTTGTTTTGCAATTTCATACTGGTCGGCCAAATAGTTTTCAAAGGATTTCTGCTGGTTTGTGACAAAATCCTCGAGCGCCGCTTTGACGGCATCGGTTTGTCCCTCTGCCGGAACAAACACGCCTACGCCGTATGCCTTCACGTTAATGAGAGAAATGCTGAATGCATATTGCTGGAGCTGGTCGGGGGTCAGCGTGAGCGTTTGCATGACCATATCGGCCATCTGAGCAGCGGCTTCGGGGTCGTTTTCCATGCTGCTGGGCACATAGGTGTATCCGGCGCTCTCGCCTGCCTTTGCACCAATCACGGGCAAGGAATCATTCGTTTCCTGGTCGCGCGAAGCTACAATTGCAGCGGTGTAGGGATCTTCTGCTGTTACTGCTCCACCGCTTTCCGAAGCTGCCTGCGAAGAGGAAGCCGGAGCGGAAGTGCTTTCCGATACAGCCGAAGAAGCAGGTGCGGAAGAAGCGGGCGCAGAAGACGACGAAGTGCCGCTGTCGGCACATGCCACCATTGCGGCACAAGCCACTGCACTAAAAGCTAAAAGCATCCATTGTTTCATTGTTTTCATTCTTATTTTCTCCTTTATCCATTCTTAATTTTAGAATGTCCTTTTGAGCAGGCACATATACCTGCACACAAGATACGAATGACAGCGAAAAAATATTGCACGTTGCTTTTATTTTTTTAGGGCGTTTCTGAAAACAAAAAAATGCACAGATTTTTCGTAAGATGTGTGGGGCTGCAAGGCAAAAAGCACAGGAATCCTTTGTGGATTCCGAGCATTTTTAACGCAGCAGACACCACTTCTTGTAGAAAAAGCTGAAAATTTCGACTTTTCAGAAAGCCCCTAATTCAATGAAACAGCGTATCATGGTTGACGCAGGTATAAAACAGCTCTTTAATCCGGTCGGGCATTGTGCCGCCGTTGGCCAAAGCCCACATCATTTTTGTAATGACGGCCTCGAGCGTCATATCATAGGCTTCCAGCAGGCCAAAGTCCTGCTTAATGCGCCTGCCCACCTCGTACACAGTCATATTGCTGCCCTCTTGGGCCACCTGCGTGGTCATCACGACGGTTTTCCGGCCTTGGAAGCGCTCCATTTGGCGGTAAAACTCCTCCACCAAAGGCTGGGGAATGCCGCCCACGCCAAAGCTTTCAATCACAAGGCAGTCATAATGCTCAAAGAGATAGGCCAAAAGCTCGGGCTGTGTGCCCGGAATGAGCTTGCACACGCACACCTGCGTATTTAAATTATGATAAAAGCGCACGTCCTGCGCTTCATAAGGGCGTGTGGTGAGATAGCGAATGACGCGCCCATCTTGAATCACGGCAGGATACGGAAAATTGATGCTGGCAAAGGCATTGTAGCTTTTGGCGCGCTCTTTTTTTGCGCGCGTGCCGACAATCGCCTTGCCGTCAAACACAATGGACACATCGCGGCTGGCATCATCCGCAGCATACAAAAAGCTGTCGGTTAAATTGGTGCGGGCATCGGTGTCGGGCGCATCAATCGGCTTTTGCGCGCCCGTGAGCACAATGGGCTTTTCGCTGTTTTGCACCATATAGCTCAGTGCTGCTGCCGTGTAAGCCAGCGTGTCTGTACCGTGGCAAATGACAAAGCCGTCAAACTCGTGATAATGCTGCTCAATCAGCCGGGAAAGCATTTGCCAATGGGCAGGCGTCATGTTGGTGCTGTCCACAGAAAACGGCTCGATGACCGTGGGATGGCAAAACGCCGACACACCGGGAACGTGCGACAGAAGCACCTCGCCGGACATTGCGGGGGCAAGGCCGTCCTGCGTTTTGCGGCAGGCAATCGTCCCCCCGGTGCCAATCATTAAAATTTGTTTTTTGCCCATGCGCGCTCCCCCGTTTAGGCTTTGCCGACTTCGGACAGGCGCAGGCCCTCGTTATGCTCCTCGGCCCAGGTGATATTCCACGGGCTGGTAAACAGCAGCAGTTTTCTACCCTTAAAGTCCTCAACACGCTTGGTGTCGCTGGTTAAGTTGAGCGTTTTCGGGTCAATGTCATCGTTATCAATCCAGCGAATTTGGCTGTACGACAACCCGGTGCGGCGAACTTCGACGTTATATTCTGTTTTTAAACGATATTCCAGCACCTCAAATTGCAGCACGCCAACCACGCCGACAATCACTTCTTCCATACCGCCGCCCAGCTCTTTGAAAATCTGGATGGCGCCCTCTTGGGCAATCTGCTCCATGCCTTTGACAAATTGCTTACGCTTCATGGTGTCAATTTGAGAAATCCGTGCGAAGTGCTCCGGGGCAAACGTGGGGATGCCCTCATAGGCAAACGGCGTTTTTGCAGTGGTAATGGTGTCACCAATGGAGAAAATGCCGGGGTCAAACAAACCGATGATGTCGCCCGCATAGGCTTCGTCCACCGTTTCGCGTTCCGACGCCATCATTTGGGTGGACTGTGCCAGCTTAATTTTCTTGCCGCTTTGCACATGGAGCACGTCCATGCCGCGCTCAAATTTACCCGAGCAAATGCGCGCAAAGGCAATGCGGTCGCGGTGGGCTTTGTTCATGTTCGCCTGAATTTTGAAAATAAAGGCGGAGAAATCGGGGCTTGTCGGCTCAATGAGCCCGGCGCTGGAGTTGCGCGGCAGCGGCGTGGGAGAAAGGCGCAAAAACTCGTTCAAAAACGGTTCTACACCAAAGTTTGTGAGAGCAGAGCCGAAGAACACAGGCGTAAGCTTGCCATGGGTGACTTTCTCCATATCAAACTCATACGCCGCGCCGTCCAAAAGCTCAATGTCATCGCGCAGGGTTTCATGCAGCGACGCGCCCAAAAGCTCATCAAGGTTGCTGTCGCCAAGGCGCGCTTCAATGGTAGCGGCCTGCTGCGTGCCGATTTTACCCACGCTTTCAAAAGCGAGAATTTCTTTTGCGTTGCGGTCGTAAACGCCTTTAAACTCTTTGCCGCAGCCAATCGGCCAGTTCATGGGATACGTTTCAATGCCGAGCACTTGCTCGATTTCTTCCAAAAGATCAAACGGATTTTGCGCTTCGCGGTCCATTTTATTGATAAAGGTAAAAATGGGAATGCCGCGCATGGTGCAAACCTTGAACAGCTTTTTCGTCTGCGCCTCAACACCCTTTGCCGCGTCGATGACCATGACGGCGCTGTCGGCTGCCATCAAGGTGCGGTAGGTATCTTCGGAAAAGTCCTGGTGTCCCGGCGTATCGAGAATATTGGTGCAGGCATCTTGATAGTGGAATTGCAGCACAGAGGAAGTAACCGAAATGCCGCGCTGTTTTTCAATTTCCATCCAGTCGGATACAGCGGCGCGTGCGCCCTTTTTGCCCTTGACAATACCGGCTTGCTGAATCGCACCGCCGTACAAAAGCAGTTTTTCCGTCAGGGTAGTTTTACCGGCGTCGGGGTGCGAAATAATCGCAAACGTGCGCCGCTTATTGATTTCATTGACAAAATCTTTCACAAAGCGATCCTCCAAAAAACGGGCGTTTGCCAAACCACTTTGGCAAGCGCTGATACAGTAAACCTTACAATCAACAAAGGTTGCTCACAAACGGCACAGAAAAGCGGCTCTCTTCGTCTGCACCAAAGAGAGCCGCTTTTTGTATGCGTCAGCCCACGGGGCCGGTGCTTTTTCCGTTCTTGAGCAAATGGCGGGAAAGCGAAGCTTCGCTTAGCCCTGCTTTGCGGCCAGCTCGGCCAAAGCGTCCTTACGGGACAGGTTGATGCGTCCCTGCTGGTCGATTTCCGTTACCTTCACGAGCAGTTCATCGCCCACGGCCACAACGTCCTCGACGCGCTCAACACGCTTCGAGTCCAGCTTGGAGATGTGGACAAGGCCCTCTTTGCCCGGTGCAATTTCCACAAATGCGCCGAAGGTCATCAGACGAGTGACACGGCCCTTGTAGATTGCGCCCACCTCGGGGTCTTCCACGATGGTCTTAATGGTGTGCATGGCGCGCTCGCCATCCTCGGAGTTCACGGCAGAAATAAAGATGGTGCCGTCCTCTTCCACGTCGATTTTGCAGTTGTTGGTGGCGCAGATTTCCTGAATCACCTTGCCGCCCTTGCCGATGACGTCCTTAATTTTATCGACGTCAATCTTCATCGTCAGCATTTTGGGCGCATATTTGGACAGCTCGGCACGCGGCTCGGCAATCACCGGCAGCATGATTTCGTCCAAAATATACAGACGGCCCTTGCGGCATTTTTCAAAAGCATCCTCGATGATTTCATAAGTCAAGCCGTCGACTTTAATATCCATCTGGATGGCGGTGATACCGTTTTTCGTACCGCCGACTTTAAAGTCCATATCGCCGTGGAAGTCCTCAACGCCCTGAATGTCGAGCATCGTCATCCAGCGGTCGCCCTCGGTGATGAGGCCGCAGGAGATACCCGCAACCGGTGCTTTGATGGGCACACCGGCATCCATCAAAGCCAGCGTAGAGCCGCAGATGGAAGCCTGGCTGGTGGAGCCGTTGGAGGAAAGAACCTCGGAAACCAGACGCAGTGCGTAGGGGAATTCCTCAGTATCGGGAATCATGGGCAGCAATGCGCGCTCGGCCAATGCGCCGTGGCCGATTTCGCGGCGGCCGGGGCTGCGCGGTGCGCGTGCCTCACCCACGGAGTACGGCGGGAAGTTGTAGTGGTGCATATAGCGCTTGCTGTCCTCGGTGGACAAATCGTCCATAATCTGAGCATCGCGCAGAGAGGACAGCGTGCAGGTGGTGAGCACCTGTGTCTGACCACGGGTGAACATGCCGGAACCGTGTACACGGGGCAGCAGGCCAACCTCGGCAGCCAAGGGGCGAATCTCGTTGATGCCGCGGCCGTCAACGCGCTTGCCGTCATCCAGCAGCCAGCGGCGCACAACATACTTTTGCATTTTGTACATCAGCTCTTCGACAATGCCCTCACCCCACTGCTCGGCATACTGCTGGGCAATGCGCTCACGAATGGGCAAAAGGCGCATGTCGCGGATGTTTTTGTCGTCGGTATCCATAGCGGCCTTGAAGTCGTCCAGATAAGTGCTCTTGACTTCCTCAAAGAGGTCGTGATCCAGCTCCATCGACTGGAACTCCTTCTTGGGCTTGCCGATTTCAGCCACAATGCCGTTGATGAAGCCAATCATGGTCTTGATTTCTTCGTGTGCCTTTTTGATGGCGTTCAGCATCGTGTGCTCGTCCACCTCGTTGGCGCCCGCTTCAATCATGACGATTTTTTCCATGCTGGCGGCCACAGTGAGCTGCAAATCGGTTTTTTCGCGCTGTGCCTCGGTGGGGTTGACAACCAGCTCGCCGTCCACAAGGCCCATATACACGCCTGCGATGGGGCCGTTCCAGGGAATGTCAGAAATGGAAATGGCAATCGAAGTACCGATCATGCCTGCAATTTCCGGGCTGCAGTCCTGGTCAACGCTCATGACGGTCATGACAACCGCAACATCGTTGCGCATGTCCTTGGGGAACAGCGGACGGATGGGACGGTCCACCACGCGGGAGGTCAAAATTGCCTTTTCACCGGGGCGGCCTTCGCGGCGCATAAAGCTGCCGGGGATGCGGCCCACTGCATAGAGCTTTTCCTCAAAGTCGACGGAAAGCGGGAAAAAGTCGATGCCGTCGCGCGGCTTTTCGGACATGGTTACGTTGCACAGCACACGGGTATCACCGTAGCTGATCATGCAGCTGCCGTTGGAAAGGCCGCACATTTTGCCGGTTTCGACCACAAAGGGGCGGCCGGCCAAAGTTGTTTCAAATTTGCGGTAGTTGGGAAAGGTTTCCTTTGCCGATGCAAATTCCAGTGCCATAAAATAGCCTCCTGTCAAAATAAAGAATGGTACGGGGAGGCTTTAGCAATAAATCCCGCCTGTTTTAAAGCCAAAGCAGGCGCGATTCATTGCTAACAACCATCCCGCGAGCGAAAGGGTAAATACACCGAAAGGCAGACGGCGCAAACTCCGTCTGCCTTTTGGGAATTTCAAATAATTACTTGCGCAGACCCAGCTTTGCAATCAAAGCACGATAGCGCGCAATATCTTTCTTCTGCAGATAAGCCAGCAGGTTGCGGCGACGGCCAACCATCTTCAGCAAGCCGCGGCGGCTGTGGTGGTCGTTCTTGTTGACCTTCAAGTGCTCGGTCAGGTGGTTGATGCGTGCGGTGAGCAGAGCAACCTGAACCTCGGGAGAACCGGTATCGTTCTCGCTCATGCGTGCAGAAGCAATGATGTCTTGTTTGTTTTGCATAGTAAAATCCTCTTTTCCTGTTATCAAAATTAACCGCGAACGCAGCGGAGGTACTCGCACAGGATGCGCCATCCACCGGGCACGGGTCAGCTGCCGGGACACGGCAACACTGTTATGATACCATATTTTCTTTTAAATATCAACGGGGCGGCGGCGAAAAATTGAAATTTTTTCACGCCTTTTCCGCTCTGCTGAGAGATGCGCTCCCCGGCGGCGTAGTTTGCAAAAATTGTGCCGCACACTCCCGCGCTTTTTCCGCCGCACGGCCGATCATCGCGGCCAGCTCGTCCAAGCTGTCAAAGCGCTGAGTCGGCCAAAGATAAGAAAGCAGGTAAACACGAACCTCTTTTTCGTAAGCATCGCCGGAAAAATCGGGCAGAAAGGTTTCGCATGTCACGGTGCCGCTCACATCCACCGTCGGGCGTGTACCAAGGCCCGTTGCCCCGGCGTACCACGCGCCGTCTAAACATACAACCCCCGCGTACACCCCTTGGCGCGGCACAAGCATGCCGCTTGCAAACTGCTGGTTGATGGTGGGAAAGCCCAGCGTGCGGCCCAGCTGTTTGCCGTGCGTGACGGGCGAAGTAACGCTGTACGGCTCGCCCAAAAGCACATTGGCAAGCGCGATGTCACCGTTTTCCAGCGCCGCGCGAATCCGCGTGGAGGACACAGGCGCGCCGTCCTGCAAAAGCGTCGGCACGGTAATCACCCGAATGCCCCGGCTTTCGCACAGCTTGTGCAGCAGGTCGACATTGCCCGCTTTGTGCGCACCGAACGTGAAATCGTCGCCCGTGAACACATAAGCCGCATGCATCTGTTCAACCAAGATATTTTGGACAAATTCTTCCGGGGTCAAACGGCAAAATTCCTCAAAAGCAGGCATTATGACACGCTCAACGCCGCATGCGCGCAAGCGGCGGCATTTTTCCTGCGGGGTTAAAATGGCTGCGCCCTTGCCCGCTCCGCCGTGCGGCAGCGTAAAAGTAAAGGCCGTTGGCGTCCAGCCGTGCGCCTTTGCCGCGCGCACAGCCGCTTCGACAACGGCGCGATGTCCGAGATGAACCCCGTCAAAATAGCCCAGCGCCACTGCGCTTGCCTCGTTCACGGCGTTCACTCCCTTTCACAAAACAGCTTTTTCTGACGAAGCTCGCCGTCGGCCATGATGCCGACGCCCAAAAATTCGCCTTCGCAATAAATACGGTATTCTCCCGCCTCGGCATTCACGCGGGAAACGGGCGCGCCGTTCAAAAGGCGCTGTTTCTGCGCCGGGGTTACACGGACGGCGTCCAGCGCAGCAAACACGGTTTCAATGCCCAGCAAAAGTGTTTCCAGCCGCCCTTCGTCCTTCGCGGCTTGAATCTCTTCGAAGCTGTGCGCTTGCTCCAGCGTGTAACCGCTCGCCATGGTGCGGCGCAGCGCGCTCATGGTGGCGGGAACGCCCAAAGCCTTGCCGATGTCCTCAATCAGCACGCGCACATAAGTGCCTTTGCCGCAATGAATTTGCAGCCGATACTCCACATCGCTCACACGCTCGGTCAAAGAAAGCGAATGAATGACAATGGGGCGCGCTTTGCGCGCCACGGTTTGGCCTTTGCGGGCGGCTTTATAAAGCGGCTGGCCGTTAATCTTCACCGCCGAATACATGGGCGGCACCTGCATTCCCTCGCCGATAAACTGCCCCAAAACGGCGCGCACCGCCGCTTCGTCAATCTCCGCGGGCACGGCGCTTTCGTCCAGCACCGTGCCGGTGGTGTCGCCGGTATCCGTGCGCTTTCCCAGCAGCATCACCGCGTCATAGCACTTGTCGCTGTTGGGCTGGAGGTCTACCGCCTTAGCGGCGTTGCCGATGAACACAGGCAAAACGCCGGTCGCCATAGGGTCCAGCGTTCCGCCGTGGCCGATTTTCCTTGTTTTGCAAATGCCGCGCAGCTTTGCCACCACGTCAAAAGAAGTAAAGTCCTGCGGCTTATCAACAATCAGGATTCCGTGCATAACACGCGCTCCACTTCACTTAAAATCGCGGCACGGGCATTTTCCAAGCTGCCCATAATCTCACAGCCCGCCGCCTGCTTATGTCCGCCACCGCCCAAACGGCTGCAAATGGCCGAAGCATCCACGCCCGGCACGGTGCGCACGCTGACTTTATAGCTGCTGCTGGGCTGCTGGCGCATGGTGATGCCCACCTTCACGCCCTCGATGGCGCGGGCAATGCCGGTGACGCCCTCGATATCGGTAGCGTCCGCGCCTGTTTGCGCAATTTGCTCGCGCGTTAAGCACACCACGGCACAGCGGTTGTCGTAATAATAGGTCAAGTTTTCCAGCGCCAAGCGCTCAATGGCCAGCTGGCTGCGCGTTTTGCTTTCAAAGAGCACACCGTTTAAGCGCACCAAATCCGCGCCCGCTTCAATCAAGCGTGCGGCCACTAAATGCGTGCGTGCGGTGGTGTTGGCAAATTTAAAGCAGCCGGTGTCTGTGGAAAGGCCCGTGTACAGGCATTCCGCAATCATCGGCGTAATTTCCGCGTTCATCGCACACAGCACGTCATACATAATTTCCGCCGTTGCGGCCGCGTCGCCTTGCAGCAGCATGGCGTCGGCATAGCCGCCGTTGGAAGGATGATGGTCGATGCAAAGGTCGACGCGCTCAGAATAAGGCTGAACGCCGTCGCCGAAGAGCTGGATCCCGGCAACGTCCACCGCTACAACATACTCCGGCTCAAACGAACCGTCAAACAGTCCTAGTTGTAAGTAACGGTATTTTTCCGGAATGGCATCGGAACAGAGAACCGCCACGGTTTTTCCCAAATTTTTCAGGGCGTGAAACAGGGCGCCTGCACTGCCCAGCGTATCGCCGTCTGGGTTTTTGTGGCACAGCAGCAAAATGTGGTCATGGCGCAGCAAGCGGCTGATGACGGTTTGAATATCCAATAATTCGCTCATACATTCCTCTTTCTTCTTTTGCATTGCCCCGCCCGAAAAAGCGGACGGGGCAGCGCGTTTACACAGAGGGGCATTACTCGTCGTGATGCAAACCCTGCAAAATTTCTCCGATGTGGGCGGCATAACGTGCGCCGTCATCGGCAATAAACCGAAACTCCGGTGTTTTTCGAATATGCATGCGCTTTGCAATTTCGCTGCGCACATGGCCTGCCGCGCGGTTGAGTGCCGCGGCGGCTTCTTTGGAGCCGTCCTCTCGCCCCATCATGCTGATATACACCTTTGCGCTGGACAAATCCGGCGCAACCTCAACGCGCATCACAGAGAGCAGTCCGCCCTGCAAGCGGGGGTCTTTCATGCCCCCGATGACACTGATCAGCTCGCGCTTCATATCCTCGGACAAACGGCTCATATTTTTACTCTGCGGCATGGTGGTTACCTCCTTTGCGCGCAGGGGCAAGCACCCCATTAATCGCGGTATTCTTCAATGATAAATGCTTCAAACACGTCGCCCTCTTTGATATCGGAGAACTTGACAAGGCCGATGCCGCACTCGTAGCCGGTGGCAACTTCCTTGACGTCGTCTTTAAAGCGGCGCAGAGAGTCAATTTCGTCCTCTGCAATGACGATGCCGTCACGCACCACGCGGATTTTGGCGTTGCGCGTCACTTTGCCGTCCTGCACATAGCAGCCCGCAATCGTACCGGCGGAAGAAATCTTAAAGACATTGCGCACTTCGGCACGGCCCAGCTCCACCTCGCGGAATTTCGGAGCGAGCATGCCCTTCATGGCGTCGGTGACGTCGTTGATGGCGTCGTAAATCACGCGGTACATGCGCATTTCCACTTCGGCCTGTGCGGCTTCCTCTTTGGCAATGGGGTCGGGGCGCACATTGAAGCCGATGATGATTGCGCCGCCGGCATTGGCCAGCATCACGTCCGACTTATTGATGGCGCCGACGCCCGCGTGAATCACGCGCACGCGCACTTCGTCATTGGTGATTTTCTCAAGGCTCTGCTTAACAGCCTCGGCACTGCCCTGCACGTCGGCTTTTACGATAATGGCAAGCTCCTTGCGCTCGCCCTCGGCAATCTGGCTGAAGAGGTTATCAAGCGTAACCTTCTTATAAGCGGCGAACTGTTTTTCCTTGGCTTCCGCTGCGCGGCGGTCGGCCAGCTCACGCGCCAGCTTCTCATCCTCAACTGCATCAAACAAATCGCCTGCGGCGGGCACTTCCGTCAAGCCGGTGATTTCCACGGGTGTGGACGGGCCGGCTTCTTTCAAAATCCGGCCCTGGTCGTCACGCATCACGCGCACACGGCCGACAGACGTGCCGGCGATGACGATATCGCCCTGATGCAAAGTACCCTTTTGCACCAAAATGGTGGCAACGGGGCCTTGGCCTTTATCAAGACGCGCCTCGATGACAGCGCCCTTTGCGCGGCGGTTCGGGTTTGCCTTCAGCTCTTTTACTTCTGCCACAAGGCTGATGTTCTCGAGCAAGTCCTGAATGCCCATGCCGGTTGCGGCGGAAACGGGCACGCAGATGATGTCGCCGCCCCACTCTTCGGGTACGAGCTCATATTTTGTGAGCTGCTCTTTCACCATATCGGGGTTTGCCGTCGGCTTATCCATTTTGTTGATGGCAACAATGATGGAAACACCGGCCGCTTTGGCGTGGTTGATGGACTCAATCGTCTGCGGCATGATGCCGTCGTCGGCAGCAACCACCAGCACGGCGATGTCCGTGAGGTTTGCGCCGCGGGCACGCATGGAAGTAAACGCTTCGTGACCCGGGGTATCAAGGAAGGTGATGGGCTTGCCGTTCACACTCACCTGATAAGCGCCGATGTGCTGCGTAATGCCGCCTGCTTCGCCTGCGGTGACGCGGGTTTTGCGGATGGCGTCCAAAATAGACGTTTTGCCGTGGTCAACGTGACCCATAACAACCACAACGGGCGGACGCTCGCACAGGTCTTCCTCTTTGTCCTCGTCGGTTTCAAACAGGCGTTCCTCGATGGTGACGTGCACTTCGCGCTCCACTTTTGCGCCCAGCTCTTCTGCTACCAGGCTTGCGGTATCGAAATCAATGACTTCGCTGGCGGAGGCCATCACGCCGAGGCCCATCAGCTTTTTGATGACCTGTGCGACGTTGACTTTCAGGCGCATTGCCAGCTCGCCCACGGCGATTTCATCGGGAATGGAAACCTTGAGCTGTGCTTTGCGCGCTTTTTCCAGCTGGATGCGCTGCAAGCGCTCGGCCTCGGTTTCACGCTTTTTCTGGAACTGCTGGTTTTTGCCCAAACGGTTTTTGCCGGTAAACTTCTGCTTGTTGCCGGCGGGCTGGGGCTTGCGGCGGTTTTCCACATTTTTGGTAGAAGCAAGCTCGGTATATTTCTCGTTGAATTTATCGAGGTTCACGTCCGCAGAGGAGGTGTCTACCGTTACGGTGACAACCTCACGCTTTTGCGGCGCGGGCTTTTGCTCTTTTTCGGGCTTGGGCATCCGCACGCGCTCTTTGCGCTTTTGGGCAGGCTGTTTTGCCTGCTTTTTCGGCTCTGCGCTCTGCGTTGCACTGTTCAAATACTCGTCCAAACTTTGCACCTCTCCATCCCGGGTGTAATGTTCAAACACACGGTTCAGCTCCTCCTCGGTCAGCTGGCTGGTGTGCTTTTTCACCTCGCCTGTCCACTGGGTAAACAGGTCGATCAAATCTTTATTTTGTACGCCAAGATCCTTGGCAAGGTCGCTCAGCTTATACTTAATGGTCATGCGCGTTCCTCCTTTTGTGCCGTTTGCTCGGAAATGGCTTTCCTGCACAGATTGGCCAGCTCGCAGTCGGTTACGGCAAACACCACTGTGGGCTTTCTGGTAATCTGATCTAATTCTTCTTTCGTCAGGCTCATGACGTAAAAATCCGTCAGCCCCTCGCAAAACTCCTGTGCGTGGCGCAGCGTGCGCTCTGCGGCGTCCTGCGCGCACAGAACAATCTGCGCCTTGCCTGTCATGACGCTTTCTTTCACGGGGTCAAACCCTGTGACAAGCGCGCCGGCTTTGCGGCACAGCGAAAGCGCAAAGAGCAGTTTATTCCTCATGCGCCGCCTCCTGTTCCATCTGTGCCTCCATGGCGTTGTACACCTCTTCGGGTATCTGCACTTCCAGCGCGCGCTCAAAGCGCTTTGCTTTGCGCGCCTTGGCAAGGCACTCTTTGGACGGGCACACATACGCGCCCCGACCGGGCTGCTTGCCCTTTAAATCCAGCGAAACACTTCCGTCCGGCGCGCGCACCACGCGCACCAGCTCTTTTTTCGGTTTCGATTCTCCGCAGCCGGAACAGCGGCGCAGCGGGATTTTTTTCGGGGTCATGGAATTCCTCCTTTTACAGGTTTGCGGCTGAGGAATACCCCGCCGGTTATTCCTCGGTTTGCGCGGCGTCGGTTTGTTCGCTCAGCTCGACGGTTTCTTCACCGGCCGTTTCGCTCTCTTTTTCCGGGGCGGGGCTGCTCGGCTCTTCGCCGTAGTAGCCGCTTTCGGGGCGGATATCAATGTTATAGCCTGTCAGGCGCGCGCAAAGGCGTGCATTCTGGCCTTTGTTGCCGATGGCAAGGCTCAGCTGATGATCCGGCACGGTGACACGGCAGGCTTTGGACTCGCCGTCCAAAATTTCCACGCCCACCACATTTGCGGGGCTGAGTGCCGCGCTGATGAATGCGGCGGGGTCTTCGCTCCAGCGAACGATGTCAATTTTCTCGCCGCCCAGCTCGTCAACAATCTTTGCCACACGCTGGCCGCGCGGGCCGATGCATGCGCCCACGGGATCGACGTTTTCATCTTTGCTCCAAACGGCCATTTTCGTGCGGGCTCCCGCCTCGCGGCTGATGGCCTTTACCTCAACGGTGCCGTCAAAAATCTCCGGCACTTCCATTTCAAACATGCGCTTGACCAACCCCGGATGGGTGCGGCTGATCATCATGCGCGGGCCGCGGTCGCCCTCGATGACATCCACAACATACACTTTAATGTGCTGGCCCTCGCGCAGCTGCTCGCCGGGCACCTGCTCATTGCGGGGAAGCACCGCTGTGCCGCCCTTGCTCAGCTCGACTGTGACCGTGCCCTTCACGGGATCAATGCTGTGAATGACGGCTGTGATGATCTCGTGTGCCTTTGACTGCATTTCGGCGTACATCTGGCTGCGCTCGGCCTCTTTTAAGCCTTGGCGAATAACGTGCTTTGCCGTCTGCGCGGCAATGCGGCCGAAATCTTTTGTTTTCAAGGGGATATTGAACATATCGCCAAGCTTTGTGGTGCGGCGCTTGGCCTGCGCGTCGCTCAAGCTGATTTCCACGCGCGGGTCTTCCACTTCCTCCACCACCAGCTTGAGCAGCGTCACGTTGAACTTGCCCGTTTTGGGGTCAATTTCTACCAGCACATTTTCGTCTTCGACATCGTAATCCTTTTTCACCGCGATGACGATTGCGTTTCGGATTTTTTCCAGCAGGTAGTCAGCGCTCAAGCCGCGCTCTGCTTCGAGCAGTGAAAGAGCCTCAAAAAATTCGCCGTTCATTTTTCTAAACCATCCCTTTATTGCTTAATTTATTGCTTATTGCGGCAGATATCACATCGTGCTGCCTTAAAACAGATCTTCGTCGTCGCACAGCTTAAAGTAGCTTGCATTTTTTGTTTCGATACTCACCGGGCCGTTTTCCGTTTCCAGCGTGACAGCGCCGCCCTCTTTACCCAGCAGAATCCCGGCAATTTCGCGCTCGCCGTTTTCGTCCGGACGAATGAGGCGCGCGCGCACCTTTTGGCCTTTTTTCGCTTCAAAGTGGGCATCGCGCGTCAGCTTGCAGCCAAGGCCGGGGCTTCCCACTTCGAGATAGTAGCTTTCGTCAATGGGGTCTGCCTCGTCCAAAATGGGGTTGATGGCGCGTGTGGCATCCTCGCACGCCTGCATGTCCAGCGGCTCGTCCCGGTCAATGAACACCCGCAAAAACCAATCCGGGCCTTCTTTTTCAAACCGAACATCCCACAGACGCAGTCCCAGCTGCGCAAGCGCAGGGGAAACGAGTGCCTCCACCGCTGAAACGGTTGTACCGCTTTTTCCTTTTGCCATAAAACCTCCCGCCGAACGGCCTTTTGCCCCGGCGCAGACGCCCCCGCGTTTTTGCACCGTTGCCTTAACAAACAGGAAAGAGCGGACCGTGCGGCCCACTCTTTCACTAAAAACATATCGTACGCTAATTATATTACCACAAGTGCAGGAAATATGCAAGCTTTTTATTCCTGCGCCTGCGCGCCTTTGTGCTCATACGGGCCGGTGTGCTGAATTTCCGCACGCAGACGGCGCTCGGTTTCGGGGTCAATGGCCGCTTTGCGCGCCATCAGCGCCTTGGTGGGAATGCCCATCTCCGTGAACATGGCCTCATGCTCCGTGCGAATGTTCCATGCGGGTTCCTCGGCGTGTAAATCGCGCGTCATCCAAGTGATTTCAAACCCCGCTTCGGGCAGATATTGCAGCGTGTCCTCAAAGAGGTCATCGTCATCGCACTTAAAGCAGATTTCGCCGTTTTCCGAAAGAAAGTCACGGTACTGTATCAGCTGGCGCGGGTGCGTCAAACGATGCTTTTTGTGGCCGGACTTTTTGTTCCACGGGTTGCAGAAATTGATGTAAATGCGCTCCACACGGTCGGGCGCGGCCAGCATGCAGCGAATGCGCTCGATGTCGTGCGACAAAATCACCACGTTGTCCGGCGTTTTGCCTTCTGCCGCATAGCGGCGCTCGATGTTCCTCTTTGCCAAAATGAGCACCTTGTCCGTGATATCCACGCCGATATAATTGCGCTCGGGATGGCGCAGTGCCAGCTGCGACAAAAAGCCGCCCTTGCCGCATCCAAGCTCCATGTGAATCGGCAAATCGGGGTTTTGGAACACTTCGCGCCATTTTCCTTTTTGCGCCATCGGCTCATTGATATGGTACGCACAGGCGGCCAGCTCCGGCCCGGCATACGGCTTAAAACGCATTCTCATAGGTGACCTCTCTTTTTCGTCTTTTGGCAATCTGCCCGCCCGAGTGCTCGGGCTTTATGTTTTATCTCGCGCCCGTCCAACGCTCGCCGTCATACCAGACGGGGGCATTCGCCGCAAGGCTTTTCGGCACGTCTAAAATCCGTTGGTTTTCACTTCCGCGAAAGCGCAGATCCAAATTGCGCTGCGCCAAAATAAACGGCCCGTCCACCAGAACATCCAGTGTTTCCAGCAATGCGCGCTGCGCGGGGCTGCCTTCCATCAGCTGCTCCCATGTGTATCCGGTGTATGCCGCCAGCTCATAGCCAAGGGGCTTGAGCTGCTTTGCCAAGCACAAAAAGCCTTCCGCCTGACAAAACGGCTCGCCGCCGGAAAACGTCACGCCTTTGGCCAGAGGGTTTCCCCGCACGACGCGCACCAGCTCCTCAACCGGAACTTTGGTTCCCACGCCGAACGGGTGGCTTTCCGGGTTATGGCACCCTTCGCAATGATGCGGGCACCCCTGCGCAAAAATAGTGACACGAATGCCGGGGCCGTCGACGATTGAATCGTTGACGATCCCGGCCAAATCCAAACAGACGCTGTCCATCAGCGGCTCAAACCATGTTTGACGCGGTCGCGCTCTTCCGCCTTTTTCGCGTCGTTCCATTTATCCATCGTTCCCACGAGATAACCTGTGATGCGGCGGATGCGCTCGAAGCCGACATCCTTTCCGTTTTTTGCCGATACATTTGTCTTGACTGCCATAACAATACCTCCCAATTTTCTGAACGGATACCCCCTGCGTTCCCCGCTTCTTTACAAAGCGCGCAGGCAGCACCCGTCACCATAGCGGCAAATGCCGCATTTTATTCACAGCCGCAGAATGCGGTTACTTCCGGATAAAGCTTTTTCAGCTCGGCAATGCGCTCGGGGCTGAGCTCTTCACCCTCGCGCCGTCCGCAGCGCGGGCAAACCTCGCCAATCACGCCCACATAGCCGCAAACGGGGTCGCGGTCTACGGGATGGTTAATCGAGCCGTAGCCGATGCCCGCATCGTGCATGCAGCGCACAACCGCCTCAAATGCCTCGACATTGTTCGCAGTGTCGCCGTCCAGCTCCACATAGCTGATATGGCCTGCGTTCGTCAAAGCATGGTAAGGCGCTTCCTTGTTAATTTTGTCATACGCCGAAATTTCATACCAAACGGGAATATGGAAACTGTTGGTGTAATACTCGCGGTCGGTCACGCCCGGAATGATGCCGTAGCGTTTTTGATCCATGCGCAAAAAGCGTCCGGAAAGGCCCTCGGCAGGCGTTGCCAAAAGGCCGAAGTTCAGGCCCATCTCTTTGCCGCGGCGGTCGCAGAACTCACGCATGTGGCCGATAATCTGCAAGCCTTTTTCCTGCATTTCCTCGCTTTCACCGTGGTGATGGCCGTAAAGCGCCGTCAAGGTTTCCGCCAAACCGATAAAGCCGATGGAAAGGCTTCCGTGCTTGAGCACCTCGCGCACCTCATCGTTGGGGCCTAAGCGGTCGGAATCCAGCCACACGCCCTGGCCCATCAAGAACGGGTAATTATACACGCGCTTCGACGCTTGAATCTCAAAGCGATCGAGCAGCTGCTGTGCCACCATTTCCATCATGGCATCCAGCTTTTCGTAAAACAGCGCTTCGTCGCCTTTGCTTTCAATGGCAAGGCGCGGAAGATTGATGGATGTGAACGACAGATTGCCGCGCGAATACGCAATTTCGCGCTCGGGGTCATAGAAGTTGCCCATCACGCGGGTGCGGCAGCCCATGGTTGCCACTTCCGTTTCGGGGTGGCCCGGGCGGTAGTACTGCAAGTTAAAGGGACTGTCCAAAAAGACGTAGTTCGGGAACAAACGCTTTGCGCTGACGCGGCAAGACAGCTGGAACAAGTCATAGTTGGGGTCGCCGGGGTTATAGTTGACGCCCTCTTTCACCTTGAAAATATGAATGGGGAAAATCGGCGTTTCGCCGTGTCCCAGGCCGGCATCTTCCGCCAAAAGGATATTGCGGATCACCATGCGGCCCTCAGGCGAAGTATCCGTGCCGTAGTTAATCGAAGAGAAAGGCGTCTGCGCGCCTGCGCGCGAGTGCATGGTGTTCAGATTATGTACAAAGCCTTCCATCGCCTGGAAGGTGTCGCGGTCAGTGCTTTCCGCGGCGCGGCGGCGTGCGCGGCGCACAATGGAAGCAGCCGCTTTCTCGTCCAAGCGGCCTGTGCCGACAAGGGCTGCACAAACAGCCTCATCAAAGCGCTCGGCATCAATCTCTAAGCGCGCGGGATGGCCGGTTGCTTCTTCGCCCGCCTCGGTCGCCTGCCGGGCCAGCTCGGTCTCGTCTTCGCTGTCGAGCACATCCTCCAGCGCGTCGCGCAGCTTGCGGCGGTACAAGCGCGCAAACGACTTTGCAACACCTTGCGCCATCGCGCAGTCAAAGTTCGGCACGCCTTGGCCGCCGTGCTGGTCGTTCTGGTTCGACTGAATGGCAATGGCGGCCAGCGCAGCATAGCTGCCGATGCTCTGCGGCTCGCGCAGATACCCATGACCCGTAGAAAAACCACCCTTGAACAGTCGAAGCAAATCGATCTGACAGCAAGTAGTGGTCAATGCATAAAAATCAAAATCATGTATATGAATGTCGCCCTCAGCATACGCCTTGGATTGCTCGGGAGTGAGCAGGTAAGCGGCATTGTAAGCCTTTGCGCCGGCTGTGCCGATTTGCAGCATGCTGCCCATGGCGGTGTTGCCGTCGATGTTGGCGTTGTCGCGCTTCATATCGCTTTGGCGGGCATCGACATTGGTAATTTCGTCAATGGCGTGCATGAGGCTGGTTTTTGCTTCGCGGATGCGCGTGCGCTCGGCGCGGTACAGGATATATTGCTTTGCGGCATTTTCAAACCCCGCGTGCATCAGCTCCTGCTCGGCAATATCTTGAATTTCTTCAATGCGGGGGTTTTCCTGCGGCAAAGCATCCAGCCGTTTTCCCACGGCGTGCGCCACCTGCTCGGCCTGTTCGGCGTCGCCTTCCCCTGCGGCCTTGAGAGATTTTAAAATGGCGGCCGTGATTTTATTTTCGTCGTATAAAACCACGCGTCCGTCACGTTTTACAATGCTTTTTACCATGTGCGCTATCCTCTCCTCCAGGCTCTGCCAACCCCACATGGAGGGTTCGACATTCCAAAAACGCCCTAAATCTTGAAAACAGTAGATAGTTTATCACTATATCTAGGGTTCGTCAAGTCGAAAAAGGGCGTAAAGCTCAAAAACCGCAGCGAAAATTTTTTTGAAATTTTGTCAGAATTGCTGATTTCATCGAGAACGTGTATAATATGCTTGACAAAAAGGAGGCGTATTGATTGGAAGTTTCAAAAGAGCGCATTTCACCGCTTGGAATCCGCTATGAGCTCACAAGAAAGCGGGTGAAAAACATCAATTTCCGGGTGCGAAGCGACGGCACGCTCGCCGTGAGCGCCCCCGCCCGCGTGCCTTTCAAAGAAATCGACGCGCTGGTGGACGCACGCCGCGCATGGGTGGAAAAAGCGCGCCGCGATGTGCTTGCACAAGCCGCCCGGCGGCAAGAACCCTGCCCGATTGACAAAAGCCGGGCGCTGGCCGTGTTTCAGGCGCTGGAAGAGCCGGTGTTTCAAAAATTCGCGCCACTGCTGCCAGAGCGGCCGATGCTCTGTGTGCGTGACATGAAAACACGGTGGGGCGTGTGTGCGCCCGTCCGCAGACGCATCACCTTAAATCTGCGCCTTGCGCTTTATCCGCCCGAAGTCATTACCTATGTAATCGTGCATGAATATGCACATTTTATTCACTTAAACCACAGCAAAGCCTTTTGGCAGGTGGTGGAACAACATATTCCAAACTGGCGCGAACTTCGGCGTGCGCTGCGCTTTTCTCCGCCGTCTGAAGAGAAAAGCGTCTGACCGGCTTGCCGCTGAAACGGTGAAAAGCGGCTTTTTTTGCTTGCATTGAGAAACGCCTTGTTATATACTATTGTAATTACGGCGGCGAACTGCCCAAACACCCGGCAGTCATCCGCAGAACACTTCACACGTCCCGCCGCTCCGGCAGGCGTCGCGAAAGGAAACGGCATGAATAAGTATAAGCGTTTGGTGTCCAACACCATTTTAACCGCCATCAATCAGTTTTCCTCAAAGCTTCTCGGCATTTTAATGACGGCCTATTACACACGCCAGCTCACCACCGGAGAATTTGGCTTAATGGACACCGTGCAGACAACCGGACAATTTTTTATTCCGCTGGTACTGCTCGGGATTCAAAACGCCGTTGTGCGCTTCGGGCTGGAGTCCCGCCGCAGTCACCACAAAATTTATACCAACGGCTTGGTCGCACTGGGTTCGGGTTATCTGATTCTTCTGATCATCTGGCCCCTTCTCTCTCAGTTTGACTTTATTGCCACTTCCGTTGGCCCATACGGCGCGCTGATGCTGGTATTTTTGCTGACGAGCTGTTTTAACACGCTGAACTGTCAGCTCACACGCGCGCAGGGGAATTTGCGCCTTTATGCCATTGACGGCATTTTAAACAGTGCCGTTACGCTTGTGTGCACCGTGTTTTATATTTCCGGGCTTGGCCTTCGTCCGGAGGGCATGCTTTTGGCGGTCATCACAGGCGATTTTATCAGCGCTATGTTTTTATTTTTCGCGCTGCGCATGTGGCGTTTTGTGAGCTTTCGCAGTTTTGATAAAGAATTGATGGTTCGCATGCTGCGTTTTTCGCTGCCGCTTGTTTCCGCGTCAATTTGCTGGTCGATCACCAATACCAGCGACAAACTGTTTATCACCAATATTTTGGGGCCGGAGGCAACCGGTCTGATGAGCGCATGCTACCGCCTTCCCACCCTGCTTTCCATCGTGGCAACCATGTTCACCGAGGCATGGCAGATCAGCGCGTTTACCGACGGCTCCAAAGCCGGGCGTGAAGCATTTTTCTCTCGTGTGTTCGGCATTTACCAAGGCATTATGTTTATGGCAGCGGCGGGCATCATTTGGCTGTGCCAGCCGATTATGCGCGTGTATGTCGGCAAAGAGTTCTTTTCGGCATGGGAGTTTGTGCCGCTTTTCACCTTCGCCACCATTTTCTCCTCGCTTTCCAATTTCCAAAACAGCATTTATATGCTGGAAATGAAGAGCGGCCTTTCTCTGCTTACCATGGCAGTAGGCGCTGTGTTAAACTTAATTTTAAATGCAGCGCTCATCCCCTCCTACGGCATTCAGGGCGCAGCTATTGCCACCGCCGCCAGCTACTTTGTCATATTCCTGATTCGCGCATTTTCCACGCGTCGGCTGCTTCGCATGAGCTACCGGCCTGTGAGCCTTGCCATCAACGTAGCCCTGCTTTGCATTCAAAGCATCATTCTTTTAATGCAAAAGGAAAACTGGGCCTTCTGGCTCACGATTGCCACTTATGTAACGCTCTTATTTAACCTGAAAAGCTTTGTCGATACGGTTACTGTACTTTTATTCCGCAGAAAAAAACGTGCAAAGTCATAACCATTTAACACCTGCCGCAGAAAATCGGCAGGCAGCAGTTTGTCGAAAAAGCAAAG
>DWWA01000005.1 GCA_019119935.1 Candidatus Ruthenibacterium merdavium | reverse complement strand
CGTTTACGGGCGGCAAGTAACAATCCTTCGCGGCTGGCAGACCGTACCAACGCGACGTGACGCGTGCGCTAGTAATCCAGGGTTTCACCCGTCTGTGCAAAACCCCCGGCTTCGCCGGGGGATATTTATTTATGTTTATTGATAAACGCCTCAGTCAGAGATAGAACTTTTCTCTCCGGAAAGCTCTTTTTCACGAAGCTCTTTTAATTGTTCTTCCAGCTTAAATACTTCGTCCATGGGCGGCCATGCCAGCATGTCGGTCCACAGCATAATCAGCCCCGGTACGCCAATGAGAAGAATAATCGGGGCAAGGGGCATCCATAAAAAGCAGGCAAGCAGAAAAACGATATGGATCAGTGTGGCCGGAACCATGCGCGGCAGACGCCCAAACAAGAGCAGTAAGCTGTTTTTCAGCACACCTGCGGTGGGAATGTTCATAAAAACAATCTGCAGGCAGGAGATAAACCAAACGCCAAAGAAAATGACAAGGCTCAGCACAATGCAGCCGAGCAATAATGTACTGGTTAGACCGTCGGTTGCATTTTGATGCGAACCGCCGAAGAACAAGCAAAGAGAAACAAAGTCAAGTGCAATCAGCATAGAAAATACTGCGCTGATTAAATAGCTTTGCTTCCAGCACGAACGCCATGCTTTTTTAAAGTCATGCCAGAAAAAGCCGGGTTCGTCGCGTACAATTTTTAAAATAACGCTGTGGCAGGCGCAAAGCGCGGGGCCAAGCAGCATACCCGATACGCCGATTAACAGAATGAAAATTAAAATCATCGAAAGGGGAAGCAGCGAAGCAACATTTCCGCTGACAAAATAATCAAACAGAGGAGCAAATAATAAAAAAATGACAACGAGCATCGGAATCATGCAGATGCTTAACAGCATGGAGGCCTTCCAAAGCGTGGAGAAATCTCGGAAGAGCATTTCAAAATAACGGGCAATGCCCTTTTTCTTCGGTGCGTTTTTCGGCACTCCGGGGCCGGGACGATTAAAGTTTTGAGAAAAGATACCCACTGTTGTACTACCTCACTTATGAAATGGTTTTTGCGTGTCACCGTAAAATTTACGGTAAGGATTCTGTGTCTGCTGGGTGGCGCTTGCCTTTTGCCCGGAACGGCTGGCGCGAATGGCCGCAAAAATTAAAACGCCAAGTACAATCATGGCAGCGCTGAGAATAAAAAGCAATACCCAAAGAAGATTGGTGGCCATGAGATGATCCTCCTTTTCTGTTGGAACAGTGCCGGTTGAAATTGAAATGCTTTTCAAAACGTCCGGCATTCAAAAAACGTTTTTTTAAACCTGAAATGCCGTTTTTTCACGAAGGGCAAAAGCGCATGCGCCTTTGCGGATGATGAAAATACAGTCATGACGCATCAGTGAAAAAATTCAGCATATCGGAAGGGATTTAAGCCGCTCCCTCCGTAATTTTTTCATAAAAAGCTTCGCCTGCACTCCAGTAAGCGGTGAGTTCTTCGTCTTTTTCTTTGATTTCGGGCGCAACACGGCGCACAAGCGAAAAACCGCTGAGCAAATCCTGCATGGGCCAGTCGGTATCTCCTGTGATGGATACGACGTTGCCGAGCTCTAAACCGGTTAAAACGGGGCAGTTTGTCCAAGGAATTCCCATGCGCGAATAATCTACCTTTTCGCCGTCCGCAGGAACACTGCCGTCGTTATAAACAAACGCGGCCAGCTGCTCTTGTGCCTTCTGCACATCATCGGTGAAAAAGAAAATACTTTGATTGGTTTGGAAATCGCCCATCAGGCGCGCGCTTGTCGCCATGATTACCTGCGGGTCTTCGGAGGCAAAATCATATTGCGCAACATCAACCACCACGGAACCGTCGCCGTTTAAGTCTTCACCAAAAGCGGAAAAGGGTTCTTGCAGCGCTTTAAATGCATCCGTAGACGATGCTTTGAAGGTAATCACGCCGATGGTGTAATCGGGCGTGACGCGATTCATCACATCAAAAATGGTAAACGCTGCAACCGCGACAACGATCACACCCACCAGCACGTGCCATTTGTAGTAAAACCAAAAATTTTCACGTTTTTGCTTTGCCGTCATGGGCTGTGGTGTTTTTTGCGGCCCGCCTTCTTCGTTTTTAAAATCTCTTGTATAACGATAGCTTGCCATAGCAACCTCACTTTTATGCTTTTGCTTTCGCCTTTGCAATTTGCTGTGCCACGAGCTCGGGCAAAGCTCGCTGTCCGGCACGATCAAGCGAAGCGGTTTCAATCGGCGGCAAAATAATCAGCCGAATATCTGCCGGCTTCATCAGACCGCCGTTGGCTTCCATCACACGGTAACTGCCGTCGATGGCAACGGGAACCACCGGAACCTTGGCTTTGCAGGCCATTTTGAAGGCGCCGGATTTAAATTCGTTCATATGATCGCCGCGTGAGCGTGTCCCTTCAGGGAATACCACCATGCTTTCACCATGTTCTAGCAGCGATTCGGCGTCGCGCATGGCCTCCATGGCTTTGCGCGGGTTTGAGCGGTCTAAAAATACGCAGTTCAGCAGTGTCATCCATGTATTGACAAAAGGAATTTTTTTCGTTTCCGCTTTTGCCACAAGCCCGTGAGGACGATCAAGATACAGCAGCATCAAAGGAATGTCGTAATTGCCTTGGTGATTCGGCGTGAACATGACTGCGGTGTCCTTAGGGATATTTTCGCGGCCCTCTACCGTTACGGTGACGCCCGCAATTTTCATGAGAGTGCCGGCCCACATTTCGACGCATTTTTGAATATATTTCGAAGCGTTCGGATCATTCGCGAGCCGCATTTTTTTTGCGCGGAACATCGCGGGAAGAAAGGCGATCAGCGCACCGAAGAAATAACAAAACCAGACAATGGTGCGAACCAAGGCCATGGAAACACTTCCTTTGTTTGAATGAAATGGTAAAACGGGTAAAAAGACCCTGTATAACTATACCGCAAAAACAAACTTTTGTACAGCCGCAGGGCGTGTTTTTTTTCTTCTAAATGTGATAATTCAGTTAAAACTCGACAAAAAAATTGTTTTTTTGTATTGCGTGGAATTTTTACGTGGAATATAATAATACCATATACATAGTTTTTGGGGGAAAATACAGTGGGTTAAGAGAGGTGGAAGCATGGAGAAAATAAGGCTGCGCCTTGCGATGCCGCAGGATGCAGGAAGGCTGCTTGCCGTGTATGCTCCTTATGTCCTCGAGTCAACCATTACATGGGAATATACGGTTCCGTCGCGTTTAGAAATGGCAAAGCGTATTGAAACACATCTTGCGCAGGGGTTTCCTTGGCTGGTTGCAGAGGATGATCAGGGAATTCTGGGATATGCCTATGCAGGACGCATGGGAGAGCGCCGCGGGTTTGACTGGGATGCGGAAATCTCGATTTATCTTTCGGCGGACGAGTGCGGAAAGGGGATCGGAAAAGCGCTTTATGCCGCGCTTTTGACTTTGCTTGCCAAACAAGGCTATTGCAACTGTTATGCGCTGGTGACGCACCCGAACCAAAGAAGCGAACGCTTCCACGAAACGATGGGCTTTACGCAGGCGGCACTTTTGCCTAAGGCGGGGTATAAGCAGGGCAAATGGCTCGACCTTTGTTATTACAGCATGATGATTTGCGATCTGCCGGACCGTCCTCGCCGCCCGCTTGCGCTGGAAGAGCTTGACCCGAAATTGGTGCAGCGGATTTTAACACGCGCGGCGAATATGGTGCATGACCGTGGATAAGGGACGCTTTGCGCCGAGCCCTTCAGGGCGCATGCATTTGGGAAATGTCATGTGCGCGCTCTTGGCATGGCTTTCGGTAAAAAGCAAGGGCGGTACGCTGGTGCTGCGCATTGAGGACTTAGACACCGCTCGCTGTAAAAAAGAGTACGCCCGGCAGCTGATGGATGATTTGCGCTGGCTGGGCCTGACATGGGAAGAAGGGCCGGGGAAAAACGAGCCGGATGCGCCCTATTTTCAAAGTGAGCGAACGGAAATTTATGAAAATACTTTGGACAGGCTCAGAGAAAAGGCGATGATTTATCCGTGCTTTTGCTCCCGTGCGGACCTTCACGCCGCCAATGCGCCCCATTTATCGGACGGCACAGTGCTTTATCAAAATACATGCCGCGGGCTTACAGCAAGTGAGCAGGCTGAGAAAAACAAAAAACGCCCCGGTGCGCTGCGGATTGCCGTTCCGGATGAGGACATTTGCTTTACAGACGGGCATTTGGGAGCTGTGTGCCAAAATTTAAAGCGAGAGTGCGGGGATTTTATTTTGCGCCGTTCCGACGGCGTTTTTGCTTATCAGATGGCTGTGGTTGCGGATGACGCATGCATGGGCATCACGGAAGTGGTGCGCGGACAGGACTTGCTTTCCAGCACACCCCGGCAAATTTATTTGCAGCGCCTGTTAGGCGTAAAGACGCCCTCTTATTATCACATTCCCTTGCTTGTGAATGAGCAGGGGGTGCGCCTTTCCAAACGTGAAAAAAGCTTGGATATGCAGGAACTGCGCAAACGGTATGCGCCTTCGGAGCTGCTCGGAGAACTGGCGGCGCTGTGCGGCTTGCAGCAAAAGCCGTATGCGAAAACGCCGCAGGAATTAGCCGCCGTATTTGACTGGGGAAAAATTGTGCGCGAGCCGATTGTGGTGCCAAAGCGGATTCAAAACGAATAAAAAGAAAAATCGCCAAAACGAGGGAAAGGAGAAAAAGGCTGTTTATGCCCAAACATCAAGGACAAAAGAAAAAACTGATTGTGCTTGCAAGAATTTTGCAAGAGCGAACCGACTTGCAGACAGGCATGACAACCGCGGAACTGATGAGCGCACTTTTAGAGTACGGAATCGGCTCCGAGAGAAAAAGCATTTACAATGACATTGAAACGCTGCGCAGCCTTGGCTATGACATTCGCCTTCAGCGCAAAGGGACAGAGTGCCGCTATTATTTGGCGAGTCGTTTGTTTGAACTGGCAGAGCTGAAAATCTTGGTCGACGCTGTGCAGTCAAGCCGATTTCTCCCGGCAGATCAAACCAGCCGTTTGATTGAAAAGCTCGAAACTCTTTGCAGCCGCCGTCAAGCGCATGTGCTTCAGCGCCAGGTCTATGTGGCAAATCGCCCGAAGAGCATGAACAAATCCATTTATGAAACCATTGACGTGCTCCATGAGGCGATGAGCGGGGGCGCACAGGTATCATTTTTCTACATGGAGTGGACAGCACAAAAGACGCTGCGCCGCCGCAGGCAAGAGCGCTATGTTGTTTCGCCCTATGCCCTCATTTGGCAAGATGAGTGCTACTATCTCTTGGCTTACGACAGCGCCGCGCAGGGGCTTCGCCACTACCGCGTGGATAAAATGGAAGAACTGTGCCGCTTGGAGGAAACCCCGCGCGAAGGTTTAGAGGAATTTAAAAAGCTGAACCTTGCGGCCTATACGAACACGACTTTTGGCATGTTCGGCGGAAAAACCACAAGTGTGACAATTTGCTTTGACGCGAGCCTTGCCGGTGTTGTGATTGACCGTTTCGGAAAAGAGGTTATGTTTTTACCGCGCAGCGAAGGCAAATTTGCAGTCACCCAGGATATTGTGGTCAGCCCGCAGTTTATGGGATGGATGGCGGGCCTTGGGACGCTGGCAAAAATTGAGGCGCCTGTTGCGGTGGCGAACGCCTTTGCTGCACATTGCATAGATTTAGCGGCAATGTATCAATCAAAGGCCAACGGCGCACCAACTTGAGCGAAAAGAAATAAGCGGCAGCTTTCCGCGTGTTATCCACGCAGAAGCTGCCGCTTTTCAGTGCAGGGTAAGCATTGCTTTTTCTTCGATGGGAGCAGTGTTTAATAAGTTAAAACGCCGATGTCCATTTCGCTTGATGTGCCATGTTCTCCTTTTTCAATGAAAACACTGATAAAATCTTCCAAACGGAGCAGAGAGCCGCGCACATCGGCGCATTTTAAATCAATATCGTAGTATTCGCGGGGGGCGATATCGCTCTGTACTTACCGTTGTTCGGGGTATGTGCAAAATCGGCCCAGTAAACGCCGGGTTTGCCAAATTTTGTGGGAAAGCGGGTTTGGTAAATGCTGCCGGAAGCCTCGTAATAAATCGGCATCAGATCGGGGTTTTCGTCCAGCTGTGCTTTAAATAAAGAAAGGAAAATAAAAATTCTTTCCGCTCCAAAGCGAGCGTATCTGTCATTTTAAGAGCGGTCATCCGATGGTACGCTTCGGAAAGAAGCTCTGCAACACAGCGAATCATTTCCCTTAATTCCTGCTGCACTGCTTTGAATTTTGATTGATCGGTAATGCTTTCAATCAACAAAACTACTTTGTGAATCTCGTGAATAGAATTCTGACGATACACCTGTATTATTTTACACAACCTTCCCCAAAACCATTTTGCAGATGAGGGATAAAGATTTCCCTGTCAAAAATGTAAATTCACACTTTCAACCAGTGTCCGAAAATACAAAAGCACCAATTGCAAATAAGCCGCAAAACATTTTGCAAAGGGGCGAAAAAACCGAACCTGAAAGACAGGCTCGGTTTTAGTGTGGTGGAGATTAAGGGACTCGAACCCATGACCTCTCGGATGTGAACCGAACGCTCTAACCAGCTGAGCTAAATCTCCGTAACAGTGGTTATTATAGCATATCTTCTTTTCTTTGTCCAGCTTTTTCAGAAAAAATTTGAACAGAGATAAAAGAGTGGTGAAAAAGCGTGTGCAAGTGCCCAAAAATCATCTTTTTTGCAATGTAACGCTGCGTGAGGGCTTGCATGTGACGCAGCGTCATCAGATAATATAAGGGCAAGGAGGTGAAGTCTATGTCCGTTTACAGCACCAGTGAAATTGCGCGCTTGTGCGGCGTTTCTGTCAGAACAGTTCAATTTTATGATGGAAAAGGGCTTTTGCCCCCATCGGAAATCAGCGAAGGCGGCAGAAGGCTTTACAGCAAAGCCGATGTGGAACAGCTGCGCTTTATCTGCATGCTCAAAACGCTGGGCCTTTCGCTGGATTCCATCAAAGAAATTCTGCAAAGCGAGCAGAAGAACGAAATTCTGCTTTTGCTTTTGCAGCAGCAGGAAAAGCGCATCTGCACAGAATTACAGCAGCGCGAAAATCAGCTTGCCTCGATTCGATTTCTATGTCAAACGCTGAAAAACGACGGGGAAATTCCGGCGCACTCTCTTTGCGGCATAGAGGAAATTATGAAAGACAAAAAGCAACTTCGTACCACACACGGCATGATGCTGGCCGTCGGCATTGCGATGGATGTCCTTCAGCTGGCACTGCTTGCGCTTTGGATTGCAAAAGGCGTTTGGCTTCCGTTTGCCGTGGGAATGCCGTTTGTCATTGCCATGGGCATTTGGATGATGCTGTTTTACCATCGGCGTGTTTCCTATGCCTGCCCGCATTGCCACGCGGTATTCCGTCCGCGCTTTCGCGAGTTTTTCTTTGCGAAGCATACGCCCAAAGCGCGCTGCTTAACATGTACGGAATGTGGGAAAAAAGATTACTGCGTGGAACGCTCTGCGCCGTAAAAATTGACTTTAGGGGCATTGCAAATTTTTTGCAATGCCCCTGAAGTTTTTTGGCGCCGAATAGGCAAGAAAAAACCCCAGTTCATAGGGGGCTGCCAGAAATAAAAGTGTGATTGCCAAACCTATTCAGTACCCCCTTAAGGGGGTAACCACAGGAAGTAGGCCCTTATAGGGCCTGTTCAAACCACCCGTTCAACGGGTGGTTTTGATTAAACGGTGTCCGAGAGTCCATCCGCAGATGCGGAATATACATGAAATGAGTAAGAAGTCAAATTTTCACGTTCGTCGAAGCATCAGTTTAATACCGTTTCTCCCGAAAAGAGCTGCTCCACCAAATGGGCAAGACCCTTGTGCACGGTTTTGGAAAGCGTGGGGTCATCCGCGCAGATTGCAAGTGCGTCTTGCTGAGCGGCGTATAAAATGCGGCTGTCGGCCATTAAATCTGCAATCCGCAGGCTGGGCAGACCGTGCTGACGGCTGCCGAAAAAGTCGCCCGGGCCGCGTGTTTCCAAGTCGAATTTCGCAATTTCAAACCCGTCTGTTGTGTGGCATAAAAATGAAAGCCGTTTTTTTACCGACTCGCTCACATGGTCGCTCACGAGAATGCAGTACGCCTCACCGCCGCCGCGTCCCACTCGCCCGCGCAGCTGATGCAGTGCGGACAGGCCGTAGCGCTCGGCGTTTTCAATTACGATGCAGTTGGCGTTCGGCACGTCGACGCCCACTTCAATCACGGTTGTGGAAACAAGCACATCGAGCTCGCCTTTTTGAAACTGCTCCATGACAGCGGCTTTTTCCGCCGCTTTCAGCCGCCCGTGCATGAGGCCGACGCGCCGCCCCGGCAAGAGCGGACGTGCAATTTCTTTGCAGTATGTTTGTGCGGCAAGCAGCTCGCTTTCGCTTTCTTCAATCAGAGGGCAGACAATATACGCCTGACGCCCCGCGTCCAGCTGACGCGACAAGAACCCGAATAAATCAGCGCGCTTTTTGCCCGTGACGGCATATGTTTTTATCGGAATGCGGCCGGGCGGCAGCTCGTCCAAAATGGAAATGTCTAAATCGCCGAACATCAAAAGCCCTAAGGTGCGGGGAATCGGCGTGGCGCTCATCACCAGCGTGTGCGGATGCTTTGCCTTCCCGGCCAAAAGCGTGCGCTGACGCACTCCGAAGCGATGCTGTTCGTCTGTAATCACAAGGCCGAGGTTTGCAAACTGCACTTTCTCGGAAAGCACGGCATGTGTGCCGACAACAAGGCCGGCACGGTGCTCGGCAATGGCTTTGAGCGCCAATTTTTTTGCGCTTTGCTTCATACTGCCGGTCAGCAGTACCACACAAATGCCAAACGGTGCGAGCATGCGTTCTAAAGAACCGGCGTGCTGTACGGCAAGAATTTCCGTGGGAGCCATCAAGGCTGCCTGATATCCGTTTTGCACGGCGCAATAGATGGCGGCGGCGGCCACCAAGGTTTTTCCGCTTCCTACATCGCCTTGCAGCAGGCGGTTCATCGGCTGCGGCTTTTGCAAATCCTCCATAATTTCTGCGGCGGCGCGCTGCTGTGCTCTCGTGGGCGCAAAGGGAAGTGAATCCCAAAGAGGCGTCAGCGCGACAGGCTTCATGCGTGCGCTTGTCAGTGTTTTGCCGCGGCTGCGCATCATCAAAAGCCCCAGCTGGAGCGTGAGGAGTTCTTCATAAATCAGCCTTCGGCGTGCAGCTTGGATATCGGCGCGCTGTTTGGGGAAATGAATTTTAACAATAGCTTCTTGTTTTTCGCAAAGGCGATATTTGGTAAGCAAAGAGTGCGGCAAAGGCTCGTCCATTTCCAGATGTTCCAGCGCGTTTTGAACACATTTGGATAAGAATGCGCTGTTCACACCCTCGGTTTGCGGATAAACAGCAACAAGCGGTGTTTGCTGTGCCTGTTTTTGGGTGAGCACAACCGGGTTCACCATTTCGCGGTGCAAAAAGTTTCCCCCGACCTTTCCGAAAAAAAGATAAGTTTCCCCCGAGTTTAATTTGGAAGAAATATACGGATTGTTGAAATAAGAAAGCGCCAGACTTCCAGTATCGTCGCCCGCCGCAACGCGCGTCAGCTTTTTGCCGCTTCTCACGCGCGTTGGGGCACCCACCTCGTAGACGGTGGCACGTACCACACATTTTACTTCGTGCGGAGCTTGCGCAACAGGATAGGGGGCTGAATAGTCGACATAATCACGCGGGTAAAACGATAACAAATCCTCCGCAGTGTGGATATTCAGCTTTGCGAGCATCTGTGCGCGTTTTTCACCGATTCCTTTTAAATAGCGAATATCCATGCGCGATCTCCTTTTTCAAAAATTCCTGTCAGGTACACTGCTTTAGAACATGGACAGCGGAGGGACAAGAAGGAACGTAATGACTGCCAAAATAAGCAAGTGTGCCGGATAAAAAACGTAAAACCAATACTTGCCCATTTTTCCGCGCGTGCCGTCATAGAGCGCGAGAGGAATTGCGCTGAAAGCAGTGAAAAAGGCAATAAAGCCTTCCAGCGGCAGAAAAACCAGTGCGCTGCAAATGCCCACAATTGCACGATATCGAACAGGAACATAATAGAATAATAAAATAAGAAAAACACCGTAAGCACCGTAGTCAGTTTTCAGAATTGCGCCCAAGGCAAGAAATACCAGCGACGACAAAACGGCAAGAGCGATGCCCAGCCAACGCAGAGAAATGGCCTGGCGAATGCTCTGTGCGCACCAGATGGCTAAAATACCAAGCAACAGGGTGCAGAATACGCTTTGATACTGCAAATTAAAAAAGCTGAAGTGACAGGCCGCAGCGTTCATTCCCAAGTTAAACGGAATTTCCGAAACAAGTGCAAAAATAAATAAACGAAAAGTATATTTAGATATACTATGGGTATATCTTGCGCCTTCCGTGAGCAGAAAGCAAAAAATAGGAAATGCAACGCGTCCGATACAGCGGCACGCAAACATAAGATAGTAGATTTTCCACGCGGTAGAAATATCGGGTGCTTCGGAGACGAGCGGCGCTAAAAAAACGGCTCCCGTGTGGTCGATCAGCATAATGATGACCGCAAAAAGCTTCAAACCTCCGCCGGACATGCGCAGCCGGGAAGTAAGAACATTGGTTTGCATAGAAAAAAGCTCCTTGTAATAAAAAGCGCCCGGCTTTCCGCCGGGCGCTGGTTTTTAACAATAGGTTAGTTCTGAACACAAACGGCGGCCCGAACAGCACAGAAATCGTCTTTGAACGCCGGGCGAATGTTTAGCCAAAAGCGCTCATGGTGCAAAGGGACAAACCGATAAGGGATTAGAAAGTACCTAGTGAAATGATGCGGAAAATTATTCGACACTCAGCATGTAGTAGTAAACAGGCTGGCCGCCGGTGATATGGGTTACTTCAATCCCGGCAGGGCATTTTGCCTGAACCATATCAGCTGTGCGCTGCGCGTCCTCCTCGGATACATCACAGCCGGAAATCACGGTGATAAAGCTGGTGTCTTTTTTGCACATGCTGCGTGCCAGACGATAAGTGGTTTTGGTAATATCCGTACCGGTGGCAACCAGTTTGCCGTTTTCCAAAGCCAGAATTTCGCCTTTTTTGATCTTCTTTCCGTCAAAGTCGCTGTCACGCGCGGCAAATGTAATTAAACCGGTGGCAACATGGTCAGCTGCCTGCATCATGGCAACCGCATTCTCATCGGCGCTGGCATCGCCGTCAAAGCTCAGCATGGCGGTAATACCCTGCGGAATGGTGCGCGTGGGAAGCACGACAATCGTGCGGTCGGCAATTTTCTTTGCCTGTTCTGCCGCCATAATGATGTTTTTGTTGTTGGGCAGCACAAATACAGTCTGCGCCGGAACGCTCTGCACCGCTGCAACAATATCGGCGGTGGAGGGGTTCATGGTTTGGCCGCCGGACACAACGGCATCTACGCCCAAATCCTCAAAGACAGCGCGCAGTCCGTCGCCCGCCGCAACGGAAACAAAGCCGTAGGTGCGCTCAGGGTCTACTGCGGCGTACGGGAATTCGCCCACGCCGGCGTGCTCCGCCTCTGCCTGCTTTTTCAGGCCCTCGCCTTGTTTTTGGCGCGCCAAAAACTGCTCATGCATATTTTCAATTTTAAAATTGGTTAAATAGCCGTATTGCAGTGCATGAGAAACCACTTTACCGGGATCTTGTGTGTGCACATGGCAGTTGATGACATCGTCGTCCTCAATCACAACAACGGAATCGCCGTTCGACTCTAAAAATGCGCGCAGTTTCTCGCTGGAAGCGTTTTCATTTTTGTTTACGAGGAACTGGGTGCAGTAGCCGTTTACAATATCCTCTACGGTCATTAAGTCGTCTGTGTAAACGCCTTTTCCGGCAGCGTCGCTGTTCAGCTTCGCGCTTTTGGGCGCGGTTTCGGACAGCTGAATCATCACACCGTCGCGCAGTACGCTCAGCATACCGTTGAAAATAATCACAAGACCCTGTCCGCCGGCGTCGACAACGCCTGCTTTTTTCAAAACCGGGAGCTGTTCGGGCGTGTGGTCAAGCGCCTTTTGGGCTGCATCACAGACGACCTGCCACAAAGCGGTGACGTCTTCATAATTTGCAGCGGCCGCTTCCTCCGCGGAAACACGTGCCACGGTGAGCATCGTGCCCTCTGTGGGCTTCATCACGGCTTTGTAAGCCGCATCAACGCCTTTTTGCAGTGCGGACACGATATCGTGTGCATCTGCGGTGCGTTTGCCCTGCAAGGCTTTGTAGAAGCCGCGGAACAACAGGCTGGAAATGACGCCGGAGTTTCCGCGGGCGCCGCGCAGCATAGCGGAAGCAGCGGCTTTTGCGGCATCCTCTACGGTGCAGTCATCGGGCAGAGCCTCCAGCTCAGCGACAGCGGCGCCAATTGTCATGCTCATGTTTGTGCCGGTGTCTCCGTCCGGAACGGGGAAGACGTTCAGCTCGTCAACGCGCGCACGTTGGTTTTCCAAGCTGTGCGCGCCGGATAAAATAGCATCTCTCAGCAATTTGCCAGTCATCATATCGTATAATTCTCCTTCATGTCATTCGCAGGGCATTGGTTATCCGACAATGTCGTCAACACACACATCAATGCGGCGCACATTCAAACCGGTTGCATCCTCCACGGCATAACGCACTTTGTGAGTGATGCTGCGAACAATCGCTGCAATGTTGACACCGTATGTTACTTTAATGTGCAGCTCAATTACCAGATGACCGTCGTCCTCCGTAACGCGCACGCCCTTCTCGGGAAAATCGGCGCCTAAAACCAGCGCTTTAGCGCTGTCGCTGCGGTTTTTCGTTGCCATTCCGGAAACGCCGTAGCAATTTTGTACGGCTGCGCTCACCAGCTCGGCAAAAAAATCATTCGTCATGCATACCTTGCCCAGAGGGTTGTAGAACTTAATCAAAACAGCTCCACTCCTTTTCCAATCGGCGTGAAACGCCAGATGAATTGATAGAAATACAGCTACATTATACACCAAAACAGTGAAAATGTACAGCGTTTCGCAAATTTCGAGCCGATGGGAATCAAAAGGGTACTTCGCGGCAGCTCGATATTTTTTGCTTGCAATCAAAATCTTTTATGATATAATGTTAGGGTATAAGATTTCTGCGTCCGTAGCTCAGCTGGATAGAGCACTGGCCTCCGACGCCAGGTGCCGGGGGTTCGAATCCCTTCGGGCGCACCAACCCCCAAACGCATCAGCGTTTGGGGGTTTTGCTTAGTGCTTTAGCAAGAAGTTTCGCAAATATGCGAAACTTGAACAACCGCCCGCTATGCGGGTGGGTTAAGGCTTAAGCAAAGAAACATCCTTGCTGGTAAGATAGAGAGTGTTCAAGCCTCTAAAAAACCAAGGAAGGATGTTTCTTATGGCAAATAGTTTAGCACATACAAAATGGGTGTGCAAGTATCACATCGTATTTACACCAAAATACCGACGGAAAATAATCTATAAAGAATAGAGAAAGGATATCCAGGAAATCATAAAAGATTTGTGCAAATGGAAAGGTGTAGAAATTATAGAGGGACACATGATGCCAGATCATATACATATTCTGGTAAGCATACCGCCGAAATATAGTGTGTCGCAGTTCATGGGATATCTCAAAGGGAAAAGTGCGATGATGATATTTGAGAGACATGCAAACCTGAAATATAAATTTGGGAATAGAAATTTCTGGACAACAGGATATTATGTAAGTACGGTAGGACTGAATACTGCGACGATACAAAAATATATTAGAGAGCAGGAAAAGCAAGACCAAATAGAAGATAGTTTGAGCAAGAAGGAGTATGTAGACCCTTTCAAGGGTAGCAAGTAATCATACCA
>DWWA01000036.1 GCA_019119935.1 Candidatus Ruthenibacterium merdavium | reverse complement strand
TTCCGTTCCGGCGGTCTTGCCGCCGCTGTTTCCCGGAAGGGAATGGAATCGGTACTTGATCCATGAGTAATTGATTTTTGAGTATTTGATTTCTCTATATTTAATTCTGCGGGCTTTTCCGTATCCGGTTTCTCCATATCCGGGTTTCCCGTATCTGGTGAAGCCGTATCCGGCTGGGGCGTATCCGGGTTCTTCGGCTGTGGTTGCTCGTAGATAACATACGCGGTATCACTGATCCGCCCCTGCTTGTCTCGCAGCTGATGGCGGACAATGTACCCGGCAGTTTCCAGCTCCCGCAGCGCGCCGCCGATAGCGTCCACGCCCTCTTTGCAGATGGCGGCAAGCCCTCTGGTGGTATAGTTCCAGTCCTCCGGTAAGGACAGCATCATGGAAAGCAGCCCCTTGGCTTTCAGGGACAGTTTCCCGTTGCGTAAATGGTGATTGCTCATCACGGTATAATCTCTGGTTCGTTCAATGCGAAATACGGCCATTGACCTCACTCCTTCCAAATTTCTCAGGGTATGAAAAAAGCCACAATCCTGTAAAAAGAATTGTGGCAGTCAGCTGTTTTGTTCACTTTTTTTGCGCCGGTAGGGGCGCTTGGGAATGGGCGGTTTGTCTAACAGGTCATTTCCCTGAGAGAATGGCAGAGTTTGCAGAACACAGTCAATCTCGCCGGATTCCATATCATGCTGGGAATGGCAATCCTCCCGGATTGCTTCCCGGATTTCCTTTACAGTACACATTTCAATCCTTTCCTTTCGCAGTAATGATTTGTTTATGAGTGGCGGCGGCGCTTGTCCGGCTTAAAATCGAGGATATGTCCCTCAATCACACGGGCATACCGCTTGATTTTGATTTCCCGATGCTGCTGGCTCAGGAGGGCGGCCTGATAGCCGTCCTCGGTCAAAAACAGCCGCATTTCATCACCGGGACTGCCATAGGCACAGGAACGCAGGACAGAAAATTCAATCATCCGGCGGGTGTTGTCCTGAAAACGCTCCACGGCAAGAATGTTATGTCCTTTCAGCTCACGGGCTGAAATATCCCTCATAGGCGGCTCCTTTCTCAGCGTTCATGTTGCTGTTGGCGTTTTTTCTGCCACTGTTCCAGCAGCTTGATAATGGTTTCCTGCATCCGCTGGGGCGTGTAGCTCTTGGGAAAATACTTCCGCAGGATGTCCGAGGTGAATGTCACCTTGTCCAGATCGCTTTTCTTTTCCTCTCCCATAATGGCCCGCATCACATCAATGGATAAATGCCCCTCCTGGCTGAACTTCTTGAGCCGCTGGGCTTGAGAAAGAGAAGGGGTAGCCTGTTCGCTGTCCATCGCGTCCAAAAGCTGGGTCTGTTCCTCTTTTTTCAGGAACGACAGCTCGTAGGCCGGATTGAGAGCGATTTTTCGTTCATCCACCATATCCAGCAGTTCGGGAATCAGTTCGGTCAGGCGGATGTAGCGGGAAATCTGGTTGCGGCTTTGGCCGACCTGTTCTGCCAAAATTTCTCTGGATTCCTTTCCATCGAAATTCCGCCCAAGTTGGGCGGAATTTTTAGAAGGTCTCCCAGCCTGCCGTTTCATAGCCTCCAGCTTCATCTTGTAGGCAAAGGCCCTTTCGCTGGGAAGCAGGCTTTCGCGCTGCAAGTTGCTATCCACCATAATGATGGTGGCAGCGTCATCGTCCAACTCCCGGACAATGACCGGCATGGTTTCTTTCTCAGCCAGTTCACTGGCCCTGTGCCGTCTGTGTCCGGCTACCAGTTCATAGCCGCCCTCCGGGTCAGGTCTTGCAATCGCCGGAACCAGCACACCATACTGCCGGATACTGTCCGCAGTTTCCATCATGGATTCATCATCCTTGACTTTGAACGGATGGTTCTTAAAAGGGTGCAGCTCAGACAAGGGAATTTCCAGCACCCGTTCCCGCTGTGCATCGGCACGGCTTTCCTCGGTGGAAAACAGGTCATCTACCGATGCCAGCTCTACTTTTTTCGCGCTGCTTTTCAAGTTTTGTCACCTCCTGCGTCAGATTTTTGTAGCTTTCAGCCACCTTGCCGCCGGGGTCATGGGCGAAAATGCTCTTGCCCTCGGCGCTGGTCTCCTTTGCTCGGACAGAATGGGGGATTTCCGTGCCAAACACCTTGATTTTGCTGCCGTAGGTTTCCCGCAGCAGGGCGGCAATCTCTTTGGCAAAGTTGGTGCGGTTATCCACCATCGTCAGCAGGATACCGTCAATCTGGAGCTTAGGGTTGATCTGCCGCTTCACCTTATTTACTGTTTGGAGCAGTTGTTCCAAACCCTTGGCGGGCAGATACTCCGCCTGAACGGGGATTATGACCCTGTTGGCGGCTGCCAGGGCATTGACCGTGAGCATACCCAGGGAGGGCTGACAATCAATCAGGATATGGGAATACTGTCCCTTGAGCGTGTCCAGATACTGCCGCAGGATAGTCTCTCGGCTCATGGCGTTCACCAGAGAAACCTCCATGCCGGAGAGCTGAATGTCCGCAGGCATCAGGTCAACACCCTCCGGGTGGTGCAGGATGCCCTCGCCGGGTTTGAGTGGTTCATCCATCAGAATACGGCCCATCGCGTCGGACAGGGTAAAGGGCAGCTTGTCCGGCTGAGGGTGGCCCAGGCTGATGGTCAGGCTGCCTTGCGGGTCCCCGTCGATCAGCAGCACTTTCTTTCCGGTCTGCGCCAGCCCGATCCCCAGGTTGGCACAAGTTGTTGTCTTGCCAACGCCGCCTTTCTGGTTGGCGATGGCGATAATTTGCGTGTTCACTTTGCAATCACCTCGTTTCTGGAATAAAAAAGGGAGAATGTGACGTAAATCAACATTCTCCCTGAGAAACGATATGCGATTGTATTGCTGCTTGTCTTATTTGTGTTCAGCTTTCAGGGAGCCATCCCGCCGCAAACCCGCATGAATACTGGATTTCTGCTTGTTTGCCTTTCCCTTTCCCGAATAACCTCTGTTCAACGAATGGTTTGCAAAGGATACCAGCCGCAAGGTGAAAACGGCGCTCCGTGCCAAATTTGCTGCCGGAGAACGCACTTTTGCCTATGCGCCGCTGGGATACATCCGCCATCCCAAAGTCAAAAACACTTTGGCCATAGACGAAGAAACCCGCTGGATCATCGAGAAAATCTTTGACCTTGCGTTTCATGGAGCAGGTGCGGCGAAGATCACCAAGACCCTGATTGCAGAGAAAGTCCCGACTGCGGGCTGGCTGAATTATCAGAGATATGGAACTTTCGCCAATATCTATGCCCATGCGCCGGAAGAAAAATCGTATGCCTGGACGATTGCTCAGGTCAAAAGTATCCTGCAAGATGAAACTTATATTGGCAACAGCGTACACAATAAGCAGACCAACATCTCTTATAAAAACAAGAAAAAGGTGCGCAAGCCGAAAGAAGAATGGATTCGGGTGGAAGATACCCATGAGGCGATCATCAGTCGGGATGTGTTTGAGCAGGTACAAAAGCAGATCGCCAGCCGCAGACGGCAGCAGAAGGATGCCACAACGCAGATTTTCGCCGGTCTCGTAAAATGTGCAGATTGCGGCTGGTCCATGCGCTTCGGCACGAACCGGCAGAACAAAACGCCGTACAGCCATTTCACTTGCAGCCAGTACGGACAGATGGGGGCACAATGCTCGGCGCATTATATCCGCTATGACACGCTCTATGTCTATGTGCTGTCCAGAATCCAGTATTGGTCCCATCGGGCGCAGCTGAGCGAAGAAAAACTCTTGCAGCAGATTTTGAAAAACGGTGACCGGGAACGCATGACCGCCGCTAAGCGTCAGGAATCCGAACTGCAACGAGCGGAAAAGCGCAAGGCAGAAGTGGACGGAAAATTCGTCCGAATGTACGAGGACTGGTCCGCCGGACGCATCACCGAGTATAACTTCAATCTGCTGACGAAAAAGTACCAGGCAGAACAGCTGGAGCTGGAGGAAAAGATCAGCCGCTTGCAAGCGGAGCTGTCCGCAGAGCAGCAAACTGCCCTGGATGCCGAAAAGTGGGTCGCTCTCATCAAACAGTATGCCAATCCCACGGAATTGACCGCCGAACTTCTCAATACCCTGATTGAGAAGATTGTGATCCACGAGGCCACCAAAGGTGCGGATGGTATGAGAGAGCAGGAAATTGAGATTTACTACCGCTTTATCGGCAAAATTGATTAACCTGTATCCATATCCTTAACTTCGGGAAACCGACGATACATTGCCGGACATTCGCCAGTCAAAGCGGCTTGCGGTGCTTTACGGTGTAACGCTGGATGAATTGATTGACTATGACTTTGATGAACAGCAGGCAGCTCAGATGATTGAAAGCGTGAGCGATGAAGCGCAGGCAAAGATTGACTGGAACAAAGTGTGGAGTAAAAAGTATCCGGTTTTGGCTGCATATCATGAGAGAGTGAAACTTGACGATTATGCGCCGCAGCTTCGGGAAATGCTCACACAGCTGCGTGTCGATTACGGTTATAACCACACGGATGCTTTATTGGTGCTGAAAGATATTTTAGCGCGCGTGTGGAAAGGTCAGTGTTAAAGCAGGGAGAAAAAGGATGTACTATACGAAGGAAGAGCTGGCTGAGGCAAAGCGGCAGATTGACTCTACCATTCACAAACTTCAGCAAACGCTCAAAACTTTGCAGTCAAAAGAGAAAGCGGAAAAATGTCAGTCACAAATTACGCTTGCCCGGCGCCGGGTCAAAGCGTTTACGATTGCAAGCGATTTGATTGCAAAAGAAGCAGAACGCCAAACTGAAGAATCTGCGCCATAAAATGAACGCCGGAACGTCTTTTGCTTCATGCAGGACGTTCCGGCGTTCTTTCATAAACAAGCAAATCTGTTTTTGGAAGACGATATTTTCTGTGTGTTTTTTACAAAGCTTTTCGCTAAAGCAATTAAGCAGATTGCTTTTGGATAAACGCTTCAATGGCATCGACAGTTTGGCGCTGCTGTTCTTCGGCAGAAATAGAAGCGGGCAAGTCGCCTTTTTGTGGGCCGTAATTGCCGAATTGTGCATGATTTCCGCCTTCAATTTCTACAACAAATTCCGTGTAGTCAAGCGCATCTTCCACACTTTGATTCAGAGAGCCGTAAACGGTTAAAGTGTTTTCTGGGGCGTAATCGCCGTAAATATATGCCCCTAAAAGAATTAAGCCGTCGAGAAGGTCTGCGTTCTCAGAGGCAAATTGCGAAGCCATTGCGCCGCCCATAGAGTGCCCCGCAAGATACCGATGCCTGATTTCCGGGAATTGAGGAATCACATCTTCGGCTGCATTGACATCAAAAATTGCCATGTGAAACGGCATATCTACCAAGATACATGTGATGCCGAGCTGGCGGATCTGGTCTAAAAGAGGAAGGTAGGCTGTCGCCTCAACTTTCGCACCCGGGTAAAAAATAACGGCGGTATCACTGGGAACACCAGGAGTGAGTATGGTTAAATTATCTTTTGTTTCACTTTGCTGTCCCTGTGCCAAAACTTCTGCGTGGTAATAATCTGAAGCATAAAATAAGAAAGCTCCGATCAAAATGAGTATGACAACAGCAAAAACAGCGGCGGCGAAAAGAAGCTTTTTTCTAAAACGGTTGGGTGGGTTCAAAATACAGTCACATTTCTTTTGTATTGTATGAAGTTGCGCGAAGCGGATAAAAAGGAGATGATTCACAAGGGGGAGTCAATCGACTTTAAATAAGCCTCGGCTTGCTCTCTTGTATGAAAAGAGATAACACGCACTGTATCCTCGAAACGTTTCAATAGCCGACGCATTTGCGGCAGCTGTTCATCGGGAAACGCTTCAATCCACTCGCGAAATTCGGGGTCAAACTCAGTTTCTACCCAAGGCATATCGATGCGATGCTTTCCAATGCGGGATTCCACGCCTGCAAGGCATACTTCAAGCGGATAATCAAGAAAAAATACAGTATCACAGTGCCGGAGCCGATATTCCATTGTAGAAAGATAATTGCCGTCAATGATCCAAGCATCCTGCCCTACAATATTTTCCAATGCGGTTTGAAATTCCTCTTGAGAAACCGTCGTTTTATCAGGTTTGTGCCAAAGATTGTCTAAGTGAAACAGGGGAATGTGAATCCGCTTTTGCAGAGCAAGCGAAAAAGTGCTTTTCCCTGCACCTGGACATCCGATGACAATGATTTTTTTCATAGATTATTTCTCCAATGAACGATTTTATAAAGAGAGAAAAATCTTCTCCGTTTGATGTGAGAAGTTTTTAAACGGCCTTACAAAAGACAGAGCCGCCGCTCACGGCTTTTCATGCGGAAAGGTGTAGCGGCTGCGCCGCTCGGTTGCTTTTGTGTATTGAATCGCGGCCTGCGGACATTCGTTGATGCACCGAAGACATTGAAAACAGCGCTGTGCCCACACGGGCTTTTTTTGTGCCATAGAAATGGTATTTGCCGGGCAGTGTGCCGCGCAAAGTCCGCAGCCGTTGCAAGCGTCTGTCACATAAAAAGGCTTGGTGCTCCGCGCGAAATGCTCAAACCCGAAATGAACGAGTCCGGATTTCAAAGATGCAAAGCGTCCTTCGTGCACATGATAGGTTCTTTTTTGCTGTAAAATTTCACGCGAAAGCTGTTCGATGGCGTGTTTTGCCGCAGTGATTTTTTGCCGTGCTGTTTCTTCATCATCCACATCTGCGCCGATGATATAATTGTTCGGCATGACTAAACTGTAACTGCTGTCCAGAGGAAAAAAGCGCGAAAATTTTTTCATGGCAAGCCCGGCTTCTTCGCCGCAGGTGCAAACGCCGAATGTAAATTGCGTTTTTCTGTGAATCTTTTTTACAAACGTGAGCACCGGTTCGGGTGCTCCCCATGCATAGATGGGAAACACCAGCCCGATTTGTGTTTCGTGCGTGACATCCGGCACATCGGTACATTGTATGATGTCAAACGCTTCATCGTTCGTGAGTGCGGCAATTTTCTGTGCGGCCCAGCGAGAATTACCTGTTCCGGAAAAATAAAAAATCATGATGCAAACACCTTTCTTTTCTGTTTAAAGGTTGAGTAAATCTTGCAGCTCATTGACAAAGCGGCATAGGTGAAAGCCGTCACAGACGGCATGATGGACCTGTACAGCAAGAGGAAGCATCGTTTTTCCGCTTTCGCAATAAAATTTCCCCAACGTAAAAATGGGAAGCAGGTAGGAATAGCCTTTTTGAAGGTTAAGATTGAACCCCTCGAAGCTCGCCCATGGAAGTGCGGAAACGGGGAAAGTATTTTCCGGTGTGTCGGGGCGCGCCATCATATCGTGACAAATTTGATATCGTTCCATATTTTTTTTGTAGGTGCTGTAAAATGTATGGCGGTCTTCGCAGTATTCTGTCCATAGGTTCGAAAAAGTTTCGGTATCTTCGTGAAAAACGGTAAAACACGGATGCAGAATATCGTAGCATCCGGGCAATCCCTCAGCATTCAGTGACATGCGAAATTCTTTGTGCCGATTCACGACAGTGGAAAGACAGTGCAGCACGGTGGGGAAAAAAGGGAGGTTCTGCTCTCTTAAAGCCGTAACATCCAGTTTAAATGTGGCGCTGTAAGTACAGGGAACATCTGTCAGATAGTGGTGAAAATGTGCTTTTCTTTGCCACGTTTTTTCATCAATCAGTGTGAAACTCATTTCTGATTTCCTCCTTTTGCTTGCTGTACCACTTTTTCATAAGGCCCAAGAATTGCCTCGTTCATTTTGCCCTTAGCCTTTTTTTGAATGGACGGAACAGCCATCAATGCACCCACAAGCTTCATCTGCAAAATGCGCTTTTTCTGTTTTTGCGGAAAATCATAGATGCCGTGCTTTTTGTAAAATTGGTGGTCAGCTTTTATCAAGCCCTGCATGAGCTAAATCAAATCGCGGAAAATTTTCATGCCGCCTACCCCATAGAAGTTTGCGGGACGGCTCAGCCGATGCTCCATTGCAAAGGCAAGGCTTTCCGCCAAGCCTTTCAGCTGTTGGCTGGTATTTTCTTCGTCAGTTGCTACGCCTGCTAAATAATTTCCGCCGACTTCACTGCGCCCCTCGACAATCATGCGCAAATTATTTTCATAGCGATAGTCGCCGCTGATGATATAGGCAATCGGCGTTCCGTGCGTTACGGTGCGGTGTCCGTTGCAGAACTGACGATCATTAAAGCATTTAAAGCTTGAATGAGTGTAGTGGTCGGAAATCGTAAACGCGTAGACAAAGCCATCAGCCGTTTGAATCGTTTGGCGCAAAAAATCATCAAACCCATCGCGATAGACACATTTTCCCGTAATGGCACAGCCGAAACAGCCAAGGCATCCGCCGTCGAACGGGAACTCGCGCACGTTTACAACGCGGGTTTGAAAGGGGGCCGCCGCGCGAAAATCGGCAATCATATTTTTTGAATTTTCGTCATCCGGAGCGCAGTTTGTCACAATAACGACATCTTTTCCGCCGTTCTTTGCATGTTCGGAAAAGCGAGGTTGATACACCTCTTTTTCACGCTGCGGCGCTTCCGCGGACGGCGTGAGGAATTGCCCGTGCTCGCAGGAGAACATCAGCTGACGGAAAAAATCTTCGGCCTGCTTGCGTCCTTGGGCACAAAGCAGGTCTTCCATATCAGCGGAAAGGCCGCGAATGACATGCATACCGAGGTCGAAACAGTTTTCCTCGATATAGCGATGTGCGGTGACATCGTAAAAGTGCTTCGAAGTGGTAATTTGCGACACCGCTTTTCTTTCCGCTTAAGTCAATGCCGTCAGCCTTAATCAGTTCGATTAGGCGGTGCAGCTGATAGGGGGCAGTGAACGTGTAAACGGGGTAACAAAAGAGTACAAGCTCTGCATCCGTGAGTGCATCGCGCACCGGGGAAAAATCTTTTTCATAGCTTTTGATGCGCTGTCCCACCGGAAGAAAGGTGAATTCGTGCTCCGGGTGCAGCGCTTGCAGGTAAAGGGCCGTTTGCAGCGTGGTGGAAAACTTGCCTTTGGGGCTGGCGTTTAAAACAAGAATTTTCATAAGTACTCCGTCATTTCCTTGAGCAATTGGGTATACCATGCGTGCTCAAATTCCGCGGCGGCAATGCCGTAACGGATGGTATATTCCTGAAAACGGAACACCTGCACCCAGTCTTGTCCGGCAGGCAGGCCGCTTTGCTGAACCTGATGAAAGCGCTCTTGAATGGCGTTCAAAACCGCTTTTGTTCCGGAAAGCTGGCAGAGATAGCCTTCTATGGCTCGCACACGCTCTTCGGGCTGTGCAAGCCCAAGAAAGAACATGCGTGACAGTTCCATGTTTTTCACTTTGTCCGCCTGCATCGGCTCGGAAACCCACTCTTGAAAGGCACTGCGTCCTGCATCGGCGATAAAAAACGTCTTTTTTCGCCGCTTGCCCGCGGTGGTTTCTTCACAGGTGATAAAGCCTGTCCGCAAAAGTTTTGCAAGGGCGCTTTGAACGCTTCCGGCGCTGTGAGAGCAAATCAGCGACAAATTCTGCTTGATGAACTGCTGAAGCTCATATCCCGTCATGGGTGACAAAATGAGCAGTCCGAGAATGAGAAATTCCATCTTTTTCTCCAATATATCGAATAGACATATTATAAATTTTGAACCGGCAGATGTCAACTGTGAGCGCCGCAAAGTTCCTCAGTGAATCCGATAGGGCTTACAACCGAAAAGACGTGCTGTTGTTTTCGCAAAATGCCGGAACTTTGTGCCGGCAGAAAAAATAAACGACTGTACTTGACAAACAAACAAAAATCGGGTATCATAATTTCATTGCTTTATCAAAGTAAAGAGTTAAATTGAGAAAGGGAGATGCATGTGTCCCGTTTTCTTTCAAAACAATATGAAAAGCTTACCCCTTATACGCCGGGGGAGCAGCCTCGTGAAAGAGCTTATATTAAACTAAATACGAACGAGTCACCTTACCCGCCTTCGCCCGGGGTGGTCGCCATAAAGAAAGAACAGCTGGAAGATTTGCGTCTTTACAGCGACCCCGAGGCCCACGGACTAAGACGCGCGCTGGCACAGCAATACGGGGTGAATCCTGAAAATGTTCATGTCGGAAACGGATCGGATGAAGTGCTCAACTTTGCATTTATGGCTTATGCAACAGACGGCAGAGGGGCGGCGTTTGCAGACATTACTTATGGTTTTTATCCGGTCTTTGCGCAGTTGAATGATATCCCGGTGAGCATAATTCCGCTTCGGGAAGATTTTTCGCTTTGCCCAGAGGACTATTTTTCACTGCATCAAACGATTGTCATTGCAAACCCCAACGCACCCACCGGCCTTGCGCTTCGCTTAGAGCAGGTGGAAGAAATTCTTCTCAGCAATCCTGACAGCGTGGTAATCATTGACGAAGCGTATGTGGATTTCGGCGCGCAAAGCTGTGTCCCACTGACAAAGCGTTATGACAACCTGCTTGTGGTGCAGACGTTTTCAAAGTCACGCTCGATGGCGGGCGCACGTTTGGGCTTTGCCATCGGGCATGCCGATCTCATTGCCGATTTGGAACGGATTCGCTTTTCGACGAACCCTTATAATGTCAATCGCTTAACGTTGGCATTGGGAGAAACCGCCCTGCAAGAGCAAAGCTATTACGACGAAAATTGCAAACGAATTATTGCAACAAGAGAAGCCTGCAAAGCGCGGTTTCATCAAATGGGGTTTGTATTTCCCGATTCCAAAGCCAATTTTCTGTTTGTGAAAAAAGAAGGTGCAAACGGCAAATTGCTCTATGAGGAACTTAAGAGAAAAGGGGTGCTGGTGCGCCATTTTGAAGCGCCGCGCCTATCAGACTATAACCGCATTACCATTGGAACGCCGCAGCAAATGGAGGTGCTGTTTCAGTGCTTGGAGGAGATTTTATGAGGACAGCGACACTTTCCAGAAAAACACAGGAAACGGAGATTGATTTAGCCTTGTGTTTAGACGCTTGCGGAAAAAGCGAGATTGAAACGGGAGTCGGCTTTTTGGATCACATGCTGACGCTTTGGGCTAAGCACGGCAGAATGGATTTGACGCTTCACTGCAAAGGGGATGTCTGGGTAGACGACCATCATACCGTGGAAGATATCGCAATTGTGCTGGGGGATGCGCTGGCGGCCGCACTGGGCGAAAAGCGCGGCGTGGTGCGCTATGCTGACATGCATCTTGCCATGGATGAAGCGCTGGTGCTTTGCAGCGTTGATCTTTCGGGACGCGGCGGGTATTACGGAGCGCTGAGTTTCCCAACCGAAAAAATAGGAACATTCGACACACAGCTCGTCGATGAATTTATGCAGGCGTTTGCGGCGCATGCTAAGCTGACGCTTCACCTGCGACAAATTTGCGGAAAAAATTCTCACCATATTGCAGAAGCGTGCTTTAAAGCACTGGGCCGTGTTTTGGCGCAGGCGTGCCGCATTGACCCGGCGCTGGGAGGGGAAATTCCGTCAACCAAGGGGACTTTATGATGAAAGAAAATCAATGGGATGAGCGTTTAAGCGAACTGTATTGTCAGTATGGCTTTCGCAAGTTTCGCATTTCCAAATTTGAAGATTACGATTTATATGTTGAAAATAAAGATTTTTTGAACAGCGGTACGGTCATTGCCTTTCGCGATGCCGATGGCTCGCTGAAAGCGCTGAAGCCCGATGTGACACTCTCCGTGATGAAAAACAGCCGTGGGGAAAATGAAAAGCTGTATTACAGCGAAAATGTCTACCGTGAAAAAAACGGCTTTTTTCGCGAAATTCTGCAAGTCGGTGTAGAGTCTGTAGGAACAATTGATACTTATGCCGAAGCGGAAGTGGTTGTTTTAGCGCTTCGCTCACTGGCGATTTTGTCCGATTCATGGGTGCTGAACCTCTCTGCTGTTGATTTTGTGCATGCTGTTCTCTGCGAGATATCGCCCGAACAAGCGGTGCGCCAAGAGGTGCTGATGCTGATGGCACAGAAAAACCGGCACGGAATTTGTGCGCTGGCAAAAGCCGGACGCCTGACGCAAGAAAATGCCGCGGATTTGTGCGCTTTGATTGAAATTTGTGCACCGCTCAAAGAGGGTATTGAAAAGGCGAAACCTCTCGCCGAAAAGCGCGGGCAGGGCGCATTGCTGGAACGGCTGGAGGCGCTTTCACAGCTTTTGGAACTGTTCGGCTTAGCACAAAAAGTCCGCTTGGATTTTTCGCTCGTCAACAGCATGGACTACTATAACGGCATTATTTTTCAAGGGTTTGTGCCGGGCGTTCCCAGTGCGGTGCTTTCGGGCGGAAGATATGATAAACTGCCTGAAAAAATGGGCAAGCGCGTGGGCGCAATCGGGTTTGGCATCGACTTATCCGTGCTCGAACAGAACGCAAAAAATCAAACGCCCTATGATGTGGATTATGTATTGAACTATGATGAAACCGCACGGCCGCAGGCGCTTTTTGCTTTGGCAAAAGAGCTGAGGGAAGAGGGATACAGTGTGCTTTGCCAGCCTAAAACAGCGGCGTGTGCGTCCGTGCGCTGTAAAAAAATGATGGATTACCGCGCGGGAATGACGGCACAGGAGGTGGTCGCGTGATTCAAATTGCATTGCCGAAAGGCCGTTTGGGAGAAAAAGCCTATGAACGAATGGCGCAGGCCGGATATGAGTGCCCCGCGATTTTAGAAAAAAACCGTAAGCTGACGTTTGAAAACCCGGAAAAGGGCGTGCGGTACTTTTGGGTGAAGCCCTCCGATGTCAGCATCTATGTAGAGCGCGGTGCAGCAGATATCGGCATTGTGGGCAAAGATGTACTTTTGGAATATCGCCCGGATGTTTACGAACTGCTGGACTTGAAAATGGGAAAGTGCCGCATGTGTGTGGCAGGGCCGGAAGATTTTTACGATGACCACAGCCGTTTGCTGCGCGTGGCAACGAAGTTTCCGCACATTGCCACGGAATATTACAAATCGCGTTCACGCGATATTGATATTATCCGCTTAAACGGTTCCATTGAACTCGCACCTATTTTAGGGCTTTCCGATGTGATTGTCGATATCGTTGAAACGGGAAAAACGTTGCAGGAAAACCATCTTGTTGTGCTGGAAGAGATTGTGCCCATCAGTGCACGGCTGATTTGTAACCGAGTCAGTTATCAGTTTCGGCAAAAAGAAGTTTTCAACCTGCAAGCACAGCTTGCGGCCGTTTTAGAGGAATAACACCGGCTTTTATATCAAAGTGAGGAGAACGAAATGAAGATTTATCGTTTGAGTGAAATTGAAGAAAAGGACGTGTTTCTGCGCTGTGATACGGGCGTGGATGTGTCAGGGCCGGTGCGTGAAATGATTGCGCAGGTGCGCGAGAAAGGCGACAGCGCCCTTTATGCCTTGACAGAGCGTTTTGACGGTGCTTGTTTAGAAACGCTGGCCGTAGCAGAGCAGGAAATTGACGACGCAATGCGCGCTGTTGAGCCGGAGTTTCTGGAGATTCTGCGTGAAGCGGCGGGGAACATTCGCCGTTATCATGAAAAACAAAAGCGCGAAAGCTTTGTGATGACGGAAAGGGAAGGCGTGGTACTGGGGCAAAAAATTCTGCCCCTTGAGCGCGTAGGAATTTATGTGCCGGGCGGTACGGCGGCCTATCCCTCCAGCGTCTTGATGAATGCAGTTCCGGCGCAGATTGCAGGGGTAAAAGAAATTATTATGGTGACGCCGCCGGGACGCGACGGTACAGTAAATCCGGCTATTTTGGCGGCGGCGCGTATCGCCGGTGTGACGCGCATTTTTAAGCTGGGCGGAGCACAGGCGGTGGCGGCGCTGGCCTACGGAACGCAGTCGGTGCCGCGTGTCGATAAAATTGTCGGCCCCGGCAACGCCTATGTGGCAGAAGCGAAAAAACAGGTGTTCGGTCAAGTGAATATTGATATGGTAGCAGGGCCTTCGGAAGTTCTGGTGCTGGCAGATCAAAATTCAAACCCGGCGCATGTTGCCGCCGACTTGCTTTCGCAGGCGGAGCACGATACCATGGCTTCGGCGGTGCTTGTTACAGACAGCGCGGAGTTGGCGCAGAAGGTGTCCGAAGAAGTGGAGCGTCAGCTGGAAACATTGGAGCGCAGAGAAATTGCACGCGCTTCGGTTGAAGCAAACGGCAAAATTATTTTAGTGGATGACATGCACGAGGCGATAGCGGTTTCCAACCGCATTGCACCGGAGCATTTAGAGCTTTGCATGGACGATCCCTTTGCATGGCTGGGGCTGGTTCAGAATGCCGGTTCGGTATTTTTAGGACGTTACAACCCGGAACCGATGGGAGATTATTTTTCCGGCCCGAATCACACCCTGCCCACAATGGGCACTGCGCGGTTTTACAGCCCGCTTTCCGTCGATGATTTCATTAAAAAAATGCAGTTCAGTTACTATACGCGGGAAGCATTGAAACAGGACTGGAAAAAGGTGAGCCGCTTTGCCCGAAAGGAGGGTTTGACGGCGCACGCCCGCGCTGTGGAAATCCGCTTTGAAGAGGAGGGGCAGGCATGATTGCCATTATTGATTACGGAGTGGGAAACCTGTTTTCTTTGAAAAGCTCTTTGCAGGCCATCGGGCAAGAAGCGGTGGTAACGCGTGAGCTGGCCGTGCTGGAACGCGCTACACATATCATTTTGCCCGGTGTCGGAGCGTTTGGGGATGCCGTGAGAAAATTACATGAAACCGGCATGTTTCAGGCGGCACTCAGCGAAGCCCAAAAGGGAAAACCCATTCTCGGTATTTGCCTTGGCATGCAGCTGCTTTTGGAAACTTCTTATGAATACGGAGAGCATCGCGGTCTTGGCTTGATTCAGGGCAAAGTGAAGCCCATTGCAGAGCAAATTCCGAAAGGGCTTTCCATTCCGCATATGGGCTGGAACTCCCTTTCTTTTCCGGAGAAAAAAAGCCCTCTGTTTGCCGATGTGAAAGAGGGAGAATATGTTTATTTTGTTCATTCCTACGCAGGAGTGGGCTGTGCAGACCAATGCATTGCCACGACGGAATACGGCGCGCCTTTGACGGCAGCAGTGCAAAACGGGAATGTATACGGAACACAGTTTCACCCGGAGAAAAGCGGCGAAACGGGATTGAAGATTTTGAAAACATTCTGCAAATTGGAGGGAATGCGATGATTTTGCTTCCGGCAATTGATCTCTATGAGGGAAAAGCTGTGCGGCTGGTGCGCGGTGATTACCGTCAGATGACCGTTTATTCCGAACACCCCGAAGAGCAGGCGAAAGCCTTTGCGGACCAAGGTGCGGCGTGGCTGCATGTGGTTGATTTGGAAGGCGCGAAAGAGGGAACGACGCCCAATTTCTCGGTTGTGGCACAGCTGTGCCGCACCAGCGACCTGCGCGTGGAAATTGGCGGGGGAATTCGCGACACCGATACAATTGCACGCTATTTGGATATCGGAGCGGAGCGCGTGATTTTGGGAACAAAGGCGGTGACTGACCCTGATTTTTTGGAAAAAGCGGTGACGATGTTTCATTCTCACATCGCGGTGGGCGTGGATATTTTGGACGGCGCAATCGCCATTCACGGCTGGCAGGAAAAAAGCACTCAGCCCGTCGAGGATTTTTTTGGGAAACTTTGCGAGATGGGAGTGCAAACGGTGATTTGCACGGATATTTCCAAAGACGGCATGCTGGGCGGAACGAATGTAACGCTTTACCGTGACTTGTCCCGGAAATTTGCGCTCGACCTCATTGCTTCGGGCGGCGTTTCCTCCTTGCAGGATATTCGCAGCCTAAAGGAGCTGGGGCTGTACGGGGCAATTTTAGGCAAAGCGCTTTACACCGGGGCGCTCTCTTTGGAACAGGCGCTGAAAGAGGTGGTATGAGCGATGATCACAAAACGAATCATTCCGTGTTTGGACGTAAAAGACGGGCGCGTGGTAAAAGGGGTTCAGTTTTTGAACCTGCGCGATGTGTCCGACCCCGTCAAGCTAGCGCGGTATTATTCTGATTCCGGCGCAGATGAACTGGTTTTTTACGATATCACTGCCTCTTTTGAACAGCGCAAGCTGTTTACCGATATTTTAACGCGAGTGGCCTCGGAAATTTTTATTCCGCTGACAGTAGGCGGCGGAATTTCCGAACTGGCAGATTTTGAGCGCGTTCTTTCCTGCGGCGCCGATAAGGTTTCTGTCAATTCCGGTGCGGTGAAACAGCCGAAGTTGATTGAACAGGCGGCAAAGCGCTACGGCAACCAATGCGTGGTGCTTTCCGTGGATGTCAAGCGCGTGGGAACGGCGTGGCATGTGTTTTTAAACGGGGGAAGAACCGACAGCGGCCTCGACGCTTTGGAATGGGTCAAGCAGGGGCAGGAACTCGGCGCGGGCGAAATTGTCGTGAACTCGATGGATACGGACGGCGTAAAAGGCGGGTTTGACCTTGCGCTTTTGCGGGAAGTATGTAACGCAGTAAGCGTGCCGGTGATTGCATCGGGCGGTGCAGGCTGCATGAAAGATTTTGCCCAGCTGTTCCGAGAAGTGCCGGAGATCTCCGCCGGGCTTGCCGCAAGCGTGTTTCATTTTGGGGAAATTGCCATTCCCGACCTAAAAAGGTATTTGGCAGAGAACGGAGTGTGCGTGCGATGACACAGGAAATTTCTTTGAAATTTGACGAAAAAGGGCTGATTCCTGCCATTGTGCAAGATGCCCAGACCGGCCGCGTGCTGACGCTGGCTTATATGAACCGGGAATCCCTGCAAATTTCGTTAGAGAAGGGACTGACGTGTTTTTGGTCGCGTTCGCGTAAAGAACTATGGCTCAAAGGCGAAACCAGCGGAAATTATCAGCATATTGTATCGATGGAAACAGACTGCGACGCAGACGCTTTGCTCATCAAGGTGCGCAAAGAGGGGCCGGCATGCCATTTAGGCACCAATTCCTGCTTTGACGGCCATATGTTATACGAAAAGGAGGATTAACCCGTGGAACAGGCGTTTTCTTATGAAGCGCTTTATGCGCTGCTGCAAGAGCGAAACGAAACACGCCCGGAAGGTTCATACACGACCTATCTGTTTGAAAAAGGGCTTGATAAAATTTTAAAGAAAATCGGCGAAGAAAGCACTGAAGTCATCATTGCGGCAAAGGCAGAAGACAAAAGCGAAACGATTTACGAAATTGCCGACCTTGCCTATCATGTCATGGTGTTAATGGTGCATGCGGGAATTACGCCAAAGGACATCGCGGCCGAGCTTGCCTCGCGCCATGTAATTGACCATAAAGTAAAACAAGAAAAAATGACAAAAGCATAATGAAAGAAAGGCTGCGAGGGCAATTTTGCAACATCGCGGCCGTTTTTTATGAAAAGAAAGTTTCCGTCTTTCTACCGGGCAGAAACGCCATGTTTTTTCCTTCGGAGGCGTGTCGGTGTTTTTTTATCTTCGTCTGTCAGCTTCCTGCAAAAATCGCTGCATTTCTTTAGAAAAATGAAAAGAAAGATTGTAAGATTTGCCATTGCGTGATATACTAAAACACAAGAGAGGAATGGAAAAATGGGAATGTGGGCAACCCTGCAGGACAGCGCAGCTTATCTGCTTGTGCTGGCTGCGGGATACGGTTTAAAGCGGCTTGGAATTTTCGGTGCAGAGCACGCATCGGTTTTTGCAAAGTTAATTATGACAATCACGCTTCCTGCGGCGGTGCTCAAAGGCTCTGCTTCTGCACAGCTGAACGGCGTTTTATTCTTGGCCGCAGGCGTCGGCTTTTTTGCCAATGTGCTGCTTTTGACGGCGGCTGTGCTGGTTTCACGCAAACTCGAAGGTGACAGCCGTGCGTTTTGTGTGTTGAATACCAATACATTTAATATCGGAAACTTTGCAATGCCCTTTTTGTCTGCCTTTACGCAGGGACAAGCCTTTGCCGCCATCTGCATGTTTGATATGGGCAGTGCTCTGACGACGTTTGGGCCTAACTTTACAGTGGCGCAGGCGGTGCGGGAGGGAACCGACCGTGTGAGGATTCGGCCGGGACGTATTGTGAAAACACTGCTTTCTTCTCCGACCTTCGATGTCTATTTATTCATTTTGCTGATGCACCTGTTCCGCTTACAGCTTCCGAAGCCGATTTTTGATGCGGTGAGCATGGCGGCTGGGGCCAATACGTTTTTGGCGATGCTTACCATCGGTATTTTGTTTGAATTTCGCTTTCCGCGCGCAGGGCGCGATTTGATTTTTCGTGTGCTGGCAACGCGCTATGCGGTTTGCACAGCGGCGGCTTTGGCGGTGTGGTTTTGGTTTCCGGGCGACGCTGAGGTGGTTCGTGTCTTAACCATTACGTTGTTTGCGCCTATCGCCAACTGCGCCACTATTTTTACGGTGCAGCACCGGTGTGACGGGGCTGTTTCAGCCGTGATCAATTCGTTCAGCATGGTGATCAGTGTTTGCATTATGATGATTCTGCTCAGTGTGCTGCCAATGCCAATTCGGTAAAATAACTTCCAAGGAGGTTTTATTCATGAAAAAACGTGTGGGAATTTTAACTTCCGGCGGCGATTGCCCCGGCTTGAACGCAACGATTCGCGGTGCGGCAAAGGCGCTGTATCAGCGCTTTGGAAGCGATGTGGAAATCATCGGTATCCAAAACGGTTATTCCGGCTTGATTCACGGCGATTGGCGTGAAATGCAGCAGCATGAATTTTCCGGTATTTTGACACGCGGCGGCACAATTTTGGGAACAAAGCGCACCCCTTTTAAAATGATGCGTGTCATCGAGGATGACAAAATTGACAAAGTTGCCGAAATGAAGAAAACTTATAAAAACGCAAAGCTGGATTGCTTGCTTTGCCTGGGCGGCAACGGCACGCATAAAACGGCAAATCTTTTGTCGGAGGAAGGCTTGAACATCATCGGTCTGCCGAAAACGATTGACAACGATATTTATGGAACGGATGTTACGTTCGGTTTCCATACCGCTGTTGATATTGCCACCGAGGTTTTAGACCGCATTCACACAACTGCGACGAGCCATCGCCGCTGTATGGTGGTTGAGCTGATGGGCAACAAGGCGGGCTGGCTGACCCTTTACGCCGGTATTGCGGGCGGCGCAGACATTATTTTGCTGCCGGAACTGCCGTACAACATTGACAATGTCGTTGAGGCAGTTTTGCGCCGTGCCGAAGAAGGGAAGTATTTCTCGATTGTTGCAATGGCAGAAGGCTGCTTTGATATTAAGGAAGCAGCGATGAAGAAAAAAGAGCGCGCCGCAAAACGTGCAGAGAACGGAGAGCGTACCGCAACGAACCGCGTTGCGATGCAGATTGAAAAAGCAACCGGCTTTGAAACGCGTGTGTGCGTTCCCGGACACATGCAGCGCGGCGGAAGCCCCTCGCCCTACGACCGCGTTTTGGCAACACAATTCGGTACGCATGCCGCGAAATTGGTGGAGGCCGACCATTACGGTGTTGCCGTTGCAATGAAAAATAACATTGTTACCGAGAATCCCCTGAAGGATGTTGCGGGAAAAACAAAGCTTGTTCCCGAAACTTGCGATATGCTGACGGTTGCGCGCCGTATGGGAATTTCTTTGGGATGAGAAAATTCAAGAGAAACTCATAGAATTGGAAAAAAGGGTCTTCCTTAGGAAAGGCCCTTTTTCTGTGAAGAAAGCACTAGATGAAAACTTTGCAAGCACGGATAGGATTTGATTTTCATCAGTCAGTATGATAGAATAACATGAATATCTGTTTGTTGGCGCGGAAAAATGAAATGGACGGAAAAGAGATGTACAAAAGCTTGTACAATCTGCAAAAAGGTAGGATGTTATGAAACAAAAGTACGACAGAATTATTATTGGGGCGGGGCTTTACGGCTTATATTCTGCTTTGTTTTGCGGAAAAAAAGGGCAAAGTGTTTTGGTGTTGGAATGTGACCCTACCCCTTTTCGGCGTGCAACTTATATCAATCAAGCACGAGTGCATCAAGGATATCACTACCCGCGTTCCATTTCCACCGCTATGAAATCGGCAGGCTATTTTGAAAAGTTTAACCGGGATTTCGCCTTTTGCGTTAACCAGGAGTTTAACAAGGTTTATGCGACTTCGGCCAAATACTCTTGGTCAAGCGGCGTGCAGTTTAAAAAATTCTGCAAAGCAGCCAATATTCCGTGTGAAGAATTGCCGCCGCAGAAGTTTTTTAAAGACGGTATGTGTGACGGTGTGTTCTTGACAAGAGAATACACCTATGACGCGATGCTTTTGAAGGATTATTATTTACAGCAGCTGAGTACGCTCAATAACGTCACGATTTCCTATGGCGTGAATATCACGTCGATTGAACGCGATGCAGATTCTTATGTGATTCATACCGGGCAAAGCCAATCTTTTTCGACAGGCTTTTTGCTGAATGCCACTTATGCCGGAACGAATCAGATTTTAGAGATGCTGGGGTATGAAAAATTCGGCATTAAATATGAGCTTTGCGAAATTATTTTGTGTGAAGTAAACGACGCTTTGCGGGAATATGGCTTTACCGTAATGGACGGGCCGTTTTTCTCCATTATGCCGTTTGGAAAAACAGGGCTGCACTCGTTAACCTCGGTAACTTTTACGCCGCATACCGTGAGTTATGATGCTTTACCCTCGTTTGCTTGCCAGGAAAAAAGCGGCGGATATTGTTCTGTCCGTCATTTGGGAAACTGTAATGATTGCCCCGCAAAGCCCAAAACGGCTTTTCCCTATATGGCAAATCTGGCCAGAAAGTATTTGAAGGATGAATATGGCTTCACTTATGAAAAGTCGCTCTTTTCCATGAAGCCTATTTTGATGAGCTCTGAAATTGATGATTCCAGGCCGACGGTAATTCGTGTGTACTCTAAAAACCCGACCTGCGTGGGCGTGTTGTCAGGTAAAATCAACACAGTTTATGACTTAGATGAGGTGCTGAGTGATGGCGAATAAAGAAAAGAACTTTGTTTCGGCGATTGTGTATGTACACAATGCAGAAGGTCGGATCGAATCCTTTTTGAGCACTGTATTGGAAGTGCTGGAAACAAATTTTGAGCACTCTGAAATTATCTGCGTCAACGACAAGTCGGATGATAAAAGCGTAGAAAAAATTAAAGCTGTCAGCAAAAAGGCGAAGGCTTCCACGATTACCTTGCTCAATCTCAGCCATTACCACGGGCTCGAAACAGCAATGAATGCCGGGGCAGATTTTGCAATTGGTGATTTTGTGTTTGAGTTTGACCGCACAGTGTTGGACTTTGAGGCGCAGGAAATCATGAATGTATACAAAAGATGTCTCCAGGGTTATGACATTGTGAGCGCTTCGCCGGACAAAAAGCAGCGGTTGTCTTCGAAGCTGTTTTACATGACTTTTAATAAATTTGCACGTTTAAAATATGAAATGAGCACGGAAAGTTTCCGCATTCTCAGCAGGCGTGTGCTCAACCGTATCAGCAGTATGAATAAGACGGTTCCGTACCGAAAGGCGATTTATGCAAACTGCGGACTGAAAACCGATCATCTGCGCTACCGCGTTTGTGAAACCCGTCAGCAAAATCGGACGGCAGAGCGTCAGGAAAAAAGATATCGTACCACACTGGCACTTGATTCTTTGATTTTATTTACAGATTTTGGATACCAGTTTTCGCTTGGCATGATGTTTTTGATGATTGCGATTGTTGTTTTTATGGCGGTATATTCCCTTGTGGTCTATCTTGTCGGAAATCCGGTAGAAGGATGGACAACCACAATTCTGTTTTTGTCGTTTTGTTTTTTTGGGCTGTTCGGGATTTTGGCCGTTATCGTCAAGTATCTGCAAATTATTGTCAACTTGATTTTTAAGAAAAATCAGTACAATTTTGAAAGCATTGAAAAACTGACGAAGTAAAGTGGATAAAAGCTGGTATTGACAAATTGCCATGCTGTTGCAAGGGCAGTGCGGCTCGGTTTTACTCTATCGCGCAGTAAAACATTTGGAAAGCGATTTAGAACAAAAGGGGAAGACGCGGCCTTTCCCCGGATAGGAGTT
>DWWA01000035.1 GCA_019119935.1 Candidatus Ruthenibacterium merdavium | reverse complement strand
GGCGATGTACGCCGTTTTCATTCCAAAAAAGCGTTGGTTGCCTTTGCGGGTATTGACGCTACGACTGGGTTGCCCAGCAGTTCAAGGACTGGGCATTCACCCTATCTACCTCAATCCTGTACTACAATGATTATGACTCCATTGATGAGGACGCACGGGGCCTGTATCGCAAAGCTATGGCTGCGTTCGGCGGAATCGCCCCCAGCTACCACATTGAGCTTCTGGATAAGCCCACCATCTACTGGGATTTTCACTCTCTACTGCTGGGTATCCAGATGATGTTCAGTTTCATGCTGGTGGACGATGACCAGCCCCTGCGCCTGTGCAAGCACTGTCAGAAGGTGTTCCTGGGCAGCCGGTCCAACGCCGCTTTTTGTAGCCCACGGTGCAAGAACCAGTACAATGTCTATAAGAGTCGTGAGAAGTCCAAGGGAGAAGCAGACTAACGAGGGCACTGTTGCTTCTATTGGGTACCAATACGATTGCGATCTCCCGATCACAACAATTCAAATGGAAATCGTTTATAATGTGGGCTCTCATGACGTGTATAGTTCTCATCTCCAAATCAAAACAGCGCAGACCACCATTTTGGACGGCCTGCGCTGTTTTGGCATTCAGAATGACTCTTGATAATTATATCCCTATTACAAATTCATAATCAAGTTGTTGCTTGCGATATTGCCAATCGGGCATATGAACGGTGATAAAATCGAAAAATTCCTTGTTGTGATATGGATAAAGGAAGTGAGCCAATTCGTGTAAAACTACGTACTCTATGCAGGGAACACTTGCTTTGTATAAATAGAAATTTAAATTGATTTTTTGATTAGTTCTACTGCAGCTACCCCATAATGTCCGCATTTTCTTCACGCATATATCCGGACGCTGAACTCCATGTTTTTCAACTATGGGATACAGTCTATTAAGAACATCTTGAAAATACTCCTTTGATGTTTTTTGCCACCAGTTGTTCACTTGCTTGTCGATAATTTGTTGATCTGTTTCTGGTGTGTAAACATTGAGGACGCTGTCTTCCCTTATAATTTGTTTGCGCCGTGCCTGATAAACTTGGATTGTAAGTTGTCTGCCTAAGATACGAGTAGAAGATCCAGACACAAAATGTTTCTCTTTCTCAATTGCTCGAGTTTGAATAAAAAACTTCAGTTTTTCTTCAATCCAACCGGTCTTATCATTCAGGTACTCAGCGATCCATTCCTCTGGTGTCCCTGTTGGTACAGATAGCTTAATTTCACCAGATGGGAATACCTTGAGGCGGACTTGCTTCATCTTCTTTAAGGAAACCGATACCGGCAATACTGATCCTTTTACAGTTACAAAATAGTCCATATATCAGTACCTGCTCATTGCTGTCTTGATTGCATTTTCAATTATAATATCCATTTTGTCGATGGGTAAGTCCACGCCAAATTCATCACAGAAATCCCACAGTAAATCCTCCACAGCCTGGTTCATTTTCTTGTGGATAGGAGTACTCGTTCTCCAATCCACACGTGCAAGCGACTGTACTGCCTGTTTCATATCCAGTGCGAGCTTACCAATGGCATCATCAAATTCCAGGCTATCCTGGCCATGCTGCTTTAATGTGTCGGAAACGACGCCGTAAAACGCTTTGGCATCGCTGTCATTCGAGATTGCAGACGGATAGGAATGGCCGGTGAAACCTTGTCTAAGATCTTCTGCCATCCTTTTCATACTGGCAAGATAAATATTTTCATCTCTGGATCTCCGGTATTCTGCAATGGTTTCTCTGATTCTTTCAGAAAAGCGTTTGAACAGCATAGGATCTTCATATCTCCGAGATTCGAGTTCAGAGACAATACGAGTATGGATATATGCAGCTTTCGCTTTTTGACCCTCCACTTCTTCAAGTTGCTTATCCATCGCAGCTTTGTCATGAATAGCGACAGGCTCAACAACGATTTCTACAGGCTCAGATGTAACAAAAGTGTTCAGCAGACTTCTGATTCCATCCTCGTATTTGCTGAAATCAACTTTTTCCGCATAAACCATCATCAGGGCAGACCGCAGTTTCTGAAAGAACAAAAGATCTGCTTTATAGTTTTGCATTTGATCAAAACCAATACTCTGGTACAAGGAGTAGTTTCCGACAGCCATGGTCATCATCTTAGAAAAGGCCGCTAACTTCTCATAGAATTCTTTTCTCAGCTTTTCACTTTCAGCGGCATCTTCTTTTTCAAAGAAAGCAACCCATGCTCTGGGATTATTCTGGTCAAAAGTAACATCACCAAAGAAATTCCACAGTGCCTTATGCGCTTCTTTTAATTTTTCCTGGCCTTCAGCTGCTGTTACTATCGATTCAGCAATGTCGGCGGGATCAAAGCCAGACAAGCCAGACTGATCATCACTGTACATTTCCATGGCATTGTTCAGATTGCCAAACAAACCCCAATAATCGACAATTAAACCGAAGTCTTTCCCCGCAGCGATCCGGTTGACACGTGCAATTGCCTGCAAAAGAGAGTGCTCTTTCATAGGCTTGTCAACATACAGCACGCCTAAAGATGGCGCATCAAAGCCTGTTAACAGCATACTTTGAACGATGACGATATCTACATCCTCGCCGCCAATAATATTGTTTTTTACGTATTCCTCGTAATCATCGTATTTTGTGCCAAAACGTGGCTCGACTTCATTCTTGAAGAAATCACGGATGATAGCTTTATCGTTTTTGGTGACAGTTCCTTCGTCACCCTCTGAAGATACAGAATCATCGCAGATCAACGCAGCTGCTTTAACTCCCCCAAGTCCATTAATTGCATGCTCCAGTTGGACAGCAAGCGCACGGGTAGATACTGCCGCCATGGCCTTAAATCCGCGGGGCTTACAATAATTTAGGAAATGCTCGTGGATATCAAAAGCAATCATAGAAAGCCGCTGTTCCGTCTGTGCCAAGTGCATGAAGGAACTCCACTTCCTGCGCATATCCTCCTTCTGCGGCTCGGTCAGCGGTGCCAGAATGCTCTTTAGATAGTCATCAATTTTGTCGCTGGTAACTTTCTGCGGAATCACACGCCCATCGTAAACCAGCGGTACAATAACGCCGTCGCGAATACCATCTTCAAACCGATAAGAATGTCCAATTTGTTTACCAAACTTCAGATAAGTATTGCTCTTATCCTTTCTAAGCAGAGGTGTTCCAGTAAAGCCGACCTTAAATGCGTTTGGGAGAACCTCATTCATCATGTTGTGGAATTCACCGGTATGTGAGCGGTGGCTTTCGTCGATCAAAAGGAAGATATTTTCGTTCAGAATCTTGGTGCGGGATTTAGCTGCTGCTTCAAACTTATTAATTGTTGTGGCGATAATGGTATTTCCGTCGTCTTTCAGCAGAGATACCAGGCCACGGCCAGTCGTTGCTTCCACCGGATCCATGCCCGTATGAACGAAGTTATCCCGCAGCTGCTTGATCAGATTCAAACGATCGCAGACCAATACAAATCTTGGATTTGCCACACGCTTGTCAGCGATAATACGCTTTACAAGCATAACCATTGTCAGGGATTTACCGCTTCCCTGTGTATGCCAAATGACGCCGCCCCGGCTGAGGCAATCATCCTCACCGTGGATACGACGCATCGTATTTTCAACACCAAAGAACTGCTGATAGCGGGCAACTTTCTTAATGCCACTATCATACAGAATGTAAAAACGAATAATATCAAGCAAGCGCCGTTTGCTGAGCATGGACACAATAGCTCGGTCTTGCTCTGTGATATGGCTGTCATCTACATAGCGTTTGGCAGTATCGGTCTGCCACTGCACATCTTCTTCGTGCCACTTGCAGTAGAACTCCTGCTTTGTTCCGGCAGTTCCGTATTTCACGAATTCCGGATTCATAGCAATGGCCAACTGCGTAAACTTAAACAGTTGCGGAATATAATCGGGTTGCCAGTTGCGGACATTCTGCTTCACGCCCTCTTCCACATCTACACTGGACTTCTTACATTCGATCACAACCAAAGGAATGCCATTGACGAGCAGAACAATATCAGGCCGGGCATATTTGCCATTATTTCTCTCTACAGAGAACTCGTCTGTAACTTGCCAGATGTTCTTATCCGGCTCATCCCAGTTAATATAGGAAATATCGAAGGACTGAGTGTTGCCGTCATACAAATGCACATCGCAGCTCTTACCATAAATCAACCTGTCATAGATCGCTTTGCTGGAAAACATTAAACCACGTTCCAGAGGAGCATCCAGTTCCCGAATCGCCTCGCCAATGGCGTCATCCGGGAAGGGGGTCTGCTTTCCCCGGTAAATAAAAGACTGAGAGGCCAAAAATTCCCGCATAACATCAGGAAAAAGAACATGCGAAAGATGGCCGCGCTTCTGCTCGGCCTCCGCTCTGGGAATATACTGGTAGCCCATGGCTTGTAGTTCTTTCAGCGCTCTGTCCTGGGACTCCGGGCGCTCATTAAAAATCTGATGATGCGGCATAGTGAATACCTCCGACCTGTATGATAAAGAGGCACAGCAGGGCGCTAAGGCCCTGCTGGCCTGTTTTGATTACTTCTTGTCCCTCGGCGGACAGGGGTCATTGCCGTGACTGTTGGGGTTCTGAATGGTGCCATCCTTGCGGTGGGGAATCAGTTCCGTTCCCTGGTTGATGCTCATCCTCCTGCCAGCCTCCATGGCCTCTTTCTTAGTCTCGTAATGACCACTGCTGCGCTTTGCGTTTTCACGCTTCACATCCCAACCTCCGTTGGAATTAGGGACAATATGATGTTCTTTTCTTGCCATGTGCTTACCCCCTATGAGCCTTGGGGCAGCACACTGCGCACCCGTCTGCATCAGAATAGTAGGCCTTGGCATACCTTACGGCATCTGTCTCGCTGGCGTGCCAACCGAGGTCAATGGACTCTCTAATTTTCAGCGCATAGGCATGTTCGTGCGTATGAACCTCATGGTGTAAACCAGGGTTCAGTGTTTGGTTTTTATTTACACAATAGTAGGGCATTTGAATCCTTTCTCTTGACGATAGTCAAGCCGGCGTGCTATAGTTAGCACATAAGTTGATGTACGAGTCTGCTTATAATCGAGTGATTAAACTGTTGCCGCGGTTTAATCACTCATTTTTTGTACCCTCATAGGCCTCACCTCCTTTCAAGAAATTTACCTATATTTTAGGGATGCCGGTGCGGTTGCCGCCACACCGGCGTTTCGCATTAAGCGTTCACACGAACAAGTCCTGTTAGCAAAAGCTGCATCAGGGCTTTTTTCTTTTTCTGCCATTCCGCCAACTCTGTCTCATGAGCAGCAAGAGCATCATCTATAATCCGAAGATTTTCAATGATTTTTCTTTGATGTTCTATATCCACTGGTATTTCTACAGTCAGCTTTTTAATAATCTCTGCGGATAAATTTCCTTGTCCTCCTTGCAAGTATGTCCCTATAATCAGATCCTTGTTTGCACATAGAAGATAGTACAACATCATTCGATCTATTCGCTTTGGTCTTATACATAGAATTGCTTGGTTTATGGCGCCGTGTATCTTTGAAATAGCGCAATCACCACTATTGGCACCATATAAGGCATAAAGGAGATCTCCTATTTCCACCATCTTTGCAGAACTGTTATTATATCCCTCGTCCGTTAGAAAGAGTTCTGTTTCATCCTTTGCAATTTCGCCAGACCTAATAAATGGAATTGTTCCGCCGTCGTAATATTCGTCTTTGCCGGCTTTTGGAGTTCCGCCTGAGAACATATCGCATTCTTTACCAACAAGGATCTCTTTCCATTCGCTGTTCTCAAATCCCGGTAACCGCACGCCGCTATTAGGATCGAGCAGTTTCTTCATCAGCCACTGCTTCTGGCGGCGCTTTTCTTCTAACAGCTTTTTCTTCAGTTCAAGCGCTCGGTCGAACTGGGCAATAATCTCATTAATACGTTCCTGCTCCTGTAATGAAGGCAAAGGAATTCGTCCGAGCAAAACATCTTCATTATTGACCTTCATATCGTTCTTGGCACCACGTTTTACAAGTGGCTTCAAGTAGTTGTTCAAATAAGTATCAATACTGAAGTAATTTTCGAGATACTGTCCAGTAATGGGAGAATTACAATGGTAAACAGCATACAGCGTTGATACAATTCCGGGAACGCCACGATTCTGTTTGATGATGCCGTAAGGATTTTCTTTCAGCGGACTTTTGGTATAAACCACATCACCAGTTTCAACGATATGATATGCTGCCACAGACTCTCCAGCATAAGAACGTCCAAGAAGATCAATCTGGTTTATAATGCCTTGCTCACCAGACACGGAAAGAACATCTTCTTTTCCAAAATGTAAATCTTCGTTGCGATCCTTATTCTCGGTTAGTACTGTATTCAACGGCACAGGATCGCCCCATTCGTTCGGGAACAGCATGGCACGCTCCGTACGATATCCCTCCGGCACTTCACCGCGGCGAACGGCATCTATTCTGTTTTTGATTGATTCTCTCATAACTCAATCCTCTATCTGTAAATTGTGCAGCGCAGTAGCGAAGCTTGCATCGCCGGTAGAAAATAATGCGAAAGCGTATGCGGCAAATGATGCCGCCTTGGTAATCACGGGGATAATGTGGGCATTAACAAACTGTGCCATTGGCATCATCTCCTTTGCTCTCATATAGGTCAGTGCGGGTGGGATGCAAGCTGCTACCGTCTCCACAAACATGTGGTAAATTAATTGTTGTCGCCAGGCTTCAGCTTTCGCTTTTCCTGTTCACGCTCGATCTGAGCAATGCTCTTTTCTGGTGTGGGCAGGTCTTCCGGCATGGTGCCGCCCAGTTCCTTGATAGTCTGGCGAACCTTCTTTCCAACCTCATAATGGGTGTCATACGCGGCCTGCTTGCCCTGGATATTCTCTCGACGAAGCTTTTCGTCCGTCTGGGTGGCACGGAAGAGATTAGCTGCCAGCTCGGTGCTGCCCATATGATCCAGAATCTTCTGACTCTTCTTCAGCCCCTTCCGGGCATGAATCTCCTTGGCACCAAGGCCACCATACAAGCCCTGATAGCCCTTATTCTGGAAAATGGCATAATCTCTGGGGTCCTCCACACCGGCCATCTGAGCGGCTTCTGCCAGGGACTTGTTATGGGCAATCATTTCGTTGCGGATCGCCAGACGCTTCTGATCCTCAGAAAGCTGCTCGTAGTTATCGATCAACTCCTGCTGTCGAGTCTTGACGGCAAAGTGGGTCTGGCCAACAGCGATAACTTCTTTGCTTGGATCGCCATTCATCACAACCAGATAGCACGCATAGCGCGAAAGCATTACATCATCGATTTCACGCTCGGCTCCAGATCCCAACGGCACCATTTTCGTGACCTCACGAAAATGGTCTTCTACGTCAAAGCCAGTATTCGTACAGGCCTTTTTTGCTCTTTCAATGGCTTTGTTGAAATTTTCCCATCTTGCGTATTCGAGAACACCCTGCAATTCACGGGCCAGCCAGTATTCTTCGCCATACTCGTTTACATGCTTGATGCTTTCAAATGTCTGCTCGCTGTATTTTACAAGTTCACTCATAAGCCAAGCTCCTTCAAATACTGTGCCATCTGGGCTTCAACCACTGCGATTTCAGCCTTAATGCGCTCGATATTACCCTGTACCTCCTCAATGTCGATCAATTCTTCCTCCTCGAAGGTGTCCACATAGCGGGGAATGTTCAAGTTAAACTCATTGGCCTGGATTTCCTCGAAAGATGCCACATGTGCAAAGCGCTCTACATCTACACGCTCGGTGTAGGCGCGGAAAATGTCATCAATATGGCTCTTCTCCAGTTTGTTCTGGTTTTTGTCCTTGCGATATCTCGGGTTTCCGTTTGCATCCTTTCCGGAAGCGTCAATGAAGAGGACATCGCTGGTGGCCCGGTTCTTCTTAAACACCAGAATACAGGCAGGGATAGAGGTTCCGTAAAACAGGTTCGCAGGAAGACCAATTACAGCGTCCAGCAGATTTTTCTCAATGACCGTCTGACGGATACGACCCTCTGCAGAGCCACGGAACAAAACACCGTGAGGGACAACTGCTGCCATACGACCGTTGCTGCGCAGAGAGTGAAGCATATGCAGTAGGAATGCCCAGTCGCCTTTGCTGGCAGGAGGCACACCCCAATCGAAGCGATGGAACCGGTCGAGATTGGCAGTCATCTTGAACTTCTTTTCCTTGTCGCTGGAACCATCCTCTTGGCCGCCAGGGTTGAAGCCTTCCGCCCATTTATCCAGCGAGAAGGGCATGTTGGCGACAATTACGTCGAACTGCTTCAGATTTCCGTCGGAATCCAGATGCTGGGGATTGGCCAAGGTATCGCCCCAGGCAATGTCGTTAGGATTAACATGGATACCGTGGATAAAAAGGTTCATTCTGGCCATGGACCAAGAAGATCCATTCATTTCCTGACCGTAGATTGCAACCTGATCCAGATTGCCCGCCTGACGGGCGGTACGAATCAGCAGAGAAGCCGATCCGCAAGTGGGATCGTAGATGGAATCTCCTGCGCGCGGACCGGTTAACATGCCCATCAGTTCGGACACCATGCTCGGGGTGAAGAAGCTGCCCGCTTTCTTTCCAGCCTCGGCGGCAAATTCGCCTACCATGTATTCATAGGCGTCACCGATTACATATGCAGGATCTTCGCCGGGGCCTACCTCGATCTGAGAAGGTTCCAGGCACAGGGGCTTAAAGTCCTCCAACAATGTGCGGAGTTTTGTGACTTTCTGCTGAGGGTTGCCCAGCATGGACTCGCTGTTGAAGTTAATACTGCGGAACACGCCGCGAAGTTCGGTGTTGCTGTCCTGGATGCCCTGCAGTGCGGTATTGATCATCTCGCCGATTTTGGGGTCGAAGCGATTATCATACAGGTAATCAAAGCGCTCTTTTTCACCAAGGACGAACGGAAGGTTCTTCTTAGCGCGGTCGATACGGATCTGATTTCCCTTGTATTTTTCCTCCAGTTCTCTCAAAAACTCCTTATAGGTATCATCCAGATACTTCAGAAACAGCATAGAGAGGACAAAGTCCTTATAGTTCGCAGCATCAATTGTGCCACGGAATGTGCCTGCTGCTTTCCACAGCGTCGCCTGAATATCCTGAGAAGTAGTCTTGCTCATTTTTCTTTTCCTCCACCGCTTATTATTTTCGAAGCCAACATCGACACCAAGCGGTCGTTTTCGGCCATATACTTATTTAAAAGTTGTTTCCGCTGGCGGCTTAGTTTCCAGATTGCGCCAACCTTTTGTTGCTCGACTATTGGAATAATAGGAATCGTAATCCCGGCCAGCTTTTTTACGGACACTGCCTTAATTGCTGCTGCACTACCTGTTACATGTTCTACTTGGCCAAGGATTTCTTTCTGCTCCAGAAGATATCCGAGGTAGTGCGGGTCTACATCGCCACCCGGTCTTACGACAAGCAGATTTTGAGATGCTACCATACCGACGGTTTCAAGATCTACTACATGTACAAATGAGGGATTCAATCGCTTAACAAGAATATCGCCAACCATCAGTTTCTGCTTTTCGGAAACCTCGTCATTCCGCTTTTGCCATTCAGCGGCACCAATAGTGCCTGTATCGGAAAAACTGTTTGGCTGAACAACTCCATATCGATAGTTGCCGACATCCCCAAGCCCCGTCATGCCAGCCATAACTTCGGCTACTTCACCAAGGCGTCTTTCAATAGGGCGCATCGGACATCCCTCCTTCCATAAACAATATAGCATCTACCGCCAAAGAAGTCAAGAATATTTTTAGTTAAGCACTAACTTCATGTATTTTGCTGTTGGGAGAATTAATGCAGCCGCTATTGACGTTTAATTCGTTGTTATCGCAAAACAAAAAGCGCCCATCAGTCATCTGGCCGATGAGCGCTGCGGTATATGTTCAATTATTCTGCCATGGCTTCCACTATCAATCGAGATCTAACTGTGGAGTCTCCGTTACGGTTCGCAGATATTCTTCCGGATCGCCATTCAAAATCAATTCTGTATAAGACAGCGGATCGTTGTAGATGAGCCAGTCCAGTTCAGACCGCTGAAAACAACTATTGGCCACCTCATCCTCAACAGCGGCACAGTTAATGGCAATCATGCTGCCGTCAGAATATTTCAGTTCCACACAGGCGGTGTCGATATTAAACTCACAGGAAATCAGTTTTTTCATGGGGTGTACCTCCAAAATTTGATGTTCTGGAAGTAATGTAAGCGTGGGTTTGTGGTGTGGTATCCTTAACTGTGGGAAACATCTGTTTCCCATTTTGAAATAGTTTGACGGCTGACGCCTAATTTTTCAGCTACATTCTCTTGAGAAAGGCCGCTTTTCTTTCTTGCCTGATATAAACTGCTTCCTAAACTCATTTTTCTGCCTCCTCGGTTTCCTGTAACACCAGTATAATGTACCGGCAAGAAAATCGCCACCAAAGAAAACCGTCATTTCCGCCCGTTTTCTTAACAGATATGCTCAGCATACCTCCCCGGCGAGCAAATCAGGCAGACGTTCTTACTGCTTTTCTTTCAGCAAATCGCGAATCTCCGTCAAAAGTTTTACTTCCTCAGAAATAACGGGTGCCGGCGCAGGCTCCTCTTTTTTCTTTCGGCGCAAACGGTTAATTGCTTTAATAATCACGAACACGGCAAATGCCGTTAAAAGAAAGTTTGCTACATTTTGAATGAAATTGCCGTAGTAAATCGCCGCTTCCGGCATGTCGGCTGTTGCCGGAGTGACAACGTAGCGCAGTTTTGTAAAGTCAATTCCGCCAAACAGCAGCCCAATGACGGGCATAATGATATCATTCACCAGCGAATTGACAATCGAGGTAAATGCACCGCCGACAATCACGCCGACGGCCAAATCCAAAACGTTGCCGCGCGAGATGAATTTTTTAAATTCCTGCATAAAGCTTTTCACACGTTCCATAATGACTCTCCTTTGCATGGATTTTATATGAGCTTCTTTCGTTTCTCCTTCACATTATAGCGTCGCTCTATGACGAAAAGCAAGGAAACTGCGGGAATTTTCTCAAAAAATACTGTTCAAGATTTTTGGTATAACTTTTCCCTCTCATACCATACTATCTATTTACATAAATTACTTTCAAGCCTTGCTTTTTTGCATAGTCTACTGTGTATGCGCTTCCACCATTTAATCGCATACAAAAAGCTACACAGACACAACTATGGTTCACAAGATGTCGGTTTCGCAGTTGCATACAACCTTTTGAATAAGTTTTCGAAGTGTACACCACTTTATCTGCTCTTTTCAAAATCTGTTCATACTCTTTCAAATTTTTTATAGACCAATTTCTTGTATGTTGCAAACAAGGTATCACCAATATCAGCCGTATATGAGGATAAAAATTTTTTAGTTGCAGTATCACTTCTGCTGCCATCATATCAAATCCAATGGCACCTCCTACACCAAAATAACAAATACCCTCTCGGATTAGCCCGCGGACTATTTTCTCTAATTCAATTTGAACTGATGGTTGCATTTCTGATGGAATGATTCGATGGCCTGTAAAGCAGCATGTTTTTTCCCTCATATTATTCGCCTCCTTGTATATAGATTTTAACATTATATAATGTAAACGTCTATATTTTAATTAAACGGAAACTCTATTATCTAACTGTTACATTAGTGGGTGTAAACACTCACCCTTTTGGATGATGGAGGAATTCTCTATGGTGAGATTAAATATCCTTCCTTTGCTGGAGAAAAAAGGAAAAACTAAATATTGGCTCTACAAGCAACTCGGAATGAGCTATCAAAATTTTAATCGTATGGTTCAAAATGAAACTTCATCCATTAAACTGGAGCGGATTGAAATCTTATGTCAGTTGTTAGACTGCACTCCAAACGAATTATTTACCATTGACTGGGAAATCGCAGACAATGCTGAATCATTCACCTCAAAGCACACTGAAACAAAAAGCGCCGAGAAATGCGAAACGATGTTAAGCTCGCACTTCTCGGCGTTTTTTCTGTTTTAATCAAGCATTCCGCTTTGCCTGGAAGAAATACTTTCCAAAGCTGTTTTCAGCTGTTCGAGCGCTTTTTTCTCGATGCGTGATACATAACTGCGGCTGATTCCCAACACATCCGACACTTCTTTTTGTGTCATGGGCTTTGCGTCGTTCAAGCCGTACCGCATTAAAATCACTTGCCGGTCACGGCCCGAAAGCATGGATACCACTTTATACAGCTGCCTGACGGCTTCGGCTTTTTCATAACTGCTTTCCAGCTCAAATTCATCCGCCATGATATCTTCCAGCGTCAAAGCATTTCCGTCTTTATCATTTTCAATCGCTTCGCTGATTGAAATATCTTTGCTTGTTTTCTTATCGCTGCGAAACTGCATTAAAATTTCATTTTCAATGCATCTTGCCGCATACGTTGCAAAGCGTGTACCCTTTCCGCTGCTGAAGCTTTGCACTGCTTTAATCAGGCCGATCGTTCCGATGCTGATTAAATCGTCCTGCTCCACTTTTGAGCCGTAATACTTCTTCGCAATGTGGGCAACAAGGCGCAAATTATGCCGAATCAGCTTTTCCCGTGCCTCTTTGTCACCGTTCCACATCTGCTCAAAGGCTTCTCGCTCCTCGTGTGCAGACAGCGGGCGCGGAAACGAACTGCTTTCTAAGTGTAGCGCAAAATAAAGAATCTGGCTCGCAATAAAGGCAATAAATGCTCCAAACATGATAAACCCTCCCTTTTTATGATAAAAGGGTATGTGGTTTTCTTGTCCGAATAGAAGCTTTTTGTCTAGCCGCTTTCTGAAAAGTCGAATTTTACAGTTTTTCTACTGTAAACAGCATCTGCGACATTAAAAATGCTCACAATTTCCTAAGGATGCCTAAGCTTTTCGTCACTTTATTATATGATTGAAAAGAGTTATTTCTCAATATTTTAGCATTGCTGCACACAAAAAGACACGAAATCTTACTGTTCTGAGATTCCGTGTCTTTTCACAGTCAATACGTCTATTTTGCTGCTCTATTTCATAGCGCGCCTGCCACATTTTGATAATCAAACTGAATTTTTTGCTTGTGTGCGTCCACTGTTGCCTGCACACCAAAAGGGATAATACATCGCGGCGCTGCATGGCCGATATTAATATTATACAAAATGGGAAGTTTAGGATTGTTTACAGTTTCTATCAAAACCTTTTTGTATTCTTCATAGTAGACTTCATCCATCGGCTTTCCGATCAACATGCCGCTGATAACATCAAAAATACCTGTATTTTTCAGGATAGACAAAACTTTTTCGTACTTTTCGGGCGACATTTTTTCCTCGCAGGATTCCAGCAACAGAATCTTTCCTTGCCAGTCTTTCAGCAAAGGAAACAGCTGATACTTTTTGCACATCGCCGGAGAATCGGCGTAACGCCCGCCGTCAAACATATCCAAAATTGTGTCGATGCAGCCGCCGAAAATTTCACCGGAGAAAACTGCTGCGCCTTGCAGCAGCTCATAGCCCTGATTGGGGTGTGCAGTCAGTTTTGTGCCGAGTTGATCTTTCCCATACTCTGTTCTGCATTCGTACCAAACATCGCTCGGAACAATTTCCTTGATTCGCCCTGTAAAGAGCAGTTCCTCAAAATACTTTTTGCTATATGGCAGCATGTCCTCATCCAGCTCGCATACATCGGCCAGAAAAGACTGCCCGTAAAAGGTATTTATCCCCACTTGATGCAGCATGAAGTGGTTCATGGTAGTATCGGAAAAACCCATGAATATTTTAGAGCAAACAGCCTGCTTCAATTCGTCATGCTCGAACAAATACGGCAGCAGTCGGTAGGTATCATCGCCGCCATTGGCACACAAAATCATATCCACTTCCGGGTCACGGAAAGCTTGCAGCAAATCTTCGGCACGCTTTTCAGGGTGCTCTTTGATAAATTGAATCCCGCTTAATGCGTGATCCATAAATTTCACCTTTACCCCGTACGCTTGTAAGCGTTTAACGCCGAGTTCCAATTCATGCTTTACGATATCCTCGCCCAGAAGGCCGCTGGATAAACTTACAACACCAACCGTTTTCACCATCAGAAACTCCCTCCTTTTCTCAGCAAAATACCAAACAGGCACACCACCGTGCGCCTGTCTGTACTGTAAAGTCTTATTGTTTTAAAGCCTGTTCTAATTTCGCCATCAAATCATCCATTTGCTCCTTTGAATAATTCAAGTAGCCGCGCAAAGTGCGCAGCGGAGAATTGATGAACATCTGCCGAATCATTTCCGCAGTAATTGCCTCTTTTGATGCTTCCCCGCCCTCTTCCTTCTGCTCGGGTAAAATCGGCTGCAAGACGGCGGCCGTTTTCGGGTGTTTGAGTAATGCTCCTACGGTTGTATTGCGGTGCAAAGTCAACGGCAGCTGCTGATTGGTTTCAAACGCAAATGTTTTTACTTCGCGAATATCCCGCGAAGAGTGGGCAAAGCAAATTTCATATTCTCCGCCGGGTGCAAACCAATCACCCAGCGCTTCGCTGTAAAACGACAAATCCCGCTGTGTCAAAGTAAACTCCGCACATTTTGTTTCACCGGGCAAAAGCGCCAGCTTTGCAAAACCTTTCAGTTCCCGTTCCGGGCGGTTCTCTGTTCCCGTTTTGTCCGCCACATAAAGCTGGACCACCTCTTTTCCGAAACGGCTGCCCGTGTTAGTTACTTCCACTTTGGCGGTGATTACGCCTTCTTTTACCTCAACCACAGGATTCTGATAAGAAAACGTCGTGTAGCTTTCGCCCGCACCGAACGCAAATTGGACCGGCAGTTTTTTCTTATCATAATAACGATAGCCAACAAAAACGCCTTCGGCATAATGAACGCCGTCTTCATTGCCGGGGAAATTCAAAAAGCTGGGGTTGTGCTCCAGCGCAAGCGGCCAGCTTTCCGCCAAGCGTCCGCAGGGATTCTTTTCCCCGTACAGCAAAGCGTGTGTCGCTTCGCCAACACCTTCGCCGCCGAGATACATACACAGCACCGCCGCAACATCGTTCACCCACGGCATTTCCACGGGGCTTCCCACATGGAGCACCACAACCGTATTCGGCTGCACGTTTGCTACGCGGGCAATCAGTTCATCCTGACACTTCGGCAGGCGCATGTGGCTTCTGTCATAGCCCTCACACTCGAAGGAATCCGGAAGACCTGCAAAAATTACCGCGATGTCAGCCGCCTTTGCGGCGTTGACCGCTTGTGCAATTTCACTTTCTACCAATTCATCCTGCTCAACGTCAAAGCCTTTCACATAGGTCGTATGCGCCCCAGCCATTTCAGCGGCACCGATTACACGCGTTGCATTGATATGGGACGAACCGCCCCCTTGGTAACGCGGCTTTTTCGCAAAGCCGCCCATGTAAACAATGTTCTGTTCTTTGGACAGCGGGAGTAACCCGTTGTTTTTCATCAAGACAGCACATTCCGCCTCAATCTCAGCCGCGAGGTGATGATCGGCTTCACGGTCAAATACGGCGTTTGATGCATCCGCTTTTTCTTTCAAAAGGATTTCCAAAATGCGGCGGACGGCTTCGTTCAGCGTTTCCTCGGAAAGTGCGCCGCTCTTTACCGCTTCCACAACTTGACGCACACTGTCCTCGCAAGGCCCGGGCATTTCCAGCTCCAATCCTGCCTTTATCGCTTCGATTTTCTCATTCACCGCGCCCCAGTCACTCATGACAAACCCTTCGAAGCCCCACTCTTTGCGCAGAATATCTGTGAGCAGTTTCGGGTTTTCGCTTGCGTAAACGCCGTTGATGCGGTTGTAAGAGCACATCATTGTCCACGGAGCGGCCTCTTTTACAGCCGTTTCAAACCCGGCGAGATAAATCTCACGCAATGTCCGCTCCGACATATTGGATGAGCTGGACATTCTGCGATATTCCTGATTATTCGCGGCAAAGTGCTTTGGTGAGGTGCCGACCCCTTGGCTTTGCACGCCTTGAATAAACGAAGACGCAATTTTTCCCGCAAGGTACGGATCTTCCGAATAATATTCAAAATTTCGACCGCACAGCGGGCTTCTTTTGATGTTCATCGCAGGACCGAGCAAAACCGAAACGTTCTCCGCGCGGCACTCTTGCCCCAGCGCTTTTCCCATTTTGTACATCAAGTCTTGATCAAAACTGCACGCCGTTGCACAGCCGGCGGGAAAGCATACCGCCTTAATCGATTCGTTCACGCCCAAATGATCGGCCGTTTCGTCCTGCTTGCGCAATCCATGCGGCCCGTCCGACACCATCGCCGGCTCGACGCCCAGCCGCGGCACTCCGGTAATGTGCCAAAAATCTTTGCCGGAACAAAGCGCCGCCTTTTCCTCCAGCGTCATTTTTTGAATGATATCCTGTACTTTTTCGTTCATCGTTTCAACCCCTTTTGTACTTGCAATTTTTATCATTTATAGATAAATCTCACAAAACATTTTTACTTTGAAAAGCATTACCACTACAATAGCATAACTGTTTTTGTATTTCAATGTTCTTTCTTTTGATTTTTCGCAAGATTCTTTCAAAAAAACGCTCTGTTTCTGTGCGCAAAGCGCGTCACACAAACAAGAGCGTTTTTATCTCGTCATTTATTAAATAACATCGCATCAACCCGGAAAAGTGAAGCGAGTCGGTCACATTTGCTGTTTTAAGCGGCAAAGAGCATTTTTCTCTAAACGGCTGACTTGCGCCTGACTGATACCGATGGTTTTCGCCACCTCCATTTGCGTTTTCCCGGCAAGATACCGCAGTGACATAATCTTTTTTTCACGGGGCGAAAGCTTTTTCATGGTATCTCGAAACTGAATGGAAGAGATCCAGCTTTCTTCTCCGGTGCTGTCGCTGACTTGGTCCATCACATAAAGCGTATCTCCGCCCTCGCTGTACACCGGTTCATAGAGACTCACCGGCTCCACGACGCTTTCCATTGCCATCACAACCGTAGCTTCCGGTACTTCAATTTCTTTAGCAATCTGCGAAGCGGGCGGCTCTTTTCCCAGACTTTTCTGAAGACGCTCCCGCGCCTGCATCGCCCGATAAGCAATATCCCGAAGTCCTCGGCTCACGCGCACCGCATTGTTGTCGCGCAGAAAACGCCGAATTTCCCCCGCAATCATCGGCTGTCCGTATGTGGAAAACCGAAGCCCCAGCGTATCGTCAAAATGGTCGATGGCTTTCATCAGGCCAATACAACCCACCTGAAATAAATCATCCAGGCTTTCTCCGCGCCCTTTAAATTTCTGAACCACGCTGAGCACCAAACGCAGATTGCCCTGTATCATCTCATTTCTGGCATTTCGGTCGCCGCCTTTTGCACGGCGAATCAAATCCATTTTCTCCTGTTCTTTCAGCACAGGCAGTTTTGCGGTATTTACCCCGCAAATTTCCACCTTTTGATATTGCATGGCGTTCTCCCCTCTCTTTGCAGAGAGTATTTGAATGAGAACGCCGTTTCATTCATCCACTTTTTGCCATCTGAGTTGCCGAAAAGCTTACACCGTTTGTTCCAATTCGACACGAAGCCGTTTCATAATGCGCTTTTCCAGCCGGGAAATATAACTTTGCGAAATACCGATCATATCGGCTACTTCTTTTTGTGTATGCTCTTTTTCGCCTGCCAAGCCGAACCGCAGTTCCATAATGCGGCGCTCTCGTTTTGACAGCTTATTGACCGCCAGCCGCACCATTTCCCGTTCGGCATCCTGTTCCAGCTCACTTCCTACTTGCTGCTCCGTTCCCAGCACATCTGAAAGAAGCAGTTCGTTTCCCTCGCCGTCCGTGTTCAGCGGCTCATCAATACTGCTTTCCTGATGGCGGTTTGAGCTTTTGCGCAGATACATTAAAATTTCATTTTCAATGCATCGGCTGGCATACGTCGCCAATTTAATTTTTTTCGAGGGAACAAACGTATTGACCGCTTTGATTAAGCCGATGGTACCAATCGAGATTAAGTCTTCCACCGAGCTACCTTTCGTTTCAAACTTTTTGGCAATGTAAACCACAAGGCGCAGGTTATGCACAATCAATCGGTCGCGGCATCCTTCGTCGCCGCGCTCCAAGCCCTCAAACACTTCCTGCTCTTCTTCGCGGCTTAAAGGCGGCGGCAAAATTTCCGGCCCGTTGATATAATAAATGTAATCGGGCAGCCGAATCCATTCTTTGATGCGCCTCCACGCCGAAATCACCGCTGACCTCATTTTTTGAAACATATCCGTCAATCCCCTTTCAAAATCACGCAGGATATTTCACTCAAATTTGCCGCTCTAGCCTCCGATGATGGCATCAAAATTTCCCGCGCCCAGCACCTCGGGAGAGAACACCGCAAGACGTTTTCCCAAATTTTGCCCTGCTACGGTTAAGCTTTGCGCCCGCATCGCGGGCAGGCACTTCACACCCGAAACCGTTTGGGTTGTGACAAGATGCAGCGGCGGGCAGAGCGTGCCGCTTTCGTAATAAGACTGCAAAGCCTCCTGCAAAGCCTTCGGCAGTGCGTTTCTTACCGCAGGAAAGCTGAGCAAAAAGGCATCCTCGCCCGTAAACATGTCGCGCAGTGAAAACCCCGTATCGCACAACGCAACACCGTGCATTTTCGCACATTCTCCGGCCATGCAGATTTCACACACAAAAGTATGGTGAGGGTGGCGCTGGGGCCGTCCGAACGCGGCTTCGCAAAGGCGCACGGCAAGATAGACGCCCCCCACGCAGACAAACAAGACTCCCGGAGAAACATTGAGATAAAACGTCATGTTGTTGCTTTCTACACTTCCGGTTTCGGTGTAATACATTACAGCAAACACCACGCCCGAGAGCAGAAAATTCAGCACCAGATACCAAAAACATGTTTTTAAAAATGCACGAACGCCGCGCCCGGCAAAGGCAAGGCCAACAATTACGCCCGCACTGCCTATTTTTGCGGCGGTAAGTACCCAGGCCGACATCGGCGGCAAAAGCAAAATCAGAGAGGAAGCACCAGCCGCCAGCCCGGCGGCGGCCATACGAAAAAGGCCAAGCGGTGAGCCGGTTAAACGAGCGGTACAGCGCAGAAGAAACATGGCAATGACTGCATTCACCAAAACCAGAATATCAACATATACAACACCTCGCATTGACATGCCCCCTCTTGTCCTTCAGTGTACGCTGTTTTTCTTGCAAATCATGTCAAAAAAACGCCGTGACGGCAGTTTGTTCTGTCCGTCACGGCGTAAGGTCGTTATTCTTTTGTGCAAAACTCCAGCTGTGCGTCAAAGCACTTGCGATCTTCCCGGCTGCCTTGTACAGCAAAGAACGCGCCCTCGCCGCCAACCGCCAGCGACACTTGTGTATTCAGCGGAATTTCGTGGTGATAATGGATCACACAGCGTTTCACCCATTCGCTGTCCCAGCGCTCACAAGGCACCAAGTCATACAGCCAATCGGCATATTTCGTATTGTTGAGATGGCCGTTTCGGTCGCACTCTGTGTATAACGCCCGGCGTACACCGCCCGGCACAAGCGGCGCTTGCAGTTTTTCCAGCTCCATGGAAAGGGATAACGGTGTTGTACCGAAAGAGGACAAATCCATTTCCTCCGGCGGACGGCGCAAAATGCGGTGCTGAACCGCATCAACGAGCACCCAGCGGGTATCGGCCCGGCAGACGGCAACCCCTTGTTCGTCAATCAGCTCTGCCACACGCGGATATACCGCGCGCCGTGCAGTGCCCGCGGCTGTCTGCATTTGAAGCTTCTCGCCCGCCTTGACCGGCCTTTTCCACTCTACCACAGATTTTACCATCAAGAACACCGCCCCGCAGCGTTCATACACATCATCATTCAGACCAATCGACTCGCAATGATCCGTGCCTAATTGCTGCACCCGGCGAAGCAGGGAACCGGTTGTCATAATACCGTTTTTGTCCGTTTCCCATTCAAACACACGAAAACTGGTTTGATAGTCATAACGTTCCATGGAATCCTTCTTTCTTTCCTTTTCCTGTTCTTTTTGCTTGTTGTTTTGCGGGCTGTTTTCCTTGTGCTTCTAAGCGCTCCATCAGATGCAAAATATCCGGCTCTTTCAGCTCAATCTTCTTACCGGACAGTGCGGCCAAGACATGTCCCTCGGCAAGCGGGCGGAATGTCACGCACACGGCACAAAGTGCCTGCGTTTTCAGGCCCGTTTTCTCATTCATTTTCCGGCTGCCGTATTTGATGTCCCCCAACACTGGCGCGCCCAAATGTGCCAAATGCGCGCGAATTTGATGGGTTCGGCCTGTCACAAGCTCAATGCGGCACAGCGCAAACGGCCCGGCTGTGCGGACAATCTGAACCCCTGTGATAATTTCTTTAAATCCTTCCCGCGGTGTATCGGAAACCTGCACCTTATTATTTTTTTCAAAATGGCACAAATACGCCTTATGCATGCCTTTCGGGGGAACGCCGCATGTAATGGTGAGATACTCCTTCACAATGCCGTCGGTGCGAATCAGCTCATTGACAGCACGCAAAACCTCATAATTCTTTGCGGCCAGCACAAGCCCTTCCGTGCCGCGGTCCAAACGGTTGCAGATGGCGGGCGCAAACGTCGTTTCTTGGCCGGGGTCATATTCGCCTTTCTCCTGCAAATACGCCTGGAACCAATCCAGCAGGCTGTCATCGCCCGTGCGGTCGGAATGGCACAGCACGTGCGGCGGTTTATAAAGCACAGCCAAGCCCTCATCCTCATACACGACGTTCAGCCGGCGGCCCGACACCTTGCGTTCTTGCTTCGGCTTCGGACTTTGAAAAAATTCGTCGTTTAAATAAAGCTGAATCAAATCCCCTTCCTGCAATCGCAAATCAGGCGCCGCTTTCTTTCCGTTGACTTTGATGCGTTTATTTCGGAAGCTTTTATAAAGAAGCGAAGGCGGAAGCCCCGTCGTGACATTCTCCACAAAGCGCGACAGGCGCATGTCCTGCTCATTTTTTCCTGCAATCCATTCTTTCACAAGCGTTCTCTCCTGTATCTCTTGCTGCACTTTCCTTATGATACAATAGAACGAGGGAAGATGCAAGAAAAAGAAACTGCCTAAATCCGTGCTCATAGGCCATACTAGAATCATGCCGTCAAGAAGCACTTTATGGAACAGAAATCTGTTGGGATAGTAGTTGATTTTTACAACTTAAAGTAGTAAAATAAGAGAAACTGCTTATTGTTAACACGAAGGAGGACGACATGGATTCGTTTCAGCTCGTTTCCCAATATCAGCCAACCGGCGACCAGCCGCAGGCGATTGCCCAGCTGGTGGACGGTGTGCTGCAAGGCGACCGCGCCCAAACGCTCGTTGGCGTGACCGGAAGCGGAAAAACCTTTACCATGGCAAACGTAATTGCGGCGCTGAACCGCCCCACGCTTGTGCTGGCGCATAATAAAACGCTTGCCGCGCAGCTGTGCACGGAGTTTAAAGAGTTTTTCCCGAACAATGCGGTCGAGTACTTTGTTTCTTATTACGATTATTATCAGCCGGAAGCGTATATCCCGTCTACCGACACCTATATCGAAAAAGACAGTGCCATCAACGACGAAATCGACCGTTTGCGGCACTCTGCCACTGCCGCCCTGTCCGAGCGGCGCGATGTGATTATTGTGGCAAGCGTATCATGCATTTATTCGCTCGGCGACCCGATTGACTACCGCAGCATGGTAATTAGTCTGCGCACGGGAATGTCCATTAGCCGGGAAGAGCTGATGGGGCGTCTGGTCAATTTGCAGTATGAGCGCAACGACATCAACTTTACCCGCAATAAATTCCGCGTGCGCGGCGATATTGTGGAAATTCATTTAGCCTACGCCGAGGGCGTTGCAGTGCGCGTGGAGTTTTTCGGAGATGAAATCGACCGCATTTGCGAAGTCAATCCGCTCACCGGAGAGAAGCTGGCCGAAGTGCGCCATGTGGCTATTTTCCCCGCGAGCCATTATATTGTTTCGGGCGACAAAATGCGGCGCGCACTGGCCGATATCCGCACCGAGCTGGACGGGCAGGTGCAGCGTTTCCGCGAAGAAGGGAAACTCTTAGAGGCACAGCGCATTGCCCAGCGCACTAATTATGACATTGAAATGCTTCAGGAAGTGGGCATGTGCAAGGGCATTGAAAACTATTCCGCGGTGCTGTCGGGCCGTGCACCCGGCTCTACACCGACTACCCTGCTGGACTACTTTCCCGAAGATTTTCTTTTGTTTGTGGATGAAAGCCACGTCATGCTGCCGCAGCTGCGCGCGATGTACGGCGGTGACTACGCCCGCAAAAAAAGCCTCGTGGACTACGGCTTCCGCCTGCCGTCCGCCTTTGACAACCGCCCGCTGAAATTTGAGGAAGTAGACGCAAAACTCAACCAAATTATTTTTGTGTCGGCCACACCGGGCGAATATGAGCGCGAACATTCCGCACAGCTTGTGGAGCAGGTCATCCGGCCCACCGGTTTGCTTGACCCGATTGTCACCGTAAAACCCGTGGAAGGGCAAATTGAAGATCTTTTAGGCGAAATTCGTCTGCGCACCGAGCGCTCCGAACGTGTTTTAGTGACAACGCTCACCAAAAAGATGGCGGAAGACTTAACCGACTTTTTATCGGAACATCAAGTAAAAGTAAAATATATGCACCACGAAGTGGACACCTTTGAGCGCGTGGAGCTGATGCGCGACTTGCGCAAAGGCACGATTGATGTCATTGTCGGCATTAACCTGCTGCGCGAGGGTTTGGACTTGCCTGAGGTTTCGCTTGTTGCTATTTTAGACGCAGACAAAGAAGGCTTTCTGCGCAGTGAAACCAGCTTAATTCAAACCATCGGCCGCGCCGCGCGAAACGCAGGCGGCGAAGTGATTATGTATGCGGACTCCGTCACGCCTTCCATGGAGCGCGCGATTCGGGAAACCGAACGCCGCCGCGCCATCCAATCCGCTTACAACGAGGCACACGGCATTGTGCCGAAAACGATTGTCAAAACGCTTTCGGACAACAGCGTGCTCGAAATCAGCCGGAAAGGCGACGATGATTCCGGCAAGCGCATGAGCCGCGCCGAGTGCCAGCAAAAAATTGAACGCTTGACCCGCGAAATGAAAGAAGCGGCAAAAATCTTGGAGTTTGAACATGCGGCGTTCCTGCGTGACCGCATTGAAAAGCTTCGCAAACAAATGGAGAGTAAAACCAAACTATGACGAATGATAAAATTATCATCAAGGGCGCACGGGAGCACAATTTAAAAAACATTGACGTGACACTGCCGCGCGATAAGCTGATTGTAATGACAGGGCTTTCCGGTTCGGGAAAGTCCAGCCTTGCGTTCGACACCATCTATGCTGACGGCCAGCGCCGTTATATGGAAAGCCTTTCGAGCTATGCACGCCAGTTTTTAGGACAAATGGAAAAGCCGAATGTGGATGAAATTACCGGCCTTTCCCCCGCCATTTCCATCGACCAAAAAACCACCTCGAAAAACCCGCGTTCTACCGTGGGAACGGTAACGGAAATTTACGATTATCTGCGCTTGCTGTATGCACGCATCGGTATTCCCCACTGCCCGGTGTGCCATCGGCCCATCAGCCAGCAAACTGTGGACCAAATGGTGGATGAAATTCGTAAATTGCCTGCCGGCACGCGCTTTCAAGTGCTTGCACCCGTTGTTCGCGGGCGCAAAGGAACGCAGCAAAAAGAATTTGAGGCTGCCCGCCGCGGCGGGTTTGCCCGCGTGCGTGTTGACGGAAATCTCTACGACTTGGACGAAGAAATCACCTTAGATAAAAACCGCAAACACAACGTGGATATTATCGTTGACCGGCTTGTAATGAACGATGATATTCGAACCCGTTTGGCAGATTCCTTGGAAACGGCCATTTCTCTAACGGGCGGCCTTGTGTCCATTGACGTGATCGGCGGCGAAGAAATGCTGTTTAGCCAGAGCTATGCCTGTCCCGAACACGGAATTTCGGTCGACGAACTTTCCCCCCGCATGTTTTCATTTAATAACCCGTTCGGCGCATGTGAAAAGTGCACCGGCCTTGGCACGTTTATGCGCGTAGACCCGGAACTGATCTTGCCCAACAAAGAGCTTTCCATTCGGGAGGGCGCCATTAAAGCGAGCGGCTGGTACTACTCCCCCGGCTCAATCGGAGAAATGTATTATATCGCGCTGGGCAAACGCTACGGATTCACGCTTGATACAAAGATTGCAGACTTTTCCAAAGAGGCATTAGATGCGCTGCTGTACGGCACAAAGGGCGAAAAGCTGACGATGACCCGCGAAACCGACCGAGGAAGCGGAACGTATCAAAATGAATTCGAGGGCATTGTCAACAACTTGGAGCGCCGTTTCCGTGAAACAAACAGCCAATGGATGAAAGACGAGATTGCCGGTTTTATGAACGGCGTAGAGTGTCCCGACTGCCACGGCGACCGCTTAAAACCGACCAGCCTTGCGGTGACGGTTGGCGGCTCGAATATCAGCGATTTAACGAAACGCAGTGTGCGCGAAGAGCTGGACTTTATCAATCAGCTGGAGCTGTCCGAGCGTGATGAAATGATTGCGCACGGCATTTTGAAAGAAATTCGCGAGCGCTTAGGCTTTTTGCAGAATGTCGGCTTGGAATACCTGACCTTGGCACGCAATGCCGCGACTCTTTCGGGCGGTGAAAGCCAGCGAATCCGCCTTGCCACGCAAATCGGCAGTGCCTTGACCGGCGTTTTATATGTGCTGGACGAACCGAGTATCGGCCTGCACCAGCGCGACAACGAAAAGCTCATTGCCACCTTACAGCGCCTGCGCGACCTCGGTAATACTTTGATTGTCGTAGAGCACGATGAGGACACGATGCGCGCCGCCGACTGGATTGTGGACATCGGCCCGGGCGCGGGTGTTCACGGAGGCAGACTGGTAGCCGAAGGCCATGTAGAGGATATCTGCGCGAGTCCCGAAAGCATTACGGGCGCTTATTTATCCGGCCGAAAGAAAATTGAAGTGCCGGAGCATCGGCGCACATTTAACGGCCATTATCTTGAAATTTTAGGGGCGCGCCACAACAACCTGAAAAATTTAAATGTTAAAATTCCTCTGGGCGTGATGACATGTGTCACCGGCATTTCCGGTTCCGGAAAATCTACGCTCATCAACGAAATTCTTTACAAGCGGCTTTGCGCCGATTTAAACCATGCGCATGTTCGCCCCGGTGCGCATCGCGGCATGAAAGGCTTGGAATTTGTTGATAAGGTCATCGGCATTGACCAATCCCCTATTGGCCGCACACCGCGCTCGAACCCCGCCACATATACCGGCGTATTTACGGACATTCGCAGTCTGTTTGCTCAAACACAAGATGCCAAAATGCGCGGCTATGATGCCGGGCGCTTTTCCTTTAACGTCAAGGGCGGCCGCTGTGAAGCGTGTGAGGGCGACGGCATTTTAAAAATTGAAATGCACTTTTTGCCGGACATCTATGTTCCGTGCGAAGTTTGCAAAGGCGCGCGCTACAACCGCGAAACGCTGGAGGTGCGTTA
>DWWA01000034.1 GCA_019119935.1 Candidatus Ruthenibacterium merdavium | reverse complement strand
ATCCGGGAACACGGTGTGATGGAGCCAATTCATGTTCTGAAAAAAGAAAACGGCAGGTATACCATTCTTGCCGGACATCGAAGATCAGAAGCTTCCCGCCGTGCAGGGCTTTTGCAAATTCCTGCGATTGTGGAGCAGCTGGATGAAGACGCTGCCGTCATTATGTTTGATTCCACAAACCTTGGTCAGCGCAGAAGCCTGAAGCCGAGTGAACGTGCTGCGGCCTACTTGCGAATTGAAAAGGCGTCGGCAAATAAGCATTTGGATCAGAACAGGACAAGTGCTGTGATTTCACAGGTGACGGGCGATAACATCAGAACGATTCAGCGGTATAAACGCCTGAATAACCTTATACCGGAGTTTTTAAGGTTGGTAGATGATGGCGGCATCAGCTTTGTCTGCGGTGTGGAGCTTTCTTTCCTGTCCGGGCATGAGCAGGAGGACTTGCTGACGCTTTTGGAAATGCACCACAAAACAACCGTAACTGAATCAAAAGCTCGTATGTTAAAGGAGGAAGCCCAAAAGGGAGAATTGCGCTTGAAAAGCATGGAGGCAATTTTATTTCCTAAAAAACCGGCATCTGAACAAAGTGTTAAAGTTCCCATCGGTAAGATTGAACATTGCATTCCTCCGGGACTTGATAAAAAGGAATTGCTCGACTATATCATAAGCGCCGTAGAGGTGTATTTTGAAAATCGGAAAACTGAGAATTTAACATAACAAAACAAAGCAGCCGTGTATGAGAAGCGGCTGCTTTTCTTTTAAGGAGAACGCGCATGACTTTTAAGGAAATACTGGAAAAAACACAGGCTTATATTAGCCAAGTCTTTTCGTCCGAGCCTGAGCCGGAAATGCTGGAAAGCTACGTTCGGCATTTCGTAAATCAAAACCATTTTGCCAATAGCTCAAAGGAAACAGAGCTTCTTTGTGAGGCGCTGCTGGATGAAATGCAGGGTTTTTCTGTTTTAAGCCAATATTTGAAACGGGACGATGTGGAAGAAATCAATGTCAACCGCTGGGATGATGTAAAAGTCACCGATACAAGCGGAAATACCTATCCCGGCAGGCACTTTCTGTCACCGCAGCATGCAGTGGATATTATCAAACGCCTTTTACTTCAAAGTAATATGGTATGGGATAACAGTCAGTGTATTCAAGTGGGACACCTAACAGGAAATATCCGTGTTACGGCTGTGGGGTTTGATATTGTGGATGAAGATGCGGCTTGTGCGGTATCCATTCGAAAAATTACAGCATCCAATCTGTCAAGAGAGGATTTCATTGTTGGCAAAACCTGCAATGAAGAAATGATTGATTTCTTGCGAGAAGCGTATCGACACGGCACATCTATTTGTATTGCGGGCAGCGCAGGCAGCGGCAAGACCACGCTGATGAGCTATATCCTCAAGCATGTACCAAAAGACAAACGCTTGCTCACCGTTGAGCAGGGTACAAGAGAATTTGATTGTGTATACCGTGATGATGATAATACCGTCAAAAATAATGTAGTGCATTTGCAAACACGTTTGTCTGACGATGAAAAGCACAGTGTTACACAAGAAAAGCTGTTGGAAACCATGATGACGATGAATCCTGATTATATTGCGGTTGGTGAAAGCAAAGGTGCTGAGGCAATGCAGGCGATCAACGCCGCCAATACAGGCCATGCAGTGATTACAACAACACATGCCAATTCCTGTGAAGATACATATTTCCGTCTTGTTTCTTTGTGCAAAATGAAGTATCCGAACATGGATGAGGAGCTGTTGACACAGCTTGCTGTCCGTGCCTTTCCGATTACGGTTTACATGAAAAAGCTGAAAGATAATTCACGCAGAATTTTGACAATTTGCGAAGCAGAATATACGGATGGTCAGATTCAAATGAAAGAGCTATATCGTTTTCAAATTGAAAAAAATGCGGAAACGGTGCAAGGGCTGATTCAAAAAGGCAGCTGTGTTTCCAATCGGCTTTTACAGCAAATGAAGGAAAACGGGATTGAGAAACACTGGCTGAATGTCTTTCAAAAGGAGTGCTGATGAGCGTGATGGTAGTTGTATTCTTTCTCTTATGTATTGCATTTTTTCTTTTATTTGGAGTGCAGATCAAAGACCTGAGTGCTCTTTTGAAAGTAAGCCCCAAAATCTCTTTAAAACGAAAAATTTCACGGGCAGACGATTCAAACCGTAACTTTATCGTTAAGCAGTTGATGGAAATGAAGCAAATTTTATCTGTTTATGAAATTCCGGGAGGAATGTGGCTGATTTATTTAGGCTCTGCTGCATTTGCCTTTTTGGGTTTTGCAATCGGACACCTTCTGCAAAACTATTTCTTGTCTGCGGTTCTCAGCGGTTCGTTTGCCTTTTTTCCGATGATGGCAGTTAAACTTTACTGGCTTTACAAAGAAAAACAATTAAATGCCACATTGGAACCATCGCTGAACAGCATTACAAGCAGCTATCTGCGGGGAAGCGGAACCTTGATTCAGGCCGTCGAAGAAAATGTGACACAATTGCCCTCGCCGCTCAAACAGGTATTTGAGCATTTTTTGTTTGAGGTTACCCATGTTGATTCGAGTGTAACGGATGCATTGGAAGGAATGAAACTTACGATTCATAACCGCATTTTTCATGAATGGATCGACGTTTTGGTGCAATCCCAAACAAACTTCAATATGAAGAAAAATCTAACAAAAATTTTAGACAAATTCGCTGATATGCGCGCCGTCGAAGCAGAAGTCAATACCATTTTGGAGGATGCCAGGAGAAGTTATCTTTTGATGTTGGCGATTTCTGTTGCAATGCCGTTCTTTTTATGTATTGTCAATCAGGATTGGCAGGAAATTCTATTGCGAAGCACAGGCGGAAAGCTACTGATTGCCGCCTTTTTGATGGGGGTCTTTGTTTCCTGCGGTTTCATCTTTTTTGCTTATCAGCGTGCACTTTCAAAGGAGTGATTGTTTGTGATGATATTTTATTTTCTGACTGCCTGTGCGCTGGCCTCAGCAGTTTATCTTCTGCTTGCCGTTTTTTTGAAAATACCGAGTGCAGCTCAGGCCGCTGCGCTGTACCGCACGCAGCGTCTTTTTAAACCAAAACACTTTGCAGAGTATCTGAAAAATCATTTAGGCGCATGGCTCTCACAAATGCCGTTTTTTCCTATGCTCACAGAAAAAATTCAGCCGATTCTTGAGCAGGATAAAAAACAGCGTACTGCCGAGCTGTATTTGGCAGGCTGCTGTTTGAAAATAACTTTTTTGTGCTTTGCGGGGGTTGTCGGAAGTCTATTTTTTAAGCCGTTCCTTCTCCTTATTCCGGTATCACCCTTTATCGTTTATTTGGAAGAATATCAGAATTTGGAGCAGGCGGTGCGGCGCCGCAAGGAAGCCATTGAAAGAGAACTCCCTGACTTTATCGCTGCTATATTGGTAGAACTTTCTGCACAGCGTGATCTCGTTCGCATGATGACAAATTATCTGCCCTATGCCGGTTCTGAATTAAAAAAAGAATTGAGTACAACCATTTTGGATATGCAATCGGGAAGCTATGAACAGGCTTTATTAAGATTGGAATACCGTGTCTGCTCCAGCCACATGTCCTCTGTCGTGCGTGGATTAATTGGAGTGACGCGCGGCAACGACGAAGCAACGTATTTTCAGCTGCTTGCACAGGCAATTCGCCAAAGTGAATTGACAAGACAAAAGAAGAAGGCATTGGAGTTGAAGCCGAAATTCACCATCGGATCAGCGTTTCTTTTAGTCGGTTGCTTTATTCTGATTTTCGGTGTTTTATTGATTGATTTAAGCGTAAAAAGCGGGGATTTGTTCGGATGAAAAAAATAGGAAATATATTAAAAAGCAACCGTGGAGATGCCAGTTTTCTTTCTGTTTTGGTTGCTGCCTTTTGGCTGATTGTTGCACTGCTCTTTCTGCTGCAAATTGCAGCGGTCTTTAAAGCGCATAGTGATTTATCTAATGCCGCTGATAAGTTGATGCGTAGTGCTGAACTGTCAGGGCGCACTGATTTGAATGCGCAGATTGAATCGCTCCGTGAGGATACAGAGCTGAATTTTTTTGTAAGCTGGGAAGGAACAGAGTACCTTTCGGGAACACAGCGTGTACAGCTGAACAGTGATATTAAGCTACACTTATCGGCTTCCCATGAAATGAAGCTCTATAACTTCCCTGTGTATGAAATTACGCTAAATGTACGTCGTTCGGGTACAAGCGAGTTTTATTATAAATGAGGTGAAACATGAAAAGGCATTTGCAGAATAACCAAGGCGGCGCTTCTTTGTTTTTGGGGCTGTTTGGGGTTATCTTTGCTTTGGCATTGATTTCTGCGCTGTTTCAAAACTATTCGGCCATTATGTCGGTCAAGACGGTTCACTCAGCAATGGAAAAGGCCGCCTTGACAGCCGTTACAAGGCAGACAGAACAGACCTATCAGTCTAAACGCGAATCCTATCATGGGGCTTATTCAAATTCGGATGGCGCAGGATGGCACGCACTGATGGCTGACTCCGACGTCGTCGCACAGCTCAAGGAAATGCTGTCGGTACACTATCAGTCCGGTCAGCTGATAAAATATGATAAAAAGGGCGATCTGATTTACTTGCTGGAGAATATTTCTCTTGTTATGCAAAACCCTGACTTTCAGTCACAGGACGCACCCCTCCAAGCAGTCCTATCTTTGGATTTTAACATGCCCCTTAAACTGGGTAGTATTGAGCACCCTATACAGGTTCATTTAAAAGTAACCGCTGAGAACAAGACGAAGTATTAGGTTAAAATCTTGTAATATAGGTAAATTTTTTAAAACAGAAAAAGAGAAATAATATGTACAGCAATGTGATGAAATGGAGGAGCTACATGTGAAGATTCAAGTTTTTTCTTCACTTTCAGAAAAGCAAAAATCAAATTATAAGACGGAAAAACAATGGCTGAAACAAGGGTTTATCCCGGTTTCCAGGAATACAGGGGTAGTGATGTATCCTAACCATTATTATTCTAAGCAGTATGTGTATTTTGATTCGACGGATGTGCGCAAAGCAAGTGAAAAAGAACTTTTTCCTTACCGTGAAGCTGAGCGAAACAAACGCAGAGAACGGCGATTAAAAGAGAAGGAGAAAAGAGAACGAGAGAAGCGCCAAAACGAATTCTTGGTATTATGTGAGCGACAGGGAAAACTTGATGCAGAAAAGTACAAAGGGATTGTTCCCACTCTTAAAATCACGATTGACATTGAAACAACTGGGCTTGAATTTTGGAATGATGAAATCCTTCAAGTCTCTGTTGTGGATGTAAATACCAGAGAAGTATTACTCAACAGCTATGTTAAGCCGTACTTCACGGAAGATTGGCCGGAAGCGAGAAGGGTAAATTATATAACAAAGGAAATGGTTCAAAACGCCCCGTATTTTCATGAGATTTTACCAGAACTGAATAAGCTGCTTGCACAGGCAAAAAGTGTTGTGGGATACAATATTAATGATTTTGACTATCCGTTTTTAGTACACTATGGCGCGGTTTTTAATGACAAAACGGAGATTGAGGATTTAATTTTTGTTTTTGCGGCTATTTATGGTGATTTCTGCAAGGGTAATTCGGATTTCAAACTCAAAAGTTTATCTACTTGCGCGGCCTTTTTTGGTTATGATTGGAACGGCGAAAGTGCTCACAACAGCTTATCTGACTGTAAGGCGGTAACATACTGTTATGAAAAAATAATGGAAGATTCCTACCAAACTTTATATGAAGAAAACCTTTATAAACGTGATAACGGATTTTTTTATTCAGAATAAGAGCGAAGGCGTTTTGATGCTTCAACATTAAAATCCTAAGTCTAAAACAACTTAGTGTTTTACGCTTATTATGATTTAAAAAGTTTCAGAAAGATATTGACAAAAAGTTATATGTACGCTATTATGTACATATAAGGAGATGAGAGTTATGATGAATACAAACATCACCAACTTCCGAAAAAATATTTTCAATATTCTGGAACAGACCATCAAGCACAATGAGCCGGTCAATGTTAGCACCAAGGACGGAAATGCCGTGATTCTCAGTGAGGAAGATTATAACAGCCTGATGGAAACGGTATATCTTTCTTCTATTCCGTCCCAGCGGGAAAAGATTATTGAGGGGCTAAACACTCCACTTGAGGAGTGTTTGCCGGAAAATGAGGTGGAATGGTAGTGTACAAAATCGTTTACACCGAAAAGGCTGTGGCAGACATCCCCAAATTAAAGGCTGCGAATTTGGATAAAAAGGCGAAGGCATTGATTGAAGTGTTGCGGGAAGATCCTTGCCAAAGCCCACCGCCATATGAAAAATTGATAGGAAATCTTCAAGGGGCATATTCCCGTAGAATCAATATCAAGCATCGGCTTGTTTATGAGGTTTTAGAGGCAGAGCAGACAGTGAAAATTATCAGTCTTTGGACACATCATGAGTTTTAATGGAACAAGTGAAGGAGGAAACAGATAGATATGAAGAAATGGAAGATTGCGGCGGTAGGGATTGCGATGGCAGTGATGCTGACGGGCTGCGGCGGGGCGACGGTGAACGGACTGACCCTGCCGGCAAGTCTGGAGATTGCCGCCGGCGAGAGCCAGTCAATGGAACTTGGTTATGTATTCAGTGCGCAGGAGCTGGACGATGCGGCGGAGCAAAAGGCGATTGAAGCAGCGGGCATCACATGGACGGCGAGCGGCGACGCGGTGAGCATCGGCGCGGATGGAATGCTGGAAGCAAAAGAGAGCGGCAAGGCAACCGTAACTGCCAAAACAAAGGATGGCAAGGAAGCCAAGTGTGAAGTGACCGTTTTGCCGCTGATTGAGGAAATCGGCTTGCC
>DWWA01000033.1 GCA_019119935.1 Candidatus Ruthenibacterium merdavium | reverse complement strand
GCAAAGTCGTGTGCCAAATGGGGGCGTTGCCCCCTTTGGAACCCCCCACAAGAAAAGGCGGTACGCTACCCCTCCACGGGGCGCATACCGCCTTTTCTTGTTATCCAGCCCTCCGGCTGTATCGGTTGAGCAAAAGCCAGCGTGGGATTGATGTGGTATCTTTATCTAAGTGAATCCCCCGTTTCCCACTTATTGACGGCAGGCGCCGTAATGCCAAGACGATTGGCAACCTGCTCTTGAGTGAAATTCTTCTGCAATCGAAAATAGCGAATGCCTTCATTCATTTTCATTTCAAATCCTCCTCATGCACCGTTTTTCTACGACTTAATTATAACAATGTCAGAAAGGATTTGCTATTGAAGCATGTGAAACTTTTTCGCCCAAAAATTAACGTGCGGTTAAGATGTCGCTAGGTTCCCTCTTGCGATTGAAAAGTATCAAAAGAATTGTAATTGACCGTTTTGACAAGAAGTCAGCTTTCGCTCCTTTACGACATCTTCTGCCGTTAATTCACCATACAGCAGCGGAGAATTTTTATTATGTTTTTCAAAGTTTTTATAAGCGGTTTTATCGTTGACATTCGCATAGCAGTACAAACATCCGTTTTTACAAGTATGATACATGCCAATATCAACACTTGCCATGCAGCCGCATTCTAAACGTTGATTTTTATCCTTTTCAAGATTAAGAGCAAATCCGCCTATCTTTTCCAAACGTCTTTTATCAATGCAATGTGCATGCCGAATACCAAATTGACTAAGGTCAATCTCTTCCGCACAGGTATCCATGGTTAAACCGTATTTAGATGCAATAAAAGAAAATTTCCCCATCAGTTCAAGCTTTTGGTCAAGTGACATCTCAACGATATGCAGCGACTTTGTATTTCGCTGTGTTTTCTGATAGTAATCAATAAAGCTTACAGTACATTGATTCGTATACGGATACAGCCGATTGGCAAGCGCTTCAAAGTAGCGGCAATGGTACTCCATGGTATAAATATCGTTTAAAAATATGGGATCATATCTCCAAACGACTCTTTCTTTTCCTATTTGGCGTGATAACTGTTGAAAAGCAGGAATGATATACTCATATTTCGAGGGAATATTGGGCTCGACATCTTTTCCGTAGGCTGTTAAAGTAAATTGAAAATAGTAAGGATAATCTTTTATTTCGCCAAGCCGCCCCATCATCGGAATTGGGTTTTTAGTCCAAAAAACAATTCCGTCCACAATATCTTTAGAAAGGCTTATTTTACTTACCTGATGAAAATTAATCGGATTTCGAACCAAAACATAACCTGCTTTGATTCTGTTGAAAAACCAGTCTGAATAATAAGTCGGTATATCCGTTCTTCTGCTTGCACTGACAATCATCAATTCCCCTTCTTTTCAACCTACATGTTTTCACTTTGCACCGCATCGCCTAAACACAGGTTAACCGCCTGTTTCCTCGCAATCGCGTTACTGGAACTCTCCTGTTTGCAATTCACTGTAAAGAACAAAAACCCGCCGTTTGGCAAAACCAAACGGCGGGAAAGCGTAATCTTAAAAATTACTCGTTGATCTTGGAAACAACGCCAGAACCAACAGTGCGGCCACCCTCACGGATAGCGAAGCGCAGACCTTCCTCGATAGCAATCGGGGTGATCAGCTCAACGTCCATGGTGACGTTATCGCCGGGCATGCACATCTCAACGCCTTCCGGCAGAGAGATAACACCGGTAACGTCGGTGGTACGGAAATAGAACTGGGGACGATAGTTGTTGAAGAACGGAGTGTGACGGCCGCCCTCATCCTTTTTCAGGATGTAAACCTGACCCTGGAACTTGGTGTGGGGATGAATGGAACCGGGTTTGGACAGAACCTGACCACGCTCGATCTCCTCACGGGTAACACCACGCAGCAGAGCGCCGACGTTATCACCAGCCTGAGCAAAGTCCAGCAGCTTGCGGAACATCTCCAAACCGGTAACAGTGGTCTTCTGCTTCTCTTCGCGCAGACCAACGATCTCAACTTCTTCGCCAACTTTGATGACACCGCGCTCAACACGACCGGTAGCAACAGTACCACGGCCAGTGATGGTGAACACGTCCTCAACCGGCATCAAGAAGGGCTTCGCGTCGTCGCGCTCCGGAGTCGGGATATACTCGTCAACTGCATTCATCAAATCAAGGATGCATTTGTACTCGGGAGCGTTGATGTCGGTAGAAGAAGACTCCAGAACGCCCAAAGCAGAACCCTTGATGATGGGAGTGTCGTCGCCGGGGAAGTCGTACTCGCTCAGCAAGTCACGGATTTCCATCTCAACGAGATCCAGCAGCTCGGGATCGTCAACTTGGTCAACCTTGTTCATGAACACAACGATATAGGGAACGCCAACCTGACGGGAGAGCAGGATGTGCTCACGAGTCTGGGGCATGGGGCCGTCAGCAGAGGAAACAACGAGGATAGCGCCGTCCATCTGAGCAGCACCGGTGATCATGTTCTTAACGTAGTCGGCGTGACCCGGGCAGTCAACGTGAGCATAGTGACGAGTGTCAGTCTCGTACTCAACGTGAGAAGTGTTGATCGTGATGCCGCGCTCGCGCTCCTCGGGAGCCTTATCGATGTTGGCGTAATCAGTGAACTCAGCGTCACCTTTCATTGCCAAAACCTTCGTGATTGCAGCAGTCAGAGTCGTTTTGCCGTGGTCAACGTGACCGATGGTACCAATGTTAACGTGCGGCTTGGAACGTTCAAATTTTGCTTTTGCCATTGGAATTATCCTCCTTTTTATAAGACCTTACGCTTTAAGGTCATTTTACTAAAAAGATCTTGAAAAATCAAGAGCTTTCTGCGGACAAGCTGTGAAAAAAGAAGGGATTAACCTTCTTTTTTCACACGGCCTGCCATGATGGACTCGGCAATGCTCTTGGGCACCTCAGCATAGTGGCTGGGCTCCATGGAGTACTGGCCGCGTCCCTGCGTTTTGCTGCGCAGGTCGGTTGCATAACCGAACATGTTGGACAGCGGAACGAGCGCATCGATCTGCTGAGAGCCGCTGCGGGCCTCGGTTCCCTGAATCTGTCCGCGGCGAGAGTTGACATCGCCGATAACGTCGCCCATATACTCGTCGGGTACAATAACCGCAACTTTCATGATGGGCTCCAAAATGACGGGGTCAGCTTTGCGCATCGCCTCTTTGAACGCCATAGAACCGGCGATCTTAAACGCCATTTCAGAGGAGTCAACCTCGTGGTAAGAACCATCATACAGCGTGACCTTGACGTCCACAACGGGATATCCGGCCAAAACGCCTGCCTGCATGGCTCCCTGAATACCCTGGTCGATGGGGCCGATGAATTCCTTCGGAATGGCACCGCCAACCACGGCATTGATAAATTCATAGCCTTTACCCTGCTCGTTCGGCTCCAGCTTGATCTTAACGTGACCGTACTGGCCCTTACCGCCGGACTGACGGGCATATTTGGTATCCTGATCAGCGGCACGACGAATCGTTTCGCGATAAGCTACCTGCGGCGCACCAACGTTTGCCTCCACCTTGAACTCACGCAGCAGACGGTCAACGATGATCTCCAAGTGAAGCTCACCCATACCCGCGATGATGGTTTGTCCGGTTTCGTCGTCGGTGTAAGTTTTGAAGGTGGGATCTTCTTCAGCCAGCTTTGCCAGCGCAATACCCATCTTCTCCTGACCAGCTTTGGTCTTGGGCTCGATGGCTACGCGGATAACGGGCTCGGGGAAGTCCATGCTCTCCAAAATGATCGGGTGCTTTTCATCGCACAGCGTATCGCCCGTAGTGGTGTTTTTCAGACCAACTGCGGCGCCGATATCACCGGCGTAGCACACTTCGATATCCGTGCGGTGGTTCGCATGCATTTGCAGGATGCGGCCCATACGCTCACGGTTGTCCTTTACGGAGTTGTAAACGGTGCTGCCCGCCTCAACGGTACCGGAGTACACGCGGAAGAAACACAGCTTACCGACAAACGGGTCGGTAGCAATCTTAAATGCCAAAGCAGCGAAGGGAGCTTTGTCGTCAGAAGGACGGGTCTCCTCTTCTTCTGTTTCGGGATTGACACCTTTGATGTCCTCGATGTCGGTCGGAGCCGGCATATAGTCAACAATGGCATCCAGCAGTTTCTGTACGCCCTTGTTCTTGTAAGAAGTACCGCAAACCACGGGAACGATGGTGTTCGCAATGGTTTCTTTACGGATGGCTTTCTTGATCTCCGGAATGGTGATCTCTTCGCCGTCCAGATACTTCATCATCAGCTCCTCATCGCCCTCGGCGATGGCCTCGATCATCTTGTCGTGATACTCATTTGCCAGCTCCATCATATCCTCAGGAATCGGCTCTGTGCGAATATCCTTGCCAAGATCATCGTAGTAGATATAAGCCTGCATCTCGAGCAAGTCGATGATGCCTTTAAAGGTTTCCTCTTTGCCAATGGGCAGCTGAATGGGCACAGCATTGGCTTTCAGACGCTCTTTAATCATGTCCAGAACACGATAGAAGTTTGCGCCCATGATATCCATCTTATTGACGTAAATCATGCGAGGAACGTGATATTTGTTGGCCTGGTGCCAAACAGTCTCAGACTGCGGCTCCACGCCGCCCTTTGCGCACATGACAGTAACAGAACCGTCCAGCACACGCAGGGAACGCTCCACCTCTACGGTGAAATCCACGTGACCCGGTGTGTCGATGATGTTAATTCTGTGTCTGTTCTTTTTGGCAAGAGCCGGATCATGCAAAAACTCGGTGTGGCTCCAGTAACAAGTGGTAGCAGCAGAAGTAATCGTGATACCACGCTCCTGCTCCTGTGCCATCCAGTCCATCGTCGCAGCGCCGTCGTGCGTTTCACCAATCTTGTGATTGATGCCTGTGTAGAACAGGATACGCTCGGTGGTGGTAGTTTTACCGGCGTCGATGTGAGCCATAATGCCGATGTTTCTTGTCATCTGAAGAGAAACGTCTCTAGGCATAGTACCCTCCTAAAAGTGTAAAGACACAGATATTAATATCTGTAGTGAGCAAAGGCCTTGTTAGCCTCAGCCATCTTGTGAGTATCCTCGCGCTTTTTGCAAGCGCCGCCGTTGCCGTTGCAGGCATCCATGATCTCGCCGGCCAAACGCTCGCACATAGTGCGCTCGCTGCGGGCACGAGAGTAGGTGGTCAGCCAGCGCAGACCCAAAGTCTCACGACGGGCAGGACGAACCTCCATCGGAACCTGGTAGTTTGCACCGCCGACACGACGGGATTTGCACTCCAAAACCGGCATGATGTTCTCCAAAGCTTTCTCGAAGCTCTCGAGGGGGTCGTTACCGGTTTTCTCCTTCACGATTTCGAATGCATCGTAAACGATTTTCTGCGCAACGCCTTTTTTACCGTCATACATCACGTTGTTGATGAGGCGGGTCACCATCTTGGAATTGTAGATAGGATCAGCAAGAACATCGCGCTTAGCAATATTACCTCTTCTGGGCATCTTTCTTCCCTCCTTCATAGAATGATATCATCGGTACTCGAAAGTATTTAAAACTCCCGTAAGCTGCCGCGAAAAGGTTGATTTATATACAAGCCTTTATGCGGCGAAACATACATAACAGATTTTTAAATTACTTTTTGGCACCGGCCTTGGGGCGCTTCGCACCGTACTTGGAGCGGGCCTGGCTGCGGTTAGCAACACCCTGTGTATCCAAAGTACCACGGATGATGTGGTAACGCACACCGGGAAGGTCCTTAACACGGCCGCCACGGATCAGTACGACGCTGTGCTCCTGCAGATTGTGGCCGATACCGGGGATATACGAAGTAACTTCGATACCATTGGAGAGCTTTACACGGGCAACCTTACGCAGAGCAGAGTTCGGTTTCTTCGGGGTCATGGTACGAACAGCGGTGCAAACACCACGCTTTTGCGGGCTGCTGGCATCGGAATAGGTTTTCTTCTGAGAGTTGTAGGACTTCAAAAGAGCCGGAGCTGTCGATTTTTTCACCAGGACCTCACGACCTTTGCGCACGAGCTGGTTAAAAGTAGGCATGGTTCTCCTCCTTTCCTCAAATATAAAAAATTTTTTGCTGTGCGGGCAGACAGAGCCTGCGCCTTAACACAACAGTTATTAGTTTACACGCAATTTCTGTGCATGTCAATAAAAACTTTCTGAAAAAATCGTCATTTTGCTGTTTTTTTCAAATTTAGTGCATTTCGCACTTTTTTCTTCTCATTTCCTTGCTTAAAAGAAAAAAACCTTCTGCTGACGCCTTTTTGTCAGCAAAAGGTTTTTAAAAGAGCGGCGCTGCTGCTTGCATACTAAAAAATACCGCGGTTATGCTTCATCTGAGCGTAAATCATCACCGCAAGCCCCACGGCAAATGCGGTGCCGAGCAAATACCAGCCAATCGCTTCATATTGCGTGAGCTGCATGACACCGCCGGCAATCATTCCGATTCCCATCGCGCTGAGCCCTTTCCCCATCGCACCGGTATAGGCTTTTCGGTCTTCCGGCTTTACTTTAGCGTAGTGATAGTCGTGAAGAAGCGTAATTTTTTCCTTTTTCCAAATTTGCCAGCCGAGAATCAAAAAAAGAATTCCGGCAGCCAATAGGACAACCGCCATCATCGCATTCATTTGTCTGCACCTTCTAAAATCAAAATTTCAGCTTTTGCAAAAAAACTTCATTATGTATTTGTGGCTGCGGACGTTTTATCATCTTGAGCAGGCTTATGAATACGGGAGAGCACTTTCTCGTAGCCGCCGCTGCCATACTGAATGCAGCGATTGATGCGGCTGATGGTTGCCGTGCTGATTTCCACCGATTTTACAATCTGCTCGTAAGTTTTCCCTTCCAGCAGCATCTGCGCCGTTTCTACACGCTGAGCCATGTCAGCCAGTTCCTTCATGGTGCATAAATCCTCAAAAAACTCATAGCATTCCTCTATCGTGTTCAAGCTGAGAATTGCGCGGAACAATTCATCCATCGTTTCTTTTTTCATTCGGTTCGGCATTTGTGTTCCTCCGTATTCCTGCGCCGCGTGCACTGCGGCACATTCTGCGCACCTTTTCGATTTTTCACTTTAATACAGTATCATATTGAAAACAAAAAAGCAAGCCCAACTTTTTAAATTTCCGATAAAACCTTTCGCCTTATTTTGATGGTTCTCTATTTCATCTATGGACTTTTGTTGAATTTCTTGTTACAATACATTATAATAACTTTATCAAAAACACACCGTACTTTTCGCGCCGGGGAAAACATCGCTTGCCAGGCGCATCAAGAGTTCTTGTTTTATGACACATTGAGGAAAAAATCATGCCGAATACTTATAAACAATCGTTCAAACAAAATTATACCGATAATGTTGAGCTTTCTATTTTTAACTGCGGGCTGCAAAGCTGTGAGCGCGGCTATACCTGGGGGCCCGGCATCCGCGACCATTATCTCATTCATTACGTTGCGCGGGGCAAAGGCACTTACACGCTGAATGACACGGTTTTTGAGCTGAGCGCCGGCGACATTTTTCTTGCAAAGCCCAATCAGCTGATTACCTACTCCGCCGATGTTGAAGATCCATGGGAATACTATTGGGTCGGCTTCAACGGCGCATGTGCCAATAAGCTGGTGCAGCAGCTGCCTTTCAGTGAACACTGTCCTGTGCATCATTGCAAAAATACAGAAAAAGTAAAAGATGCCGTATTTAATATTTTCCTTTCGCGCGGCCCGGACCCTCGCAACGAAGCGCTGATGGTTGGCTACTTGTATCTGTTTATTGCAGAACTGATGAAAGAAGCGATGGAAGCTTCTCCGCGCGTGTCCAGTTCCAGCTCACAGTATGTCATCAACGCAATTAAATATATCCAGTTTAACTACTCGCACGATATCAGTATTGACGACATTGCAAAAGCCGTGGGCGTTTCCCGCAGCCACTTGTACCGCGTTTTTATGAGCAATGTCGGCCAATCTCCAATCGACTACCTCACCAATTACCGCATCAGCGAGGCGTGCTATTTACTGAAAAACTCTGAGCTTTCCATCGCGGAGATTGCCGTTTCCGTGGGCTTTTTCGATCAATTTTATTTCTCGCGCGTATTCAAAAAGAACAAAGGCGTACCGCCCAGCCGCTACCTGTCCACCCTGTCGGTCTCGCATGAAACTTCTGACGAAACCTGAATGAAGCTTTTTTCCTATAATGATTGTCATTTGATTTCGCCTTTGGAAAGGACCTGCCATGAACCTGAAAAAAAATCAAATCATTTCCCTGCATATTGATTCTCTTTCCAGCGACGGAAACGGCGTAGGCCGCTTTGAAGGACAAGCTGTCTTCGTTCCGTTTTCCGCGCCGGGCGACGAGGCGGAGGTTCGCATCGTCAAGGTTTGCAAAACGTATGCATTCGGCATTATCCATCAACTGCACACTCCCGCGCCCGGCAGAACCGTGCCCGGCTGCCCCATTTTCGGGCGCTGCGGCGGATGCGATTTTCAGCACATCACTTATGAAAATGAGCTTGCCGCAAAAACGCAGTTCGTCGCAGATGCCATGCGTCGGTTGGGCGGCATTACCCATCTGGTTGAGCCCTGCCTGCTCTCTCCTTCCCCGGAGCGCTACCGCAATAAAGTTCAATATCCCTTGTATGAAGATGAAACCGGTGCTGTTCGCGCCGGTTTTTACGCCGGGCGCAGTCACCGGGTCATTCCATGTGACGATTGTTTGCTCCAACCGTCACTGCTCAACGACATCACTCGTTTTGCGTGCAGTCTTTTGACGCAGTTTGGCGTGCGCGCTTACGATGAACGCACCGGAACGGGTTTTGCACGCCACCTCTACCTGCGCCATGCCGTCACCACGGGAAAAGTGCTTGTGTGCCTTGTGGCAAACGGGCGCACTTTCCCGCAATGCGAAGAATTTTGCCGTGCTCTTACAAGCGCTTTTGCCGAGATTGATTCCGTCGTTTTAAATATCAACGAGAAAAACACCAATGTGGTATTGGGGTCGGAGTGCATCACGCTTTGGGGCAGCGGTGTCCTGCGCGATGAAATGGCCGGGGTTCCCGTCGCACTGAACCCGCTGTCTTTCTATCAAGTCAATACACAGGGCGCAAACTTGCTGTATGCGAAAGCAGCAGAGTTTGCCCAGCTGACCGGCAGTGAAACCTTGCTTGATTTATACTGCGGCGCGGGCACCATCGGCCTGTCGATGGCGCACCAATGCGAGCGCCTGATTGGCGTGGAAATTGTGCCCGAGGCGATTGAGGACGCAAGAAGAAACGCCCACCGCATGGGCGTCCACCACGCAGAATTTCATTGCGCCGACGCACAAAAGGCCGCGGCGATGCTGGCACAGGAAGGTCTGCGTCCCGATGTCGTCATTGTTGACCCGCCGCGCAAGGGCTGCGATAACGCCACCTTGCGTGCGGTATTAGCCATGAAGCCGCAACGCATCGTGATGATCAGCTGTAACGCCGCCACCGCCGCGCGCGATGCAGCGTTTTTAACAGAGAATCATTATGAAATCAATATCATCCAGCCTGTTGATTTATTCCCGAAAACAAAGCATGTGGAATGTATAGTATTACTATCAAGGGTGCAGAAGCAAATATCTATAAATTTCAAAAAATAAGGTTTGAGTTATGTGTAAAAATGAGCCAGACTGAATTAATGGCCAATTGTTAAATCTGAAAGACAGAAAGCCAATAAGGTATGAATCAACAAGAAAAACAGATCGTATTGAGGAGGGAATGATATGGCAAAGTATGCATTTAGAGATGAGCAAAGAAAAGAAATAATTTATTCAAACGAAGCTGTAAAAGAAGATAGGAACACAGCGTTCTATTGTCCTAACGCAGATTGTAACGCACAACTTTACATATGTGCAATTGACGGCAGTAAAGCTGCTTATTTCAGAGCAACAAAACCTCAGCATCCACATATTCCGAATTGTTTGTACGGAACGCGTAGTATTGAGTTTGATGAAAATCAATTCGATGAGTCAAGATTTGATTACGATAAAGCTATGGAGTCATTATTTGGTTTAACAGATACTGCTATAGCATCAAACAAATCCGGTGAGCATAGTATTGGAGAACCTCAAAAGCATCCACCACGAACAATCAGACAAATGTATTCCATGTGTAAAAGTTTACCTGTGAAATCTAAGTATGGAAATAAGGAAATCGGAGAGATGCTTTTAGATGACAGAAGCGAATATCGATATCCTAAAGGCTGCTTCGGCAATAGAATCATCGAAGCAACTGTAAAAAAGAGATTCTATGACAGTGAAAAGAAACAAATTTATTTAACAGCCCCTGTAACCAGTAAGAAATATTCATTTGTGTTAGATTTTTCTGATAATGATACCTATAAATTTATTCGCAATGAAATATTTAACAATAGCGATAAAATAATTATAGTTGGAGGCAAATGGAAACCAACAGATAAATACAATTATTTCATTTCAAGTGTAAACGGGCGAAAGCAAGTAGCTATCATAAAATGTTTCGGTAGTCTCACCTAAGCAAAATTATCGTTTCGAAGCCGTTGAAAAAGAGGTTAGAGCGTAACAAGTGACTATTTTTTCGATGATTCTTTGTTTTAATCACAAACAAGGGCTAACCCGATCGCTTTGGGTTAGCCCTTGTTTTTTATTTTGATGCTGTTTCTATTTTAACTTCAAGCATTCAGATTTTCCACTTCAAAGCTCTCCCAAGCGTCTAAAGCGGAAGCGCCCGATACGTCGCCGCTGTGGGAATAGCTGTCTACTGTGACGGTGTACGCACTTGTCCCCTCGACGTAGACTGTGCCGTCTGTTCCGACGACGGATACGGTATTCCCCTCGCTGTCTTTCATCGTACCGGCACAGGACAAAGCACTCACTGTACTGTCACCTGTGACAATCCATGTGCTGTCCGCATCGATATACACGCTGCCATAGCCGTCGCCGCCTGCACCTGTATTCGATTCGTCTTGAATCATTGCGCCCGTCCAAGTGCTGCCCTGCGTCAAATAAAAATCAAGCTTGCTGATGGAGTCCCAAATGACATCCCCTTCCATCGTCTGCTCGATGGCGGTAAAATGGCTGTCTGCGCCGTTTGCCCCTGCCGTGCCCCAGCCGCGCTGATTGCTGTTGCCCGTACATTTCAGCAAAAATTCGCTGTCATCTGCATTGACAATGTTTACATTAGACAGCACAAAGGTAGACTCAGTGTTTGTGGTATAAAACATGCCGCCGTTCTTCGCGGTGAGAGTGCCGCCGCTCATTTCAAACGTGCTGTTGCCCACTTCAGAGTCACCGGACATGCTTTGATATAAAATCACATTCCAAGTACAGTCATTTTGCTCCAAGTCACTCATATTGCCCGTCAGGTCGCAGTCAAACAGCCGAATGGTGTTCAAACCTTCAATGCAGATTGCCTCTGAGCCGTTTGCCGTCAAATCCGCATCATGCACGGTAATATCCGCTGTACTATACACGGCGGGCAAACCAACCCCGTTTGAAGTATAAGAACCGCCGCCCACTACCATGGTTCCGCTTCCGCGGTCAGAACGGATTGCCGCGGAGGATTCCCCGTTTGTTTCTACGTTCAAATCCCATGCATACAGCGTGCCGCCTCCCGCGACATGGATTCCGCCTGCGGTATTCTGCATAGCGGTAATCGTTGTATCAGAAACATAGGCCGTTCCGCTGCCGTATGCAAACACGCCCGCACCGCCTGCCTCATCGCTCTCAATCGTGCTATTAGAAATGTTCAGCGTTCCATCCGTTACGAGTGCCGCGGCGCCCACACCATAAAAGCTGGAGCTGTCGCCGCCAGTGCTGTCTTCGGAATTGCGCACAATGTTCACGTTGTCCAACGAAGCTGTAATACCTGCCGTTTGCACGAGCACCGCATTTTCGTCGGTACCTTCAGAAGTAAGCGTCGCATCTGACACCGACGTATCTTCCGTGTACTCATTCACAGCAGAATAGCTTTCCGGCTCAGAAGCACCACCGCCCGGGCCTCCCGGCCCTGCGCCCATGCCGCCGGAGAGTGTAACCGAAATAGCCGTATTGTTTTCGTCTACTTCAATCGTAACGCTTGCGCCCACGGTAATGGAATCCGCCGTCAGTTCTTCCTGCGGCATGCCTTCGCCCATTCCATCCGGCGCTTGCCCCTCGGGCATTTCCGGCGGAGTTTCGCCGGATGAAGAGCCGCTCATATCGGCAGGCACCTCACCCTCCGGCATTTCCGGCGGCGTTTCTCCGCTTTGCGCCATGCTCTCCCCTTCGCCTGCCTGTCCAGGCTGCTGAGGCGGCGTTCCCTCCGGCGGCTGCTCTCTACCCGCGCCCGGTCCCATTCCGCGTGCAATTACCGTATCGCTTGTCATTGCTGCGGTTACCGTCGCGCCGTCCTCGGTGCTGATGGTAATGCTTTCCTCGCTGATTTCCGTCACGGTTCCGGTATACGTTGTACCGGTCGTCGATGCCGATGCCGCGCTCACCGCCGATTCTGCCCCGTCTGAATTTTTCTGGCAGGCTGTCAGACTGATCGCCAACGCGGCAGCAATCACCACGCAAAAAATCTTTTGGACCGCTACGCGCATACTGTATTTATTTTTCTTGTCCGGCTGAAAAACCATCTTACTGATACCTCCTGATTCGGAAATTCCAAAAGCATTGAACATCGGCAAATTGCGTTTTATCAAAGCTTTGCCATGCCGCGCTTTCTTCAACGGTTTCAGTGTAGCCCGGAAACATTGAACGAACATTGAACTTTATCGTTTTAACAAAAATCTCACACAAAACTCGATTCTCCCCGCCGGACAGCGAACAGCAATTGTTCCTTTATGTGCTGTCACAATCGCCTTCGCAATCGCAAGCCCCAACCCATAATGTCCGCTGTGGGCTCTGGCCGAATCGGTCTGATAAAAACGCTCAAACAAACGTTCGCGCTGCTGCTCGGGAATGGGCTCTCCTTCATTCGATACGCACAGCACGGCATGCCTTTTCTCTCTTTTTAAAACCACCTCAACCGTTCCGTTCGGCTGATTGTGACGAATTGCATTGTCCAGCAAAATCGAAACCAGCTGTTTCAGCTGGACCTCATTTCCCTCCAATTGAAAGAAAAGGCAAACCCTTTCAAGATACTCTTTTCCCGCAAAAAAGAAAAAAGATTATACTATTTTTAAAAAACACTTGAATTTTGTCTGATAAAGGTGTATACTTTCGACAAACAAAACAGGGGAGCTTGTATCGGCAGGCTGAGAGGAAGTCATCTAACTTCGACCCTTTACCTGATGCGGATAATGCCGCCGTAGGAAGTCATATCGCTGATTTTTTACAGGGGGCACGCGCGTGTCCCCTGTTTTTTTGCTGCTTTGTAAAAACAAAGAAATATGCGATAGGTAAGGAGAGTTATGCAATGTTTGCAGAAATGTTTGAAAACGTCAGAAAAACCTGCCCGTTAATCCACAACATCACCAATTATGTCACCGTGAATGACTGCGCCAACATGGTGCTTGCCTGCGGCGCTTCCCCCATTATGGCCGACGACAAAGATGAAGTGGAGGAAATCACCACGATTTGCACCGGGCTGAACATCAACATCGGCACATTAAACGCCCGAACCATTGAATCCATGCTGCTTGCCGGTAAAAAAGCAAACGAGCTTTCGCATCCGGTAGTATTAGACCCTGTGGGAGCAGGTGCATCGGCGCTGCGCACGCAAACCGCATTCAAGCTGTTGGAACAGGTAAAGTTTACGGTTATTCGCGGAAACATTTCTGAAATCAAAACGCTTGCTGTCGGCGCCGGCACCACCAAAGGCGTTGATGCCGACGTTTCCGACCGCGTCACCGAGGAAAATTTGGACGAAGCCGTTTCCTTTGCCAAAGCGTTTGCTGCAAAAGCCCGCTGCGTTGTGGCAATTACCGGAGCAATCGACATTGTTGCCGACGCGAATACCGCCTACTGCATCCGCAACGGGCATCCCATGATGTCATCCATCACAGGCACAGGCTGCCAGCTCTCTGCCCTGACTGCCGCTTTTGTTGCCGCCAATCTGAATCAGCCTTTGCAGGCCGCCGCGGCTGCTGTATGCGCCATGGGGCTTGCAGGCGAAATCGCCCACAGCCGCCTCACCGAAATGGACGGCAATTCTACTTATCGCAACTATATCATCGACGCTATTTATCGTTTGACCCCCGAAGCACTGGAGAAAGGGGCTCGCTATGAAGTGCGATAAAAAACACATGCTGCTTTATGCCGTTACGGACAGTGCTTGGGTGGGGCGGCAAACCTTGATTGAGCAAGTGGAAAGCGCGCTGAAAGGCGGCGTGACCTGTGTACAGCTGCGCGAAAAAGACTTGAACGAAGCAGATTTTTTCGAGGAGGCTTTGGAAATCAAAGCTTTATGCAAACAATACGGCGTTCCCTTTTTCATCAACGACAATGTGGACATCGCCATCCGCTGCGGTGCAGACGGGATTCATGTGGGCCAAGAGGATATGCAGGCCGCACAGGTGCGCAAGCTGGTAGGCGAAGAGATGATGATTGGCGTTTCTGTTCATTCCGTTGAAGAAGCACTGCAAGCCGTGGAAAACGGCGCAGACTGTCTGGGCGTTGGAGCTATGTTCCCCACTGCTACGAAGCCGGATGCAAGCGCCGTTCCGCTCGATGTCCTGCGTGACATCTGCCGGGCGGTAACCGTGCCTGTCGTTGCGATTGGCGGCATCGGAAAAGGCAATCTTTCCTTGCTGTCCGAAACGGGAGTAGACGGTGTTGCGCTGGTGAGCGCCATTTTCGCGGCAGATGACATTGAGCAGGAATGCCGCGAACTGCGCAGCCTGTCTGAGCAAATGGTTGCGGCAGGAAAAGCGCAAACCGCCCCATGCACCACTCCATGATGCAACGCAAACAAAACGGATTGACGGCCTTATTCCGGCCGTTTGCGGCGGCAGATTGGGGGCACCACTTTCTGTCGCTTGATAAAAATAGTGCTGAAACGAAAGGAGAATTACCATGAAAACAGCATTATCGATCGCTGGCAGTGATTGCAGCGGAGGCGCCGGTATTCAGGCCGATCTGAAAACGATGACCATGAACGAGGTTTATGCCATGAGCGCCATCACGGCACTGACAGCACAAAACACCACCGGCGTTACCGCAATTTCGCAAACGACCCCCGACTTTCTCAAAGAGCAAATTGACATGATTTTCACCGACATTCGCCCCGACGCCGTAAAAATCGGCATGGTTTCCGGCTGCGGCTTAATTGAGGTGATTGCGGAGCGGCTTCGCTTTTACCGCGCGGAAAACATCGTGTTAGACCCCGTCATGGCTGCAACTTCCGGTTCCCGTTTGATTGAAGCGGATGCCATTGAAACTTTGAAAGAACTGCTTGTGCCTTTGGCAACGGTTATTACACCGAATATCCCCGAAGCGGAAATTTTGTCCGGGCGCTCTATTTCCAACGAGCGGGAGATGGAGCTGGCCGCCCAAGAAATCGCAAACGCCTTCGGCTGTGCCGTTCTCGTGAAAGGCGGCCATCAAATTCACGATGCAAACGATGTCCTTTTTTCTGACGGGCAGTGCAAATGGTTTCACGGCAAGCGAATTGACAACCCGAACACCCACGGAACGGGCTGCACGCTTTCCTCTGCCATTGCCGCCAATCTGGCAAAGGGCTATGACTTAGAAACTTCGATTCAGCGTTCGAAAGAGTATCTTTCCGGGGCGCTTTCCGCCATGCTCAATTTAGGACAAGGGCAAGGCCCGATGAACCATGCGTTTGACTTATGCGGTGAATTTGTAAAGGAGGCACAGCAATGAAAACAACAGAACGATTGATGAATGCGGCAAAAGACATTTGGCAAGCTTACAACGAGCATCCGTTTGTGCTCGGTATTCAAAACGGCACTCTCGACAAGGAAAAATTTCGTTTTTACATCATTCAAGATTATTTATATCTCGAGGAATACGCCAAAGTGTTTGCCGTCGGCGTGGCAAAAGCCAAAAGCCCGGAAACGGTGAAGCTGTTTTCTAAGTACATTGCCGTGATGAACGGCGAACTGGATGTTCACAGCGGGTATCTCGCGAAATTCGGCGTAACGCAGGAAGAAATTGCCGCCGCGCGCCGTTCGCTCGATAATCTTTCTTATACCTCCTACATGCTTCGTGTGGCGTATGAAGAAGGCGAAGCAGAAATCCTCGCCGCGATTCTCTCCTGTGCATACAGTTATGAGGTTATCGCCAAAAAGATGGTGCAGCAGCACCCAGCCTGCGTTGAAGACCCGTTTTACGGCACATGGATTCAAGGGTATTCCTCCGACGCTTACAGTGAAGGAAACGTCGTGCTTTTGGACACGCTGAACCGCCTGACCGAACATTATACCGAGCAGCAGCTTGAGCATTTAACCGATATATTTGTTGCGTGCTCACGTTATGAATTAAGCTTTTGGGAGATGTCTTGGCGCAGGCAGATGTAAAATAAAAGGCAGCAAAGCGAGTTTTCTTTCCGGCAAACGGAACAAATTTTTTTGCGCCTTGCCCGGCATGACAAAAAGCCCGTGACGGCAGACAGAAATCGTCTGTCATCACGGGCTTATTTTCATAAAGAGAAAAGCAGAAACTGCGTTTTTTCTATACGGAAAAATGATGCCGGACTCAAAAAGAGCGCCCGAAAGGACTGATAAGGATTCTGTTTCAGCCTTGCCATATCCCAAAAAGGGCCGTCTTATTTTATAATGCCGCCCGGCACACAGGAGCAAATCACACCTCTGTCCCCCATACTTCAAGCTGAGTGAGCGCAGGGAACGGAGAAGGATCGGTTTCATCCTTTTTCATATTGCAAATTGTCACAAACTCAGTGGTGCGGGGCTGCACGGCGAATCGCTGCGGCAGGCCGCTTTTTTGAAAATGCAGCACCTCTTTCGATCCATCGGAAAACACAAACTCCGCTTCTTTCCACCAGTTGTCATGCGGAAAATCTGCACGCAGGGTAACAACCAGTTCATCCACGCGCACAGGACGTCCGAAATATACGGTCAGCTCCGCGTCCTCGCGGCGGTTGATGCCCCAGCTTTCAAAGGGGTACAAACCGTGTCCGGCGCTGGCAATGTTGCCGTCAATGGCGTTGCGCGCTGCAAACCACGCCTCGCCTCTTGTTTCCACGTTTGCTTTCGCGTGGGGGAAAACGCTGTTGTTTTCGTGGTGATCGAGCGGGTTCAAAGCCAAATTGCGGCGCGCGGCAATCTCCTGAGAGACAGCACAGCGGGCAAAAATCAGATGGCGCGTGCCTGTAAAGGCTTTTTGAGAATAACACACGCGCTTTTCTTCAAAAGGAATCGGGAAGGAAAACTCCCCCGCATAACAGTAAACCAAAGCAGGCGCAAAGCTATCCTCTAACTGCAGCCAGAGATACATGTTCTCTTCGCAGTACAGACGAATTTCATCCCCTTGCCGGTAAGCCTGTTCATAGCACAGTGCAGCTACTTCGTCGGCTTGTGTCTGGGCCAGCACCTCGCCGTCCCTGACAACAGAAATCTGAATCTTCATCGCAAATTTCCTCCTTGATAATAAAATGATCGTTCTGATCAAAATGCAGCTTATTGTGCCGAATCTCGGTTGTGTCAAACGCTTTCGCTCAGTTACCGCTCATTCAAAGGCTGAAAATATTTTTTGTATTCATCGGAAAACAATTTGCCGCCCAGCCGACGCACATTGCCGTAAAGATGGCGTACCATCAGCTCCTCAATACCGGCCTCGGAGCGCGTGTCAATCATCCGCATCATCTCTTGGTGGTCGGCCAGAACCTCTGCAACGTTTTTTGCACCCACTACATCCAGCCGCATCAGCCGGGAATAGTCCGGATGCGGCCTTGTAATGCGCTGCCACAGCACGTCCTTGCCGGTGCGCAGGAACCACAGCTCATGCATCGCATGGTCACAGCTCAGAAACTCATAAATTTCAAAGTGTTCCACATCCTGCGCCTTTTCAGCCAGTGCCTCCATCTGATGCAGCGAATAGCGAACCTTCTCCACATCCGTAGGGGCAGCCATGCGCATAAAATCCCGAAACACCATGGATTCAATCGCCACGCGCTCATAAATTAGCTGTGAGGCAACCTCCAGATTGATGGGCGTAACTGTGGTGCTCTTGTGCGGAACAATCTGCACAAACTTGTTTTCCTGCAAGCGCTGCAAAACGCTTCGGATCGGGGTTCGGGAAACCTTGAATCGCTCACACAGGCTGTTTTCTGTGAGAACCTCTCCGGGGACAATTTTTAAGGCGACAATCTCCGATTCTAAAATTTTGTAGATCTCGCGGTTACTCAGTGGTGCGCTCATGGTAAAGCTCCTTTTTTCGGAATATGGCTTTTCCTCTTATTATACGGGATAAACGCCAAAACTTCAACAGGAACTCTGCACCTATGTATACATAGTTTTTACACAAGCAAGCGGCACACTTTTGCATTTCAAACAAGAAAATCCTTGTTTTATCGGTAATAGTACCAAAAATAAAATTTTATTGCTTCATCTATTGCTTTTTACTGTCAGTCGTGCTATTATCTCCTTGTATACAAGTGTTTTCAAAATCTTGTTCAAAACTTCTTTTTCCCTGTTTTGAACACACCAATGTATACATATTCGCCTTTTTGTTTATGTTTCTTTACAGGAGTGATGAAAATGAGCATGTTTTCTTTGAACGGAAAAATCGCATTGGTTACCGGCGCTTCCTACGGCATTGGCTTTGCCATCGCCAGCGCACTTCATGAGGCCGGCGCTACCATCGTATTCAACGATATTAAGCAGGAGTTTGTAGACAAAGGCTTGGCCGCTTACCGCGAAAAAGGCATTGACGCTCACGGTTATGTGTGTGACGTCACCGACGAAACTGCTGTTAACGCTATGGTACAGCAAATTGAAAAAGAAGTCGGCGTGATTGATATTCTCGTGAACAATGCCGGCATCATCAAGCGCATCCCCATGTGCGACATGAGCGCTGCTGAGTTCCGTCAGGTGGTTGATGTCGACCTCAATGCTCCCTTCATCGTGTCGAAAGCCGTTATTCCTTCCATGATCAAAAAAGGTCACGGCAAAATCATTAACATTTGCTCTATGATGAGCGAGCTGGGCCGTGAAACCGTTTCCGCTTACGCTGCTGCTAAGGGCGGTTTGAAGATGCTCACTAAGAACATTGCCAGCGAGTACGGCGAGCACAACATCCAGTGCAACGGCATCGGCCCGGGCTATATTGCCACTCCTCAAACTGCACCTCTGCGCGAGGTTCAGCCCGACGGCAGCCGTCATCCCTTCGATCAGTTTATTATTGCTAAGACTCCTGCCGCTCGCTGGGGCGAGCCGGAAGATCTGGCCGGCCCTGCCGTATTCTTGGCTTCCGACGCTTCCAACTTTGTAAACGGCCACATTCTGTATGTGGACGGCGGCATCTTGGCCTACATCGGCAAACAGCCGTAATTTTGGCGCAAGCTGAAACCGAAAAATCAACCGGGCGGGTCTTGTTTCGGGCCCGCCATTTTGAAAAAGAGGTAAGAAAATGGATATTCGCTATTCCTGCAACCAGCGTGATTTCAAACGCTATACCACCGAAGAAGTACGCGATGAGTTTTTGATTTCCGGCTTGTATAAAGCGGACGAAATTGTCGCTGTATACAGCCACGTTGACCGCATGGTCGTTCTTGGCTGCATGCCCGTGAAAGAGAGCGTTTCCATCTCCAAAGGCATTGACGTGTGGGCAAACTTCGGCACGAAGTATTTCTTGGAGCGCCGCGAAATCGGCATCTTCAACCTGGGCGGTTCCGGCACTGTGGTGGCCGACGGCGTTTCTTATCACCTGAACTACAAAGACTGCCTGTACATCACGCAGGGCAATAAAGAGGTTCACTTCTCCAGCGACAGCGCCGACACCCCCGCGAAGTTCTACATGGTGAGCGCTCCGGCGCATTGCAGCTACGAAAACAAGCTGATCACCATTGAAGAAGCCGCGAAACGCCCCTTGGGCTCTGTGGAATCGTGCAACAAGCGCACCATCAACCAGTTCATTCACCCCAGCGTGCTGAAAACCTGTCAGCTTTCCATGGGTATGACTGCTTTAGAGCCGGGCAGCAACTGGAACACAATGCCCAGCCACACGCACGAGCGCCGCATGGAGGTTTACACCTACTTCGAGCTTCCCGAAAATCAGGTTGTGTTCCACATGATGGGTGAGCCCACCGAAACGCGTCACATTGTTATGCAGAATTTCGATGCGGTCATCAGCCCCTCTTGGAGCATTCACAGCGGCGTAGGCACCAGCAATTATACCTTCATTTGGGCCATGGGCGGCGAAAATATGGAATTCGACGACATGGACGTGCTGGCTACGCCCGATTTGAGATAACCATTTCCATATACACTCTTATTGCAGCAGAACTTCCGGGCACAGAACTGTGCCCGGAAGTTCTGCTTTTTCTTGTATACAAGCAGAAATACAGGCTTTTGAGAAGAGCCGCTTGCGCTTTGTTCTGCATGCTTTCTAATGCATGCAGAACGAAGCGCAAGATTCATGCAAATTTTCCTAAAAGTATCTCTTGACAGATTTTATGCGAGAAGCATTGCGTTTGAAATTCACCAATCCAAAACAATGCCCTCCGGCATTTCGTCCGAAAAAACAACGGTGCGTCCATGCCCGGAAAAACCGTCGGCGCACAGCAGTCCCACCGGAGTGGGCATATCACCGTGACGTTCCAGCACGACCATTCGCTCGTTCCCCCGCTGCAATCGCACCGCTTGAGCGGGAATCGTCAGCGGCTGACCGTCGGTTCGTTCTACCGGCACAAGCCGGACACAAAGGGCATCTTCCGCGGCCAAATCCAAAACCGCGACAAGAGATACAAACCCTTTATCCTGCCGCCGAACCGTGAGCACATCGCCTTCTTCCAATCGGTTGTAATCCGTGGAATAAGCCCCTTTGGACAGACTGCACTGCGCATCACTCAAACAATGCAGTGCCGCACGCGCCTGCTTTCCTTTCCAGCGCACGGTGCGGCCTTCCATGCAGACGCTTCCCGCGCCAAAGTGGAAATACTGCTCATAGCAATGCGGCGTTTTTTCATCGGCAAAAAATTCATCGAAAATGACGGCGGCACAAAGCTTTTTCAGCCAAACCACACGGCGGAACACGGCAACTCCTTGCTTTGAATAACCCAAATGGCCGCCGCAGACAAGGTCCGCTGTCGGCGTAAAGCGGAACGGAAGTTTTATGGGAACTGCCTGGCTGACATAAGCCCAAGTATCTGCACAGGGGCTGAAATCCATTTCATCCACGCGGGTGGTGTTGTGCGCAGAGGGACGTTTCAACTCCAAACGCTGGGGACAGTCCACATAGGTATATCGGCCCGTGTCAATCAGAAAATCCTCACCGAGGCATCCCGCATCTACATGCAGCTGGTCGGCATGGCCATGGCCGCCGCCCATGCTGCCGCAATGAAAGCGCAGATAAGCCGCCTGCGGCGTGCGCGCGGTGCGAAGCATATAGTTTCCGCTGTCGGGCAGTGCATCGGAAGCGCACGCATCTTGCGCTTCCGGCAGCTGCGCGAGCCGTGCGGCACAATCCGCGCCAAAATCCCAGTAGTTTTCCTCCAGCGGCTTACTTCCCGCGGCGGTGCGCAGCACATCATCTTGGAACATCAGTGCACCCATCGCCAGAATATCGCGGGCATCGGCATCGTCAGAGTCCGATTGGCAGGGCAAACAGCCATTCGGCTTCACCCAAGCTGCAAGCGCCCGGAACATCTTGTGCACATTTTGCTCAAAACGCCGGGGCACTTCTATGCCGTTTTGGCGCGCGATGAGCAATACATCCGCCGCATTGTGCAGCACTTCACAGTGATACATCGGGCTTTGCTCCCACTGACTGCCGTCACCCATGACCGAGCGGTGCAGATTTTGGTCGAGCCGTCCCAAGGCCAAGGTCTGCCACTCCTGCCGCCGGAACAATACGCCCAGCAAAAACAGCCCGTGATCCTGCAAAACACCCCAGTTAGAAATTTTTTGGAATTCGCCCCACTTACCAGTGAGGTACTCCCCGTGGCGCAGCAGACAGTCTTTTATCTTGTTCCATAGCGGCTCGGTGAGCACGCCGCTGTCCCCCACCAGCTTGATGGAACGCAGCCAATATTCACAGCGCAGGCCCGCTTCCAAGCTGCGCCAGGTATTTCCTTCGCTTTCTGCCGTTAACGGGACACGGTCAATCCAGTCTTCGATTAAGCGCGCCCATTTTTCGGCATAACGACGATCATGGGTATATTGCCAAGCTTTGCCCAGATTGACAAAGCTGGTGTGACGATTCATCGCATACAGCCACTCGGCATCCGCTCGAGGAATATGCGCCCAATCAATGTCCGATTCATCGGGGCCGAACTGTACCGGTTCATAAGTGCGCTCCATTTCCCAATGGTCGCGGAACACAAACCGATTTTCGAGCACATCGTCCGCAATAGAAATACAGCGCCGCGCATCCTTTGGGCAATCGCGCAAAACGGCGGCCGCTGCGGCCGACACATCAGAACACCAAAAACCTTGCAGCATTTGTCTGCCTCCCCTGTTTTACCAGTACAGCTTCCAATCCTTTTCCAAACGGGTGAGCAATTCCATATAGAAATAGTCGCCCCATGTGTTGCACTCATCCACCCCTCTGTCTTTGGGAATGGGGTTATAAGGCGAATTTTTCGCATATACGCCGTGCAAAAGCAAGCCGTTGGACACCGCCGGGTTTTTCACCGCACAAGTTTCCCACAGAGCCTGCGCCATTTTTTTGGCCATTTCCGTATAGTGCTGTGCTTCCTTTTCAGGCAGATATTTTGCCATTTCCAGCATGCCGCAGGCCGCGATTGCGCCCGCTGAGGAATCGCGCGGTTCGTCACCGCTGGTGAACTCCAAGTCCCAATAGGGCACCAAATCTTCCGGCAGATGCTGCAGAAAATAATCGGTTACATCACGGAACAAAGGAATGCACGCTTCATTTTTCGTGTACTTATAAGCCAGCGCCATGCCGTACACACCCCAAGCCTGCCCGCGCGCCCAAGCGGAACCGTCACGGTAACCCTGCTGGGTAGAACCGCGCACGGGTGCGCCCGTTTCCGGGTCAAAGAAATAAGTATGATAAGTGGAATGATCCGGCCTTACGAGGTTTTCCATGCTGGTTTTCGTGTGCGTGAGCGCAATATTGCGGTATTTTTCATCGCCGGTCACTTCACTGGCCCAGTACAAAAGCGGAAGATTTAAAAGGCAGTCAATAATCAAGCGATAGTTATCGGGTGCGCCCAGCTCGCCCCACGCCTGAAGGAACTGCCCTTTTGGCTGAAAGCGGGCAATGAGATTATCTGCCGCAAGCAGCGCGGCTTTCTTTGCCGTTTCGCTTCCGGTAAGCCGCCACGCCGCCACGCAAGAAGGCGTATACAGAAAGCCCATGTCATGGTGGTTGACATCAATCTTTTTCTCAATGCGCTCTAAAAAGCTGTCCACCTGGCGCAAAGCAGCCTTGCGGAACGCTTCATCCCCCGTGTGCTCCCATGCCAGCCAATACTCGCCCGTGGTAAATCCGGTTGTCCATTCCACATTTTCACCGGCGGGGTAAAAATTATTTTCGCTGCACGAAAAAGGAAACTTTTCGGTAAACTCATCCAAAACGCCGCGCAAAAGCCCGCACGCTGTGTCCAGCGCCAAAGAGGCTTGCTTCTTTTCCATCATTTCCATCGGTTTCATCCTTTCATTTTAAAGATATTTCTGAAAATATCGAGCATGCCGCAGCTCAAAGCTGTGTGCGCAAGGGAATGCACATATTCCAAGACCGCGTCATCGTGGCAAAACACGCTTCCTGACCGTCGTTCGTGGCGCAGAAAAGATGGGTGGCACGGCCTTGCTCGTCAAACAGAATAAACGGACGGTCCATATTGCCCGCAAGACGCGTTTTTCCATCGCTCCACAAAATTTCCAGCGGCAGCATTGCTTGCGCATCCACTTCCCAGCGGATGCCGTCTGTGCTGTGGGCATTCATAATGCGCCCTACCTGTCCAGTATAAGCGCCGTTCCAGTCTTTTGCAATCATGGAATATCCGCTGTCGGTTTTCCAAACAAACGGATCTTCTAAAATTCCGGGCTCGCCATCGAAAAGCGAAGTATCTAAGCGCTCATAAGGGCCGTCCCACTTGGGGGCAAATGCCACCCCCAGCTTCATATCGCTGAACATTTCATTTCCCGTACACCGGTCATACGGCGGCCTATGCCAAGTGCGGGTTTTATACACCAGCAGACAGCTGCCGTCCTGCGCGATACAAGGGGCCGGATTGGAGGTGAAAAAGTCGTCAAAATGCCCCGGGCGCACATCTAAAAGCGGATGATCCATCCGTTTCCATGGGCCGAACACGCTGTCTGACACCGCCGCGCCGATGCGTTTGCCTGCGCGGGCCGCAAGCCAAGGCAGGCTGTCATGGCACAGGCTGCCGTCAGCGGGCACATCCGGGAACGGATAAGTCGTGCCCACATAGAACAAAACATATTTTCCGTCCACACGGCAGATAGAAGGGTTGTGCGTCACGCGGCCATCCCACCAGCCGGCGCCGCGGGCAGGCAACACCACTTCGCGGAAGGTGTAAGGGCCTTCCGGGGTATCGCTGTCGGCGCGCACAATTTCACTGGCAACGCCCCAGCCCGGATGAAACGGCAATGTTTTGGGCCAGCGCGAGGCAAAGATATGATATCGGCCGTCCTCCCCCCGGATGACACTGCCGCACCACACCCAATATCCGTCCATCGAAAAACCGCCGCCCACCGGAGCGGGCAGCAGCATTTCGGGGCTCAGTTTTTCCAATCGTTTCATAAAACAGAGCTTTCCTTATTCAGTTTGGGCAGGAATGGGTCGTGTTCCCTTTCCAGCCACTCGGCTAAATAACCCTCCAACACCTCGGCTTCGGGACACTCTGCCGCCCGGCGCAATTTTTGGGGCGCTTGCTGCATCGGGTCTTGCTGTAAATCATACAAAAGCCGCTGCATCGGGCTGTCAGACGCATATCCGGCATCGACAATATAAGTATATCGTTTGCTGCGGATACCGCGCCAACCCATCGATTTCGGGTCAATACCGGCCTTTTGCAAAGGCTCCAGCAGAGCCAATCCGCCCGGGCATGCATACAAATAGGTAAAGCTGTCTTCGCACGCTGCACCCGTCAGCAGCTCCTTTGCGGCCGACCGGCCCTCCATCGTGTCAGGGACGGGCAAATCCAGCAATTCCAACAGCGTCGGGGCAACATCGGCACTGCCGATTACCTTGCCGCAGGTTCCTTGCGGAATGCCTGCACCGCCCACGACCATGGGAATACCAATCGACTCTTCATACCACACATGCTTTGCCATCAGCCCGTGACTGCCCATCATGTCGCCGTGGTCGGCAGTGAGCACCACAATGGTATTCTCGTCCAGCCCCAGCTCTTTCAGGCTATCCAGCAGACGGCCGAACTGCTCATCTAAGCCGGACACCGCCGCGAAATAGTCGCGCGTGGCCTGCTGCAAATCCTCCTCGGTCATTTTGCTGGCCTCGGGGGTGTGGTAATGCAGGCGCTCGGCATCTACATTCTCCCTCACCGGGAATTTTAAATCTTTGTATAACTGCCGATATTGTTCGGGTACATAATGATAGGGGCTGTGCGGCGGGTTCCACGAAAGGAACAAGGCAAAGGGCTGTTCTTTCTCGGCCGCATCCTTCAGATATCGGATGGCTACATCTGTTTCGTGCTCCGGCGACCATTGTTCCACCCGAATGGGTTCGGGCGAGTCCGTCCAATAATGCGGGGTGAGGTGGGTGTCGCAGGTATTGTAGGCATACCAGTAGTCAAAGCCGTGCCGGCGCACTCCCGGCGGGGTGTAGGCGTCCCAATCGCGCGCGCCGGACAAAGGCTCCGGGGAGTGGTTGATCTCCGGCTCGTCGAGGTGCCACTTGCCGATATATGCTGTGCGATAGCCGTTTTCTTTCATCACTTCGCCGATGCATACTTCCTCGTCGCGCAGGCGCACGGAAAGCCCCGGCTTACAGTTGGTAAACATCCCCGTACTTTGAGGCCACCGTCCGGTAAACAGGCTGGCGCGGTGGGGTGAGCAAAGAGGAAAGCTGCTTGTGGCGTCGGTGCAGTACATGCTCTTTGACGCAAAAGCATCCATACGAGGGGTCAGCACGGGGTCCTGCCCCGCGCAGCCCATGGCCATCCGCCTCCACTGGTCGGCAAAAACAAACAGCAGATTTTTACAAGACATATGGAATTCTCCTTCTCAAAGAAAAAGGTGAAAATTTCGACTTTTCAAAAAGCTTTTAGCCTTTCAAGCCGCTGCTTGCAATACCCTGTACAAAGTAGCGCTGGCAGAACGCATACATGATAATAACGGGAATCAGGCTCACCACGCTGGCGGCCATAATCAGCTGATAGTCGGTGGAATACTGGCCCACGAACATGCGGATACCGAGAGGAATCGTCTTGTTCGACTCAGAGTTAAAGTAAATCATGGGGCCCATAAAATCATTCCAAACATTCACAAAAGTGAAAATAGCCAAAGTAGCCATCGCAGGCTTTGCCAAAGGCAGCACAATGCGGAAGTAAATGCCGTATTCCGAAAGGCCGTCGATGCGCGCGGCTTCCAACAATTCGTTGGGAATACCAAGGAAAAACTGGCGCAGAAGGAACACGCCGAACGCCGCAAAGCTGGACAGCAGCACATAGCCCAGATGAGAGTCTACAAGGTTGAACTTCTGCATCATAATGTACTGGGGCAGCATGAAAATTTGCCAGGGAATGGCAATGGTAGCCACATAGCACAGGAACAAGGTATCGCGGCCGGGAAACTTACACTTTGTAAAACCGTAAGCGGCGAAAGAACAGGTAAAAAGCTGGATGATGGTAACCAAAATCGTCAGCTTGGCGCTGTTTTTGGTAAAAAGGGCAAAGTCTACTTTTTCCCAAATTTTCAGATAGTTATCCCAATGGAATGTTTCGGGAATCCAGCGAATGGGGTTGCTGAAAACCTCTGTTGACAGCTTGAAGGATGCAGACAGCATCCAGATCAGCGGCAGCAGGGTGATGAGCGTCAGCGCAATCAGCAAAATGTATTGGAAAATGCGCACGCCTATTTTTGTCTGTTGTACCATAACGCCGCCTCCTTACATAAAATCAGTAAACTTCTTCTCTACCCGGAACTGCAAAATGGTAACGCCGCCCACAATCAAGAAAAGAATCATGGCGGCTGCACTGGCAAGGCCATAATGCAGGTAAGAGAAGGATTCTTTGTAGATATACATGCTAAGCAGAGTGGTAGAAGTTCCCGGCCCGCCTTCCGTGAGGGCGAAAATCAAATCAAAGGTTTTAAAGCTGTTGATTGTCAGCATCATAATAACAAAGAAGTGGCTGGGCCTGAGCATCGGGAAAGTGATGCGGCAGAACTGCTGCCATTTGGTTGCGCCGTCGATTTCGGCGGCCTCATACAGCGAGTAGGAAATGCCCTGCAAAGCCGCTAAGTAAATGACCATAAAATAGCCCATGTTTTTCCAAATACTTACGATGATGACACCCGCCAGCGCCCATTTGGTAGAGGACAGCCAGCCGGGCAGCGCATCGGCAGGTACACCGATGCTTTCCAAAAAGATGTTCACCGGGCCGCCGTCCTTCATGAACATGGCTTTCCACACGGCGCCCACCGCCACGACAGACGCCACATACGGAAAGAAGATGGCACTGCGGAAGAACGTTTTGCCCCGCAGCTTTGTGTTCAGGATAAGCGCAAGGCCCAAAGCGGCCACCGCGCTGAACAGCACATTGAACACGCAGTAAATAATGGTTTGCACCAGCGATTCGCGGAAGATGCGGTCTGCAAAAATGGTTTTAAAATTATCGAACCAAACAAACTCCATCTGCGTGAAGCCGTCCCAGTTCATAAACGCGAGGATAAAGGAAAAGACCACCGGGATTAAAACAAAAATCAAAAAACCAATAAAGTTTGGCAGGATAAAGGAAATACCCACCAGTGCATTACGGCGTTCCATGCTCATGGCGCTTTTCTGCTTTGGTTTCATGTGCACTCCACCTTTCCATTTTTTCTCAAAAAAAGTGGGGCAAGCTTACCCTGCCCCACCCTCATTCAGCTTATTACTTCAAAATTTCAGCGGCGCGGGAGCCCATATTTGCAAGGCCCTCATCTACGCTGCACTCTTTCAGCATAATCAGGCTGTGCTCTTGGCCCAGCATGTCGTTCACTTCGGTGACACTCTCCTGGATGGGACGGTCGGCCACAATGTTCTCAACCTTCAGAGCTTCGGCCAAGCCCTCGGGCATACCTTCCTGCTCTTGTACCAAAGCCAGAATTTCGTCGTTCAAACGGCCGGGAATTGCGCCTACCTTGGCGTACTCATTGGCGCTCTCTTCACCGGACATAAACTTCACAAACTCCCAAGCCAAATCCTGCTTCTCAGAAGCCGGGTTGATCACGATAGGTGTTGTAGCGCCCACCGTGTAGCCGGCGGAAACATTGTCGGGGTGCGGCAGGGTGGCAACGCCCCACTCCTTCAGGTTTGCTTCCCCATTTTTGATGGACTCGGTGATGGTAGCCATATACCATGTGCCCATGGGCATCATAGCAACGTTACCGGCGGCAAAGGCGCCGGAGTAGTGGATGTTGCCGCTTTGCAGCTCACCAAACTCTTGAATGGCTCCGGCATCCTGCAAACGGAGAACCATTTCATAGTACGGCTTGAAGAAGTCATAGTTGCTGTCGTAGTCCATAATGGTGTGCTCGCCGTCCTGAACGCCCCAGTTCTGAACACAAGCCTGCCAAGTGTGGAAGTAAGCGCCGTAGCAATTCGCCGCTTTGGAAATATCCATCGCCAGCTTTTCAAACTCTGTCCAAGTCATATCGTTGCTGGGATACTCCATATTTGCCGCGTCGAACAGATCTTTGTTGTAGAACAGCACATAGTAGTCGGTGCGAACCGGCATGCCATACTGGCGTCCTTCAATATTAAAGGGTTTGTCGGTGCCGTTGTAAGCAGACATATCCACGCCGTCGGCCTCAATGTAATCGGTGAGATCGAGAAGTTGATTTTTCTTGTACAAGTCGTATGTGCTGGAAGCATCTTTAATAAAGTAAGCGTCCAAATCACTGCCGCCGTTGAGCATCACGTTCAGCTTCGTGTTGTAGTCGGTGGAGGGAATGTCGAGAATCTCAATTTTCACGTTGGGATTCGCAGCTTCAAACGCCTTAACAGAATTGGATACACTGGGGTTTGAGGTGTAGTCCCATGTGGCTACCTTGAGCACCTGCTCACCGGAAGCTGTGGAACCCGCTGCGGTGCTTCCGGCGGCCGTGCTGCCGGAAGTTTGGGCAGAACTGCCGGCTGCTCCGCCGCAGCCTGTGAGAACGGTCAACGCCGTTGCAAAAGCAAGTGCGCCTGCAATGAACTTTTTCATGTCACTGATCTCCTTCATTCTCTAATTTTTCCTGACAGGGTTTTGAGCGCCTGCCTTCCTTGTGCCATTATTGTACCAAATGACAAGGCGGGATTAAATTCAAAAAAACCGGGTTTTCTATTAAATTTTTCATCTGTTTTTCATACACCGTCCAAAAATCTAATAATATTTTAACAACTATTAAATATCCACACAATGCACAGCATCTAAATTGAAATTTCATAAATAGTACAATATAATAGGCCTGTATATAGTTTTCGTCCCTCGCCGGAAGGAGGATTTTTTCTTGTTAAAGCATCTGCGCAGCATCAAATTTCGGCTGATCGCCTCTACCCTGCTGTGCGTGGCGACGGTCACGCTTGTGAGCAACTTTTATCTTTTTTACTATTTAAATAAAATTATCGACGAAAAGAGCATTCGCATCCAGCGGATGTATCTCACTTCACTGCAAACGCAGATGAACGACTATATGGACAGCATCACCTCACTGGCCATTCTCTGCGCCAGCGACCGCGCCGTCGAACAGGCTACCCGCCCCGGACAAAACATCACCTCCTCTACGTTAAAAGCGCAGGAGCAGCTCAACTCCTATCTCACCGTGTGCCCGGTGGCCTCCTATGTGGATAAGCTGATTGCCTTTAATGAGGACGGGCTCATGATTCATGCCCGCTCTTTGCAAAACGGCTCCAGCAGCGACGTGCCGTCTATCCTATCGCTTGCGCTGTACCAGCAAACCTGCGAAGACGATTTTAATGCTCCTTACTTAGCGGCACTTTCGCCGTCCCTGCAAAGCGGTGAAACAACGCTGGCCATTTTGTGCCCCATTCCCAACACACTCGGACAATCCGGCGGCCGCTTTATTTATATGGAAGTGCAATTAAAACTATTCAACAATGCCCTGCTGCCGTATCTCGGCGCCTACAACATTTTCCTCACCGACTCAGAGGGCGGCATTGTCAGCCCTTACGCCCCCACTTCGCCCGATTTTTCCAAATTAACTCCGGACAGCAGCGGCATTGCCCGCTTCGAAGGCGCCGAGTATCAAATTGACCAAGCCCCCCTCTCTCTGGCCGGGCTGTCACTCCATTCCTACTATCGGGTAGACCTGCTGGAAGAAAACGGCGCGCATCTGCTGTACACCCTGCTGGTGGTACTGATTACAAGCTTGCTGCTGGGCGTTATTCTAACGGTAATCGTATCCGCTTACATTGCAAGGCCGGTGCGGCGCTTGAATGAGCGCATTCAGCGCATTACAAAAAATGACTTTTCGTTCGACCCTGCCATTGAGCGCTCGAAAGACGAACTCGGCGAAATTGGCCACACCGTCAACGAAATGACAATGAGCATCAAGCATCTGCTGCGTCAGACGGAAGAAATGTACATCCGCCGAAAAAATATTGAAATTGAACTGCTGCAAAGCCAAGTGAACCCGCATTTTCTGTATAACACCTTAGATACCATCCGTTGGATGGCGGTGATTCAGCAATGCCCCGGCATTGCCGGCACTGTAACCAGTTTGGTAAACCTTTTGAAAAATCTCGCCAAGGGCACCCAGGACAAGATTCCTCTGAGAGAAGAGCTTGCCCTGCTCAACGACTACATCGCCATTCAAAACGTGCGCTATGTAGAAACTTTTACTTTTGTGAACGAGATTCCGGAAGAACTGCTGAATCTGCGCATTATTAAGCTCACTTTACAGCCCCTTGTAGAAAATGCCATTTTCCATGGGATTGAGCCGACCGGAGAATGCGGCACCATTACCCTTTCGGCTCAGCTGCAAGAAGATGAGCTGATTATCACTGTGGCGGACGACGGCGCGGGCATCCCGCCGGAAAAGCTGGCTGTGCTGCTCACTGCGCACCACAAGAAAAACCGATCCTCTCTCAACGGCATGGGTGTAGCCAACGTCCATCAGCGTTTGCAGCTTACCTACGGCAAAGATTACGGTTTGACAGTAGAGAGTGAAGTGGGCCAATACACACGAGTGCACGTCCATGTACCCAAGGAGGAATGACGATATGTATCAGGTACTTCTCGTAGACGATGAGCCGATTATCCTATCCGGAATTAAATATCTGATCGACTGGGAAAAGAACAACTGTCAAATTGCAGACACGGTCCGAAACGGAAAACAGGCGCTGGAAAAGCTGCGTACTCTTAGGCCCGACATTGTCATCTGCGATATCTCTATGCCGGTGATTTCCGGCACTGAGCTGCTCGCCCTTGCCTCGGAAGAAAGCCCCGATACGGTGTTTATCATGCTTACCAACCATCCGGATTTTCATCTCGCACAGGAATCTCTGCGCTTTAAGGCGGTGGACTATCTGCTGAAAAGTCAGCTTACCGCCGAAAGTTTGGAAGCCAGCTTAGCCCGGGCCTGTCAAGAACGGGATAAGCGCGCTAAGCTTACACGGGTGGAATTGGTAGATTCCTATTTGCAGGAAGAGGAACAGCGCGCCTTGCACATAGCCGTGCACCGCCTTACTCAAGCAATGAATTCCAAAGACGGCGGACTTGGAGAAACCAGTGCGGTGCTCCAGCGCCACGGCATCACCGACGGCTGGGGTATGGCTCACATTCCTCTGAACTTCTCCCATACCAAGCTGGGGGAAGGCGCTCCCGCTGAAACTCGCCGTTTGGCCGACTGGGAAACCGACATGCTCAACAAGCTGGCGGGCAACCTTTTCCCCCATCATTTGCTGTTTTGCCCCAACAAGCTCAGCCAACAGCTGTTTTTGCTTTGCTGGGGCGTGCCTGCGGAGGAATGGGAGCGGCGGATGTTACAGTTTTCGGCCAAGGCGCAAAGTGCCAGCGCTACCATCACTCAAACGCAGCTGCGCGTCATGGCCACCGACTTTTTCTACTCACCGGAATCCCTTACAGAATGTCGGCGCCAGCTCGTACTGCTTCAGGAATACAGTTATCTTGAGCAAGAGGGCACTTTCTTTCGCGAATTTGAACCGCTTACCTTTCAGCCGCTGAATCTTTTAGGCTTCGGGGGCCGTCTTTCGGCAGAGCTGCGAAGCAAAAACCCTGCCGGAGTGGATAAACTGCTGGAACGCGCTGAAACCAAAATTCGGGAAACCCTTCATGAAAAGGCGCAAGCCGAATGGCTCTGCGGCGAAATTTGCGCAGCCGTACTTGAGGTTCTGAGCGCTGAAAACGAGATTCCTCTGTGCCGCTACTGGGAACAGGTGCAGCTGTTAAGACGCAGCCAAGCGGTTCACTGGCTGACACTGCTGAAAAATGAATTATGTGCTCAGATGGAACAATACGCTTCCGGAAAACAAGAACTCATTGAAAAAGCCAAGCAGTATGTGCTGGACAATGTGGAAAAGCGGATTATGCTGCAAGATGTGGCCGAGCATGTCTGCATCTCTCCGGGCTATTTGTCGGCGCTTTTCAAAAAAATGTATAACCAAAATTTTTCCGATTATATCAACCATGTGAAAATGGAGCGAGCCTGTGAGCTGATTCAGCAAGGCCGCTATCGCATTTATGAGATTTCCGATATGCTCAGCTTTGAAAATGCGTACTATTTTTCTCAAGTATTTAAGCGTCATATCGGCACAACACCCACCGGATATCAAAAACAAATCAGGAGAGAGTGATATGTGGAGTAAAGCGGAACTATTTGAAGCCCTTGCCGCACGCGTGTCCTGTCGGCTGGAACCTCCGGACATGTCCTTTTGCCAACTGGCCGAAACACCGTGGGGAAAAAGCCAGCTGGACGCCCTGCGCCGTCAGGGAGAGGAATGGCTCAGCCAACCCACGCCCGAGCTGAGCTATCAGCTGTTTGCCGAATATGCACGCAGCGGCGACCGAAGCCGGTTTCAACGCCCTTATTTTGACCGCCGGGGACGATTGCTGACATTTGCCCTGCTGTGCCGTTTACAGCCGGATGACCGCTGGAAAAGGGCGCTTGAAGATATTCTGTGGGCAATTTGCTCTGAGCCGTTCTGGTGCATCCCGGCGCATTTTCTGGATACGGACGAACAGCCTTTGCCGTTTGATGCGTGGGAAACATGCTTAGACCTTTTTGCATGCGAAACGGGCTTTGCCCTTGCGGAAACGCTGGTTTTATGCCGTGATTTACTGGACGAAACCGTCAAAGCACAGGTGCATGCCCAAATTGAGCGCCGGATTCTGACGCCCTTTTGCCGCGCCGAACAAATCCACCGCTTTGAGTCCATGCACAACAACTGGTGTGCTGTCTGCGCCGGCGCCATCGGCGGTACAGCCATTCATCTGGTTTCCGACCGCGCGCGGCTGGCGGAAATTTTGTGCCGTTGTCTGTCCACCATGCAAACCTACCTTGACAGCTTCGGTGAGGACGGTGTGTGCACCGAAGGGGTTGGCTATTGGACTTACGGCTTCGGCTTTTTCACCTGCTTTGCCGATTTGCTTTCAGAGCGCACTCAAGGGACCTGCAATCTGTTTTCCCTGCCAAAAGTAAAAGCGATTGCCTTGTGCCAGCAGCACTATTTTCTATCGGAGGGCTGCACGGTAAGCTTTGCCGACGGCAGCATGGCCGGAGGCTACCGGATGGGGCTTTCGTGCCGACTGCAAGAGATTTATCCGGAATGTGCCATTCCCTCCCCCGCCTGCGCCGACGACCTTCTGCGGGACAGCTGCTATCGCTTTTGTCTTGGGCTGCGGGATTTCATTTGGTACCGGCCTGGCGCCCGGTTTGGTTTGCCTGCACGGCGCAGCGCATGGCTTGCAGACGCTCAGTGGCTCATTTCTGCCTCTTCCTCTCTGTGTCTGGCTGCCAAAGCAGGCAATAACGGAGAAAGCCACAACCACAACGACTGCGGTTCCTTCCTCGTTTGTCGAGAAGGCGAACAGCTTTTATGTGATTTTGGCGCCTGCTTATACGATGCCCTGTCTTTTGGCCCGCTGCGCTATGAGCGCTTTGTCCATGCCTCTCGGAGCCATAACGTAGCCATGCCCGCAGAGTGTCAGCAAGCCCCCGGCAGCGCTTACCGCGCCCAAGAGGTTTTGGCTGAATGCGGCCAGCAAGATCGGCTTTCGATGGAGCTGTCGGGCTGTTATGAGTGCCCCAGCCTCAATCATTACCATCGCAGTATTTGTCACGATGTCCCGGCTAAGCAAATCATCGTGCGGGATGCGCTCGATTTTTCCAGCCCGGAAACGTGCACTGAGGTGTTTGTCAGTCCGTACCCCATCACTTTAGAGGACGGACACGCCGTTTTTGCTTCTCCACACGCGAAGCTTGAGCTGACATTCCCTGATTCTCTCAGTGCAAAGCTTCTCACTGAAACGTATTTGGCACACAATTCCGGAGAGGAAACAACAGCGTATCTGTTACATTTGGACGCTGAAAAATCACTTTGTCACGAGTACACTTTTGTCATTCGCGGAATTTAATTGTTTTCTTCGCCTTTCACCTAATGCGAACCCAAAAAGGAGAATTTGTATGAATAAGCAATTCATTCTCATCATGGCCGATACGGTACGCAAGGATATGCTGGGCTGCTACGGCAACGCCGAAATGAACACCCCCAATATTGACCGTCTGTGCGCCGAAGGCATTCGCTATGAGAATGCTTACAGCTGTCAGCCGGTATGCGGCCCGGCTCGCAGCGCCATTTTTACCGGCGTATTCCCCCACTCCAACGGCGTTGTCGCCAACTCTCTGCCCTTGGGCGACAATGTAAAAACCATCGGCCAGCGTCTTTCCGACAACGGCATCCACTGCGGCTACGTCGGCAAATGGCATTTGGACGGCGGCGATTATTTCGGCAACGGACGCTGTCCCGAAGGCTTTGACCCTGACTACTGGTACGACATGAAATGCTATTTGGAGGAGCTTTCCGACGAAGACAAGCAGCGCAGCCGCAAAAGCGCCACCTCTTTTGACGCGGACTGGACGGCAGACAAAACCTATGCTCACCGCTGCACAGACCGCGCCATCCGCTTTTTAGAAAACAATAAAAACACCGATTTCTTTCTCACAATCTCTTACGACGAGCCCCACGGGCCCTGCATCTGCCCGGCGCCCTTCAACACCATGTATGAGCACACGCGCATGCCGGAAAGCAAGAATTACGCCGATGACCTGCGCCGCAAGCCGTTGATGCAGCAGCTTTGGGCGGGAAAGGACATCGACGCCGCGCCGGAATCTCTGCGCACAGAAGGCGGCGGTCTGGCACTGTTTTTAGGCTGCAACAGCTTTATGGACCATCAAGTAGGCCGCGTCATGGAAATCATCGACCGCGATTTTCCCGATGCCATTGTGATGTTCACCTCCGACCACGGCGATATGCTGGGCAATCACCGGCTGCAAATGAAAAATGCCGCCATGTATCAGGAAATCGCCAATATTCCCCTCATTGTTCGCGGCGGCGAAAAAGGCAAGGTGGTGACAGCACCCGCCTCACACATTGACATTGTCCCCACCGTTATGGAATACATGGGCCTGCCCCTTCCCCGCTTGCTGGAAGGAAAAAGCATGCTGGCGCAGTTCCGCGACAGCACTTTGCAGATCAACGACTATGTATACACCGAGTTCACCCGCTATGAGGTGGATCACGACGGTTTCGGCGGCCTGCAAATGATGCGAGGGGTCACTGATGGGCGCTTCAAGCTGGTGGTTCATCTATGCGATACCGATGAGCTGTACGACATGCAGGCCGACCCCGATGAGGTAGAAAACCTGATTGACTGCTCCGATACGGCTGATGTGCGCGACCGGCTGCACGATGCTTTACTGGCTCACATGAACGATACCCGCGATCCTTACCGGGGCTATCAATGGGCGGTTCGTCCTTGGCGCAAAGATAAAATTCCCGCTTGGGAGAATGATGCCTTCACCCGTCAGCGGGAAAATGAGGAATATGAACCGCGCCAGCTGGACTATGACACAGGCTTACCTATGGTGCAGGCGGTTCGCAGCAAGAAACTGTACGATGCAAAAAAATAAAAGACAGTACCCCTAAATACGCGTGTGTGATAAAACAAGCAGCGAAAAAATCCCCCCTGATGCAGAAACATAAAGGTCACTGTTCACAAACGCCAAGGCTCTTTTTTATACGACATTTTAAAACCGTTTTTGAGGTATTTTACAGCCTACTATTTTTCGCAGCTCTCGTCTTTTGCAAAAGAAAAAACCGCGCTTTCAAGCCAATTTTTGGCTTAAAACCACGGTTTTTGAGCTGGTGCGGATGCTGGCCGGTATGGAACAGGCGGTAGAGCGTATTCACCGTGCG
>DWWA01000032.1 GCA_019119935.1 Candidatus Ruthenibacterium merdavium | reverse complement strand
ATTCTTAAAAGAAATTTTAGAAAAGGAAGGGATGAACTTAGATGAAATTCGTTGGGTGATACCACATCAATCCAATTTGAAAATCATGGAAGCGATTGCAAGTCGAGTTCATTTACCAAAAGAAAAGATCTATACGAATATTCAAAACGTAGGTAATACATTTTGTGCCAGCATCCCCATTGCTTTAGACGAAATCGAGAAGAAAAAAATGTGGAACAAAGGTGATAAGATTATTCTACTTGGATATGGCGGAGGGTTAAATACAGGCTGTATCTTAATGGAACGATAAAGAAAGGAAAAAAGATGAAAAAACAAGCATTTTTATTCCCGGGACAGGGAAGTCAATTTGTTGGAATGGGAAAAGATATTTATGATCATTATGAAGAAGCAAGACAAGTCTATGAAGAGGCAAGTCAAGTATTAGATAGGGACATTGCAAAGCTTTGCTTTGCCTCTACAGAAGAAGAATTAAAGAAAACAGAAAATGCACAAATTGCAATCGCAGTCACAAGTCTTAGTATATTAAAAGTACTAGAAGCAAGAGGAATCAGAGCAGAAATGGCAGTAGGGCTTAGCTTAGGAGAATATGTGGCAGCAGTACCCCCTGAAAAAATGAAAATACACGGGGATTTTTGCATAAAAAGAACGCCTTTGATGGGCAGTATTATAGCATTGGATGCATCAAAAGTAAAGAATTGTTTGTTAGAACATGTTTCAAAACAAAGAGAAAAACACTTCAAAAGCGTTTTTCACAAGAAAAAGCGAAAAGGTACAGCCGGCTGTTTACAAAACAAAAAAACGGGAAAGAACAGAGAAAAAAAGCGTGAAAAAAGGAAGGAGCGGACGATTTAACACTTGACGGCACTACCAATGAATGGTATGATAACATCCGGAGCATCATGGCGTTCATGGGAGGAGGCAAAAGCTTTTTTAGTACCCCGTGGACGTCTTTTATCTTTTTGCGGGGTTTGGTGCACGCATAAGAGAAAAGGAATCACCTGCTCTCGGCATGAAACATGTGGGTGCAGGAAGGCCGCACAAAGCGGCGAATCAAAAAGGAGAGTGTTGATTTTATGCTGACCGCGATTACAGGAATCAACTGGGGCGACGAAGGCAAAGGCCGAATGGTTGATTTGCTCAGTCGTGAGTATGATATTGTCGTGCGTTATCAGGGCGGCAATAATGCGGGCCACACGGTGGTGAATGAGAACGGCAAGTTTATTTTAAACCTGCTGCCCTCGGGCATTTTGCGCCCCGAAGTGGTGTGCGTGATGGGCAACGGCATGGTGATCGACCCTGCTCACTTGGAAAAGGAAATTGCTACTTTGCGTGAACAGGGCGTTGTGATTGACCCCAGCCACTTGAAAATCAGTGACCGCGCAACCATCTGCATGCCCTATCATGTGCAGGAGGACGGCTTGGAAGAAGATCGTCTTTCTAAAAGCGGAAGCCAGTTTGGCTCGACTCGCCGCGGCATCGCTTATTCTTACGGCGATAAATTTATGAAAAAGACGCTGCGCATGGGTGATCTTCTGCATTTGGATGATTCGGTCAAGCATCGCTTGCAGACGATGATTGAGTGGAAAAACCTGACGCTCGAGCGTATTTACGGAGAAAAACCGGTTGATTTGGAAGAAATGTGGGCGTGGTGCCAGCATTATGCCGAAGTGTTCCGTGATTATATTTGTGATACGGGCGCTTATTTGGCACATGCCGACGACAGCGGAAAGAAAATCTTGTTTGAGGCGCAGCTCGGTGCTTTGCGTGACATTGATTTCGGCATTTATCCGTTTACCAGTTCTTCCAATGTAATCGGAAGCTATGCGCCCATCGGCGCGGGCATTCCCGGTCATAAGCTGGATTTGTCGATTGGTATTATGAAAGCTTATTCTTCCTGCGTAGGCGAAGGCCCGTTTACGGCAGAGCTGGCCATGACGGAAGAGGAAAAGCACGCACTGCGTGAGTCCGGCCACGAGTATGGCGCAGCAACAGGCCGTCCGCGCCGCGTCGGCCCGTTCGACGCTGTCGCGAGCCGTTACGGCGTGGAGTGCCAAGGTGCGGATATTTTGGCATTGACCTTGCTTGACGTTCTGGATTACATGGATGAAATTCCTGTTGTAGAAAAGTATCTTGTCAATGGACAGGAAACGACACGTTTCCCCATGGGCGGTGATTTGGACCGTGCAATGCCGGTTGTAAAGAAAATGCCCGGTTGGAAGTGTGACATCACAAAATGCCGCCGCTGGGCAGACCTTCCGCAGGAGGCAAAAGATTACATCGAATACTTGGAGAAAGCTGTGGGATGCCCCATTCGCTATATTTCCGTTGGGGCCGACCGCGAAGCGTATCTTGTAAAGGAATAAAAAGGGAACCGATCAAACAATGGGTGTAAAAGCACAGAAGGAGTAGAAGCTGGATGGAGTGGCAACGTGAATTGCACGAAGAGTGCGGCGTGTTCGGAGTGTACAATCAACAATCTGCGGCGCATTTAACTTATCTCGGCCTGCACGCTTTGCAGCATCGAGGCCAAGAGGGAGCGGGAATTGCCGCTGCGGATGAAAACGGCGTAACCCGCTGCCGCAAGGGCAAAGGTCTGTTAACTGAAGTGTTTTCTCATAATGACATTGCCGAACTGCCCGGTTTGAATGCGATTGGTCACGTCCGTTACGGAACAGCGGGCGGCGGCGAACTGGAAAATGTTCAGCCCATTGTGGCGCGCGCGAAAATCGGCACGTTGGCAGTTGCACACAATGGTCAAATTGTGAATGCAGACGAGCTGCGTCAGGAACTGGAAGACCGCGGAAGTATTTTTCACGGCTCTTCTGACAGTGAAATTATTCTGCACTTGATTCAGTGCGAAAAAGGCAGCCTGCTGGAAAAAATTAAAAAGGCATGCCTGCGTCTTGACGGAGCATTCGCATTTTTGATTATGACCGAAAAAAACCTTTATGCAATTCGCGACCGCAACGGCCTGCGTCCGCTTTCTTTGGCCAAAAAGGGGGACGGCTGGTATCTGTCCAGCGAAACCTGTGCCTTTGATATCGTGAATGCGGATTTTGTGCGTGATGTCGCTCCCGGTGAAATTATTAAAATTTCTGCCCAGGGTTTGGAAACGGATTTCTACACCAATATCACGCAGAAAAAACTGTGCGCGATGGAGTATGTCTATTTCGCACGTCCCGATTCCGTAATGCACGGCTACAATGTGCATACCGTGCGCCGCCGCTGCGGAAAGCTGCTTGCGCAGGAGGATAAAGGCGTGTTAGAGGCGGATATCGTAGTCGGCGTCCCCGATTCTTCTCTTTCTGCGGCCAGCGGTTACAGCGAGGAAATGGGCTTGCCTTATGAGATGGGTTTGATTAAAAACCGCTATGTCGGACGAACCTTTATTCAGCCGACGCAAGCACAGCGCGATGCCGGTGTGAAGATGAAACTGTCGGCAAACCGCGATGTAGTTGCCGGAAAACGCATTGTGCTGATTGATGATTCGATTGTGCGCGGAACCACGAGCAAGCGTATTGTTACGCTGCTGCGAGAAGCCGGAGCCGCAGAGGTTCATGTGCGCATTGCTTCCCCGCAGCTTTTGTACCCTTGTTTTTATGGCGTGGATATGTCAACCCGCAAGGAACTGATCAGTGCGAATCAGACAGTGGAGCAAGTGCGCGACATGATTGGCGCAGATTCTCTGCGCTTTTTGGAAATGGATGCCCTGCGTGAAGCGTGCGGCGGCCAAGACGTTTGCGAAGCATGTTTCACGGGCCACTATGCAACGCCGCTTTACAGCCATGTCATTGACTGATAATTTTGCGCTGTTTTGAGTAAAAAAACGCTTGCTGTGCCGTTATGCATTCTGCTTTTTGATGGCTTGCAAAAAAGATAAAGAAACGTTGTAACCGCCGCTTGCGGCATTTGCTGCGAAAGCTGTGGCGTGCGTTTGATAGGGAAAAGGGCTTGCAACAAGCCCAATGATGTGTTAGAATTATGAGCCAAGGTGGTGTGTAACAAGTATGGGTGAAGTTTTTATTCCTCTGGCGAGAAGCCGCTCCAGCTATTACTGCAAAGGCAGTCCTGTTCATTTTGCAATGGTAGAGCTGTTCCGCATGGAAAGCACAGGAAGCACTGTCGTTACATTGACATTTAAAAATCTGTATTCGCGCCCGGTCAGCAAGCTGACGATTCACTACCGCTGCAGAAACCAGGCGGGTGTTGTAGTAGGCGAAGATGATTTTGACTATCAAAATGTCGGAGCGCCGGAGGGTGCTTGCTTCGGAGGCAATGACGGTGTGTTCATTTCGGACGAGCCGCTCAGTTCTGTGGATGTAAATTTGGTTTCCGTTGTATATGACGACGGAATTCTGCACAGCTTAAAACGCTGCGGCCCCGTGGCGCTGCCTGCGCCCCGCGCACTTCCGGAACCGGTAAAAAACGCATTGTGCACGGCAATGAATTCCCGCTTTTTGCGCTACTATCCCGCCGATTTAACGGACGGATGGCAGTGTGCATGCGGTGCGTTCAACTACAATGCCGGCAAAGGCAAAACGAAGTGTACGGAGTGCGGAGTAGACAGGGCTGATTTGTTTGCGGCGATTCAGGGCATTGCCGCGCATAATGCAGGCCAAGTCTGATAAAAAGCGCGCGGCGCAACGATAATATTCAGGAAACATGTTCCTGAAAAGCCGGCAAAGAACCGGTGTGAAAAGCGAAAAAACCGCGCTGTGCATAAGAGCACAGCGCGGTACTTTATTGAGAAGCGAAAACAGGAGGACGCATGGCAAAACGAACAGCTGCCTATACAAATGAGAGCATTACAAGCCTAAAAGGCGCCGACCGTGTGCGAAAACGCCCGGGCGTCATTTTCGGTTCGGACGGCGTGGATGGATGTGCACATTCTATTTTTGAGATTGTGTCAAATTCCATCGACGAAGCAAGACAAGGCTACGGCGATAAAATTTTGGTAACGCGCTACGCCGATGGTTCTGTACAGGTGGAAGATTTCGGGCGCGGCATGCCCGTTGATTATAACAAAAACGAGGAGCGCTACAACTGGGAGCTTTTATTCTGCGAGATGTACGCCGGCGGCAAGTATGAAGCAGGCGGGGATAATTATGAATATTCTCTCGGCTTAAACGGACTTGGCCTTTGCGCAACGCAGTATTCATCGCGCTGGATGACAGCCGATATTTACCGCGATGGCTTCCATTATCATCTTGACTTTGAAAAAGGTGAAAATGTCGGAGGGCTGAAAAAAGAGCCGTTCTCCGGCAAACGGACGGGTTCGTGCATCCGGTGGATGCCTGATACTGAGGTGTTTACCGATATTGCCGTGCCGACTAGCTATTATTTAGATACGCTCAAACGTCAAGCGGTGGTAAATGCCGGGGTGACGTTTGTCTTTACGGACGAAACGGCCGAACCGGGCCAGCAGGTGACGCAGTTTTTCTATGAGCGGGGTATTGAGGATTATGTGGAAGAATTGGCCGGGCTGGATGCGATGACGCCTGTCCGTTTTTGCCGTTCGGAGGCGCAGGGACGCGACCGCGAGGATCGTCCGGAATATCGCGTGAAAATGAACGCGGCATTTTGTTTTTCCAACAAGACCCAGCTTTTGGAGTATTACCACAACTCCTCTTGGCTGGAACACGGCGGCAGTCCCGATAAAGCGGTGCGAACGGCGTTTGTCGGTCAAATTGACGCTTATCTCAAAGCCAAAAACATGTACAAAAAGGGCGAAAGCAAGATCACGTTTTCCGATGTGCAGGATTGCCTGATTTTTGTTTCGAGTTCTTTTTCTACACAGACCAGCTATGAAAACCAGACGAAAAAGGCCATCACCAATAAATTTATCCAGCAGGCGATGACCGAGTTTTTAAAGCATAACCTCGAGGTTTATTTCATTGAAAAGCCGGAAGAGGCGCAAAAGCTGTGTCAGCAGGTGCTCATCAATAAGCAGAGCCGCGAGCATGCGGAAAAAACGCGTCAGTCCATCAAAAAGACAATGAGCTCGCAGATGGATATCACAAACCGCGTGCAGAAATTTGTAGACTGCCGCTCGCGCGATCTTTCTAAGAGGGAATTGTATATCGTGGAGGGTGATTCTGCGCTCGGTGCTGTCAAAACGAGCCGCGACAGCGAATATCAAGCCATTATGCCTGTGCGCGGCAAAATTTTGAACTGCCTCAAAGCGGATTACGACCGTATTTTTAAAAGCGATATCATTACGGATTTAATCAAGGTGCTGGGCTGCGGTGTGGAGCTTTCGGGGAAAGCGAAAAAGGATTTATCCAGTTTTGACCTTGCCAACCTGCGCTGGAACAAAGTAGTAATCTGTACCGACGCTGACGTCGACGGATATCAAATTCGTACCTTGATTTTAACGATGATTTATCGGCTGGTTCCAACGCTGATCAATGAAGGCTATGTTTATATTGCTGAGTCGCCCCTTTATGAGATTCAAAGCAAGCAAAAAACGTATTTTGCTTATACCGAACAGGAGAAGGCAGAATTTTTAAAGGAAATCGGCGACAATAAATTTACGATTCAGCGCTCAAAAGGTTTGGGTGAAAACGACCCCGAAATGATGTGGCTGACGACCATGAATCCGGAGTCCAGACGCTTAATTCAAGTGACCCCGGACGATGCCGAGCGAACAGCTGAGATGTTCGATCTTTTGCTGGGCGATAATCTTGCCGGGCGAAAAGAACATATCGCAGAGCACGGCTGTGAATATTTAGACGACCTTGACGTATCTTGAGCATAGGGAGGATCTATGGCAAAGAAAAAAGCATCCGGACGCGAAGCGCGTATTACGCGCCCGCAGCTGGGCGAGCATGTGCGGATTTTGGAAGCGGGCAGTGTTCTGAACCAGAAAATCACACAGACGCTTGAAACAAACTATATGCCTTACGCGATGAGCGTCATTGTTTCGCGTGCGCTGCCCGAAATTGACGGCTTTAAGCCTGCACACCGCAAGGTGCTTTATACTATGTACGACATGGGCCTTTTGAAAAGTGCGCGCACAAAATCGGCAAATATTGTCGGCAATACAATGCACTTAAACCCCCACGGCGACCAGGCGATTTATGACACCATGGTGCGTTTGGCACGCGGCAATGAAAGCCTGCTCGTGCCGTATGTTTCGGGAAAGGGAAACTTCGGCAAGGCGTACAGCCGTGATATGGCCTATGCGGCGTCACGTTATACGGAAGCGAAGCTCGAAGAAATCTGCTCTGAGCTGTTCCGTGATATTGATAAAGATACCGTAGACTTTGTGCCGAACTACGACGCATCTACCACAGAGCCCACCCTGCTGCCGGTAACCTTTCCCACCATCTTGGCGAATAATACCCTTGGCATTGCGGTGGGCATGGCGTCTTCCATTTGCTCGTTCAACCTAAAAGAGCTGTGTGAAACCACGATTGCACTTTTGAAGGACGAACAGCATGATTTGAAATCGACGATGCCTGCGCCGGATTTTGTCGGCGGCGGACAGATTCTTTATGACGAAAAGGAAATGGAGCGCATTTACGAAACCGGACGCGGAAGCGTCAAGGTGCGTGCGCGCTACCGTTACGTCAAAGAGGAGAATATGCTGGAAATTACGCAGATTCCGCCCACGACAACCGTAGAAGCCATTATGGACAAAATTTCCGATTTGGTGAAAGCGGGGCGTATGAAGGAAATCAGCGACATGCGCGATGAAACCGATTTGAACGGTTTGAAGCTGACGCTGGACTTAAAACGTGGACAAGACCCGGAAAAGGTCATGCAGCGTTTGTTCCGCATGACACCGCTGGAGGACAGCTTTTCCTGCAATTTTAATATTTTGATTGCGGGTATGCCTCGTGTCATGGGCGTGCGTGAAATTTTAACCGAGTGGGCGGCGTTCCGTGCCGAATGTGTGCGCAGAAGAACCCACTACGAATTAAAAGGTAAGGAAAAACGGCTGCATTTGCTGCAAGGTCTTGCGGCAATTTTGCTGGACATTGATAAAGCGGTGAAAATTGTTCGCGAAACGGCGGAAGAGGCTGAAGTTGTGCCGAATTTGATGATCGGTTTCGGCATTGACGAGGTGCAGGCGGAGTATGTAGCGGAAATTAAGCTGCGCCATTTGAACCGCGAGTATATTTTGAAGCGTACGCAGGAAACGGATAGTTTGCAGCAGGATATCGAGCGGCTGCGCGGTATTTTGGAGAGCAAAACGAAAATTAAGCGCATCATGATGGACGAGCTGAGCGCGGTGGCAAAGCAGTACGGTGAGCCGCGCCGTTGTGAAATTCTGTATGATGTGCCCGCAGGTGACTTGCCGGATGAATCGGATGCAATGCCTGATTATCCCGTTTCGGTGTTCTTTACGAAGGAAAACTATTTCAAAAAAATTACGCCGCAGTCACTGCGCATGTCCGGTGAGCAAAAGCTCAAAGAGGGCGACGAGGTTACTGTTCAGCTCGAAACAAAAAACAACGCAGAACTGCTCTTTTTCACAAATCGCTGTCAGGTCTACAAATGCCGGGCGGGTGACTTTGCTGACGGAAAGGCCAGCTTAATGGGCGACTATATTCCTGCAAAGCTGGGAATGGACGAGGGCGAGTTTGCTGTCTATATGGCGGTCACAACAAGCTATCAGGGTCACATGCTCTTTGTATTTGCAAACGGCAAAGCGGCAAAAGTTCCGATGACGGCTTATGCAACGAAAACGAACCGCAAAAAATTAGTCAACGCATTTTCGGACAAAGAGGAACTGGTGGGTATTGCCTATTTGCCTACGGAAACAGAAATGGCAATCCGCACGAGCGCGAACCGTCTGCTTCTCGTTCATTCAGCCCAGATTTCGGAAAAGCAAACGAAAACAACGGCCGGCGTACAGGTGATTACGCTGAAAAAGAACCAAAAAATTGTCAAGGTACAGCGTGCTTCCAACTTGCAGCTGGAAGACGCGCATCGCTACCGCATTCGTACGCTCCCGGCTTCCGGTGCGCTGATCAAAGCAGAGGACAGCGCCCAGCAGCTTACAATGGATTTATAATGATACAGCAGATTGAATGGCAGGTGACCCCCTCGTGCGAGGGAATGACGCTGAAAGATTTTCTGCGCAGCAAAAAGGTGTCGGCTTCCCTTCGGGCGGCGGTCAAGCGAAACGGCGGCTTTTTGAGCGAGGGGCGCCTGATTTTACCCTACGAGAAAGTGACGGCAGGGCAGAGGATCACAATGCCTTTGCCCGAAGAGCCGCCCGTCGGTGTAACGCCGCAAAATTTGCCGCTTCGCATTGTCTATGAAAGCGAGCAAGTAATGGTGCTGGAAAAGCCCGCGGGAATGACCATTCATCCCACAATGGGATTTTCAGAGGGAACCTTGGCCAATGCATTTTGCGGCGAAATGAAGCGGCGCGGAGAAGTGCGCCCGTTCCGCCCGATGAACCGCCTCGATCGGGAAACTTCCGGACTGGTTGTTTGTGCAATGAACACATACGCCGCTGCGTGGCTTCATAAACAAACGGAAAAAATCTATTATGCCGTTGTGCACGGCGTGCCGCATCCCGCGAAAGGCGACTGGAACATGCCGATTCGCCGCTGTGAGGACTCCATCATTAAGCGCTGCTGTGCAGAGGACGGAAAGCCCAGCTTGACACATTACCGTGTGCTGTATGAGGAAGCGGATGGCAGATGTGCCCTGGTGGAATGTCGCTTGGAAACGGGAAGAACGCATCAAATTCGAGTGCATGCATCCTTTTTTGGCTATCCGCTGTGCGGGGATGATTTATATGGCGCACCTTCCGGTGCAATGCAGCGCGTGGCGCTCCATTGCGGACAAGTTGCATTTTGTGAACCCGTGACAGAGCAAGCGATTGTTGTAAAAAGCCCGCTGCCGGAAGATATTCGTTTGCTGCTTTTGGGTTTTGGCGCGAAAGAATCAGCGCTCATTCCTGATTTTGGCAAGGCGCTGCTCTAAAGGTAAAAGTGCATAAAAAACATGCTATTTTTGTTACGGAATCGGAATAATTGTAAAAATCAGCATTTCGGGCATTTTTTTCTTTTCATTTTTGAAAAATATGTGTATACTAATAAAGAGCGTAATGATAACAGCTGCGATTTGTGAGATTGCAGTATGATTGAGATAAAGGGAGTCAGGAATTTTGGAGAAATTTGTAATTCGTGGCGGAAAGCCCTTAATGGGTGAAGTGACCATCAGCGGTGCAAAGAATGCAGCGGTGGCAATCTTGCCGGCAACTATTTTAGCCGGAGGAAAATGTGTACTTGAGAACCTGCCCAGCATCAGTGATGTGGGCGCTTGTTTAGATATTTTAAGCGCAATGGGTGCGCAGGTGCGTACCATCAATAAACATACGGTGGAAATTGATACCACGCATATCACCAAAACGATGGTGCCTGACGAAATGTCGCGTCAGATGCGTGCATCGTATTACTTTATCGGTGCACTTTTGGGGCGCTTTGGCAAAGCAACGGTTTCCATGCCCGGCGGCTGCAATTTGGGGCCGCGTCCGATTGACCAGCACTTAAAGGCTTTTGCAGCATTTGGCGCAAAAGACTCCGTTGACAACGGTATGATTGATGTTCAGGCATCCGAGCTTCACGGCGAAGAGGTGTTTTTTGATACGGTGAGCGTGGGCGCAACCATTAACGCCATGCTTGCGGCTGTGATGGCAAAAGGAACAACGATTTTAGAGAATGTGGCGAAAGAGCCGCATATTGTAGACGTTGCAAACTTTTTAAACACGATGGGTGCTGATGTGCGCGGCGCAGGAACGGATGTCATTAAGATCCGCGGCGTTGAAAAAATGCACGGGTGCACATATTCCATTATTCCCGACCAGATTGAGGCAGGCAGCTATATGGTTGCTGCGGCGGTTACAGGCGGTAATGTTCTTGTTAAGAATGTAATTCCCAAGCATTTGGAACCGATTACTTCCAAAATGGAAAAGGCCGGCGTGACAATTGAAGAATTTGATGACGCCGTGCGAGTAACGCGTCAAGGGGATTTGGAGGCGCTGAATATCAAGACCATGCCTCACCCCGGTTTCCCGACCGACATGCAGCCGCTCATGACGGTAATGCTTGCGCTTGCAAACGGGACAAGTATTGTTACCGAAGGGATTTGGGAGAACCGTTTCCGTTATGTAGATGAGCTTTCCCGCATGGGTGTGAATATTCAGGTTGCCGGACGAGTGGCGGTGATTGAGGGTGTGCAGGAGCTGCTTCCGGCCCCCATGCGTGCAACAGATTTGCGCGCCGGCGCTGCAATGGTAATGGCGGCTTTGGCGGCGAACGGCGTTTCGGAAATTCGTGAGATTGATCACATCGAACGCGGTTACGAGGATATTGTGGAGAAGCTGAAAGGCTTGGGTGCTGATATTAAGCGCATTGAAAAGCCGGAAGGCGCTGTTTTAAAACAAGCGCATTAAGCATCTTTTTGTGCGCCGCGCAGGAAAGAAAAGTTCAGGAAAGGGAGGGGAAACCTCCCTTTTCCTTTTGTGAAAAGTGAGAGATTATGGCTGGTTTTACAACGCTTTATTCCGGCTCGTCCGGAAATTGCGCTGTTGTGGAAGAGAACGGCGCATACCTTTTGGTGGATATGGGAAAAAGCTGCAGGCAGACATTGGCTGCTTTAAAGCAAGTGGGCCTGGAGCCGGACGGCTTGCAGGGAATTTTGGTAACGCATGAGCACAGCGACCATATTTCCGGGCTTTCTGTTTTTTTGAAAAAGTACCCCGTTCCGGTGTACGCCTACGGGGAAAGCCTTCATTTCTTGCGTCGGCAAGGATTTGTTCCCGAAACAGTACCGTGCATAGATGTGAGAAATAAAAGCCTGCATGTGGGAGATTTTTGGGTGGAAAGCTTTGAAACAAGCCATGATTCCCTTGCCTGCTGCGGATATCGCATTGTCACGCATACGCAAAAAACCGTTGCACTGGCGACGGACCTTGGCTATGTGTCACCGGAGGTGCTGGCAAATCTTTATTGTGCCGATGTTGTAGCTTTGGAGTCGAACTATGATCCTTATCTTTTGATGAGCGGAAAATATCCCGCGGCATTAAAATACCGCATTTTGTCCAATTCAGGCCACTTGAGCAATGAAGATTGTGCAAAAACCGTTGTAAAACTCATGGAAAACGGCTGTGAGAAAATTGTGCTGTGCCATTTAAGCAAAGAAAATAATGAGCCGGAGCTGGCGCTCGGAAGTGTACATTTAGAGCTGCAAAACCGCGGGCTTTCTGTGCCGGAGCAGACGGTGCTTCGCGCCGCCTCACGCTTTGAACCCGATGAATGGCTGACGATATAAAACAAAAGGAGAACGAAACGATGCAGAGCATCACGTTAATCGTTTTGGGTAAATTGAACGCGGCTTACTATAAACAGGCGGCGCAGGAGTATGCAAAGCGCCTTTCTGCTTATTGCCGGCTGGAGGTTGTGGAGCTCGACGAAGAGCTGATTGCGGAGAAAAGTGCTTCTCCCGCAGTGATTCAAAAGGCACTGGAGAAAGAGGGAAAAGCCATTTTGCAGGCAGTGCCGAAGGGGGCAGCTCTGGTTGCCATGTGTATTGAAGGAAAGCAGCTTTCCAGCGAAGAACTGGCAGAATATTTTGAAAAGAAAGCGCTGGAAGGGATTTCTTCGATTGCGTTTGTTGTCGGTTCTTCCCATGGGCTTTCACAGGAAGTGAAGCAAAAAGCGCAGCTGCGGCTGTCTATGAGCAAGATGACGTTTCCGCATCAGCTGGCGCGTGTGATGCTCTTAGAGCAAATTTACCGTGCTTATTCCATCAATGCAAAAAGTAAGTATCATAAATAAATTAAAAACGCTGCAAGAGCGCTTTGTTATCTATGCCTGAATGAAGCAAAACAGGATAAGGGAGAAATTCTCTCTTGCGGACGAAAACAAGAATCAGGCTGTTTGAAAAAGAAATACTTTGTGAAACGGTAAAGGGCGAAAAGCGAAAGCTTTTCGCCCTTTTTGCATCTTTTCAAGAAAAGGCATAATGCTCGTTTTTAGGGAATATAGATAAGTCAGAACACCTGAAAGGGGCGACAAGGGAGTATGGAGCTGAAAGTGTACAAAGATAATGTCAGCGCGGCTCAGTTAATTTGCGAAACAAAGCTGGAGCTGGGGCTGGAAACGGAATTTTTAATTCCGGATTACCTTCCGCAGGTTTTTAAAGTGGTCAAGTGTATCGTCATTCCGGTGGTACTGCAAAAACAACTTTCACCGGGGCGCTTGAATATCGAAGGATACCTGCGCTGTATTGTATTTTATCAGGCAGAGGGAACGGGTGAGCTGTGCCAAACGGAGCAGAAAGTGCCGTTTTCCAAGCAGGCTGATTGCCGACAGGGCGAGTACGATTATATGGATGCACCCATTGAAATTGGCGGCGAAGTGGAATATGTTAACTGCCGCGCACTGAGCGGCAGAAGAATGGAGGTGCGCGGAGCTTTTGCACTTTCTGTTCGAGCTGCAGCCTACCGGCGCACAGATGTGATTACCGCACTGGACGGAGAACAGGTGTATCCGAAAACGGAAACCTTAAAAACGGCTCAGATGGCGGGAACGGCAGAGAAGATTTTAACAGTGGAAGGCGATATCACCTTTGATGCTGAGCCGCAGTCTATTTTGCATACGCAGTACAACACACGCATGGAAGAGGTAAAACTGCTGTCCGGAAAGGCAGTCGTAAAAGGAACCTTGGAAGCGCAGGTTTTGTACCGCCCAAAAAACAGCGACGTGATTTCTGTTGCGGCAGCGCAGATTCCGTTCCATGAAATTTTAGATATGGAGCATGTTGACGAACAGTGTCGTGCAGTTGCGCTGCTGCACCCGTGCGGATGCACCATCACCGGAACCGAAGACGATAAAACACAGCTTGCCGTGACAGCTGCGCTAACGGTTCGCGCGTGGAAGGATGTGGAACTTTGTGTCGTGCAGGACGCATTTTCCTCTGCGCAGGAAATGGAGTTGGAAACTGCTCAAACACCGATGGAAGAGGTTTGTGAACCGATTGGAGAGAGCGTGAATGTTTCCGTGTCGGGAGAGCTTGCGGATGCTGACAGCGAAGTGCTGATGGCGCTGGCGACTCCTTTAAGCATTGAGCTTCTGGAAGACGGAGAGCAATGCGTTCTGCGGGGCAGGGTGACGGCTCATGTGTTCTGCCGAAACTCCGCCGGTGAGATTGATTGCTATGATAAGCTTTGTGAGTATACGGTGAGCCGAGAACTCGCTTACCGGGCAGCAGATATCTGCGCCTTGTGCCAAACGGATGTCGTTTCTATTCGCACAGAAAAGACGGGAGCCAATTTAACGGCTCAGCTGGAGCTGATGGTAACGGGCTTTTTATCGGTTGTTCACGCAATGCCCACGCTGTCTGATGCCCATTTGGGAGGCCAGCGTGCCGAGGAAGAAAACGCGCCTGCGCTGTACATTTATTTTGCGCAGGAAAATGAAGCGCTTTATGAAATTGCAAAGCATTATCATGTCTGCCCGCAAACGCTTTCTGACATCAATCAATGCAGTGGTGATGCACTGGAACAAGCAAAGCGGTTGCTGGTGCCGCGCGGCATGTAAGAGGAGGAACAATTTATGGAACGTTACAGTGTATACCAAGACATTGCGGCGCGCACCGGGGGCGATATTTACTTGGGCGTAGTCGGCCCCGTCCGCACCGGAAAAAGCACCTTCATTAAGCGGTTTGTAGAGCTCATGCTCTTGCCTGAAATTGAAAACGAGGCATTTGCCAAACGAGCGAAAGATGAGCTTCCCCAGTCGGCGGCGGGAAGAACCATCATGACGACAGAGCCGAAATTTGTACCCGAGCAGGCCGTGACTGTTTCGATGGAAGACGGCGGAGAGTTCCGGGCGCGCTTAATTGACTGTGTCGGGTACATGGTAAAAGGTGCAATGGGTCAGGCAGAGGCCGGCCGTCCGCGTATGGTAAAAAGCCCTTGGTTTGAAGATGAAGTAGCATTTGACTTAGCGGCGGAAACCGGTACGAAAAAAGTTATTTGTGAGCATTCGACCGTCGGCGTTGTGATGACAACGGACGGAAGTATCAGCGATTTGCCGCGATCTGCTTACGAAGAAGCGGAGGAGCGCGTGATTGAGCAGCTGCAGGAAATTCAAAAACCCTTTGTGATTTTGCTTAACTGTGTGCGCCCGGACTCCTTGGAAGCGATGACGCTGGCCGATGAGCTGAGCGAAAAATATCAAAAGCCCGTGATGCCGATTTCTTGTGTTGATATGACGCAGGAAACCATTTTGGAAATTCTGCGCCGTTTGCTGTATGAGTTTCCCATCCGAGAAGTGGGATTTGCAGTTCCCTCGTGGGTTACGATGCTGGAAAAAGACCATTGGCTGCAAAAAAGCGTTTACCATGCGGTTCAGCAGTATGCGCAGGAACTCGATGTCATGGCTGACTTGCAGACCGCTCAGATGGAGTGCGAATATGTACAGTCCGCTTCGGTAAAAAGCATGGCGCTCGGCACCGGAAGTGCTGTGATGGAAGTAACTTTGATTCCGGATTTGTTCTATCGCATTTTAAGTGAAACGACAGGGCTTGAAATTTCCGACGAAGCGGGACTGATGCCCTGCGTGATTGAACTGGCAAAAATTAAAGAGAAATATGATAAAATTGCCTCCGCGCTTGAGCAAGTGAACGCGACAGGTTACGGCATTGTCATGCCCGGGATGGATGAGCTCAAGCTGGAAGAGCCGGAGATTATGCATCAAGGCGGCCGCTACGGTGTGCGTCTGCGTGCAAGCGCACCTTCCATTCATATGCTGCGCGCCGATATTTCCACGGAAGTTGCGCCGGTAGTAGGCAGTGAGCGTCAATCAGAAGAGCTTGTCAGCAGCTTGCTTGCAGATTTTGAAGAAGACCCGGTAAAGATTTGGCAAAGCAACATTTTCGGAAAAAGCCTGCATGAACTGGTCAACGAAGGCTTGCAGAATAAACTTCTTCATATGCCTGCCGATGCTCGTTCCCGCATTCAGGAAACGGTGGAGCGCGTCATCAATGAAGGCTGTTCGGGCCTGATCTGTATTATTCTTTAAAATGGGTGCCCAACAGTCAAAAGATTTTGAGAAAACAGCAAGAATGAGAATCATAGCATAAAATAACCTGCAAGCAGCTGCTGTCCGCGGCTGCTTGTTTTTTGTCTTGGCAGCAATCGTTTAAAGCGAAAAGGGAAAAGAACTCCGGCATTATTTTTTTATCACCGGCAAACATTTGTGGTGCTATTGACAAAATAAATTCAACAAAAGTAAAATATTCTGGTAAGCTTCTCTGTTGAAAGGGTTAGAGGAATTTTCAAATAACAAAGCCTTGCGTTTGATGAGGAGGTAAGCTGTGAAAAACGTTCTTTTTATTTTGTGTGACCAGTTGAGAAAAGACTCTCTCGGATGTTACGGAAACCCTTACGCCGAAACGCCGAATTTAGACCGTCTTGCGCAAAACTCTGTTCAATTTACGCGAAATTATGTGGCAAACCCGATCTGCATGCCGAATCGCCACACGCTGTTCAGCGGTATGTATCCGCGCAATCACGGTGTTTGGACAAACGGTCTGCTGGTTCGCGACAGCGGCGACAACTTAATGCATTACTTGTCGGAAAACGGATATCAAACGGCCAGCATCGGCAAAATTCACTTTGAACCCGATGGATGCGGCGCGGAAGATGGCAGTATGGAATCAGAAGAGTTGTGGAAGAAAAAGCCCGAAATGAACGATTTTCACGGCCCGTTTTGGGGGTTTGACTACATTGAGCTTGCCGACAGGCATCATGGTGCAAGCGGACATATGGTGGATTGGTTTCGAAAAAAAGGCGGAACGGAAGAAATGTTTTGCTCGAAGCTGAACCCGAACGACCCCGAAACCGGCGTAGACCCGGTTCCTGAAGAACTGCATTCCACCGCGTTTGTCGGAGAGAGAATGTGTCATTATTTAGAGCATATCCGAGCAAAAGATAAGCCTTTTTTTGCCGTGGCCAGTTTCCCCGACCCGCATCATCCGTTTATTGTACCAAAATCAAGTGCACAGAGATGGGAAAATCGTGAGGTGAAGCCGCCCATCGGAACAAAAGAAGAACTGAGTGACAGGCCGATGCGCTATTTGCAGCAAGCTAAAGGTGAATGGAGCCGACAAGGCGTAAAGCCCGCCGCTTATCCGGATGGGCTGCCGGAGTCCGCTGCAAGACAGCGTTTCGCATATACCTACGCTATGGTAGAGATGATTGACACGCAGGTGGGGAGAATTTTAAAAACGCTGGATAACCTTGGTTTGTCGGAAGATACGATTGTTGTGTTCACTTCCGACCACGGTGAACTGCTCGGAGATTACGGCCTGTGGATGAAAGGTCCGTTTTTCTTGGAAGGGCTGCTCAGTACGCCTCTTTTAATTTCCGTTCCCGGTTATCAGCACAACGGAGCTGTCGATCATTTGTTCTCGTCGGTTGATTTAGCACCTACCTTGTGCGGCCTGTTAGGACTGGAACCTTCTTACTATTGTGATGGACAGGATCAAAGCCCCATCTGGGACGCAGGCCTTACTGAAACACTCCGTAAGTCCTGCTTGGTGGAATATCGCAATGGTTATGGTGCGAAAGATTGTAATTATAAAGTTTTGATTACGCAGGATTATAAATACGTTTACAATCAGAAAGGCGAGCGCGAACTGTTTGATTTAAAAAATGACGGTGCAGAGCGAACCAATCTTTTGGGGAATGGACGTTCGCATGAATACGAACCCGTCATGCAGGGTCTTTTGATGCAGGAACTGTTGAAAACAGAAAGCAAAAGGCCGAAACAAATTTCATTGGCTTGAGAAAGGCGACAAGTCAATGAAGGTGAAGGTTTTCTTTTAAGTTTTCACCGCTGCTAAAAATTTTGAAATGAGCGTTGAGGATAGCTTTACGAAAAACGCTTGAAACACAACAAAAAAACGCGGGCTGCCCACTTTTGAACTTCACAATCTCAAAAGTGGGCAGCCTGCATTTTGCTGTTTTTAAACGAAAGGAAAAAACGACAAATTTAACGATAAGAATTGATTATTTTTACAAAATATAGTATCATAAACTAAATATGAGTAAAAAATAAATCAAAGACATTGCATGAAACAGTGTTTTGCCGAAAAAAGCCGTAACAGAAAAAGGGGAGCGATACCTGCTCTTCTGCATACGGCGAATAAAAGAATGAACAATAAAAGATTGGTGATAAATTTTGATGTCTGCAATTACCGATTTTGCACAACGTTTTCGTAAACAGATTTTGATTGCTTTTGATATTGTAGCAATCACCATTGCCTATATTTTGCCGTGGGTTTTCATCAATGGCCGAACTTCTTTTACAGAGTACAACAGCCTTCTTTTTGCAAGCTGTTTTTTCTTCGTTTGCTGTTATGAAATTGTCTATTGGCTCATGGGCATGTATGACAGCCTTTGGCGCTACGCCGAAATTGTCGAGTTTTTCAGGCTGTGCCTTGCCTCTGCTTTAGCGGTGGGAATTTTTGTTGCGGTGACGCTGGCTCTTTGGGCCAGCGAACGCAGAATTCCGATTTCGGTTTATTTTTTGAGTGCTACCTTTGCTTCGGCACTCACGCTGTATGCGCGCTTGACGTATCGCATGTTCCGAAACACCAAGATTGCACAGGGAGGCGTAACGCGCCGCAGAACGCTTGTGATTGGCGCGGGTGATGCCGCCAGTACGCTGCTTCATGAGCTTTCGAAGAATAAAAGCCCGGATATGAACATCATCTGCTGCGTGGACGATGCGCCCGAAAAAGTAGGCAGAAATATCATGGGCATTGAAATCATGGGCACGACCGATGACATTCCCGAACTGGTGGAGCGCTGTGAAATCGAAACACTTTTGCTTGCCATTCCTACGGTGGACGAGGAGAACAAGCGCCGCATTTTGGGGATCTGCAACAAGACAAAGTGCAACGTGCGTATTTTGCCCGATATCGTTAAGTTGATTGCAGACGGAAAAGACATTTTATCTCGCATTCGTGACGTGCGCGTCGAGGACGTGCTGGGCCGCCCTGAAATTGAGCTGAAGGACTCCACGAATGAACTGATTACGGGGAAAACCGTTATGGTCACGGGCGGCGGCGGTTCCATCGGTTCGGAGCTTTGCCGTCAGATTGCAATGTGCAGTCCGAAAAAACTGATTATTTTAGACATTTATGAAAACAGCGCATATTCTATTCAGCAGGAGCTTTTGCGCCGTTACGGAAAACGACTGAATCTGCATGTGTTGATCGCTTCGGTGCGCGACTCAAAAAAAATTGATGCACTCTTTCGCGCTAACCGCCCGGACGTGGTGTTCCACGCGGCTGCGCATAAGCATGTTCCGCTGATGGAAATTTCGCCGGAGGAAGCGGTGAAAAACAATGTGTTCGGCACCTATAACGTAGCTTGTGCGGCAGACCGTTACGGTGCGGAGCGCTTCGTGCTGATTTCTACGGATAAAGCGGTCAATCCCACCAATGTCATGGGTGCGACCAAGCGCGTGTGTGAGATGATTGTGCAGGCCTTGGCGCAGAAAAGCAAAACGAAATTTGTCGCGGTGCGCTTTGGCAATGTGCTCGGCTCAAACGGTTCGGTGCTTCCGCTTTTTAAAGAGCAAATTGCCGCAGGCGGTCCCGTTACCGTAACCGACCCCGAGATTGTCCGCTTTTTTATGACCATTCCCGAAGCGGTTCAGCTTGTTTTGGAAGCAGGGCAAATGGGCAAGGGCGGCGAAATCTTTGTTTTGGACATGGGCAAGCCCGTCAAGATTTTGGACTTGGCGGAAAACTTGATTAAGCTGTCCGGGTTAATTCCGTACAAAGATATTGAGATTAAATTTACCGGTCTGCGTCCGGGGGAAAAGCTGTATGAGGAGCTTTTGATGGACGAAGAGGGCGTGCGTAAAACAGGAAACCGCAAGATTTTCATCGGCTCTCCGCTGGGGCTCAGTAAAGATACTTTCTTTGAACAGCTGGCAGAGCTGAAGAAAATTGCATACAGCAACCACAGCGAGAATCTGGTGCAGGCGCTGCTCGATTTGGTTCCTACGTTTACGCACAAAGAACATGAGTATGATTTGTAAGGGATGAAACGCCATGTATCAAAAGTACGGCAAACGCATCATTGACGTAGTGCTTTCCTTATGCGGCATCATTGTGCTTTCCCCGATTTTACTGCTTTTGGCGCTTTGGATTAAACTTGACTCAAAAGGCCCGGTGTTTTTTCGCCAAAAGCGTGTGGGAAAAGGAAAAACATACTTTTTTATCTTGAAATTCCGCACGATGTACGCAGATACCCCAAGCGATGTGCCTACGCATTTATTAAAAGACCCTCAGGCGCTTATCACAAGAAGCGGGCGGTTCCTTCGCAAAACCAGTTTGGATGAACTGCCGCAGATGTTTAATATTTTAGCAGGGCAGATGAGCATTATCGGCCCGCGTCCTGCACTGTGGAATCAGTATGATTTGATTGAGGAACGCGAGCGTCTTGGCGCAAACGATGTGCTTCCGGGTTTAACCGGGTGGGCGCAGGTAAACGGGCGTGATGAGCTGCCGATTCCTGTGAAGGCGCGTTATGACGGTGAATATGCTCAGCATGTTACCTTTGGGTTTGACGTGAAAATCTTTTTTAAAACCATTGGCAATGTGATTACCGGAAAAGATGTCGTAGAGGGCGGCACACAGGGAAATGAATAAAGCCGAATACCGCACAGCTCACACATTAAAGCACAGGCGGTGCCGCAAAAAAATCACCGCTCCTTTTGTAAGGGGCGGTGAATTGTAAATTTAGATATCTTGCGGCATCAACTATACCATAATCACAGCGTAACGCCTTTTAACAGCATTTGAACCAGCCGGTCCGAACCGGTGAGCGTGCTTAAAAGAAGCTTGTGAATATCGCTTCCGTTTTCGATAAAATGGATTTTTGCCTTTTGCGCCGTTTCAAAATCGGGCATGTAGATCTTTACAGAAAACAACTCTATGCCGCCTTCTTCGATGGAGCAGCACAGATAAAAACCGTCTTGGCAGGGTGTGATATCCACTTGATAATCCTGCAAGTTTCTCGTGGCTTTCTGCGTGCTGCGCAATGCCTTCTGCGCACACTCCTGCACGCTTGTTGGCACATCTCCGCGCAATGTCTGCACAATGGCCTCTCCCTCTTGAGTGATGTGGTAATAGCCTTCTTCGTCGACAGATACGAGCGCTTGACTTTCCAGTTCTGAAAGGGATGAAGCCAGCTCAAAGTAATTGACAAGTGCTTCTTTCAAAAGCGCCTGCTCCAGCTCTTCTTTTTTGGGCGGGTGCGCCGCGTATGCAACCAGGGTACAAAGCAAAATGCGGATCTGTGTAGAGTTGGTGAGCCCGCCCGGTTTGACGTTGGCGGTAAAAGCGTTGCCGGACACAAAAACGCCTCCTTTACGGCTTGATAAGATTATCATACCGCAAAATGAAAAAATTGTAAATATACTTCTTTCTGTTTTGCGGTGAGGAGAAAGGGTAGAGTTTTTTCCGGCTTCAAAAAGGAATTGCTTAAATCGCCTGTGCCGGGGCAGAGGAAAAAGACGTTTCTATTTTTTTGCCGCTTGCGCAGGAGGCATAAACCCAGTGGTCAATGTGGCGTGCCTCGTTAAAAATACGAAGGGGAAAGCGGAAATTTTTATCTTCAATGACACGCAGAACAGCAAGCTTGATTTTCATGCGTTCGGGAAGAATGCTTTTGATATATACGCTCACAAGCTGACCTTTGCTGAGGCCCGGAACACATTCGGCCAAGCCCGCGAGGTTCGGGGCAAGCTCAACGAAAACACCGTAGTTTTCAATGCTCCGCACTACGCCCACGACGGTTTCTCCGGCTTCAAAGAGCGACGCGTTTTCTTCCCATGTGCCGAGCAGCTCTTTCATCGTAAGAACAAAGCGGCCTTCGGCGTCACGGCTTTTTAAAATACATTCAATTTCCTGTCCCACTGCAACGCGGTCAGACGGGGAGGCAATGCGTGAAACCGATAAGCTGTCGATGGGAAGCAGTGCACATACGCCGCAGCCAATGTCACAAAAAGCGCCGAACGGTTCGATATGCGTAACCTTGCAGGAAAGCACATCGCCCGGTGTGAGCAGGTTTAAGTATTCGGCTTTGCAGCGCTTTTGTGCGTTGGCACGAGAGAGAATGACAGGGCCTTCGTCGGGAACCTCCAAAACGGTAAAGCAGCAAGGCCGCCCTACGCGGGTGACCAGCGCAATATCTCGCACGGTTCCTTCCGCAATGCCATCGGCACATTCTAAATGCGGAATAATCGCCGGAATGCCGGACAGGTCAAAGTGCAGATTTTTCCCTGCGTCAAAGCTGAGCGCACGGCTTTCTAAAATGGCACCGGTTCGTTGTGCGCGCCGCAGAGATTCACGGGTGAATAACATGGTTTCGGGATTGGCGCCTTCTGCAAAATACTTCATCATCAAAATCCTTTCTTGTGAAAACATCTTGTGCCGAATTCGGCATCCTTTGTAAATATATGTGAAAGCTCTTTCGAATATTTGCGAAATGCTTCCGATTGGTATATAATAAACGAATCAAAGTGAAAAAGTAGGAGAATTATGGATATCCAAGTAAATGACCATATTTTTACAAAAAAGAACCATCCGTGCGGCGCGAATGAGTTTTTAGTGCTGCGCGTCGGCATGGATTTTAAAATTCAATGCGTTGGCTGTGGACGGGAAGTGATGCTGCCCCGCGCAAAAATCGAAAAAAATATCAAAAAGGTAAAGCGCGGGGAAGAGTTTTTATAACAGGCTCTTTTTTCGACAGGAAAGGAGAGAGAAAACATGATAGAACAATTACAGGCCGTTCGCGCCCGTTACGATGAAATCAACTGTCTTTTGCAGGACCCCAGCGTGATACAGGACAATGGGCGCTATGCAAAGCTGATGAAAGAATATAAAAATTTAACTCCGATTGCACAGGCGTATGACGAATACAGAAAATGCCGTGATGCGTTGGAGCAGGCCAAAGAAATTTTGGACGAGGGCGGCGATGAAGAGCTGAAAGCCCTTGCGCAGGAAGAATGGAAGGAAAATAAAACGCGCTGTGAAGATCTGGAAGAACAGCTGAAAATTTTGCTTTTGCCGAAAGATGAAAACGACGACCGGAGCGTGATCATGGAAATTCGCGGCGGCGCCGGCGGTGAGGAAGCGGCGCTGTTCGCTCACAGCTTACAGCGTATGTACACCATGTATGCCGAAAGCCGCGGATGGCAGGTGGAAGTGCTGAGTATCAATGAAACGGAACTTGGCGGCGTCAAAGAGGTTAGCTTTTCCGTTGAAGGTGACAGCGTTTACAGCTATATGAAGTTTGAAAGCGGTGTTCACCGCGTTCAGCGCGTGCCGGAAACGGAAACACAGGGGCGTGTGCATACCTCTACCGTGACGGTAGCGGTCATGCCCGAAGCGGAAGAAGTCGATGTGCAGATTAATCCTGCCGACTTGAAGATTGATACGTTCCGAGCATCCGGTGCGGGTGGACAGCACATCAACAAAACATCTTCCGCCATCCGTGTGACGCATTTGCCTACGGGAATGGTGGTAGAATGTCAAGACGAGCGCAGTCAGCATAAGAACAAGGATAAAGCGCTGAAAGTTTTGCGCAGCCGTCTGCTGGAGCAGGAACAGCAAAAGCAAACGCAGGAAATTGCGGAAAACCGGAGAAGCCAAGTAGGCACCGGCGACCGTTCCGAACGGATTCGCACTTATAATTATCCGCAAGGGCGCGTGACGGACCATCGCATCGGCTTAACCTTGTATAAACTCAATGCTGTGATGGACGGCGATATTGACGATGTAGTACAAGCGCTAATCACCGCAGACCGTGCGGAAAAGCTGAAATCGGCACAGGAGGCGTAAGATGCATACAAGCTGTGAAAAAGCAAGTTTGGAAGTGTGCCGTCAAGCAGCGGAATACTTGAAAAAGGGCGAAATTGCAGCCATTCCCACCGAAACGGTTTACGGCCTTGCCGCAGACGCGACAAACGGCCAAGCGGTAAAAAAGATTTTTGAGGCAAAAGGGCGTCCGCAGGATAACCCGCTGATTTCACATATTTCCTCAATGGAAATGCTTCCGATGGTTTGGAGAAAGGTAACACCGCAGGCCAAAGCGCTGGCCGAAGCTTTTTGGCCGGGCCCTCTGACCATCATTTTGCCAAGAAGCGAGTTGCTTGCCGACGAGGTGTGCGCCGGCCTGCCGACAGCGGCGGTGCGCTGGCCGTCGCACCCGGTGGCGCAGCAGGTGATTGCGCTTGCGGGAGTGCCGCTGGCTGCTCCTTCTGCGAATACATCAGGAAGCCCCAGCCCTACCACGGCGGAAAGCGTAATGCAGGACATGGCGGGCAAAATCCCCATGGTGGTGGATGGCGGAACGTGCGAGGTCGGTGTGGAATCGACCGTGGTGTCGCTGGCCGGACAAACGCCTTTGCTGCTTCGGCCGGGCGGCGTTACGAAGGAAGAGTTGGAGCGTGTTCTGGGCTGTGAAGTTAAGCTGTCTGATGCCGTTTTGCATCAGCTGCAGGAAGGCGAGAAGCCGGCTTCTCCGGGAATGAAGTATCGACACTATGCGCCGAATGCGCGCGTTCTCATTGTTCAAGGCAGCTCTGCGCAGTATTGCGAATATGTCAAAGCGCATGCCGAAGAAGGCGATTGCGCCCTCTGTTTTGAAGAGGATGTAAAAGCGCTTTCCGGCATCGCTTGTATTCCTTACGGAAAAGAGGGGGACGGAGTATCCCAAGCGCACGGGCTGTTTGCGGCGCTGCGCGCATTGGATGAAAAGCATGTGAAAACGGCTTACGCACGCTGCCCGCAGCAAAGCGGAATTTCCTTGGCAGTTTACAACCGCCTGCTTCGTGCGGCGGCCTTTCAGGTGGTGCAGGTATGAATTTTCCTTTGCTGGTTGCCATTACAGGCCGCTCGGGCAGCGGGAAAAGTACGGTGTCTGCGTTTTATCGACAGCACGGCTATCCTGTGCTGGATGCGGACGCCGTGGCGCGCGAAGTTGTAGAGCGGGGCTCGCCCGTGCTGGATGAGCTCAGCGCGTGCTTTGGCAGTGACATTTTAAACTCAGACGGAACGCTCAACCGGAAACGATTGGCGCAAAAAGCTTTTTGCAGTAAGAAGGAAACGGAGCGCTTAAATGCGATTACGCATCCCGCGATTGTGAAATGCATTTTGGAGCGGGCAAAGACGTATGCTGAACAAGGACACCATATTTGCTTTGTGGACGGAGCGGTGATTTTAGGAAGCCCGCTGGAGCCTTACTGTAAGCGGTGGATTGTGGTGACAGCCCCGCAGGAGCAGGCCATTGCGCGAATTATGCGCCGCGACGCCATTTCAAAAGAGCAGGCACAGGAGCGGCTCAGCGTGCAGACACCCGAAGAGGCATTGCTGCGCCGTGCAGACTATCACATTTCTAACAGCGGCGCACAAGAAGCTTTGGAACGACAGGCAGACAATGTCTTGAAGGCGCTTTTAAGCGATGTGTAAGCTTGATTTTAAGAGGATGATGCTTAAAAAATTCGCCCGCTTTTTAGAAAACTTTCGGCACAGTTTGAATGTTTGGGCAGTTTTGCCCCACAGAAAGGAGCGTCATGAGAGAGAAAAAAAGAAGATGGTTTACACATGGTGCTTTGAGTATCGTGGCAGCGGCTGTGATTATCGCTTCAATTTTGATTTTGCCGCACGGCGTGGGAAAGATTCAGCGCATGGCGTACCCCAAAAGGTACAGCGAATGTGTCGAGTATTACGCTGATAAATATCATTTAGATGAATATTTGGTATACAGCATTATCAAAACGGAATCCGGCTTTCGGGCGGATGCCACTTCTAACGTGGATGCACGCGGTTTGATGCAGATTACAGAGCAGACTTTTGATTGGATTAAAACAAAGATTGCGCCTGATGAAGCGATTGTTTTTGACGATATGTATGACCCGGAAACGAATATTCGGTTTGGGGTTTACCTGCTTTCCGTGTGCATGGCGCGCTATCACGAGGATATTTCCACCGCCGCCGCGGCTTATCACAGCGGCATCGGAAAGGTGGACTCCCTGCTGGAGCAAAAAGAATATTCCAGCGACGGACAAACGCTTTTCTCGTTTCCTTACGAACAGATGAATCATTATGTCCGCAAGGTAAACGCGAATTATAAATCATATCAGAGCGTTTACAATGCTTGATTGCCGAGCAAGGCGGCCGCGTGCCAAGGAAAGGCGCGCAGGGTCAAACATTGGCAGCGCGCTGAAAGGAGAGATGTGAAAATGAGCAAAACAAAAGGACAGGAGCTGGCAGAGCAGCTGTTGTTCACACAGCCCCATGTTGCGGACGAAGCGCCTGAAGCGCTCGAAAAGGCACAGGAGTTTTGTGAGGACTACAAAGCATTTTTGGACGAAGCGAAAACTGAGCGCGAAGCAGTAAAAGCTGGTGTGAAGCGCTTGGAAGCAGCAGGTTACCGCCCCTTTGACCGTTTGGCAAAAGAGGCGTACAAGCCCGGCGATAAAGTATATTACAACAACCGCGGAAAGGCTTTGATCGCCGCAACCATCGGCACACGTCCCGTACAGGACGGTGTGAGCTTGATGATTGCTCATATCGACTCGCCGCGTTTGGATTTGAAGCCGAACCCCTTGTATGAGGACACGGATCTGGCTTTGTTCAAAACCCATTACTATGGCGGTATCCGTAAGTATCAGTGGGGTGTTACGCCGCTGAGCCTGCACGGTGTCGTTGTGAAAACCAACGGGGAAACCGTGGAAATTCACGTGGGTGAAGAGGAAAACGATCCTGTTTTCTGTGTGACGGATTTGCTTCCGCATTTGGCGGCCGATCAGTCGAAACGCACTCTGAACGAGGGTCTGAAGGGTGAAGAGCTGAATATCATTGTCGGTTCTCTGCCGTTTGAAGATAAAGAAGTGAAAAACCGTGTGAAGCTGCGCATCATGCAGATTTTGAATGAGCGTTACGGCATCACAGAACGCGATTTTGTGCGCGCAGAAATTGAAGCGGTTCCGGCGGCAAAGGCGCGTGATGTCGGCTTTGACCGCAGCTTGGTGGGCGGTTATGGCCACGATGACCGCGTGTGCGGTTACACGGCTTTGCGTGCGGAAATCGATTGTGATACTCCCGCTTATACCTCGGTTTGCATTTTGGCAGACAAAGAGGAGGTTGGTTCCGACGGCACAGCCGGTTTGGCCAGCGACTTCACCTTCCATTTCCTGAAATATCTTGCGGATATTCAAGGTGCAAATTATACCATGATGCTCCAAAATTCGAAATGCCTGTCGGCGGATGTCAATGCAGCGGTAGATCCCACATTCCCGGAGGTTTCGGAGAAGAACAACTCTTCTTACCTCAACCGCGGCGTGTGTGTAACGAAATATACGGGCGCGCGCGGCAAAGGCGGCACAAACGATGCTGATGCCGAAATGGTCGCTTATGTCACCGGTATTTTGGATGAGGCCGGTGTTCTGTGGCAGACCGGCGAGCTGGGCAAGGTAGACCAAGGCGGCGGCGGAACCGTTGCAAAATTTGTATCTCAGCGCGAGGTGGATACCATTGACATCGGCGTGCCTGTTTTGTCGATGCACTCTCCGTTTGAGCTGGTTTCCAAACTGGATGTTTACATGACCTACCGCGCATTTGCGGCGTTTAAATCGAGCAGCAAAGAGCGCTGATGTTTTGGGTGAAACATGTTACTTGATGCAGCACTCATGCTGCATTTAAATGGATCATAGAAAAAAGGTGCGGTGCAGAATCAAAAGTTCTGCACCGCGCCTTTTTTGAGAATATTTTTAAAAGAAAATTACCTCAGCTTGTACCGATTTTATCATCGGAGGGGGATTGAGGAAATATCGTATAAAAAAGAGGGGAATATCCCCTCTTTTTTTATGGATAACCTTTGAATGATATTTGTGAAAGAGGAAGTCGGAAAAGTATGTGTTATGCTGCAATCGCGGCGCTCCCAAAAAGTAAATAAACAGTGATGCAGCACAGAATGCCCGATACCCATACAGCCGGAATGGAGTACTTCATAAAATCTTTAGAAGCAACCTTGCTGTAACCGAGCCCCCATGCCACCCAAGACTGGGTGAGGTCCATGTGCTGAGGGATAATAGTTGTAATGGAGAACAGGGGATAAATAAAGGGGATAGACCACGGAGCAATGGAGAGTACCACAACTGCGGTAGCAGTGCCGCATCCGGTCAGGGTGGTGGGGCCGCGGAAGAAGCCCAGCGGGAAGATTAAGGCAAACAAAAGGCAGAGCAAGAGCGGACTGGAGGGAAAGATTCCGCCGATGATGCTTTCAAAATATGGTGCGGCGAAAACAGCAGCTTTATTGAACATCGACAAAACCAGCAAAAAGCCAATCATAGGAGCTACGTCTGTGGCGCCATCCGTGAACTGACGAGCGAGCATTGTGCATACGTTAGTAAACCCGTCTTTCATCTTTCCGCAGGTAATCAGGGCATACAGAGAAGATATGATGAACGCTAAAATAATGGGGCATTTTACTGCAACAATGAGAACAACGGGCATAATAACGGAAATCCAAGAAAACCAAGGGGCATCTTTGATTTCAGCTTGTGCACGGCCTGTGGTAGCGGCCCAAGCGTGTCCGGGTTTGCTGCGATTCAGGGCAAACAAAGAAATACTCAGCACAACAATCAATACAATTACCATTGCCGCAATGCCGAAAGAGAAGTAGTCTTGGTAAGTATATTCCTCTGCAAAACGAGGGTCAATTCCGGCCAGAATACCATTGTACTGAGCGTACGCAGTAACGTTGAGCAAGATGCCGGACATAATAGAGCCCATAAAGGCGAATAAGGCGATCGGAGAAGGAATGCCTAATGCCAAGAAAATGGGAAGAACGATGACGGCGATGGAAATAACCGGCCCGATGCCTGTCATCGAGGTGAAGCATACACCGGTGACAATACATAACAAAATCATTGTCAGGCTGGGGCGATCTCCGCCTAATTCTACGGTTTTACGGATTAAGGTGGATGCAATTCCGGTATCCATCAGTACGCGGCCGAAAAATGCGCCGAAGAAGATGTTAACAAGGATTGTTTGCGCATAGTTTTCAGGACCGCCTTGATACACGGTTTTGACAACATCTAAAATAGTGGTGCCTTCCATCGAAGGAACCGGGGAAAGTGCGTTGCCCACTAACACTAAAATAACCCAGAGTGTGGACATAATGAAAAAGCTGACCATCAGGTTGTAACCCTTGACGCAATAGTAAACCAGGCCAAGAAAACTGGCAATCATCAAAATGCCGATGATAATGTTAACCATAATAATACCTCTTATTAAAATAGTTGATGTGGATTGAGCGATACGCCGATGTACCGTTTCTCCGTCCTCCTCTTAAAACCATGCTGGTTAAGTTTTGCCTGTATTAGAATAACCGGAAGGTGGTGGCCAATGAAGGCCTCGCTGATTGAACAATGCGTAATCGGGGGAGGGCTTAAAGTCGGGAGCAGGCACCCCTTTTAATACGCCGTCTTTCAGCCATGCAAGGTCACTGCCATGCAAATGCTCAACTAAATAATGATATAAACATTGGGTGCGCTCTTCATATCCCGGAAGGCCGTATAAATTACATCGTTCTTGCGGGTCGGCTTGGGTGTCGAATAGCTGGAATACATTGCCGCAGGGGTAATAAATCAATTTTAATTGACCATCTGTAACCATGCGTGTAGCTTTGGGGCCTTCGCCAATCTCGCCATAGAGCATGCTGCGTGTTTGGTTGGAAAACAGAGGAATGCCTTCTACCGTGGATGGAATTTCAATGCCGCACAGATCCAGCAGCGTGGGCATAATGTCTTCTAAGCAAGCAAGTCGGTCGGTTTTAGTGCCGCGCCATTGTGCCATTGGCTCGCCGGAGAAAATTAATGGAATATTAGCGGAACCTTCGTAGAATGTGCGTTTTCCTACCATTCCGTGATCAAAAAGGGTATCTCCGTGATCACTGAGGAAAACAATGATAGTGTCTTTCAGGAGATTGCATTCTCGCAGTGTGCCAATCAAACTGCGGATTTGATGGTCGATATGTGTGCACTGTGCGTAAAAAGCACGACGTGCCCGCCGAATATCTTTTTCGGTGTAAGGCATGGCCTGCTCCCTTAAAAGCTGTTGAATCGTGCTGTCGTCCATCCAATCATCATCCACTTGAGGCAGGTCGATTTCGCTGTCTGCATATAAATCAAGATAGCATTGCAAAGGAACCAGCGGAGGATGAGGGAATTGGTAAGACATGTAAAATAACGCAGGACGTGTGGGGTCTTTGCGCTGGATTTGACGAATCATCTCACGCGTGGCCCAAGTGGTGGGATGTGCATTTTCGGGCAGGTGCCAAGGACGTGTATAATAGCTGTTGCTGCCCATGCAATGGCCAAATTCCTCTCCGATGTAGCCGTGCTCGCCTAACCAGAGCTGATAGTCATCCACGATACCGAACTCATACCGGCCTTCCTCTTGCAAAATAACCTCATCAAAACCAATCCTGCTGCGCTGCGGATAAACGTGAAGTTTTCCGACGGCAACCGTTTGGTAACCTGCATTGCGAAATGCTTGCGCAAGCGTGGCTGCGTCCGGCATCGGCATTCGGTCGGAATAAACTCGGTCGCCATGGGAGGCAGGGGACATGCCTGTCATTAGACTGCGCCGTGCCGGGATGCAAACCGGGCAGGTGCTGTAACAATTTGTGAAACGAACACCATCTCGTGCAAGCTGATCCAGCGTAGGGGTCATTAACACCGAATGACCTGCACAGCCCAATAGATGAGCAGACCAGTGATCCGCACTGATAAGCAGAACATTTTTTTGGGAATCAGAATTCATTAAAGTCACCTCGTTGCTGATTGAGCTGCCCGCCATCTGTTGTTTCGTATACATGATGGGAAAAGAAAAAACGGATAAAATTCGGCGGAGAGTTCTTTCAGAAAGCTTTGATTCTAATTATATAGAAATAACGTTATTTGTAAATAGAAATAAAATTATTTTCCGTTTATAACAGAAAATGAAGCTAAATTTTGAACAGTTTTAACAGAAAAATAATATTTAATACAAATGTTGAAATAACGTTATTATTATATAATGCTGACTTGCGGCACTGCCGGCCGCTATGTATAATAAGAAAAAACAGGTAAATCAAAACAGCTGAGAGGATGAGAAATTTGGAATCGGCGACACCAAAACTCAAGGATATTGCACAAAGACTGAACCTTTCAGTGGGGACAGTTCAGCGAGCTCTGCACAATAAAGGCGGATACAGTCGTGAAACGCAGGAATTAGTGCTTCGTGAGGCTGCTCGATGCGGCTACGTTGTGAATGCAGCAGCTTCCGCCTTGCGGCGCGCACCGATTAATTTAATTGTTGTTTTTCCTGAACCCAAAGGCGATGATCGCTATTTCTTTCAGTATGTCTGGCAAGGCGTTGAAAAAGCTTGTTCCGACTTAGCTTTATATAACCTTCGCATTATTCGGCGCTATGCCGGGCCCGGTGCAGATTCTACCCTAAAAGTTCTGCGGGAAATTTTATGTGAGCCTGAGGGCTCGGTTCAGGGGATTATTACAAACGCTTTTAATGAGATTGATTTTCAGCAAGAAATTGAAAAATTTTCTGAGCGGAAAATTCCGGTTTTTCTGGTTAATGCGGTAAAAGAAACAAGCAAAGGTCTTTATTATGCAAGTGCCAATCAATGTGTAGGGCGATTGGCGGCCGATATGTTTGCTTCTTTTCAGGATAACCGGCCCGGAAAAGTATTGGTTCTGGGAGGCTCTCACAGCAATGTGCGGCAGGCTGCCCGTGTGAGTGACTTTTATAGAGTGATGCAGGAACGCTGCCCAAATCTCACGTTAATTGAAGCACATTTGTATCATAGCCGCGAACAGATCGAAGCGCTGGTGTGTGATTACTTGCGTGCGTTTGAGGATCTGTGCGGTGTGTACGCGGTGTCTGCTCGAGAAACGCTTGCAATGTGCGAAGCGGTGGCGGCTTGCCCCTGCAAGGAACGCAAGCTTTTTACCGTGGGAACTGATGTGTTTCCGGAACTTTTGCCTTATTTTGAAAGCGGCGTATTGACAGCCTCCATATATCAATATCCTGTGCAGCAGGCTTATACAGCGGTAAAAACCTTAGTAAACCATATTACGAATATAGATATTGGAAGTGCTCCTTTGAAGTTTCCAATTGCTGCGGTGTTTCGCAGCAATGCCTCCTCCTTTTGCGGAGAGGCACTTCTCATTTAAAAAGCATGACTTGAATAAAAAACGACTCATTTTGTACACGATTGTGCAAAATGAGTCGTTTTTTCTATTGATTCTGTTGTGGTTCTGAAATCTCTGCAAATTAGGTCGGCTGCGTTCAGTGGGTTATGCGTTTATTTCAATACTTTTTAGTACGGCTGTTGTACAAATACATATAATTTTTCATTGGAGTAGGTGGGGCTGTATCGGAAATTCATTGCCTGAAAGTGCTGTAATGCCTGCGGGTGGGTTATGCCGTTTTCCGCGGCATAGCGCACCATTTCACCTCGCGCCATTTTGCATTTTGTTCCTTTTTCAATCAGCTTTCCGCCGATTTCTTCGGCAAACATACAAGTGATGAAAGAAACATGCTTTGGCAGATATTTTGAAATACAGACGCTGTATTCCTTGGAGGCCAAGTTGACAACGCAATCCGTTTCGGAAAAAATCTCCTTCGCAATTTGGCTGCCCCAGAAGTCATATAAATCTTTATGTCCGTTCACCGAAAACTTCGCCTGCATTTCGAGCCGATAAGGGACAACGCCGTCGAGAGGGCGAAGAATTCCGTAAAATCCGGATAAAATCCGCAGATGCTCTTGTACATAAGAAAGCTCTTGATGCGTAAATACTTCCGGCGCGAGATGGCGGTATTGAATGCCGTCATAAGCTAAAACAGCGGGGGTCAGGCTGCGCTGCAAATCCATCGTTTCAAGGCGTTCAACATTTTGCTCCGCGATGGCATCATTGCATCGCCAAAGACGCTTTAATGCTTCATAAGACATGCCTTTCAAAACTTGTGCAAGCTGCTGCGTCTCCTGCAAAAATACGGGAGTGGTTTCACATGGAAAGCTGTCTGTGTCCACGACCATCTTCTTTGCGGGGGAAATGATCATTTTCATGCGTTATCCCTCGTTTGTGCCGTCTAAAAAGGCTAAAATTTCCTCGGCGTTGGTGTCGGGCTTTACCTTCGGCATCACATGTGCAATCACGCCGTTTTCATCAATGAGGTAAGTGGTGCGGACGACGCCCATACTGGTTTTTCCGTAAAGCTTTTTCTCTTTCCATACGTCATAGGCTTCAATCGCGGTACGTTCCGGGTCGGATAAAAGCAAAAACGGAAGGTCATATTTTTGAGCAAACTTTAAGTGCGATGTCACGCTGTCTTTGCTGATTCCGATGACGATGACATCTTTTTGCGTAAAGACGTCATGCTTTTGTGCAAACGCACATGCTTGGCGGGTACAGCCGGGCGTATTGTCCTTCGGGTAAAAATAAAGCACAACTTTTTTCCCGAGAAAGTCCGATAACGAAATCATTTCACCGTTTTGGTTCGGCAAGGTAAAATTGGGGGCTTTCATTCCTGTATTCAACATAAAAAGGCTCCTTTCATGGTTTAAAATTAAGGTGTGTCAAACGTATCGCTTCAAGGCAATTTGCAGCTGCAGATGGGGAAACTGTCCTGCGGCGGCACGCTGATTGCAAAAAGAAAAATCCTGCAAAAAATTTTTGCGTATTTTGCACTTTTTGTTTTGGCCGGTGCGCATTAAAAACGCCGAGGATGCTTTTATTATAACCCGTGCCGGGGAGGCTTTCAATCTAAAATGCTTCGAGCTTTGCAAAGCGCGGAAAAGCGCGTCCGACATCTTGACTTTAACGTATTACAGTGTTATACTAGAAAAAATTGGGATAGAGGCGCGAGGAAGATGAATCATAAGGGAGTCGGGAGGCGTTGAGCTTATGAGGGGGCAACCTTGCCGAATCTGCCGGGCGGACACGTTCGGCGGGTGGGGTCGTAGAGAATATCTGCGGCACTGTCTGCAAGCAATTGCAGGTGCGCTATCTTTACTGAGCATCCGGGCTTTGCCCGTGCTGCGTTTGCTTTCGTTGTTACGGCATCAGTAAGGGGCTGCACCCTGCTGGTGCCTTTTATTTTTAAAGAGCGCTGTAAAAAGGGTAGGAATGTGAGATGGAAAGGGGTCATAGGAATGAGTGAGGTTATGCAAATCGGCGGTGTAGACTTGCGCCGTTTGGCGCAGAAGGTGGGCACGCCGTTTCTAATTTATGATGAAACAAAAGTAGAACAAAAGTTACAAGCGTTTCGGCACCATTTTGTACACCCGGAATTTGAAACGCAGGTGGTTTATGCCGGAAAAGCCTTTCTGTGCGGGAAAATTGTGCGCATGGTGCATGAGGCCGGCTGCGGGCTCGACGTTGTAAGCGGAGGAGAGCTGGCTGTTGCGCTTCATGCCGGAATGCCGGCAGGGCACATCGTGATGCACGGAAACAACAAGACCCCACAAGAACTGACCGCGGCGCTTGAAGCAGGCGTAGGGCTGATTGTTTTGGATAATGTGCAGGAATGCCGTGCTCTGGCAGAGCTTGCGCAGCGGCTGCAGCGCCATGTAAACGTTCTGCTGCGCATCAATCCCGGTGTAGAAGCGCATACGCACGAATATATTGTCACGGCCCATATTGACAGCAAATTCGGCGTGTCGGCGGCAGATACAAAAGGGTGGGAAGCCATTCTTAAAACGGTCGAAGCTTCGCCGTGGCTTCATTTCCGCGGCTTGCATGCCCATATCGGAAGCCAAATTTTTGAGCCGCAGGCATTTGAAGCCGAAATTGAGGCGCTGGGTGCTCTTTCCAAAGAAATGCAGGAAAAGGGCTATTCGGTTGGCGTATGGGATTTAGGCGGCGGTTTTGCCGCACGCTACACCGAAGAGGATGCCCCCATCCCCGTAGAGCAGGTTTGCAAAACGATTTTGAATGCTTGCTGTGCGCAGAAAGCGGCGCTTTCGCTGGATGTTCAAAAGGTGATGATTGAGCCGGGAAGGAGCATTGTAGGCGAGGCAGGTACAACGGTGTACACCGTCGGCTGGTTCAAGTCTACGCCGGGAAAAGAATATTTGTTTGTAGACGGTGGTATGGCGGATAATATTCGGCCGGCACTGTATCAGGCAAAATATGACTGTACGGCAGTTGATGCGCCCAATACGCCGGCTGATCACACTTACACCGTGGCGGGCAAATGCTGTGAAAGCGGCGATATTTTAATCGAGCAGGCACATTTGCCCGAAATGAAAACGGGCGATTTGCTGGCCGTTCACACAACGGGCGCCTATTGCTACTCGATGTCGAGCAATTATAACCATTTGGGACGCGTTCCGGTGGTGTTTGCGAAAGACGGCCGCGCAGAGCTTGTCATTCGAAGAGAAACGGCGCAGGATTTTGTGCGTTTGGAATGTCAGGAGGCGCTTGAGTGATGGAAATTCCGGTGACAAAATATCATGGATGCGGCAATGACTTTGTTCTTATGCATGAATTGGATGTCAAACATATAGATCCGTCGGCGCTTGCGGTTGAAATTTGTAACCGAAACACGGGCATTGGAGCAGACGGCATGATTTTGGCAAAACAGAATCCGTTGACCATGCTGTTTTATAATGCGGACGGTTCCATGGCTCCGATGTGCGGAAACGGCATTCGCTGCTTTGCCCGTTTTTGTAAAGAAGAAGGCTTGGCAAGCGGGGAACAGTTTGCGGTTTTAACGGGTGACGGCGTGAAAAAAGTGGAAGTTACGCAGGAATTTCCTTTCCAATGCCGGATTTTTATGGGCCAGCCGAAAGATGACCCGAAAGCACTGGGCATGAGCGGAAAGGAAACCTTGTGGGATCATGAATTGACGGTGCAAGGCAGAAAGGTAACGCTGTGCAGTCTGTTTTTGGCAACGGTTCATACCGTTTGGTTCGTTGAGGATGCCTTTGACGATGCGCTGCTTCCTCTTGCGCGTGAAATTCATCAGCATCCGTTCTTTCCGCTGAAAACCAATGTCAATTTGGTGCAGGTGATTGATCAGAACACGATTCGCATGAGGACATGGGAACGCGGTGTGGGTTTGACGCTGGCGTGCGGTACAGGCGCTTGCGCTTCTGTTTTGACGGCATATCGGAAAGGGCTTTGTGCGCAAAATGTGACGGTGGAATTAGCGAAGGGAAAGTTGGAAGTAGAAATTTGCGACGATGAATCTGTGTATATGACGGGCCCGGCGCAAAGAGTGTTTAAAGGGAGATATTTTTATGAAGCATAACATCATTCGCGGCTCAATTGTTGCGCTTGTAACGCCGTTTTTGCCAAACGGCGAAGTGAATTATGACAAACTGGGAGAACTTGTAGATTTTCATTTGGAAAATCAAACAGATGCGCTGTTAATTTTGGGAACAACGGGTGAATCTTCTACGATGAGCCATGAAGAAGATGACGAGGTGTGCCGTTATGTTGTAAAACGTGTGGCAAAACGGATCCCCGTGATTGCCGGCAGCGGATCGAACAGCACTCAGACTATGCTGGAAAAGAGCAAGAGTTTTGAGACAATCGGCGTGGATGGGTTGCTTTTGATTACCCCTTATTACAATAAAACAAATGAAGAAGGCATGTATCTCCACTTTAAAACCGTAGCGGATGCGGTTTCGATTCCGTGTATTTTGTACAACGTGCCGGGCCGCACGGGCTGTGCGATTTCAGAGAACAGTGTGTGCCGCTTGGCACAGCACCCGAATATCATTGGCATCAAAGAGGCATCGGGGGATATCACCTATGCCGCAAAAATTGCCCGTCACTTGTCGGAAGATTTTGTCATGTACTCCGGCAATGACGATATGATTGTTTCCATGATGTCGCTTGGATGCGCGGGTGTCATTTCTGTTTTGGCGAATGTTTTGCCCAAAGAAACACATGACATGGTGTTTGATTACTTAAACGGGGATATGGAGAAGGCAAAAGAAGCACAGCTTAGATATTTGGATTTGGTTGGGGCTTTATTTGCCGAGGTAAACCCCATTCCCGTGAAAGAGGCGCTTAATTTAATGGGAATGGAAGTGGGCGGTTATCGTCTGCCGCTGACGGCTCCTACTCAAGCAACAAGAGAGCGTTTGAAAAAAGCCATGAAGGAGGCAGGCTTGTTATGAAAAAACTGTTTTTGTCCGGAACGGGAAAAATGGGACAAATGATTGCGGGATTGGCGAAAGAGCAGGGAATTGAGGTGGTCGGCACTGCCGACGCCAATACGGTTGATGCGCTGAAAAGCACAGTGGTGCAGGCAGATGCCGTAATTGATTTTTCTCACCGCGATATGCTCGAGCCGCTTGCGGAATTTGTAAAGAAAAATCACATGGCTTTGGTGTGCGGAACAACCGGGCTGGAAGAAAAGCATCACGCAATTTTAAAAGAACTATCCTGTGAAGTTCCTGTACTTTACAGCGCTAATTTTTCCATTGGAATTGCCGTTTTGCGTCGTTTAGCCGCACAGGCTGCCGCAGCTCTGGGCGACAGCTTCGACATTGAAATTGTGGAAACACATCATAATCAGAAAGTAGATGCGCCCAGCGGTACGGCAAAAATTTTGCTGGATGCTGTGAATCCGAACGGAGAATATACCCCGGTTTATGGACGTCAGGGCATGTGCGGCGCGCGCACGAAAAAAGAAATCGGTATGCACGCTTTGCGCGGCGGTGCCGTAGCGGGCGAGCATATTGTGCGCTTTTTCGGCACAGAGGAAGAAATTGCACTGAGCCACCGCGCCGACAGCCGCCGCATTTTTGCCGCCGGTGCGCTCCGAACAGCGCAGCTGCTTTACAGTAAAGCTCCTGGGCTTTACACACTGGATGATGTGCTTTTTGATAAGCTGTAAGCCTCATTTTTTATTTTTCAAGAGAAACTTAAAGGAGAAACGAGAATGAACGCAAACGAGATTATTCAATACATTGCTAACGCTGAAAAAAAGACACCGGTAAAAATTACAATCAAAGAACGTGAGCCCATCGCTTATGGAAACGCGAAAGTATTCGGTGCGGGGGATAAAATTGTTTTTGGCGACTGGAAAGAGCTTGGCCCCATTTTGACAGAAAATGCTGACAAGATTGAAGATATGGTAATTGAAAACGACTGCCGCAACTCCGCCATTCCTTTGCTGGATTTGAAAGACCAAAAGGCGCGTATTGAGCCGGGTGCAATTATTCGCGAGCAGGTGGAAATCGGAGAAAATGCCGTCATTATGATGGGCGCTGTTTTGAATATCGGCGCTGTGGTCGGCAAAGGAACGATGATTGACATGGGTGCTGTACTCGGCGGTCGTGCTACAGTAGGAGAACGCTGTCACATCGGTGCTGGTGCTGTTTTGGCCGGTGTGATTGAACCGGCCAGCGCACAGCCTGTTATCATCGAAGACGACGTGCTCATCGGTGCCAATGCTGTGGTGATCGAAGGCGTCCGCGTGGGCAAAGGTTCTGTGGTTGCGGCAGGCAGCATCGTCATTCAAGATGTTCCGGCGGGCGTTGTGGTTGCCGGTGTTCCGGCGCGTGTCGTGAAACAGAAAGACGAGCAGACCAACCAGAAATCTGCACTTGTAGACGCGCTGCGCAACCTGTAAACAGTCATTTGGAAAAGTAAGGGGGAGCGGGATGCAGAAATATCTCAGCCGATGCCGCCGTGCGCTGCATCAAATCCCGGAAGTGGACTTTGCGCTTCCAAAGACGCTGCAATATCTCAAACAAGAGCTGGAGCCGCTCGGTTTTTATTTGTTTTCACCGGTTGAAAGTTCGCTTTGCGCATGGATTGATGCGGGAAAAAGCGAAGCGGTGGCATTTCGCGCCGATATGGACGCACTGCCCACGAGCGAAAAAAATGAGTGTGCCTATCGTTCTGCACATGAAGGAAAAATGCATGCTTGCGGCCATGACGGCCACATGGCAATGGTTTTGGGGCTGGCGCAGTGTTTGGCGCAAAAAAAAGACCGCTTGCAAACGAATGTTTTGCTGGTGTTTCAGCCCGCGGAAGAAACTACAGGCGGTGCTAAGCTGATCTGTGAAAGCGGTGTCTTTGAACAGTACCATGTGCGGGAAATTTACGGATTTCATCTTTGGCCCGGTTTTGCAGCGGGGCAAATTGTATCGCGTCCCGGCCCGCTTTTGGCAAAAGCCAGCGAAGTAACTGTTACTGTGCATGGCAAAGCGGCACATATTGCCCGTGCCGAGGAGGGGCGCGATGCCTTGATGGCGGCCGCGCGCTTCTTAACGGTAATGCAGCAACGCATGGAAACCGAATTTTGCCCGCAAGAGCCGTGCCTGCTGCGCTTTGGAAAGATGGAAAGCGGTGCGGCGCGCAATGCGGTGAGCGCCCAAACGTTGATTCTCGGCACGGTGCGTGTCTTTTCTAAAGAGATGTTTACAGCCGTTCGCGCCGCTGCCTTGGAAACTGCAAAAGAGATTGAAGCACAAACAGGCTGTACATTCGAAATTGATTTCACCGAGGGTTATCCGCCTGTAGTCAATGCGCCTGCGCTATGGGAAAAAGCGGTGAAAATGCTGCCTTCAGTGCAAACGCTGAAAGAACCGCTTTTGATTGCAGAGGATTTTTCGTTTTACCAAGAGCGTTTGCCGGGCCTGTTTTTCCTTTTGGGGACAGGGCGGGAAGTGCCGCTGCATTCTGACCGATTTGACTTTGATGAAATCGCCCTTTCTGCAGGGCTGGATGTGTACTTAACTCTGCTGGGATTAAAAGATGAACGGCAGCACCACACAATTCACAGCTAACGCCGCAAGCGGCGCGTTTCACCCCTTGTGATTATAGGGTATTGCCTAAGATCATTTCTAAAAAAGAAAGGCACAGAATTTTGCAGGCAGCGGGTGTCTGAAAGGGGAAAAGCACGGGTGTTTTAGGGCAGGCTTTTACCGAGTAAAGGCCGTTTTTGACAGAAAAATGAAAATTCTAATTTTAAAGCAAGCCCTCAAAGAGTGGCTTGCTTTAAAATGCGTTTGAACAATGACAGGGCCGATATCTTGGCCGAATAGAGAACAGGGGTGTGAATACACTTGAAACTTCCCATGAATGAAGCGGTGTCACAAATACAGCTGTCTGGAATTCGCAGATTTAATGCGCTGGCACGGCAGACGCCGGGATGCTTGTCGCTCACCTTGGGCGAACCGGAGTTTGACACGCCGGAGCCGATTAAGCAAGCTGCGGTGCAGTCCTTAGAGGACAACGAAACGCATTATCCGCCCAATAACGGACAAGACTTTTTGCTCGAGGAGCTTTCGAAATTCGGCCATCAGCGCGGCTTGTTTTATGCTCCGGATGAAATTGTTGTGACAAACGGTGCAACAGAAGCAATTTTCTGCTCTTTAACGGCGCTTTTGAACCCCGGCGATGAAGTGATTGTACCAATGCCTGCTTTTGGGCTCTATGAAGCGCTGATTACCCTTTGCCGCGGAAAGACGGTGCCGCTTGATACTGTTCCGTTTGACTTTCAGCTGGATGAAGCGGCTTTGCGCGCGTGCATCACTGAGCACACAAAAGCGATTGTGTTAACCTCTCCCAATAACCCCACCGGATGTGTTTACACAAAAGAAAGCCTGTCGGCTGTGGCGCAAGTGGCGGGAGAGTACGGCATTTATATTCTTTGTGATGACGTATATCATCAAATGATGTATGAGGGAAGCTGTGAAGCTTTCGGTGCGTTATTTCCGCATTTGCGGGGCCAGCTGATTGTTATCGACAGCTTTTCTAAGCCCTATGCCATGACGGGCTGGCGTTTGGGATGGCTGATGGCCGACCGGGAAATCAAGGAGCAAATTCAAAAGGTACATCAGTATTCCGTGGTTTCCGTTACTTCGTTTACGCAACGGGCGGCAGTAGAGGCCCTGCACACTGATGTGACACTGATGCGCTGTCGCTACCGGGAAAGACGCGACCAAGTGGTGAGAACGCTGCGTGCGATGGATATGGATGTCGTCACCCCGCAAGGGGCGTTTTATGCCTTTCCCTCTATTCAAAAATGGGGAATGACATCGGAGGAGTTTTGCACGCGCTTGATTCAGGAGGCAAAGCTTGCGCTGGTTCCGGGAAGCTGTTTCGGAAGCGAAGGATTTGTGCGCTTGTCTTACTGTTGTTCCGAAGAAGTGCTGACAGAAGGCCTGAATCGTTTGTATCATTTTTTAAAACAGCTGTAACTGATTTTGTGTGATGAGAGCTTTTGTATCAAAACCATAAAAATAGCATAAGCTATTCTTGGGTGATGCAAATATGAAACCGCAAAATTGGAAACGCATTTTGTTTTGGGTCGTTGTATGTGAAGCGGTGGGCGGATTATCCGGCTGGCTTTCACGCGAAGGGCTGCAGATTTACATGGAAACTGCGAAAAAGCCGCCGCTGATGCCGCCGGGAATTCTGTTTGCTATTGTATGGCCGATTTTGTACGCGCTGATGGGTTATGCTGTTTCGCGCGTTTTTGACAGCGATTCCAAATACCGCGAGCAGGGACTGCTGATTTTCTTTGTTCAGCTACTGGCGAATTTCTTGTGGAGTCCCGTGTTTTTTCGCTTTCGGGCATACGGCGCCGCGCTGGGTCTGATCGGGGTGATTTGGCTGTTAATTTTGCTGATGCTTGTCACTTTTTGGCAAATTGACAAGAAAGCAGCATACAGTCAAATTCCGTATTTTCTCTGGGTCACCTTTGCGGCTTATTTAAACGCGGGGGTATGGTTTTTGAATTCCTGATATCAAAGCCTCTGTACGGCGGGGAAAGCTGTTTTTCTTCGATGAAAAACAGCTTTCCTAAAAACATGGACAGCGAACAGGTGGATTTGCAGCTGACAAAGTAGTTTCGCAGATAGTCTAAAGGGAGAATCGTTGATGAAAAAATATGTTGTAATAGCAAGGTTCGATGATAACACGAATCAGAAAATGCTGTCTTTGCGCGATGAATTGATGAGCAAGGGGTACTCTGTACAGGAGTGGCCGCCGCATATGAAAATTGTGATGAAGAATCGATAAAAGATTGGATCAGCGAATTTGTGAAATCGCATCATCAAATAGAAGTTGGAATAAATTCGATAACGATTCTTCCGCCGGCAGGCGAACATAGCGACACTGCGGTTTTGTGTTTTGCGCCTACTCACAAAAAAGATTTTGTCGATTTTTATTATGAGTTTCATGATAAGCTCGATGAATACCGTACCGGGATAGGCTGCTATTATTCCAAGGCGTTTGGCAATCCCATTTTTCATTCATCAATTGGTGTATTTAATGTCGATTGCCTGAAGTCTATCATGAATATGATTTTTAGCAGCTATGCATTTGGTCTTGCCAAAATCAATGCATTAGAACTCTATACTTATCCGATGCAATTGATTGAGCGTTATGAACTCACGAAATGAGCATCAGATTTTTGAAAATCAGCAGAGCAGATGGCTCTTGTCAATGATAAATGGAACAGCTGCATTGCTATTGATAAGCCGTCCGCCATTATGAATAAGGGGCGAAAGCAACGAGTGCTTTCGCCCCTTATTCTATTATGAAAAAAAGGTTACGCAGGTGTTCGCAAACATGTTTCCTTGCTGCTTTTTGTGACTTTGATCTGTTCCTAACACCCAGAAGCACGATTTTACATTTTTACAAAAGCGTGCCCTCCATAATTTGTTGTGCATACCATGGGAAATCACAAGTAAACGTTTTTTCAGAAAGGCCGCTGCACGGGCCTTCCAAAGCGGGGAAGGTAAGCCGATAGGCGCAAAGTGCCTGATATTTCATGCGGCGCAGCCGATTTTCTTTTTCAATGCCGTATTTTCCATCACCCAGCACCGGACATCCGATTGACGCCATGTGCGCGCGAATCTGATGGGTTCTCCCCGTGACAAGCGTCACTTCCAGCAATGCCAACGCGCCGCTGCGAGCAAGGGTTCGGTAAGCGGTGATAATTTTTTGTCCGCCTTTACATGCTTGCAGAGCGATGCGGACGCGGCTGTTTTGAGCATCTTTTACAAGGTAAGCTTCCATTGTGCAGGCCTCCGGCTTCGGATGCCCGAATGTAACGCAGAGATACTGCTTTTGAATACTTCTGCCGCGAATCAATGAAAGAAGCTGATGTTCTGCCTGCTCTGTTTTTGCAATTAAAATAAGGCCGGAGGTTCCGGTGTCCAGTCGATGGCACACACGGGGCAAATAGTCATCAGAAAGACGCTGGTTATCATGCAGAAAGCGGCGTGCCCGGTTTTGAAACGTGTCCGATGTTTTTTCGCTTTCATCCAAAGTAAGAATACCAGCAGGTTTATACCCAATCATTACCTCATCATCTTCATACAGACAGCTGAAAATAGGTTTAGCGTTAAGCCAAGCGTCAGTATGCACTTTTTCTTTGGAAACTTGGGGCAGATAAGCACGTACGATGTCACCTGCTTGAATCCGTGTGGAAAGCGGCACTTTTTTGCCGTTTACTTTCAATTTGTTTTGACGCAGATATTGCTGAAGCGTTCCGTAAGAAACCTCCGGAAGCTCACGGCTGAAAAATCGGTCAAGGCGTATCGGGGTTTGATCGCGGACAATCCATTCTTTCATGTTAAAAATCCTTTATCAAAAATGAAATATCAAAATGCTGCGGACAGCCTTTCGGCTGTCCGCACATAACCCAAAACATTATAACATGAAATGAACCGCAAGCCAACAAGCTTTGATGCGGCTTATAAAAAGAGAGAAACCGCAGACTGACGTTCTACAATTTCAACGTCTGTTTTTAAGCGGAACGCACCTTCGTTGCGTCCTGTACGAATCCGCTCCAATAAAAGATTTGTGGCTAGTACGGCCTTTTGCGTGATGTTTTGCGAAACCGAGGTCAGCTTAGGGGTGGTGTATTGGCACAAAGTCAAATTATCATAGCCGATAATAGACAGGTCCACCGGAATACGGCAGCCTTCCAAACGAGCTCCCTCCATTACGCCGATGGCGCAGATATCAGCCGTTGTGACAACGGCTGTAATGCCGGCTTGAGAAGAAACGATCCGCTTTCCGGCCGCAATGCCGCCTTCATAGGAGGGAGGATTGCTGAACACCAGCTCGGGCCGAAAGGGGATATCGCTTTCGCTCAGCGCTCGGCAGTACCCCTGAAAACGTGTGGTAAGCACGCTGTTTCCTTCGTAATCTGCCACAAAAGCAATTTGCTTATGGCCGCGGTTAATTAAATACTTCGTAGACAAATACAGCCCTTTTTCATCGTCGGAAGAAACAGTGATGATATTATCGTCCTGCACGCTGCTGTCAAATACCGCAATGGGGCAGGAGATGCTTCGTGCGAGTTTTTTTAAGTATTCCTCCGGATGAGGGTATAAGAAAATAACCCCATCCATGTTCCAGTTTTTCAAAAGAGCGGAAACGTCGGTCTTTTTCGACACAGAGCGGACCATGGTATAGTAACCGTTGTGACGCAGCTCTTTTTCAATCGTTCCCACCATAGAGCTGATGTAAGGGTTTTCTAAATAGTTTTCCTCGCCGTCGGCTTCATCAGCAGAAATAATGATTTGAATGATATTGGAGCTTTTGCTCGTTAAACTGCGTGCGTTTAAGTTGGGAACATATCCCGACTCGCGGATGATGGCGTTGACTTTTTCGATCGTTTTTTCGGAAACGCGGTTGTGCTTGCCGTTGATGACGTTCGAAACCGTCATGATGCTGACGCCGGCAAGGTCGGCAATTTCTTTTAAAGTCATTGTTGTTTGTCCTTTCTAAACGCTGTTGCTACACAGGTAAAAAGTACGGGTGAGTGTCACAGGTTAAGCAGCGCCTTTTAGGTTTAACAAATAAACGTTTAGGTTTAATATTATTATACATAAAAAAGTAGAAAAATCAACCGAGAAACAACTTTAATGCAAATTGCATAAATTTAAACAGAATAGAATAGACAAAATGGCAAATTTGGTGTAGAGTTGTTGACTTTTTAAGGATAAAATGGTACATTGTTTACGGATTTAGCGGTAAACCTTTTTGCCGGGAAGAAATTTGGAAAATTTGAAAGAGGAGATGCATGAGTATGAAAAAGAAACTGACGGCGCTTGCATTATCAGCAGCTTTAACAGCTGGCATGCTGGCAGGCTGCGGCGGACAGAACGGCGCAGAACAAACTGCGGTAGAAGTACCTACTGAGCCTTTTGGCGATACCATCAAATATGACCCTTCCGTCGAAATCAACAACGGCGAGCCCGTTTCTTTGGATTTGTGGGAGTGGGGCAGTGACGATTTGTTCCAGCAGATTATCGACGGCTACCAAGCGATTCACCCCAACGTCACCATCAACTTGGTGAATAACCCTTGGGAGGATTACTGGACGAAACTGCCGCTTGCTTTGGACGGTGAGGACGGCCCGGCGCTGTTCAACGTACATAACAGCTACCATGAAAACCTCATCAACTACATGGCTCCGCTGGACATTCCCTTGGAGGATTTGGAAGCAGACTTCACCGGTGTTGGCGCACACGTCATTGACGGAAAAGTGTACTATATCGACTATGGCATGATGACCGGAACGGTTTACTATAACAAGGCCATGTGGGAAGCCGCCGGGCTGACCGAAGCCGATATTCCTAAAACGTGGGATGAAATGATTGAAGTAGCCAAAAAGCTGACGATCAAAGACGGCGATACCCTGATTCAAGCCGGTTTGAATTTCAACGATGATTTCCATCAAAACTATTTGCTGGGCTTGAACTATCAGCTGGGAGCAAATCTGTTCCAGGAAGACGGCAAAACCCCGAATGTCAACTCTCCCGAGATGCAGCAGGTGATGCAGATGCTCGTAGATATGTATGAGAAAGACGGCATCGGCTCGAAAGACTTTGGTGAAAAAGGCTCTGACAGCTTTGGACAGGGACAATCGGCGATGGTGGTTCAGTGGGGCCACTACTACAATACTTTGAAAACCACATGGACAGACATTGATTTCGGCGTGTTTGAAATTCCGACCTTCGACGGCGAAACTCCGTATGCGTACAACCGCTACAACGGTGAATCTACCTTCGGCATCAACAAGAATGCACCCGCTGACCAGCAGGCAGTGGCGCAGGACTTTGTAAAATACTTCCTCGCAAATGACGACGCTCAAATTGCTTTCAACCTGGCGATGAGCATCTTCCCGGCAAAGAAATCGCTGGCGGACAATGAAGAAATTTTGGCTAATCCCTCTTTGGCAGTTCTGGCTGAGCACATTGACCGTTATATCTGGCCGGGCCCCATGCCTGCAACCGTTGAAACCTCTTTGAAAAAAGCAGGTCAGGATGTCTTCTTTAATGGAGTAGATATTCAAACGGCGCTCGATGAAGCACAGGCAAATATCATTAAAGATATGGAAAACAGCACATTTACCTCGGTAGAAAATCTTTATGCTTACGCCAGTGAGAAAAAGGCATAAGACAGAAAGAGTTACCGAACTGGAATCAAGCGATTAAACAAAAAGGGCGGACGCATCGTTCGCACAGCCGTCTGTGCGGCGCAGGGCTGCCCTTTTTGTCACCGGAAAGGGAGGAACGGAACATGCAAAAGCGACCGGGCACTTTAAAACGAAAAAGCGAAGTGCTGCTGAGAAATATTGTTGTGACGGCGATGGTAATTTACTTTACTGTTTTCTTGATTGTTCCCATTATCATTGCTTTCGCAGGCAGCTTTCACAACTGGAATCCGCTGAGCGGTACTTACGACTTTTTGGGCCTGAAAAACTATACTAATGTATTTACAAGCGGTCTTTTTTGGACGTCGATGCTGAACACGGTTATTTTTTCCGTTGTGGTAATCATCTTCCGCGTCGGATTGGGTTTGAGCATTGCCTGTGCGCTCAACAGTGCGCTTGTAAAGCACAAAAGCTTTTTCCGTGCGGTTTACTACATGCCGGTCGTTACGCCGATGGTGGCCGTTGCTTTTGTTTGGAAGTTCATGTATAATCCGCAAATTGGCACCATCAACGATATTTTGGGGCTGGATATTAACTGGCTGATGAACCCGAAGACCGCTTTGATTGCTGTGATGATTATGACCATTTGGAAAGACTTTGGCTATGCTGTGGTTATGTACTTGGCGGGCCTTTACTCTTTGCCGAGTGATGCACTGGAGGCAGCAAAAGTGGACGGTGCCACCAGCTGGCAGACTTTCCGTTATATCACGTTCCCGCTATTGAAACCGATGACGCTGTTTGTCGTTATTACTTCTATCATTTCCTATATTCAGGCATATGTTCAGATTTTGATTATGACCGAAGGCGGCCCGGGTACGGCGACATATCTTGCTTCTTACATCATTTATGATGAGGCATTTGTCAAATACAACTTTGGTTACGCATCGGCGTTGTCGTTTGTACTGTTTGTCATTACAGCGTTTTTCACATGGCTGTCGTTCCGGGTGTCCGGAAATCAAGAGTAAGGAGGAAAGTGGGCTATGCGCAAAAAAATCAGCAGCGTGATATTAAATATCGTGCTTTTGTTGATGGGAGTGGTAACGGTATACCCGTTTGTGTGGATGCTGTCGTCTTCCTTTAAAAAGAACAATGAGATTATGGCGCTCCAGCAGCATTTGCTGCCGCAGCTGTTCACGGTTCAAAACTACATCAACATGAACTCGCGCTTTAACTTTATGCGCTTTTTTGCCAACAGCTTGTTTGTTACCATTGCCATCACGGTTGTGGTGATTTATACCAGCACCATTTGCGGTTTTGTTCTCAGCAAGTACCGTTTTAAAGGCAGAGAAGTGCTGTTTGGATTCATCTTGTCTACCATGATGATTCCGTGGTGCGTGACCATCATCCCCAAATACTCTATGATTCAAGCGTTCGGCTGGATTGACAGCTACAGCGCGTTAATTGTGCCTGCCATGTTCAGCGGCTTCGGTATTTTCATGATGAAGCAGCATATCGCTACAATGCCGGATGAAATTTTAGAAGCTGCACGCATCGACGGCGCAAATGAATTTTCGATTTTCCATCAAATTGTATTCCCAATGGCGAAAAACGGTATTTCCAGCATTGCGATTTTCCAATTCCTTTGGGCATGGGAAGATTATCTGTGGCCGTACCTCGTGATTAATACGAAGGAAAAACAGCTGCTTTCTGTCGGCTTAAAGATGTTCAACGGCCAGTATTCTACCGATTATGGCGCATTGTTTGCAGCGACCGCTGTTTCCATTATTCCGGTGCTTCTGATTTACCTGTTCTTCCAGCGCCAGTTTATTGCCGGAATCGCGTCGTCTGCTGTCAAAGGATAACCGTGTTTTCAAAACGCGAAAAGGCGAAATTTGCTGAAAAATTTGCCGGGGTGCACGTCCTTGGCAAGGAGGTTTTACAATGAAAGAAATTTATTGTGTTGAGACAACGCCGCAGGCGCTGGCGCAGCAGATGGTGACGGGGGAACACTACCGCATCACTGTGTTAACGCCGGGATTGCTCCGTTTAGAATACAGTGATGACGGAGTGTTTGAAGACCGTGCAACGCAGATGGTGTGGCACCGTGATTTTCAGCCGGCAGACTATCGCGTGATTCACACGGAGGACGGCATTGAAATTCACACGGAAATGCTGCAGCTGATTTACAACGAAAAAGAGTTTTCGGCAAATGGGCTCAGCATTCAGGTGAAAGGAAACTTAACGGCATACCACAGCATTTGGCACTACGGCGAGCCGATTACGGACTTGGGCGGCACAGCCCGAACGCTGGACGAAGCTGACGGCGCCGTCCCTCTTGACCACGGTGTTGCTTCGCGCAACGGTTTTTCCGTGCTGGACGACAGCCGTTCGCAGGTTCTTTTGGACGATGGCTGGATTGAAACAAGAAAAAAGGGCGTAAAAGACCTGTACTTTTTCGGCTATGGGCACAACTATAAGCAAGCGCTGAACGATTTTTACTATCTGTGCGGCAAGACGCCGATGCTGCCGCGCTTTGCACTGGGCAACTGGTGGAGCCGTTATTACCGCTACACCGAGGAAAGCTATCGAGAGCTGATGGATCGCTTTGAACGCGAAAACCTGCCGTTTACCGTGGCGGTTATTGACATGGACTGGCACCTTGTAGATATCGATCCGAAGTATGGCAGCGGCTGGACAGGATACACTTGGAACAAAGAGCTTTTCCCCGACCCGAAGCGCTTTTTACAGGATTTGCACCGCCGCGGCATGAGAACAACGCTGAATGTTCACCCGGCCGACGGTGTGCGCGCACATGAAGAACGCTATCCGGAAATGGCGAAGGCGATGGGGGTAGATGCGTCGAAGGAAGACCCCGTTGTGTGTGACCCGGCCAGTCCCAAGTTTATAGAAGCTTATTTTGAATATCTTCACCATCCGCTGGAGGACGAGGGCGTTGATTTTTGGTGGATTGACTGGCAGCAGGGCAGCCACACCAAAGTGGAGGGCTTAGACCCGCTTTGGATTTTTAACCACTATCACTTTTTGGACAGCGCCCGCAGCGGCAAGCGCCCCATGACCTTCTCGCGTTATGCAGGGCCGGGCAGCCATCGCTATCCTGTCGGCTTCTCCGGCGATACCATTACCACATGGGAGTCGCTTGATTTCCAGCCCTACTTTACCTCTACGGCGACGAATGTCGGCTATGGCTGGTGGAGCCACGATATCGGCGGCCATATGATGGGCTATAAAAATGATGAAATGGTCGCGCGCTGGGTGCAGTACGGTGTTTATTCGCCCATCATGCGCTTGCATTCTTCTTGCAGCGAGTTCAACGGAAAAGAGCCGTGGCGCTATAAGGCCGAGGTGCGGGAAGTGATTGGCGAAATGCTGCGTGAGCGCCATCGCTTAATGCCGTACCTTTACACGATGAACTATCGCAGCTACCGTGACAACTTGCCGCTGGTGATGCCGCTTTATTATGAGTTCCCGGAAGAAGCGGCGGCATACGAGATGAAAAACGAGTTCTATTTTGGCACCGAGCTGCTGGTTGCGCCTATTACTTCGCCGCGCAAAGCGGATTTGAATGTTGCGAAAGCAGCGGCATGGCTGCCGGAGGGAACTTGGTATGATATTTACACCGGCATGATGTACGACGGCGGCCGCACCATGAATTTGTACCGCGATTTAACCACCATTCCCGTCTTTGCGAAAGCCGGCGCCATTCTGCCGATGACAGAGAAAATCAGCGGCGTAGAGGCAACGGGCAACCCCGAGCAGCTTACCCTGCGTGTATTTGCAGGCGCCGACGGTGTGTTTGAACTGTACGAAGATGATAACGAAACCTGTGCTTATGAAACCGGGGCTTGCTGCGTGACAAAAATGACGTACACTCATGGGGAAAATGCGGTATTTGTCATTGAACCTGCGCAGGGGAAAACGGAGCTGATTCCCGAAAAGCGTGAGTATACCATTGTGCTGACGGGTTGGCAGGATGTGCGCGAAGGTGTGCAGGTGACTGTAGACGGAAAAGCAATCGAATGTGAAACCGCGTATGATGAGTGTGCAAACGCTGTCACGTTCACATTGCCTGCCGTTTCTGTTGCAAGCAAGGTAGAAGTGACCGTCAAGGGACAAATGGCGCAGGAAAACCATGTCGAAAAACGCTGCTTTGAGTTCTTGAACCAAGCGGAAATTGGGTTTACGCTGAAAGACCGTTTGTATCAAATGGTACAAAAAGAAAAACGTGTGCCCGTTTTACTGGCACAGCTTTCTGCGATGGGTTTAGAGGAAGATTTGCTCGGTGTATTGACGGAAATTTTGACTGCTTATTGAGTCAAAGCAAATATCGTTTGAAATAAAAAAACGGCATTCCATTTGCTGGGACAGGGTGAACTGTCGGCACAGCAGATGGGATGCCGTTTTATTAGTTTGATTTTAAAACGTGCAAAGCCCTTGAATGGCGCGTTCTGAAGTATCGGCGGTAATGGAAAGCCGAATATTTTTTTCCTGGCACAGGGCGGAAAGAGGCTGGCCAAACCACTGAAAGCTTCGTGTTACTTGTCCGCCAAGGCACAAACAATCGGGGGAAAAGCTGCTTAAAATGGGGGCTAATCCCTCCGCAATACGCTGACCGAATTTGAAAAAGCAAGCCTTGGCAAGCTCATTGCCGCTTTGCGCCAGCTCCGAAAGCTTTGCCCCCTCCAGCGGCTCACCCAGCATTTCCGAAGATAACGCTACCAAGCCCCGCTTAGAAAGATAATCGTCCAAACAGCCGTCTAAAAACGGAGTAGGGTAGAGGTATCCGTGCAGCGGAACGTGCGGCGTTCCTTCCGGTGCGAGTTTGCCGTTCAGTCCAAAGGCGCTGCCGCAGCCCGTGCCGATGCAGACAGCCAAAGTCTTTTGGCTGCCAATTGCCCCGCCGAAATGCATCTCTCCAAGGCAAAATGCCGCGGCATCATTGATAAAGCGAATTTGAGAAGGGCTGTGTAAAAAGTCACTGCAAAAAGGAAAAAACAACTCGCGGAGATTTTTTTCAAAAAACGCTTCGTATTTGTCCAAGCCTTCAATCAGGCAAACGCCGTTTTCGTAATCAAACGGCCCGGGAAAGGCGAAGTGAACGCCGTCAATTTTGCTGCCCGCAGGCGCAAGCTGATACAGCGTTTGTAAAACATGCGAAAAATGGGCGCTCAATTCGGCAAAAGTACCGTGTGCATGGGCGGGGAAGTATTGAATGGGCGTCAAGAGAGTGCCGTTTTGGACGGGTGCGGCTTTTATTTCTGTGCCGCCGACATCAAGACAAAGTGTAACGCAATCCATATCAGATGCTCCTTATTAACGATTTACTTCAATCATAAAGCTGCTGGTGGAAGCCGGATAATAACTTTCGGCGTATTCAATCGCCTGCCCGTCGGCGGTATATCCTGTGGAGGAAATCAGTACACAAGGCTCAAATGCGCTGATTCCGAGCTCGGCCGCCACTTCCGAGGGCGGCATGACCACTTCTAATCGCCGTATGGCACGCCGTACATCCATATTTCTTTGCGCCAATACCTCATAAAACGATAAGTCGGTAAAATTCAGCGTTTTCATATCGGGAAAAAGTGTGTATGGAACAAAGACGGTGGTGTATAAAACAGGTGCTTCATTCCCGGTGCCTTCCAAGTGGCGCAGCCGCGTCAGCCGTGTTACTTGCGCACCTTCGTTTAAGCCGAGCGCAGCACAAACAGGAGAAGGTGCAGAGTGTACACTTAAATCTAAAACGCGCGTTCGCATGGTGCAGTGATGTTTTTCTGCTTCCGCGCGGTAGCCGGTGATAAACCGCGTCGATTCATGCAGCACCTTTTGCTGACGCACAAATGTGCCCTTGCCTTTCACGCGCATCAAAAGCCCTTCCTGGGTTAAGCGGTCAAGTGCAAGCCGCAGCGTAGGGCGGCTGATCCCAAGCAATTCGGTGAGCTCATTTTCTGTTGGAATTTGCCCGCCGACGGGATATGCACCGCTTTTAATATGCGCGCGAATATACTCGGCGGCTTGTTCGTGCAATGCCTTTGCCATAATTCCTCCTGTGCTGTATGATTTCAATGGCCATTCTTCTTTTTATAGTATAACAAAGCAATGCAAATATGTAAATATATTTTTCTTTTAAAAGGAAATATGTATTGACAAATTGCGCGAAATAACGTATTCTGATAACGTAACAATGAAAGGCTGTCTGAAAAGCCGATGGCTGAGCCGGAAAGGAAGCACGACAATGAAAAAAATTAAAGCAGGACAGTTTGAACGCTTTCCTCAAATTAAAGTGGACGGCGTGAACGCAAAGGTCTTCAACGGCCTGTCCGATGCAGTCAGTCAATGGAAGCAGGATTGCAAGGAAAATAAAAATGTTATTACAATTGAGTGTTATCCCGGTGTGAATCAACAAGAGCTTGTACAGGGCCTGCAGTCGCTGGGCGCATCGCTTGTCATTCATAGTGATGATTTGGCGTTTGAGCCGGAAAAAATGGACGAGATTTTAGAAAAAGATCTCTTGCCGCATGACCCTGTATTCGGCATTATGACCGTGCGTACCTTAAAAGACTTTTTCTATGAGGAAAAGCTGGCCGAGGCTCGCCGCAAGGTCGAAGAGCATGATAAGGGCATCGTTGTGGTGTACGGCGTTGGGGCGAGTTTCGTACACCCCGGCGATATTCAAGTGCTTGCTGATATTACACGCTGGGAAATTCAGCTGCGTTATCGCCGTGGCATGACCAACTGGCGCACCGCCCAAAAGGATTTGCCAAAATTAAAAAAATATAAGCGCGGTTTTTTTGCCGAGTGGCGCTGGGCAGACCGGGAAAAAGAGCATTTGCTGAACACAATGAATTATTATCTGGATATGACCACCGAGGGTGAGCCGGTGATGGTGGACGGCGACGCTTATCGTCAAGCGCTGGCACAGGCCTCGCGCCGTCCCTTCCGTATGGTGCCCTATTTTGACCCGGGCGTGTGGGGCGGCCACTGGATGAAAGACCATTTTGAGCTGCCCGAAAACGGGAGCAATTATGCCTGGAGCTTTGACGGTGTGCCCGAAGAGAACAGCTTGATTTTGAACTTTGACGGCACACTCGTTCAAACCCCGGCTCTGAACCTTGTTTATCATCAGCCTGTCGCTTTGCTGGGCGACCGCGTACACGCGCGCTTCGGAAAAGAATTTCCCATCCGTTTTGATATGCTGGACACCGTAGGCGGTCAGAATTTGTCCTTGCAGGTTCATCCGCTGACGGAGTATATTCAAAACCAGTTCAACATGCGCTACACGCAGGACGAAAGCTATTATATTTTAGATGCTGACGAGAATGCGGGCGTGTGGCTGGGCACAAAAACCGGCACAGACCCAAAGGCAATGGAGCAGGCACTGCGCGATGCACAAAGCGGAGAAAAGCCGTTTGAAGCAGAGAAGTTTGTCAACTATATCCCTGTGAAAAAGCACGACCATGTGCTGATTCCGGCGGGTACGGTGCATTGCTCCGGTGCAGGCACCATGGTGCTGGAAATCAGTGCAACGCCGTATATCTTCACTTTCAAGCTGTGGGACTGGGGCCGTTTGGATTTGGACGGCAAGCCGCGCCCCATTCATCTTGACCACGGCATGAAAAATATTCAGTGGAACCGAAATACCGAGTGGGTCAATGAGCAGCTCGTAGGACGTGTGACGACTGTATACGAAGGGGAAGAGGGCTGTGTCGAGCGCACCGGCCTGCATGAGCGCGAATTTATCGACACGTTCCGTTTTGACACGGCAAGTAAAATGAAAGTGCAAAGAAATGACAGTGTACATGTGCTGAACTTGGTGGAAGGCGAAAGCGCCCGACTTGTGAGCGCGGACGGCCGGTTTGAGCCGATGACGCTTCATTACGCCGAAACCTGTATTGTGCCGAATGATGCGGGAGAATATTGGATTGAAGCAGACGGCGAGCCGATCAAAGTCATTTTGGCTTGTGTGCGAAATGGTTAAAAATTTCACCAATTCTGACAAAAAAATATCGTTTGTTGACAAAAGGCATGTTTCGCGGTAGGATTTTATTGCTGAGTGTTTCAAAGACGGTTTTGGAATAACTCAGAGAAAGTCTGAACGTGCAGCGGTCAAGAAAACCGGCAGTACGCATCGTCTGCCGGTTTTGTTATGCCTGTTTGCAAAAGGTGCACCGAAGTGGGAGACGTCCCGCACAGCGTGATGATGCTTGATTTCCATACTCATGCGCGGCATGAGTCGAATAGCGATATAGGGGGATTTTTTATGGCAGTGCATGTCATTGATGAAGCAAAGCGTTGTTATCAATGTAAAAACCCGAGATGTCGGCAAGGTTGTCCCATCGGCACCAATATCCCGGAAATGATTCGGCTTTTATTGCAGGAGGATTTGCCCACAGCAGCACAGATGCTGTTTGAAAACAATCCGCTTTCTGTTATTTGCTCGCTTGTCTGTGACCATGAAAAACAGTGTGAGGGCCATTGCATCCGCGGCGTAAAAGAGTCACCGGTGCATATTTCTTCTATTGAAAACTATATTTCCGACTCCTGTTTTGAGCGTATTCCTGTTGCAATGCAGCCGAAAAACGGGAAAAAAGCGGCGGTGATTGGCGCAGGGCCCGCCGGTATCACCATCGCGATTTTGCTTGCAAGCCGCGGCTATCAAATTACTGTGTTTGAAAACCGCGAAAAAATCGGCGGTATTTTACGCTACGGCATTCCCGAGTTTCGTCTGCCAAAAAGCATTTTAGACCGCTATTACGTCAAAATGCGTGAAATGGGAATTTTGTTCCGGCCCAACTTTGCGGTGGGCGGTTCGGTCAGCTTGCAGGATTTGCTCAACGACGGTTACAGCTCTATTTTCGTCGGCACGGGTGCATGGCGGCCCAAGCGTTTGCTCATTCCCGGCGAAACCTTTGGCAATGTGCATTATGCAATCAATTATTTGAATAACCCGGATGTATATGATCTGGGCGAGCGTGTGGCTGTCATCGGCGCGGGCAACGCTGCCATGGATGTGGCGCGCACGGCTGTGCGCCATGGGGCAAAAGAGGTAACGGTGTATTCCATTACCGAAACGCCCGCGGCTTCTCCGCGTGAGGTGGAGTACGCCAAAATCGACGGCGTACGCTTTGAATATTTGCAGACTGCTATTGAAATTAAAGATGACGGCGTTGTCATTTGTGATGTCACCTGGAATGAAGACGGCAGCCTTTGCAAACACGAGGAAACAGCGCGTCTTGTCCCGGCAGACACCATTATTATTTCTATTTCTCAAGGCCCGCAGGATCGCCTTGTCAATCGGGATAAAGGCTTGCAGGTGGATGCGAAAGGCCTTTTGAAAACCGATGCCCACGGCGAAACGACGCTGCCCGGCGTGTTCGCTTCCGGCGATGTCGTTACCGGCGCAAAAACCGTGGTAGAAGCGGTGAAGTATTCCAAAATGATTGCCGATGCGATGGATGAATATATGCAGCAGTCGGATAAAAAGTAAATTAACTTGATAAAAAACCTACCGTGCAGAAAAGGCGCGTCTTCATAAGAAGGGAATTTGATTGTCGCAGGACGGCATGACCGAAAGGTCATGCCGTCCTGCTTTTAGTAATCCTGTTTGTCACCTGTTCGGTCAGTATATTTTTGATACCTCCTTATCCGCATTCACCCAATATGCGGCAGGCTTTTGTTGCTTTTGCTGTCAAAACAAATAAAAGAATCGATTCTCAATAAAAACTTTTTTGCAAAAGCGCTAAAGATGAAAAACTTGGTTGAATAATTATAAATTAAACTTGCATTTATATTCATTCGGATGTATAATCATGTCATGGAAAGCGGCGCAGCCGCGAGAGGGATACGACAGGAAAGGAACGAACATTATGAAAAAGAAAGACATTAAAAAAGTTGTGCTGGCTTACTCCGGCGGTTTAGATACTTCCATTATTATTCCTTGGCTGAAAGAAAACTACAATAACTGCGAAGTCATTGCTGTTTCCGGCGATGTCGGCCAGGGAACTGAGCTGGACGGCCTCGAGGAAAAGGCGCTGAAAACAGGTGCATCGAAGCTCTATGTGGAGGATTTGACCGAGGAGTTTGTCAACGATTTCATCATTCCCACCGTCAAGGCCGGCGCACTGTACGAGGACTATATGCTGGGTACGAGCTTTGCCCGTCCGCTGATTGCAAAGCGCTTGGTGGAAATTGCCAAGAAAGAGGGCGCGGACGCGATTTGCCACGGCTGCACCGGAAAGGGCAACGACCAAGTGCGTTTTGAGCTGGCAATCAAGGCTTTTGCCCCGGAAATGGCGATTATCGCCCCGTGGAGAGAGTGGGATATCAAATCGCGCGAAGAGGAAATTGCGTACGCAGAGGCACACAATATCCCCTTGAAAATTACAAGAGAAACGAATTATTCCAAAGATAAAAACCTGTGGCACTTGAGCCATGAGGGCTTGGACCTCGAAGACCCCGGCAACGAGCCGACCTATGAAAAAGACGGCTTTTTGGAAATGAGCGTTTCCCCGATGAAAGCCCCGGATGCGCCCACCTATGTAACCATCGACTTTGAAAAGGGTGTGCCTGTTGCGCTTGACGGCGTAAAAATGAGCGCCAAAGAGCTGATTTTGAAACTCAACGAGCTGGGCGGTGCAAACGGTATCGGCCTGCTGGATATTGTAGAAAACCGTTTAGTCGGCATGAAGTGCCGCGGTGTGTACGAAACGCCGGGTGGTGCAATTCTTTACAAAGCACTCAAGGTTTTGGAAACTTTGTGTTTGGATAAATATGCAGCGCACAAAAAGCAAGAGCTGGCAATCACGTTTGCTGACCTCGTGTACAACGGCCAGTGGTATACGCCGCTGAGAAAAGCGCTGTGTGCCTTTGTGGATGTGCTGATGGAAACCTGCACCGGCACAGTAAAGCTGAAACTGTACAAAGGCAACATCATCAACGCGGGTGTGTGGAGCGAGTATTCGCTGTACGACCCCGAGATTGCAACCTTTGATGAAGATGAAGTGTATCATCAAGCAGATGCAGAGGGCTTTATCAATCTGTACGGCTTGCCTATTGAGGTACAAGCGAAGGTTTGCCGCAAGCACGGCATGAGCATGGAATAAAAAGCGCACGTAGCTGGTGCGCGAAAGAGGGGACACGATGGAAAAGTTATGGGCGGGACGCTTTGCAAAAGCGTCGGATGCATTGGCGGACGATTTTAATTCCTCCATTCATTTTGATTGCCGGATGTATCGGCAGGATATTCAAGGGTCAATGGCGCACGCGGCGATGCTCGTGCAGTGCGGCATCCTCACACAAGAGGACGGCGTGGTGCTGACGGCCGGTTTACAGGGCATTTTAAGTGACTTAGAAACAGGTGTGTTAACCTTTGACCCGCAGGCGGAGGACATCCACATGTTTGTGGAAAGCGAGCTGACAAAACGTGTGGGGGAAATCGGCAAAAAGCTGCACACCGCCCGCAGCCGCAACGACCAAGTAGCGCTCGACCTGCGCTTGTATCTGCGGGATGCTTGCGGAGAAATCCGCACGGAGCTGATTTCTTTGCTGGAAGCCTTAGTGCAGCAGGCACAGGACGGCCAAGACGCCATTATGCCCGGCTACACCCATTTGCAGCGTGCCCAGCCCGTCACCTTTGCGCACCATTTGCTGGCCTATGTGCAGATGGTGCGCAGGGACATCGGCCGCTTGGATGATGCAGTCAGCCGCATGAACGTCAGCCCGCTGGGCAGCTGTGCACTGGCCGGAACGACCTATGCAACCGACCGGGCCATGACCGCAAAAACGCTGGGGTTTGATGCCGTTTGCGAAAATAGCATGGACGGCGTTTCCGACCGTGACTTTTGCATCGAGCTTTGCGCGGCATTTTCAGTGCTGATGATGCACCTTTCGCGCTTATCCGAAGAAATCATCCTTTGGTCGTCGTGGGAATTTCGGTTTGTGGAGCTGGATGACAGCTTCACCACCGGTTCCAGCATTATGCCGCAAAAGAAAAACCCCGACATGGCGGAGCTGATTCGCGGCAAGACAGGGCGTGTTTACGGCAGTTTAGTAACGCTTTTAACCATGATGAAGGGCCTGCCGCTTGCGTACAACAAGGATATGCAGGAGGACAAAGAGGCCATTTTTGATGCAGTCGATACGGTGAAAAAATGCCTCCGGGTATTAACGCCGATGCTCAAAACAATGAAAGCGCGGAAAAACGTGATGCTCAAGGCAGCACAAAAGGGCTTTATCAATGCAACAGACCTCGCTGACTATCTCGTGCGCAAGGGAATGGCCTTCCGCACTGCCTACAAAATTGTAGGGCAGCTGGTGGCGCAGTGCATCGAAGAAAATACGGTGCTGGAAGACCTGCCGCTGGAAGCATACACCGCGCACTCAGAACTGTTTGCGCAGGATCTTTACGAAGCGATTTCTCTGGAAACCTGCGTGAAAAAACGCATTTCTCAAGGGGGAACCGGCCCGGCTTCCGTGCAGGCACAGCTGGACAGTGCAAAGGAGTTTTTAAAGCATGAAACAGGTATTCATTGACGGCAGCGCGGGCACAACCGGCTTGCGGATCAAAGAGCGGCTGAAAGCGCGCACGGACGTTGCCTTAATTGAATTAAAAGACGAAGACCGCAAAAACGAAGCTTTGCGCAAAGAAGCCATGAACGATGCGGACGCCGTTTTTCTGTGCCTGCCCGACGACGCAGCCCAACAGGCAGTGCAGATGGTGGAAAATGAAAATACCATTGTGCTCGATGCTTCCACCGCACACCGCACGCTGCCCGGCTGGGTGTACGGCCTGCCGCAGTTGTCAGGAGCGCAAAAAAAGGCCATTCAAACGGCAAAGCGCATTGCCGTTCCCGGCTGCCATGCCTGTGGATTTATTGTTTTAACCGCGCCGCTTGTGAAAGCCGGTGTTGTGGATGCACAAACAGTGCTTTCCTGCACGTCGCTCACCGGATACAGCGGCGGCGGAAAAAGCATGATTGCCGAGTATGAAAGCCAGCAGCGCAGCCCGCTTTTGAGCGCGCCGAGAATGTACGGTTTAACACAGCAGCACAAGCACTTGAAAGAGATGTGTGCCGTTACGGGGCTAAGCCGTGCACCGGTCTTTTTGCCGATTGTGGGCGATTTTTACAGCGGCATGCAGGTGACGGTTCCGCTGCCGGAAAGCCAGTGCAAGGCAAGCCGCGCACAAATCGAAGAAATTTATCGCAGTGCATACGATGATGCAGTCATCCGCTGGGATGCGCACATGGAACAAGACGGCTTTTTGTCTGCGCTGACACTTTCCGGGCGCGACGATATGCGCGTTGGTTTGATGGGAACGGATGAACGGTTGATTGCCGTTGCCCAGTATGACAATTTAGGCAAGGGCGCTTCCGGCGCCGCCATTGAGTGCATGAATTTAGCATTGGGTCTTTCAGACTATGAAGGTCTGATTTTAGAATGAGAGAAATAGGAAAACGAGGGGACAGGAAATGAAGCTGACAGCAGGCGGCGTTTGTGCCGCAAAAGGATTTCAGGCAAGCGGAGTGCATTGCGGCATTCGCAAAAATCAGACAAAGAAGGATTTGGCGCTGATTTTCAGCGAGGTGCCCGCCAAGGCCGCGGCAGTTTACACCACCAACGCCGTGAAGGGCGCACCGCTTTTGGTGACAAAGCAGCACCTTGAAAACGGCATGGCGCAAGCCGTAATTTGCAACAGCGGAAACGCCAACACCTGCAACGCAAACGGTGTGGAAATTGCCGAGCAAATGTGTACGCTGGTTTCTGAACAGCTGCACATCGACGCAAAGGATGTGCTTGTCGCTTCTACGGGCGTGATCGGCAAAGTGCTGGACATTCAGCCGATTGCCGAAGGGATTCCTCCTCTTGTGAAAAGCCTCGGCATGAACAGCAAGGATGCGGCACACGCCATTATGACCACCGACACAACCATCAAGGAAATTGCGGTGGAGTTTGAAGTGGGCGGCGTGGTGTGCCGTTTGGGCGGCATTGCCAAAGGTTCCGGCATGATTCACCCGGACATGGCGACCATGCTTGTCTTTTTAACTACCGACTGCGCCATCAGCGCCCAAATGCTGAAAAAAGCGCTGTCCAGCGATGTGACGCAAACCTTCAATATGCTGAGCATTGACGGCGATACCTCCACCAATGACATGGTGACGGTGATGGCAAACGGCCTAGCGGGCAACGCGGAAATCAGCGAGGAAGGCAAAGCCTTTGATACCTTTATGAAGGCGCTCAACACGGTAACGGTTCATTTGTGCCGCAGCATTGCCGCAGACGGCGAGGGCGCAACAAAGCTGCTGGAATGTGTTGTCACGGGTGCAAAGGATGAAGCACAGGCGAAAATTGCGGCAAAAAGCGTGGTGTGCTCCTCTTTGCTGAAAGCGGCCATGTTTGGCGCAGATGCCAACTGGGGCCGTGTGCTTTGTGCACTGGGGTACAGCAAATCGGGGATTGACCCGCAGACTGTGGATGTTTCCTTCCGCTCGAAAGCGGGCGAAATTGTCGTTTGTGAAAAGGGGGCAGGCGTTGATTTCAGCGAGGAAAAGGCGAAAGAAATTTTGCTGGAAAGCGAAATTGAAATTCTCGTCTGCTTAAACAGCGGCAATGCAAAAGCCACGGCGTGGGGCTGTGACCTGACGTATGATTATGTGAAAATCAACGGCGACTACAGAACTTAAAAGAGGGGGCGGAGGAATCGTGAAAATCTGCAATGCAGACCGCGCGAGAATTTTGGTGCATGCGCTGCCGTATATTCAGCAGTACAACGGAAAAATCGTTGTGGTCAAGTACGGTGGAAATGCCATGGTGAACGAAGAACTGAAAGATTCCGTCATGCGCGATATTGTTCTGATGTCGCTTGTGGGCATTCGTGTGGTTCTGGTTCACGGCGGCGGCCCGGAAATTACAGCCTTGCTCAATAAGATGGGCAAGGAAACAGAGTTTGTAAACGGCTTGCGCGTAACCGACGAGGAAACCGCGCAAGTTGTTCAAATGGTGCTCGCGGGAAAAATCAATAAAAATCTGGTGAACCTGCTGCAAATTCGCGGCGGAAAGGCGATGGGACTTTCCGGCGTGGACGGCCACATGATTGAAGCGCATCAAAAAGACGAACGCTTGGGCTTTGTGGGGGAAATCAGCCATGTCGATGTGCAGCCCATTTTGGATGTGCTGGAAAAAGGGTATATTCCGGTGGTGTCTACGGTGGGCTGTGACAAAAGCGGCAATGTGTACAACATCAACGCCGATACGGCCGCAGCTCGCATTGCGGGCGAACTTCGCGCGGAAAGCTTGATTTCCATGACGGACATCAGCGGCATTTTAAAAGACCCAGGCGACCCGTCTACCTTGATTTCTGAAATCACGGCGGCACAAGCCGAGCAGCTGATTGCAGACGGCGTGGTGTCGGGCGGCATGATTCCCAAAGTACAGTGCTGTGTCAATGCGCTGAATTGGGGCGTGCAGAAGGTGTTTATTATTGACGGTACGGTTTCGCACGCCATTTTGATGGAAACCTTGACGGATGAAGGCATCGGAACCATGTTTATTAAAGGAGAAGCACAATGAGCGAGATCAAACAATGGGATGAAACCTATGTGGCCGATACTTACGCACGCTTTCCTGTCTGCCTGACCAAAGGCAGCGGCGCACAGCTTTGGGACGAGGACGGAAAGAGCTATATTGACATGGGCAGCGGCATCGGCGTGAACACTTTCGGCATTTCGGACGAAGTTTGGGTAAAGGCCGTAACCGAACAGCTCACGCAGCTGACGCATACCTCGAACCTGTATTACACAAAGCCCTGTGCTGAATTGGCAAAACTGCTTTGTGAAAAGACAGGCATGAAAAAGGTGTTTTTCGCAAACTCCGGTGCAGAAGCCAACGAGTGCGCCATCAAAGCGGCGCGCAAATATGCGGCCAAAACGCTGGGGGAAGATCATTTTTACATCATTACGCTGGAGGGCAGCTTCCACGGCAGAACCATTACCACTTTGGCGGCAACCGGGCAAGACGTGTTTCACGAGCAGTTTCAGCCGCTGACTCCGGGCTTTGTCTATGCAAAGCCGGGCGATTTGCAGCACATGGAAGAGCTGTTAGAGAAATATCCCTGCGCGGCAGTCATGCTGGAGCCGGTACAGGGCGAAGGCGGCGTGTGTGCGCTGGAGTTTGATTATCTGCGCAAGGTGCAGGAAGCGGCGCACCGCCATGGTGCACTTTTGATTGTTGATGAAGTGCAGTGCGGCAACGGGCGCACAGGAACGCTCTACGCTTACGAGCAAAGCGGCCTTTCGCCGGATATTGTCACCACGGCAAAAGGTCTTGGCGGCGGCTTGCCCATTGGCGCGGTATTGTTTGCAGAAAAAACAGCCAATGTCTATACGAAAGGCGACCACGGTTCCACCTTTGGCGGGAACCCGGTGTGCTGTGCGGGCGCCGTCAGCATTTTGCAGCGTTTGGATGACACATTTTTGGAGGGCGTGCGCAAAAAAGCGGAGTTTGTCCGCAAGGAGCTGGAAAATGCGCCGGGCATTCTTTCCGTCAGCGGCCTTGGCCTGATGATTGGTTTGGAAACACAAAAGGATGCGGCACAGGTGATTGCCGAATGCCGCGAACAGGGCGTGCTGGTGTTAAAGGCGAAAAATAAAGTGCGTCTTTTGCCGCCTTTGAATATTCCGCAAGAGCAGTTAGAAAAAGCCGTGCAGGTGCTCAAAAACGCCTGCGCACCGACCACCGCTTAACGAAAGGAATGGGGACAATGGGGTTTCAGGGAAAGCATTTTTTAAAATTACTGGATTTTTCCGCTGAGGAAATCGGCCAGCTGATTGATTTAGCAGCCTCTTTGAAAGAAAAGAAAAAACAGGGAATTCCGCACCGCCTTTGTGAAGGGAAAAATATCGTGCTGCTGTTTGAAAAAACAAGCACGCGCACCCGCTGCGCCTTTGAAACAGCCGGGTATGATTTGGGCATGGGTGTGACCTATCTCGACCCTGCCGCTTCTCAGATGGGCAAAAAGGAAAGCATTGCCGACACCGCTCGCGTTTTGGGCAGAATGTATGACGGCATTGAATACCGCGGCTTTTCTCAAAGCTTGGTCGAGGAGCTGGCGCAATATGCAGGCGTGCCCGTGTGGAACGGCTTGACCGATGAATTTCACCCCACGCAGATTTTGGCGGATTTCCTCACCATTCGTGAAAAGTTCGGACGCTTAAAAGGCATCAATTTCGTGTACATGGGAGATGCCCGTTTTAACATGGGCAATTCTTTGATGGTGGGCTGTGCAAAAATGGGCCTCAATTTCACCGCCTGTGCGCCGAAAGCCTATTTTCCGAACGAGGCACTCATTACACAGTGTCAGGAAGTGGCAAAGGAAAGCGGCGCAACACTCTCATTTGAGGAAGATGTTGCAAAAGCCGTTGCCAACGCAGATGTCATTTACACCGACATCTGGGTGTCCATGGGTGAGCCCGCGGAGGTTTGGAAACAGCGTATTGATGAGCTTTTGCCGTATCAGGTCAATGCCGGCGTGATGAAGCAAGCCCCTGCCCATGCCATCTTTATGCACTGCCTGCCGTCTTATCACGATTTAAAAACGGAAATCGGCAGCAAAATCGGCGCTGAGTTTGGGCTGAATGGCTTGGAAGTAACGGACGAGGTGTTTGAAAGCCCGCAGTCTGTCGTGTTTGATGAAGCAGAAAACAGAATGCACACCATCAAGGCGGTTATGGCGGCCGCCTTGGGCGGCGTGTAATGCCTTTCTGCTAAAGATTATAAAAATAAAGCAACCTGCCCCGATTCGTACTGTCTGTACTAGCCGGGGCAGGTTGCTTTTAGCGCGGATGCCTGTTTGTTTCCGAAAAAGTATGATGCTGTTCTTTGCTTCAAGCCTTATCAATGAAAAAACAGGTTCTATCACTTGTATACATTTTCTTTGATTGGAATATAGTTAGGAAGATTGTTCCAGTAATCTTCTTTTTCCATCAAATAAATTTCTGGCAGAATCATTTTTGTTACCATTTCTTCGCCATCGGGCGAATAATCAGTTACGGGATATTCTTTTAACCCTGTTTGAACAAGGAAAAATTGGGAGCCCTCTTCTAAAATTTCTACATTTCTTTCATTGGCTGATAAGGTAAGCGCGCTAAACGTGTTGGATTCCAAGTCGTATGCGAAACGAATACTATCACTTGAATCATTTGATTCTTGTGCGGTTGCCAGTATATGGTTGTCATATAGATCAGAAAGCAAGCTTAATTTTGCATAATTCTTTCCGTCTGCTCCTATAGATGCACCGGAGTATAGGCATTTTTCAGAATTATTTTCGAAGTCCCACTGATAAATACCCGGTTTTTCATGATTCCAGTAATACATAGTGTCGTTAGCAAAAACGGCACTGCGCTCATCTTGCCGCCATTTGCAAACGAATTGCTGCTGACCGTTTGCGGAAAGCAAGCTGATTTCGTGTATCTGTTGTTTGTAAGCGCTCATGATGTCTTCCGCACGGGAAGCGGCAGTAAAATGCACAGGGTTGAGAATCGTTTTCAGTATCATTTTATCTTTATAGGTTCCAACGATAAAGTGCCGTGAATCCTGTGCTAATTGACAAATTTGTTTTTTCTCGCCGGTACGAATGTTTAGTTTGGTTAGTATGGTGGGAGTGGTACTGCCGTCATCATTTATGAAATATTCAAGGTAGTAGATATTCTCTGAATCAGAAACGATACAGCCATCGGCAATCGTTTCGTTTGAGTCTAGCCACGTTAGAACTTGACGGTTCGCTCCGTTAAGGTCATAGCGCGCAATATAACCCCGAGACTCTTCGGAATCGTCTGCGGTAAATCCGGGCGTGTTCAATTTGAATAAAAATAAATTTTTATCTGTTAATGCAAAATAACATCCGCCTACGGTACTCTCAAGCCAGCTGGTATCAGTACTGTCATGATAGATGCCTGCCACTTGGCTGGATAAATAGATTCGGTTTTGGGTTGCGTAGTCTGTGTATATAATATTCCCATCTCCAGTTGGACGGTAAAATATTTCATAGCATCCTTGTTCATTTCCTGCCATTCCAGAAGCAATGATTCCATTGCCTGATGATATAACCTGCATAGGAGATGCACTGTTTTTATCATCATTGGTTTTGTCAGGGTTCGCATCATCAGACAACGTATGTGAAGAGATCCCATCACTTGAGATTTCTGTTTCATTTCCATTTTTTGAGCTTTGTCCGCATGAACAGAGAAGTATAAGAAGACATAAACATGCTGCCGATATTTTGGAAAGCATATTCCTCATAGGTTTCATCACTCCTTAAAGCAGAAAATCCAAACAAGCAATCTTTTACTCAATTTTTTATAAACAACGACAGGAAAAGACTGCTAGTGTTTTTTGATATTCGGGGTCACGAGCTATTTCAAATCAAGTTTTATTGAACATAAGTAGCCAACCACGGTTATCGAAATACATAACCGCGGCTGGTAAACTAATCACGCATCATGTTGCCAGTTAGTGGGATGATTGGTCCATCGACAGATTCGTCCAAAGGCGTTAGCAGGTTTCGTGGATTCGTTGGTAAGTGTGACACCGTATCCTCGATAAGTACCGGATTGATTGGCTAAAATTAGCGTATCTATCGTTAATGCGCAATCATTATAGGTATTTCCAATATATGCAATTACGTTTACTTCCGGTTGTGCACCAGAACGATAGATGTTTAGTGCCAAGTCGCGACGCTGGTTAGTTGTGACAACCCAATGGCCAGATGTGGTGTATGCTACATCCCATGCCTGGGTAATATCACCAGTTTTTTCCCAAGTTGTAACTCTTGTTCCAGATACAGGATTGCTTCCCCATTGGTTCAAATAATAAGGGCCGCTGTGAAAGTAATGACCATGGGGCGTATCTAGCGGGTAGATGTCATCTGAGGTCATTATACCTCCAGGAGCAGCGAATACCGGAAGGGATAGTACGAGAGATAATGTTGTGCAAATAAGAATGGCTAAAAGTTTTTTTGCTCTAGTTATCATTTTTTATCCTCCATTTTCTGTTCAAGCCACATAACCATTTTAAATTAAGGAATTTTGTATACTACTGTATACAGATTAATTTTTTCATCATAACCACCTCCTTTTTGTTGCAATTATTCAAGACGTAGCTAAATCAATTGTGCTTTTTAGTAAAATTGCAATTTTAAAACAATGCTTACCAAGTAGTAGTGACTTCCAAATACCTATCTCTGTTTAGCGATTACACTTTACCATAATAAACATAACATTTCCACAAAACCGTCATTAAAGCAAAAAATATAGCATGAATGCAAAAAACTGCTGTGGACAAAATCTGAAGAAGCTCATTGCTTTGCTGAATCAGTTATCAGCAAAACGATTCATAAAGCCCCTAGAATTTTGAAAAGAAAAACGGACAAATATTGCTTTTGTACAGCAGATATTGTAAAATGAAGACATATTTTAAGAGCTTTTCAACACGCCTGCAAGACTCTTCGTCTTGGCCGACCCTTTTGTCGCGGGTCGTTTCGGTGTGGTTACAGGCAGACTTTGGTAATAGATGCTGGGAGGATGAGTGATATGGGTCAGACAGAACGCAATGTGAAAGAGATTTTTGAGCGCTGGTTGAATTGCGCGACGGAGGATGCAGATGTTGCTGGGGAACTGCAAAAGCTAAACAATGATGAACAGGCGATGCAGGACAGCTTTTATCAGGATTTAGCCTTCGGAACAGGCGGTTTGCGCGGCGTCATCGGCGCGGGAACCAACCGTATGAATATTTATACTGTGCGCAAGGCTTCACAGGGCGTAGCAAATTATCTAAAAACATCCGGATTGCCTCAAAAGGCCGCTATTGCTTACGACAGCCGCATCAAGGGCGATTTGTTTGCACGCGAAACAGCGCGTGTCTTTGCAGAAAACGGAATTGAAGTGTTTTTGTATCCTCGTTTAGAGCCTACCCCGGCGCTGAGCTGGGCGGTGCGCTATTACGGCTGCGGCGTTGGCGTTTGTGTAACGGCGAGCCACAACCCCGCAAAGTATAACGGTTATAAGGTGTACGGCGAGGACGGATGCCAAATTACGCTGGAAGCGGCCGAAAAGATTTTGAAAGAGATTACCGCAGTCGATTGCTTTGAAGGCGTAAAATTGGCGGATTTTGACAAAGCGATGCAGGAGGGGCTTATCCGTTATACGGAAGAAGCGTGCATTGATGAGTTTGTCGATACTGTCTATGCTCAGCGCGTGGGAAATGGGGAAGGTGTGTCCGATTTGAAGGTCGTGTACACGCCGCTCAACGGCTCCGGTTTGGAGTGTGTCACAAAGCTGTTTGAAAAAATGGGTTTGACGCATTATACTGTGGTGCCCGAGCAGGAAAAGCCGGACGGCAATTTCCCCACCTGCCCGTATCCGAACCCGGAAATTCGCGAGGCAATGGAAAAGGGTTTGGAGCTGTGCACCAAGGTGAACCCCGACCTGCTTTTGGGAACCGACCCCGACTGCGACCGCTGCGGCACAGCCGTTCCCGACGGCAAGGGCGGCTATCGCTTGATTAACGGAAACGAAATGGGCATTATTTTGCTTGATTATATTTGCCGCACTCGTTTGGAAAAAGGAACCATGCCGAAAGATCCTGTTGCGGTGAGCACCATTGTTTCCACTGATATGGCGGATGCCGTGTGCCGTAAGTACGGCGTGGAGATGCGCCGCACGCTCACTGGCTTTAAATTCATCGGAGAGCAAATCGGCTTGCTGGAAAAAGAAGGCCATCCCGAACGCTATTTATTCGGTTTTGAAGAAAGCTACGGTTATTTGTCGGGCGCGCATGTGCGGGATAAAGATGCCGTAAATGCTTCTTTGCTGGTGTGCGAAGCGGCCGGATGGTATGCAAAACAGGGCAAAACTCTGCTGGATGCCATTGAAGCTTTGTACAATGAATTTGGATGGTATAAAAACGGCTTGATGAGCTTTACCTTTGAAGGCGAAAGCGGAATGCATACGATGAAAGACATTATGGAGCGCTTGCGCACGAACGCGCCGAAAGAGGCGGCAGGTATTCTTGTTACGAAAGTAGTGGACTATGCGGCTGAGGGTACGGGTTTGCCCAAAGCGGATGTGCTGGAGTTCCGGTTGGGGGATACGGCTAAGCTGATGGTGCGTCCTTCCGGTACGGAGCCCAAAATGAAAATTTATCTGTCTGCTGTCGGAAAAAGCGAACAAGAGGCGGATGATCTGTTGGCGGCATTGGAAAATGAGGCAGGAGCTTGGATGAAATCATAAGGCAAGAAGTTGCTTTTCATTGTTTCAGATTTATCATTGGAACTTTTTAAAAGTTTTCTGAACTATCGAAACAAAACATGCTTTTTCCGTTTATAAGGGCAGCTGATGTGTGAAAAAGAGTGTAAAAGCCTGCAAGGATTATGCATTTTGTAACGCATTGGAACGCTCCAACAGGAAAATTTGATGTGCTTCTTTGTTTTCAGAAAACCATCGGAAGAATGGTTCAGCTTTTCAGAGCGATGGAGGAGATTTCTGCAATGTCGCATAACGTACTGCGAAAAAGCCATATTTTATTTCAAATCACACTTAACTTTGTTTTATGTGCATTTCAGTTTCTTGCGTATTTCGGCTTGTGTGTAATCAGCAGGCCGTTTGGATTTTACGCTATGCTGTGTGCGGCGGTGCCGGTGTCGGCGCTGCTGATTACAAGTGCAGGTGGTTATCTTTCTTATCGGCTTTATAAAAACGGGAAAAAACTGTTTGCATCAGCTGTTTTTTTTCAGTGTGCAAGCGGCGTTATTTCGCTTTTATTATATCGCAATTACTTGCTTCAGCTCAGCGTACTAAGCCCTGCAAAATGGATTTTAACACCATATTTTGGGGCATTGATTGTAATTGGCGTGCTCGTTTCGCTCCGCTATATCCAATCGAAAATGACATCAAAAGTGTCGATGAATCGCTGAGAATTTTCCGCTTTTGCCCTTGCAGCTTATCTCTCCTAAAGAAAAGATGTATTTTGGCCAATGTGCTAATGAAAGAAAAAAGGAGCATCTTCGGGTAAAACCCGAAGATGCTCCTTTTTTCGCGGTACAAACTGCTTTGGGAATAAAGACTTATTTGAAAAATGACGAATATGCCTTGTTGACAGCGGCTGTGCGCAGTGTGAGTGATGTTCGAAAACGCTCAATTATTTTGCGCTTTTTCCTGAAAAATTTTCCGCTATGGGAAATTTGGTCGGCTTATCTATTTTCAAATAAGACTTAACTTGAAGCGTTGTCCGTCAAAACATTTTTCAAAAATTGTCCTGTGAAAGATTGCGAGCAGGCTGCAACCTCTTCCGGCGTTCCCTGTGCAACAATTTGTCCGCCGCCGGAGCCGCCTTCGGGGCCAAGGTCAATAATGTGGTCGGCCCGCTTAATGATGTCAAGATTGTGCTCGATGATAATCACGGTGTTTCCGGCATCGACAAGGCGGTCTAACACCTTGACGAGTTTGTGCACGTCTGCAATGTGAAGGCCGGTGGTAGGCTCGTCCAAAATATAAACCGTTTGCCCGGTTTCGCGCTTAGCAAGTTCCAGCGCCAGCTTTACACGCTGGGCTTCACCGCCGGAAAGTGTGGTGGCGCTTTGACCCAGTTTGATGTAGCCGAGGCCGACATCTAAAAGCGTTTTCAGCTTGCGGTGGATTTTCGGGATATTTTCAAAAAAGCCGCAGGCTTCTTCTACCGTCATTTCCAATACATCGTGGATGTTTTTATCTTTATAACGCACCTCCAGCGTTTCGCGGTTGTAGCGCGCGCCTTTGCAAACTTCGCACGGAACATAGATGTCCGGCAAAAAGTGCATTTCAATTTTTAAAATGCCGTCGCCCTCACACGCTTCACAGCGGCCGCC
>DWWA01000031.1 GCA_019119935.1 Candidatus Ruthenibacterium merdavium | reverse complement strand
TGCGTCCTAAAATTACTTAAAGGAAATAAATTTATTTTAACGAGCGTTTTTCACGCTCTAGGGTTCCGTTAAGCTTCTTGATATTGTTTAATTTTCAAGGTCCTTTTCGCTTTCCCCTCTCACGCTTTCGCGTTTAGGAGCTTATTCATTATATCATACTCAGTAGCTTTTGTCAAGCACTTTTTTGATTTTTTCTTTCGCTCCCTTCCGCTCGGCGGAGGTGACAGCCTATTCATCTTACCACATTCTTCAGTGTTTGTCAACACCTTTTTTCGTGGTTCAGATATTTTCTTTTCGCTTCCCGCCAATCTCACCGTGGAACCGTCGCCTCTCGGCCGTTTCTCTCACCGCATTTTCAGCGTTCCGCCGCGTCCTCACCGGACAGCTTAAATATAATACCACGCCTTTCTGCCTTTGTCAACACCTTTTTCTCAAAAAAATTACTTTTCCCCTTTTTCTTTTAAAATATGCTTTCTTAACCCTTATATCGCACTTGTAAAACTCTCTTTTTACCATCAATTCTTTTATTGTGTTTTAATGTAATTATATATATTATAAAAACCTTCTTTCTATCTTAGTTTTAAAAATACTCATACAAAACAATTCGCCGGCAGATGCATCCTCATCCACCGGCGAAACTTGGCTTATTTACCCTCAAACTTTTCCTTTAAGGTCTTGAAAAAGCCCTTGCGCTTTTCATAGTTTTCTTCTTTCAGTGTTTCCTCAAAGTGCTTGAGCGCCTCTCTCTGCGTCTTTGTCAGCTTTTTGGGGATTTCCACTTCCACATGCACATACTGATCCCCTCGTCCGCGTCCGTTAACGTACTGAATACCTTTTCCGCGCAGACGGAACGTCGTGCCGCTCTGTGTACCTTCCGGTACGGTATACTGCACTTTGCCGTCAATGGTCGGCACAACCACCTCATCGCCCATAACCGCCTGGCTGTATGTGATCGGCACCACAACGTGAACGTCGTAGCGATCGCGTTCAAACATCGGGTCAGGACGCACGGTAACAATGACAATCAAATCACCATTCGGGCCGCCATTGATTCCGGCATCGCCCTTACCCTGTACACGCAGATTCTGATCATCATCAATACCCGCGGGAATGGTAATCTCCACGCGCTTGCTGCTGGTTGTCTTACCTGTTCCGTGGCACTTCGAGCACGGCGTTTTAATAATTTTGCCTTTTCCTGCACAGCGGCGGCAAGGCTGGCTCGACTGCATCACACCAAACGGCGTGCGCTGCTGCACGGAAACAAAGCCGGAACCTTTACAATCCGGACACGTTTCGGGAGTAGAGCCCTTCGCCGCACCGGAACCGCCGCATTCGGAACAAACGTCCTGCGTATTTACGGTCACAATCTTTTTACAGCCGTGTACCGCTTCCATAAAGCTCAGCACCAAGCTGACGCGAATATCCGCTCCTTTTCTGGGTGCATTGGGGTTAGCACGTCTTGCACCGCCGCCAAAGCCACCAAAACCGCCAAAGCCGCCGAACAAATCGCCCAAAATATCATTGAGGTCTACGCCGCCAAACCCGCCGGCTCCTGCACCTGCCCCATAGTTCGGGTCCACACCCGCGTGGCCGAATTGGTCATACCGCGCCTTTTTCTGCTTATCACTCAGCACTTCGTAGGCCTCGCCCACTTCTTTAAAACGCTCCTCAGCCTCTTTATCTCCGGGGTTCAAGTCAGGATGATACTTTTTGGCCAATTTGCGATAAGCGCTTTTAATCTCATCGTCCGACGCGGTCTTGGAAACGCCCAGCACCTCATAGTAATCGCGTTTTTCTGCCATATGTTTACTCTCACTCTCTCAATTACGGGATAAGGGCGCGCGTTTGCCGCTCGCCCTTGTCTTTTGGTTTTAAGCTGTTTCAAAAGCAAATCTTCTGCACAAAAACCGAACAAAAAACTCATCTTTCAAAACGCTCTGCCAACCGCTTTGCATCATCGTACCGAATCCCGAAAACACGAATGCCTTCGGCGCGGCAGACGCACTGCAAATTCTGCCATGCGCCTGCCGCCGCGTTTTCGTCAATTCACCGAAAGCGGAATGAAACTTTTCAATTAAACTTCTTTGTATTCTGCATCGACAACGTTGTCATCGCCGCCATTGTTGTTCTGTGCGCCGGCATCCTCAGCTGCACCCTGAGCCTGCTGTGCCTGGGCAGCCTGCTGATACATTTTCTCGCTCACTGCGTAGAACGCCTTTTGCAGTTCTTCCTGCTTTGCCTTGATGGCGTCAATGTCCGAACCCTTCAAAGCCTCTTTCAGTGCATCGAGTTTTGCCTGAATGTCGCTCTTCTCACTGTCGCTGATTTTGCCTTCCATCTCGCCCAATGCCTTCTCGGTCTGGAATACCATCTGGTCGGCTGCGTTGCGTGCATCGACTTCCTCACGTTTCTTCTTGTCTTCCTCCGCATACTGCTCAGCTTCCTTCACAGCACGCTCCACGTCCTCCTTGCTCATGTTGGTGGAAGAAGTGATGGTGATGTGCTGTTCTTTGCCGGTGCCGAGGTCTTTTGCAGAAACGTTCACAATGCCGTTCGCGTCAATGTCGAAGGTAACTTCGATCTGCGGAATGCCACGAGGAGCGGGTGCAATGCCGTCCAGTTTGAACATACCGAGGCTCTTGTTGTCGCGGGCAAATTCACGCTCGCCCTGCAAAACGTTAACCTCAACTGCGGGCTGGTTGTCGGCTGCGGTGGAGAACACCTGGCTCTTCTTGGTGGGGATGGTGGTGTTGCGGTCGATGATCTTGGTGCAAACGCCGCCCATTGTCTCAATACCGAGGCTCAGCGGAGTAACGTCCAGCAGCAGCAGGCCCTTCACGTCGCCGCCGAGCACGCCGCCCTGAATGGACGCGCCAATTGCCACGCACTCATCGGGGTTGATGCCCTTAGAAGGCTCACACTTCATATAGTCCTTCACAGCATCCTGCACAGCGGGGATACGGGTAGAACCGCCTACCAAGAGAACCTTGTGCAGATCGCCGGGGTTCAGGCCAGCATCCTTCAAAGCCTGACGCACGGGAGCCATCGTCTTTTCGACGAGGTCAGCGGTCAGCTCGTTGAATTTTGCACGAGTCAAGGTTGTGTCAAGGTGCTTCGGGCCGTTTGCATCCGCTGTGATAAACGGCAGGTTGATCTGAGTGGAAGCCACACCGGACAGCTCAATCTTTGCCTTCTCAGCAGCTTCTTTCAAACGTTGAGCCGCCATTTTGTCGCTGCGCAGGTCAACGCCGTTCTCTTTCTTAAACTCGTCAGCCAGCCAGTCGATAATGCGGTTGTCGAAGTCGTCGCCGCCGAGGTGCGTATCACCGGCAGTCGACAGAACCTCCGTCACGCCGTCGCCCATCTCAATGATGGAAACGTCGAACGTACCGCCGCCAAGGTCATATACCATCACTTTCTGGTCGTTCTCTTTATCCATGCCGTAAGCCAAAGCAGCAGCCGTCGGCTCGTTGATAATACGCTTTACGTCCAAACCGGCAATTGCACCGGCGTCTTTCGTTGCCTGACGCTGGCTGTCGTTAAAGTAAGCCGGAACGGTGATAACAGCCTCCGTTACTTTCTCGCCGAGGTAAGCCTCAGCGTCGGCTTTCAGCTTTTGCAGAATCATGGCGCTGATTTCCTGCGGCGTGTATTTCTTGCCGTCAATCTCCACTTTGTAGTCAGTGCCCATGTGACGTTTGATAGAAGAAATCGTGCGGTCCGGATTTGTAATTGCCTGACGCTTTGCCACCTGGCCGATCAAGCGCTCGCCGTTTTTCGCAAAGCCGACAACACTCGGCGTGGTGCGTGCACCCTCTGCGTTTGCAATAACAACCGGCTCGCCGCCTTCCATCACGGCAACACAGCTGTTTGTAGTACCAAGGTCAATACCAATAATTTTACCCATAAGTCATTACTCCTCTTAAATTTGTTGTTTGATTTTTTGTATTCGCAAAATGTTATGCGGGAATTGGTTGCTTCAATGAAAAAGTGTTATTCTGCCACGGTGACGGCCGCATGACGAATTACTTTTCCGTCGCGGCGGTATCCGCGCTGCATCACGGCCAAAATCGTGCCGCTCTCCACGCCTTCCGGCGCGGGCTGCTGCATCACAGCTGCGTGACACTGCGGGTCAAAGGGCAAGCCTTCCGCCTCAATTTCTTCCACGTTCAGAGCCTTCAGCGCAGCTTTCGCTTTGTCCAGCGTCATCAGCACGCCTTTTTTGTACGCTTCGTCCGCCGTCTGTGCGTTGGCGGCAAGCTCCAGTGTATCAATCACGCCAAGCAGTTTTTCCACTGCAAAGGAAACGCCGTTGCCGAACGCCGCGTCACGCTCCTTTTGGCTGCGTTTGCGGAAGTTGTCATATTCCGCCGCCGTGCGCAGCAGCGTGTCTTTTGTCTGTGCCAGCTGCTTTTCCAGTTCGGCGCAGGGATTTTCTTCTTTAACTTCCGCCGTTTCTTCCGCGGCCTCTTGTTCCGGCTCGCGCACCTCCTGCACAGGCTCTTCGCAATGCTCCTGCTCTTGCAGAATCTCTTCGTTTTGTGCCACTGTGTGCTTCTCCTCTCTATTGTTCCCGAAACGAGGCGCCGTTCACGCCGGACATACATTGTCCTAACAGCAGTGAAAAGTACTCCAATCTCGGAATGATCTTTTGATACGGCATCCGAATCGGGCCGACAATTCCAATGGCGCCCGTGGCGCCGCCGCCCGCCACATACCGTTTGGAAACAATGCATAAGCCCGGCATCGGATGGTCTTCCAAGTCCTCCCCCAGCAAAACGGTCGTTCTGTCGGTTTTCGGGCTTACGGCTTGCTTCACGGCCTCTGTATCGGCAAAAAACTCTAACAGGGTTTTAATATTCTGTTCCGTTCCTGCATAGTTCAAAAAGTTTTGCTCCCCTTCTAAATACACATTGGGCCGCCCGGCTTCTTTCAGCAGCGTGTAGGCCGCGCTCAAAACGGGGTAAAGCGTTACGCCCCGCGCGCCCATGCGCTGGGCCGCCGCCTGCAAATGTGCGCTTTTCACATCTGCCGCACTGCGGAATGTCAGGCTCTCATTCAGCGTCTTTGCCAGCATTTCAATGTCGCCGTTTTCCAATGGGAAATCCAGCTTTGCGGTTCTGGTTCTCACGCCGCCGCCGTTTGTCACGGCTAAAACTGCCGCCGTAAAGCGTCCTACCTGCATCACTTCATAGTGTGCAATGCACATATCTTCGCTTTTCGGGGTCGTGGCTACAACGGTGTATCCCGTCCAATCCGCCAAGGCACGCGCCGCCGATTGTGCCAGCCGTTCCGGGTCATAGTCCATGTCGCGGAACATCTCACACGCGGCACGCTGTTCGCTTTGAGAAAGCTTTGCGGGCACCCCCATCAAATGATCAAGATAATAGCGGTATCCCTTTGCGCTCGGCACACGTCCGGCGGAGGTGTGCGGCTGTTCCAACAGACCGAGCTTTGTCAAAGCCGCCATCTCGTTGCGAAGGGTTGCAGAGGAAACGGCATTGGCAAAATGCTGTGCCAAAAGCCCGGAGCCAACCGGCTCGCCGTCCGCGCCGTACAGCGTTACAATCGCCTGCAATACACGCCGCTTTCTGTCATCCATCGCCATACTGCTCTGCTCCCCCTTCTTTCGTTGTTCATTTATTTTTAGCACTCATTACATCCGAGTGCTAACTTTATTTTAACGCATATTTTTATAATGTCAAGAGCTGTCACAAAAAATTCTTTCTTTTTTTCAAAATCACAAATTTGCTTTGACGGTTGCGCGTTTTTCTCCTGTTTATTATAATAAGGTGTAAAGCCGTTATTCACCCGCCCCGCGAAATTCATGTTTCGGTTTAAGTTCCAGGAGGTTTTTATGCAATCCCGCGCCGAACACGCCCGCCGCTTGTTTGAACAAGGATATACCTGTTCACAATCGGTCTGCCTTGCTTTTTCCGATGTGATTGCACTTGAAAAGGAAACGCTCGCTGTTCTCGCCTCCGGCTTTGGCGGCGGCATTGGCCGCATGCGGGAGGTTTGCGGATGCGTCAGCGCTATGACGCTGGTTTTAAACTGGGTACATGGCTACGCAGGCCCGCCGCATACAAGCGAGGAAAAAGCCGCACTCTATGCTGATATTCAAACAGTGTCTGAGCTGTTTCGGGAAAAAGCCGGCAGTATTTTGTGCCGTGATTTACTCGGTCAGGAAGGGAAAGATACCTGCGCCGTTCCCAGCGCGCGCACAAAGTCGTATTATGAAAGCCGCCCGTGCGCCGGTCTGTGCGCGCTGGCAGCCGAAATTCTGTCCCGGCATCTTGCGCAAACTCAGCCGTGCGGCTATGGGCAAAGCGAAACCCAAACGCCGTTTGAATAACACGTTTTTTGTTCACTGCAACAAAAAGCACCGCCGAGCCGCTTTTCCGAAGAAAAAGCCTTGAAAATTACACTATTCAAGTATATAATTATATCCGTTAAGATTTTATCATGCCGAATTCTGTGCGTTTTCGGGCAGCCCCGCCCGCTTTTTTGATAAACGCCTGACACAACAAAAGGGAGGATCACATTCATGGGTGCCATTCAAGCTATGGACAATGTTTACTACGTCGGTGTGCAGGACAAAGATCTGCGCGTGTTTGATATTATCATGCATTCCGACTACGGCACATCTTACAATTCGTACCTCGTGCGCGGCAGTGAGAAAACCGCGCTGTTTGAAACCTGCAAGCTCGAGTTTTGGGATGAGTACATCGCCAATATCCGCGAGGTATGCGATCCGTCCGAGATTGACTACATTGTTGTAAACCACACCGAGCCCGACCACGCAGGCTGCATGGAGCGCTTGCTGGAATTGGCGCCGAACGCCAAAGTGCTGGGCAGCTCCACCGCGCTCACATTTTTGAAGGAAATTGTCAATCATCCCTTCCCCTCTCAGGCAGTTACGGAGGCCGATCAAATCGACCTCGGCGGCCTGACACTCACTTTCCTGAGCGTTCCGTTCCTGCACTGGCCGGACAGCATGTACACCTATATCCCCGAACTGAAAGCGCTGTTCTCCTGCGACAGCTTCGGCTGCCACTATGCGGATGACCGCGTGTTTAACGATCTCATTGACGGCGACTTCACCGACGCTTATCTTTACTACTTCACGCACATCATCGGGCCGTTCAAGCGTCCGTTCATGACAAAAGCGCTGGATAAAATCGCCGCGCTGGACATTCAGTTCATCGGCAACGGCCACGGCCCCGTGCTGCGCAGCAACATTCAAAAATATCTCGATATGTATCGCGAGTGGTGCGCACCGCAAGCAAAAACCGGCAAAGACGTTGTCATCGCCTATGTTTCGGCCTACGGTTATACCCGCAGCTTGGCCGAGGCAATTGCAAAAGGCGTGAAGGAAGCAGGCGTTGAAGTGAAATTGTTTGATCTCGTCACGGATAATGCCGAGGAAGCCAAGGCCGCGATTGCCGATGCCGACGGCTTTTTGCTGGGCAGCCCGACGCTTGTCGGCGACGCTTTGCCGCCCGTTTATGACATGATGCTGGGGCTCAACCCCATTATCCACCGCGGCAAATTCGCCGGTGCATTCGGCAGCTACGGCTGGAGCGGCGAAGCCGTGCCGAATCTCGTGGCGCGTATGCAGCAGCTCAAGCTCTCCATGCCGCTTGAGGGCATGAAAATCCGCTTTAAGCCCACCGAGCAGGATCTCGACAACGCTGTCAGCTATGGCAAGCAGTTTGCCGAAGCGGTGTTGGCGAAATAATTTTCTTTATTCTTCAAAATGTGCAAACGCGGAAACCCGAGGGGTTTCCGCGTTTCAGCCTGTCGAAAAAGGTCACCGAAAAGTGGCCTTTTTCTCGTATCGGGGATGAAAATGCGGTATAATGGTGTGGGGTGATAAAAATGTTGGTGAAGAATGCAGAAAATCGAGGGCAGCTTGAATTTGT
>DWWA01000030.1 GCA_019119935.1 Candidatus Ruthenibacterium merdavium | reverse complement strand
CATGCACGATTGGCGTAGCTACGCCGAAGTACCGCATGACCCGGGAGAAAATGGACCTCTTTATTGAGGAATCTGTACGCAGCGCAAAGGCCATCAGTGAAAATCTGAAGTAAGCCTGTGAGGTTTTAAATGATGATAAGAACGGCCGAGACAAATTTGAAAGCGCTTGGACTGGAGCTTCCCGCCGCGCCCAAGCCAGTTGCATCCTATGTTCCCTGCGTCCAGTCGGGAAACCTGGTTTTTGTAAGCGGGCAAGGTACCATATTCAACGGCCAGCGTCTATATGTGGGCGCGGTGGGACGGGAGCGCACCCCTGACGAAGGATACCAGGCCGCCAGAATCTGCGCGCTGAATCTGCTGAGTCAGCTGCGGAGCTATCTGGGGACGCTGGACCGGGTCACACGCATCGTCAATCTGCGGGGCTATGTAAACAGCGCTGACGGGTTTTACGCCCAGCCGGCAGTGATCAATGGCGCTTCCGACCTGCTGCATCAAGTGTTTGGCCCGGAAATCGGCCGGCACAGCCGCACCGCGCTGGGCGTTTCCGTTCTGCCCAACAATATTACGGCGGAAGTGGAACTGGTCGTGGAAGTAGATTCTCTTTGAGGGGAGGTCCCCATACGTGTTATCAACGCCATATGTGAGAATAGACCAGCACAAGCTGGAGCGCAATATTGCCCGTATGCAGCAATGGGCCCGTGAAAACGGACAAGTTCTGCGGCCCCATATCAAGACCCACAGATCTGTGGAAATTGCGAAAATGCAGCTGGCCGCGGGCGCAGTCGGCATTACCTGTTCCAAGCTCGGAGAGGCGGAGGTGATGAGCGCCGCCGGGATCCGGGATATCCTTATCGCATATAGCCTGGTGGGAAACGACAAGATGCTTCGTCTCAGGCATCTGATGGAGCGGGCCAGGGTTACGGTCACATGCGACAACCTCACGTCCGCCCAGCAGCTCAACGAGACGGGCCTGGCGCTGGGACGCCCAGTGCCTGTGCTGGTGGAGGTCTTGACCCATATCAAACGGGGCGGCGTGGCCGAACATAAGCTGGTGGAATTTGCCGCTTACCTCCGTACCCTTCCGGGCATCCAGGTTCAGGGCCTTTTCGCATACAGCGGTCTGAACCCAAACGCGGACGCCGATCACGGTCTTTGTGCCATGTCCCGGCAGGAAGACGCCCTCCTGCTGCGCTGCAAGCAGGCGCTGGAACAGGCCGGAATCCCTGTGGCGGTGGTCAGCGGCGGCTCCACCGTTCTGAGCCGGCGGGCAGATGTGATGCATACATTGACGGAATCCAGGGCGGGCAACTATGTGTTCGGCGATATTCACTACGCCCAGCTTGGGGCGGTAGAGGAAGAAAACTGCGCCCTTTCCGTCCGCGCCACGGTGATCAGCACCCCGGAGGACGGCCTGGCGACGCTGGACTGCGGCTCAAAAATTCTGTCCTCCGATCATAATGAGACAGGCTTCGGAAAAATCAGGCAATTCCCCGACGCCGTAATCTACAAGCTGAACGAGGAACACGGATACGTCCGATATGATCCCCTCCGGTACCGGCTGCATGTGGGGGACGAGGTAGACGTTATCCCCTATCACAGCTGCGTTGTTTCAAATCTCGTAAACCGCATGTTTCTCTTTTCCGGCGAAACCTATGTGCGGAGCATAGCCGTTGATGCAAGGGGGATGAGCTATTAAATGGACCGGCCAATCTGCATTCAAAACGCCATGGTCATAGACGGAACCGGCTCTTCCCCTGTTCTCTCCGATATCCTGCTGAAAGACGACCGGATACAAGGCCTGGGTTCCATAGCGCCCACGGCAGATATGGAGCTCATCGACGGACGCGGAATGTTTTGCACGCCCGGCTTCATTGACGTACATACGCATTCGGACATTTCTTTTTTATACTGCGGGAACCCATCCGGCCACATCCTGCAGGGTGTAACCAGCGAAGTAACCGGCAACTGCGGATACTCCCCTTTTCCTCTGCGGGATGATCTCCAGTTTATTCAAAAAAGGCGGAACTCGCTCTCCCTGATCGACACGCCCCTGGTCGCGTGGAAGTGGCGCACCTGGCCGCAGTACAAGGCTCTGCTGGAACAGCAAGGCGTCAATGAAAATCTGCGCGTTTTGATTGGTTACGGCAGTATTCGCGCGTTCGTCATGGACTATGATAACCGCAGGCCAACCGCAGAAGAACAGGCCCAGATCGAGGCGATTTTGGACGAGGCTCTTCGGGACGGCGTCTGCGGGTTGTCCGTAGGCCTGGGTTACGCCCCCGATTTCTACGCCGATACGGAAGAATTGATCAAAGCCGCCGGCGTTGTCAGGCGGCACAATGGGATCTTCGCCTTTCATGTCCGGGGAGAGCGGCTCACGCTCTTCCAGGCGATTAAAGAAGTCCTTTCCATTGCCCTGAAAACAGGCGTTCGCACCGAGATCTCACATCTGAAGTGCGCCGGCAAGGCCAATGTAGGACGCATGCACGAAATTCTGGCTCTCATTGAAGAAGCAAACCGTTCCGGCGCGGACGTCACGTTTGACGCCTACCCCTATACGGCGGGATGCTCCTACCTGGGCCTGGTGTTTCCCCCCAAATACCACGAAGGCGGGATCGCCCGGCTGCTGGAGCGATTGCGCGACAGCACGCTCCTCCCCCGGATCCTGCGGGATATGGAATACGGCTATCCCGGCTGGAGCACTTTTATCGGGGAACAAAAAAAGCAGCAAATCTTTTTCAGACTTACTGCTTTCACTGGCCGCTGGTGGGCGGCTGGTATTCAGTTTTGGGGCTTATCGGTCAAAGCGAAACTTGAATAGTGCGGAGATTAGCTGCTGCTTCACATATTCCTCAACCTCGGCGTTAACCTGACCGTGTACTTTGGAAAAGTAGCGGATATATCCGGCATAGTGGGAAAGGACGGTGTCGATTGCGTCCGGGTCGCCCTCATGGGCTTTGACGATTGTTTCATAGGGGAGAAGTTTACTCATGGTCTTTTCCCTCCATGAGCCGCCGTAACCGCTGCAAGGCAAGCTGGATATGCTGCCCCGCTGTGCTGCGTGTCCGTCCGATATGTACGCCGATCACTCGCTGCGGCTGGCGCAGGAAATAGTAACGGAAAATTTCTTCCTGTGTCTGCTCCGGCAAACGGGCAAGGGCGGTGGCAAGTTCCGCATGGCTGCCATGATCTTAGCCGAGGTGGGTGACTTCACCCGCTTTGACTCCCCAGACAAGCTATTGGCCTATGCGGGGATGCCGCCATCCACTTACCAGTCTGGGTAACTCAAAAACTGTTACCCCCACATGGAAAAACGCGGCTCCAGATACTTACGCTACGCCCTTTACAACGCGACCAAATATGTCTGTCACTGGAACCCGACCTTTGCTGCCTATCTTGCTAAGAAGCGTGCGGAGGGCAAACACTACAATGTCGCGCTTTCTCATGCTGCCAAAAAGTTGGTTCGTCTAATCTTTGCCATGGAGAAATCCAGGCAGCCATATTGCTCGGCAGCTTGAGGGCAACTACTTAAATAGCCAGCAGAGGTCTGACAAGACCTTAACTTTGCTATACCTTTTTTGAGCTATCCTTTTTCACCACCGCCATTCATTTTGGGGCTTGACTTTTAATAGTTAATCTTTCTCCGTTGCCGTACAGGTCGTGGTTCACCAGGGACGCATAGTAACTGTCGATGGTGGCCGGGGCGTTATACAGGGCAGCCAGCAGATATTTCTTGATATTGCGGACATAGGTGGTGTTCTCCCTCATACGGTCCAACACATACTCGATATGAGAACTGTTCAGCTTCAGGAATCGGGATTTCACCACCTCCGTCGGATAGTCGTCCCCGGCAATACGGATCGTCTCCCTGCGGGAACAAACGGTGTCCACCATGAGCTCTACCAGCTCATCCAGGCGGTCACGGTCCATACGCTCGTTCTGTATGAGGATGTCATACTCGATGTTCTCCAAAATCAGTTCCCGATAGCTCTCTCGATCCCGCATCCAGTCCCGTCCAGCCCTGTTGCCCCCTGCGGGGGTTTGTAGGCTTGATTGGATAGGATTTGATCCTTCCGTACTTGATGAATCAGTATTTGATATTTGGTTACTTGATCCTTTAGTATTTAATTGTGCGGGGTTTTCCTGTTCAGGTTTTCCCAAGACAGGAGAATCCAAGACTGGTTTTACCTGAACTGGATTTTCTCGTTCAGGTTTTCCCGTTTTAGGTTCCGGCGGTCTGGGTTGTTCCAGGATCGTGTACTCGATGCTACCGAGCCGCCCGTTGGCGTTACGGACTCTTTCACGGATAATGTACCCCGCATCCTCCAGCTCCCGGACCGTAGCACAAATGCTGTCCACTCCATCCCGGCATATCCGGGCAAGGCCTTTGGTGGTGTAGTCCCAATCCTCCGGCAAGGACAGCATGAGGGACAGCAGCCCCTTCGCTTTCAGCGACAGCGCCGTGTTTCGCAGATGATGGTTTGCTATCACCGTGTAGTCGCGGTTTTTCTCAATGCGAAATACTGCCATAACTTCACCTCCCTCCGGCGGTCTGGAAAAGTGTTCGTTTTCGGGGAAAAGATGACCTCTGTATCCAACGGATACCCGAAGGACAAATCATTTGCGCCTGCTTTCCAACAGGTAGCACAGGAAGAAAATAGAGGGATTTTCGCCCCTAATTGGCACACTAAATTTTAGGCGTAAAAAAGGGCGGCTGCCTTAAAACAGTCGCCCTAATGTGGGGGGATATACAAGATACTTTTCTGTTCGGATGCCTGAAAACCATTGATATTACTGGGTTTTTCAAAAAGTTCTGTATCGCCACTCGCACCAACCCCGGAGCTTTCACGGCTTCGGGGTTTTCTTTGTTTTCATCAATTTTTCTTTGTACTTGCTACGCCTTAAATTTTTAAACAGAAAGGAAGAAAAGCGCCATGGATATTGTTGCTTATTGGAAAGCGGCACTTTCGCAAAATGCCGATGAAATGAAAGCTTTTTTTCACGAAGATGCCTATGTCAATTGGCACAACACAAATGAACGCTTCACCCGTGATGAATTTATCCGCGCCAACTGCGAATATCCGGGCAGCTGGAACGGAGAAATCGAACGCATTGAAACGCTTGCTAACCTCATTATCACAGCGGTACATGTCTATTCGTACGAGGACGACATCTCGTGCCATGTCACTTCCTTTATAAAAATAAAAGCCGGAAAAATTGCCTCCATTGACGAATACTGGGGCGATGACGCGCCGGCTCCGCAGTGGCGCGCCGACATGCACATCGGCACCTCGATTCATAAAACAAAATCGCTTTGACGCAAAAGCACCCCCGAACCAAAACAGGCGTTCGAGGGTGCTCTCTTTATCTTATTTTCATTTTGCCAACGCGCTTTTTCAGGCTTCTTCCTGCTCGGTTTCCTCAGCCTGGCCGTAACCGTCCAGCGAGCCTTTTTCTACCCAGTAGTCAAAGCGCTTCATCGTTTCGGTATAAGTATCTTGGCACACCTGCGGCAGGCTGTCTAAATCGCCCACAGCCGCAAAGCCTTTTTGCACGGCATCACGCAGAAGCTCCGCCTTTGAGGGGTCGCCGCCGGAAAGGGCCATCGCCATGTCCATCAAACGGGTTGCCACAGCATCCACGCCCCACATGCCGTCTTCCGAAATCGCAGCCTGTGCCTCTTCTGGCGTTTTTCCGATGCCGAGCTGGTCGGCCAGTTTCGCATAATCCACCGAGCCATCCGCCAAGCGCGCGATTTTGTCTTGGCCGCCGAGCATGGTTTTCGCCAGCTCAATCATGCTTTGTTTCATTTGATTTTTCAGCTCCTGGACTTGTTCCTCTGTGAGCTTTTTCGGCGGCTGATACGTCACCGATTCACTTTTCGGCGAGGACACAAAGCCGTCCTGCACGGTATTGACCGCACCGGTTTGCTGTGCCGCCTGCGCTGTCTGTGCGGGCTGTGCAGAGGCTGTCTGCTGCGCGCCTTGCGCATTCAGCGCATAGTAATTTTCATTTTGACGTTCAATTCTCATCTCACATTTTCCTCCTTTGCTTTTTCCCTGTAAAACTTCACACGTTACAACGGTTTAAAAAACGGTTCAGATTTTCTCCACGACAACTGCCGTTCCCGACACATTCACCATCATCATTCCGTTGTCGCTTCCGAGCATTTCATAGTCCATATCCACGCCGACAACGGCATTTGCGCCAAGCTTCACAGCCCGCGCTTCCATTTCCGCCATGGCGGTGCTGCGTGCATTGAGCAGCTCTTCTTCGTATCCGTCGCTTCGCCCGCCGAACAAATTCGTCAGCCCCGCACCGAAATCCTTGAACAGATTGATGCCCGCGATTACCTCGCCGAACACCACACCTTTATACTCTTGAATACGGTAACCTTCCAAAGAAGGAGTGGTTGATACAATCATTGCGTCACGCTCCTTTTTCGCCCGTTTTTTCAAATGTGTTTCTTAGCTTTATCATATCACAAAACAATTGGAAACTCAAGGAAATCGGCAGTTTTCCGCCCGCTTTCCCCAAAAGGCGCAAAGCACATTTTCCCTGCGTGAAGTTTTGTGACGAAACGTGTAAAAAATGTGCAATATTTCTTGACACCGCGTATTTTGTAGACTATAATAAATTTGTTTTCATGTTGATATAGCGAGAACAACTTTTGACCAGCTTTTTTCTCAGTGAAAAGGCTCAAGGCCATACGGACAGCCGGGTCAAACTGCCGAGTGTAAAACCGCTTTGGTTTTACGTTATTGATTGCGTTCAAAGCGCAACTTTTATAAGTTGGCAAGTGAATTGCCAATTGGTTCCTTCATAACCAAGTGTACTAGAGTACACACTTGTGAAACGGTCAATAAGAGTAGTAAAAGTAGTTCTTACTATATAGACTCTGCAAATCTTCTGTCACCTGCTGTGCCGCTGCGCGTCGGTGCGCTTCTCGGCTGTGCGTTTTTTGAGAAGATATGACAAGTTTTACAAGGATGTGCCACGGTACCGTGGTGCATCCTTTTTTGTTTGTCCGGCGGCAAAGGTGCCGCCCTGATTACGGACGCTGTGCCGCAAACAGCAAACGGCTTTCAAAAAGCCGTCGGGAGGTTTCTTATGTCAGAAAAAATGAGACTGTACGGGTTTAACAACCTGACCAAATCTTTGAGCTTTAATATTTACGATATCTGCTACGCCAAAACGGCGCGTGAACAGCAGGATTATATTAAGTATATCAACGAGCAGTACAACTCCGACCGCTTGACGGAGATTCTGACAAAATTAACGGAGATGATCGGTGCAACCGTCCTGAACATTTCCAAACAGGACTATGAGCCGCAGGGTGCCAGCGTCACCTTTTTAATTGCCGAGGAAAGCATGGTGAAAAACCGCAGCGGCGAGCTGGTGGTGGCGCACCTGGACAAAAGCCATGTCACCGTGCACACTTATCCCGAGTATCACCCCGAAACCTCCATTGCCACGTTCCGCGTGGACATCGACGTTTCCACCTGCGGTGAAATTACGCCGCTTTCCACGCTGGATTTCCTGATCGGCAGCTTTGATTCCGACATTATCACCATCGACTACCGCGTGCGCGGCTTTACGCGCAACATGGCGGGCAAAAAGCTGTTTATGGATCATTCCATCACGTCTGTGCAGGACTATATCAATGACGATATTTTGAAAAAGTACGACGCTGTGGACATCAACGTCTATCAAGCCAACATGTTCCACACCAAACTTTTAATTAAAGACCCCGTTTTGCAAAACTATTTGTTTAACTCGGATGTCTACGAAATTCCGCCAAAAATCCGCTTGGATATCACAAACGCCCTGCGCCGTGAAATGATTGAAATTTTCAGCGGCTGCAATGTTTATCGGGAGGGAGAAAAGTGAGCAATCAAGAACGTGCCCCTTTGGCCGAGGCGCTGGAGCGAATGCGCCACAATCGGCTTGTCCCCTTTGATGTGCCCGGCCACAAGCGCGGCAAGGGCAACCCGGAACTGATGGAGTTTTTGGGCGAGCGATGCCTTTCTGTGGATGTCAACTCCATGAAGCCGCTCGACAATCTGTGCCACCCGGTCAGCGTCATCAAAGAAGCCGAGGAGCTTGCCGCCGAAGCATTCGGCGCGGCACACGCCTTTTTCATGGTGGGCGGCACGACGTCCGCTGTGCAGGCCATGATTTTGTCCAGCGTAAAAAGCGGCGACGAAATCATTTTGCCGCGCAATGTGCATCAAAGCGTCATCAATTCGCTGGTGCTGTGCGGTGCCGTTCCTGTTTATATCAACCCGCAGACCAACAGCCGCCTCGGCATTGCGCTGGGCATGTCGATGCAGGACGTAGAACGCACCATTGAAAGCCACCCGAACGCCAAGGCCATTTTGGTGAACAATCCCACCTACTACGGGATTTGCTCGGATTTGCGCAGCATTACCAAAGCGGCACACGCGCGCGGCATTCGTGTTCTGGTGGACGAGGCGCACGGCACACACTTTTATTTCGGCAAGGATATGCCGGTTTCCGCCATGGCCGCAGGCGCAGATATGGCCGCAGTGAGCATGCATAAATCGGGCGGTTCGCTGACACAAAGCTCTGTGCTTTTGTGCGGCCCGAACGTCAACGCCCATTATGTCCGTCAAGTGATTAACTTGACGCAGACCACCAGCGGCTCTTACCTCTTGCTTTCGAGCTTAGACTTATCGCGCCGCAATCTTGCGCTGCGCGGTGTGGAAATTTTTGAAAAGGTCAAGCGCTTTGCTAATTACGCCCGCGATGAGATTAACGCCATCGGCGATTACTACGCCTATTCGAGCGAGCTTGTCAACGGTGACAGCGTGTTTGACTTTGACACCACGAAGCTCTCGGTAAATACGCTTGCGCTGGGCCTTGCCGGCATTGAGGTTTACGACCTTCTGCGCGACGATTACGATATTCAAATTGAGTTCGGCGATTTGGGCAATATTCTCGCCTACATTTCCGTGGGTGATAAAAACAAGAACATCGAGCGCCTCATCAGTGCGCTGAGCGAAATTCGCCGCATTCATAAGCGGGATAACCGCGATATGCTGGAAAACGAGTACATCAGCCCGCAGGTGGCCATGTCCCCGCAAACGGCATTTTATTCGCAGAAAGTTTCCCTGCCTTTGGCGGAATGCGCCGGGAAAGTATGCACGGAATTTGTCATGTGCTATCCCCCCGGCATTCCCATTTTAGCGCCGGGCGAAATTATTACACAGGACATCATCCGGTATATCCAGTACGCCAAAGAAAAGGGCTGTGTGCTCACCGGCCCGGAAAGCGTCGATGTCACCCATTTGAATATTTTGAAGGGAGAGTAATATGGACGATTTATGGTATAGCGAATATCACACGCCAAATGTGCGGCTTTCCATTCGCATCCGCGAGCAGCTGCACCACGAACAAAGCACCTATCAGTCGATTTCAATTTATGATTCGCTTGAGTTTGGCCGCTTTTTGACGCTGGACGGCGTGATGATGCTCACCGAGCGCGATGAATTTATTTATCACGAAATGATTACTCACCCGGCTTTTGCCGTCAACCCCGACATTCGCCGCGTGCTGGTCATCGGCGCGGGCGACGGCGGCGTTGCGCGTGAGCTTGTAAAATATCCCGGCATTGAACAAATTGAAGTCGTGGAAATCGACCCGCGCGTCGTGGAGGTCTGCCGCGAATATCTGCCCCAAACGGCATGCGGTTTTGATGACCCGCGCGTTGTCTTGCATTATGAGGACGGCCTGAAATTTGTTCGCCGCAAGGAAAACCTCTACGACCTGATTATCGTTGATTCCACCGACCCCTTCGGCCCCGGTGAAGTGCTGTTTACGCGCGAATTTTACGGCAGCTGCTTTAGTGCCTTAACGGAAAAAGGCATTTTAATTAACCAGCACGAAAGCCCGTTTTATCACGCGGATGCAAACGAAATGCAGCAGGCGCACCGCCGCATTGCACAGGTATTCCCCGCTGCAACGGTGTATCAAGCGCATATTCCCACCTACCCCTCCGGCCACTGGCTGTTCGGGTTTGCGTCGAAAGGGCTGCACCCGGTGCAGGACTTGCAGGCCGAGCGCTGGAACGCCTTGCAGCTTTCGACCCGCTACTACAACACCGACGTGCATACCGGTGCATTCGGTTTGCCAAACTATGTAAAGGAGCTTCTCACTCGTGGATAAAAACATTCAAACCTTTTTAGCGTGCGAAGCAGCGTTCGACGATGCAAAAACCGTTTTGTTCGGCGCACCGTTTGATGGCACCACCTCGTTTCGCCCCGGCACCCGCTTTGGTCCTTCGGCGATTCGCAGCGAGTCCTTCGGCATTGAAACATATTCGCCCTACTGCGACCGCGATTTAACCGACTGCGCCATCTATGACGGCGGCGACTTGGAGCTGCCTTTCGGCAATACCGAGCGCGTACTGTCGATGATTGAGGATTACACCGAACAGGTGCTTTCGGCAAATAAGCGTTTTGTCATGCTGGGCGGTGAACACCTTGTCACGCTGGGCGCGCTGCGTGCCGTGTGCCGCCGCTATCCCGATTTGCACATCATTCATCTGGATGCCCACACCGACCTTCGCACCGATTACTTGGGCGAGGAGCTGTCCCACTCCACCGTGCTTTATCATGCGTGGAAACTTGTGGGGGACGGCCGCGTTTTCCAGTTCGGCATCCGCAGCGGCGAAAAATATGAATTTGAATTTGCAAAGCAGCACACCACGCTGCGCAAATTTGATTTACAGGGCTTTGAGGAAACCGTCAAGGCGCTGGAAGGAAAGCCCGTTTACTTCACCTTAGACCTCGACGTGCTTGACCCGTCCATTTTCTGCGGCACAGGCACCCCCGAGGCGGGCGGCGTAACCTTTAAAGAGCTGATGGATGCGCTTTTACAGCTCAACCGCCTGAATATTGTGGGCTGCGACATCAACGAGCTTTCCCCCCATTATGACCACAGCGGCACTTCCACCGCTGTTGCATGTAAAGTCACCCGAGAGATTTTGCTTCAACTGACAAGCGATTTTTCATAAGGCATTGCCACAACAAAAAAGGAGTGTGTACCATGGGTAAATGTTTAATCATCGGCTGCGGCGGCGTCGCCAGCGTTGCCATCCACAAATGCTGCCAAAACAGCGACGTTTTTGAGGAAATCATCATTGCCAGCCGCACCAAATCGAAATGCGACGACCTGAAGGCTAAGCTGGAAGGCACCACCAAAACAAAAATTCACACCGAGCAGGTGGATGCCGACAACGTGGACGAGCTGATTGCCGTCATCAACAAATACAATCCCGATGTCGTTTTGAACTTGGCACTTCCCTATCAGGATTTGACTATCATGGACGCCTGCCTTGCCACCAAAACGCACTATGTTGATACTGCCAACTATGAGCCGCTGGACACGGCAAAGTTTGAGTATAAATGGCAGTGGGCTTACCGCGAGAAATTCAAAGAGGCCGGCATCTGCGCTGTTTTGGGCAGCGGCTTTGACCCGGGCGTAACCGGCGTTTTCTCTGCCTATGCACAAAAGCACTATTTTGACGAGATTCACTACATCGATATTCTGGACTGCAACGGCGGCGACCACGGCTATCCGTTTGCCACCAACTTCAACCCGGAAATCAACATCCGCGAAGTAACTGCTAACGGCAGCTACTGGGAGGATGGCCATTGGGTAGAAACCAAACCCATGGAAATTAAGCGCGAATACGACTTTGCAGGCGTGGGCAAAAAGGACATGTACCTCTTGCACCACGAGGAGCTGGAAAGCCTCGGCATCAACATCAAGGGCATCAAGCGCATCCGCTTCTTTATGACCTTCGGCCAAAGCTATCTCACCCACCTCAAATGTCTGGAAAACGTCGGCATGACTTCCATCGAGCCGATTGAGTTTGAGGGTAAGCAGATTGTTCCCCTGCAGTTCCTGAAGGCAGTTCTGCCCGACCCCGCCAGCCTTGGCCCGCGCACCGTTGGCAAAACGAACATCGGCTGCATTTTCCAAGGCGTGAAAGACGGCAAGGAGAAAACTTACTACGTTTACAATGTCTGCGACCACCAGGAATGCTATAAAGAGGTGGGCAGCCAGGCCATCTCCTACACCACCGGCGTACCCGCCATGATCGGCGCAATGCTGGTGATGAACGGCAAGTGGAATAAGCCCGGTGTATGGAATGTGGAAGAGTTTGATCCCGATCCCTTCATGGACGAGCTGAACAAGTGGGGCTTGCCCTGGGTAGAGGACTTCAACCCGACTTTGGTGGACTGATGAACAAGAATTTATACACTGTTCCTACACCGTGCTATGTCGTCGATGAGCAAAAGCTCATCGACAACCTCACGATTCTGCGAGATGTTGCCAAAGAGTCCGGCGCAAAAATCCTGCTGGCACAAAAGGCGTTTTCCATGTTCGCCGTTTACCCGCTGATTCGTCAGTACCTTGCCGGAACAACGGCAAGCGGCCTGTTTGAAGCCAAGCTCGGTTATGAGGAAATGGGCGGCGAAACCCACATTTTCTGCGCCGCGTATCCCGAGCAGGATTTTGACGAAATTCTGCGCATTTGCGACCACCTTTCGTTCAATTCCTTTGCACAGTGGGAGCGCTACCGTGAGCGCGCTCTGGCAGCAAAGAAGAGCTGCGGCATTCGCATCAACCCCGAGCACTCCACCCAAGAGCACGGCATCTATGACCCGTGCGCCGAGGATTCGCGTCTTGGCGTTACCCGTGCGCAGTTCCGCACCGATTTGCTGGACGGCATTGAAGGGCTGCACTTCCACACGCTTTGCGAGCAAAACAGTGATGCACTGATTGAAACGCTGGCAGCCGTGGAAGAAAAGTTCGGTGAGTTTTTGCCGCGCATGAAATGGGTTAATTTCGGCGGCGGCCACCACATCACACGCCCCGACTATGACCGCGCCGCACTGATTGACTGCATTCGCCGTTTCCGCGAAAAGTACGGTGTAGAGGTTTATCTGGAGCCGGGCGAGGCTATCGCCTACCATGCGGGCTATCTTGTGGCATCGGTGCTGGACATCGTGACAAACGGCATTGAGATTGCGCTTTTGGACGCGTCCGCCGCGTGTCACATGCCGGATGTCATTGAAATGCCCTACCGTCCCCCGCTGTATGAAAGCGGTCTTGCAGGCGAAAAAGCGCACACCTACCGCTTGGCGGGTGCCACCTGCCTTGCCGGGGATGTCATTGGGGATTATTCGTTTGACAAGCCTTTAAGCGTCGGTGATAAGCTGATTTTTGAGGATATGGCCATTTATTCCATGGTGAAAAACAACACCTTCAACGGCATGTGCCTGCCCTCAATTGCACTGATGAAGCAGGACGGCAGCATCGAAACCGTGCGCACCTTCGGCTACGAAGATTTCAAAACACGACTCTCTTAAATACTTCATCAATAAGCGATAGGCAGGGCGTTTTGCCCTGCCTATTTTAAAGGAGATATACTTCATGATTGTGGCAAAATTCGGGGGAAGCTCCCTGGCAGACGCAAAGCAATTTCAAAAGGTACGCGCCATTGTCATGGGTGACGAGCGCCGCCGTGTGGTCGTTCCCAGCGCACCGGGAAAGCGCTTTTCCGATGACGATAAAATTACGGACATGCTGTACTATTGCTTTTACGCACGTCAGCGCGGCGACGACTTCGACGCCATGTTTGAAAAAATTAAGGCCCGCTATTTCGAAATTGCAAACGAGCTTTCGCTTTCCGTGAATTTGCAGCCCTATCTTGAGGAAATTCACGCGCAGATTATTGCGGGTGCCAACGCCGACTACTGCGCCAGCCGCGGCGAATATTTAAACGGCATTTTGCTTGCAAACTATCTGGGCTTCTCGTTTTTAGATGCCGCAGAAGTCATCTTTTTTGATAAAAACGGTGTCTTAGACAGCGAAAAAACGAATCGCCGCCTTGCCAAGCGCCTGAGTGCGGAAATGCCTGCGGTGCTTCCCGGCTTTTACGGCAGTGATGCGCACGGCAATATCCGTGTGTTTTCGCGCGGCGGAAGCGACATTACGGGTGCTTTGGCTGCGCGTGCCTGTGAAGCCGAGGTGTATGAAAACTGGACGGACGTTTCCGGCTTTTTAATGGCTGACCCGCGCATTGTGGCAAACCCGCTGCCGATTCGCCACGTCACCTACCACGAGATGCACGCGCTGGCCAGCGCAGGCGCAACCGTGCTGCACGAGGACAGCGTTGCCCCGGTCAGTCAAGACGGTATTCCCACGCAAATCCGCAATACAAACGACCCGTCCCACCCCGGCACACTCATTACAAGCACCGCCGTTCGGCGCGAAAACTTTTCCATTTTTGCCGGAATTGCAGGAAAAAAGGGGTACAGCCTGCTTCTTGCCGAAAAGCAGCACCGTGACGCTTCCCCTGCTTTTATGCAGGGTGTATTTCAAGCGGCACAGCACTGCGGCATGGACTTTCAGCTGCTTTCTGTCAACGGCAGTCACCTTTGTCTGTTGATTGAAACCGAGCAGTATGAAACGAAAAGCATCGGCTTTTGGGAAGAAATTTCCGAGATGGGCGTGCCCTATTTCCACTCTGTTGAGCCCGGCTTTGCCTGTATCGTGCTGGTAGGGTACGGCGTGGTGCACAACTATCAAACCATCAACCGCATTTATAAAGCTTTGCAGAAGCGGGAAATTGAGGTTTCCATGATTACGCAGGGCATGAGTGAAATCAGCACATGGGTCGCCGTGCAGGAGGATGATATGGAAGATGCCATCCGCACGCTTTACGAAGAGTTTTGCCGCGACACGCATTAAGCAAAAAGCATATTACACATAAAATGGAGGTGCTATGAAATGGCGAAAAAAGCAGCTGTTATGATTTATCCGCAGTTTTCCATGCAGGAAATTTCCTGCTTAACCGATGCACTGAAAGTCTATTTTGATATTGAGATTGACGTGTTCGCCTCCAAAAAAGAAATTATTTGCAGCGAAGATTCTTTTCAAGTAATTCCTCACAAGACTTTTAACGAATTTCGTCCGGAAGATTATTTGTGCCTCATTCTCCCCGGCATCTACAATCCCCTGCCTGCTTTATTTGACGAGGAAAATATCCGTTTTCTGCGCATGCTCAAAGGTTCTGACTTGCTCATTTGCAGCATTTCCTGCTCTCCTATCCTGCTTGCAAAAGCGGGCTTACTGGACGATGTGCATTACACTTCCGGCATGTGGCAGGAAATGGCGGAATATCTGCCCTTTGTTCCGCACCAAAACTTTATTCATCAGCCCCTCGTGAAAGATAAAAATATTCTTACCGCCATGGGGTTTGCCTATCGGGAATTTGCAGTAGAAACCATTCGCACCTTGGGGATTGATGCTTGTGAGAAGGGCCTGTTTAACCCTGTAACGCGAAGCTACACCGAAGAAGAACTTACATTTTATATGGGCAAAGAGAATTTTTCAGAGTTTTTAGAAGAATATGAGTCCTATCTCACACAAAAAGAAGAGCGGTGAGTTTAACATGGAATTACGGCACGGTAACCTGCTGATTCGCAGAGCACTTCCCACGGATGCTGCCCAGCTTGCGGCGTGGTGGAATGACGGCGTTGTGATGGCACACGCGGGCTTTCCAAATGGCATTGGAACGGATGCCGACACCGTGGAAAAACAGCTTTTGAGCGATGACACACACCGTTTTATCATTGAATCCGAAGGTGTGTCCATCGGGGAAATGTGCTGGCGGGAAACCTCACCGGCCACGGCAGAAATCGGCATTAAAATCTGCAATCCTGCTTACCAAAACCGCGGGCTCGGAAAAACACTGCTTCGGCTCTTCATTGAGGCTTTATTCCGGCAGGGCTTTTCGTGCATCGAAGTGAGCACCATGCTTTCCAACCGCCGCGCCCAGCACGTTTATGAACAGCTTGGTTTTGGAGAGAAAACCCTTGTGAAAGACGGCCGGACTGCGCCGGACGGTGCTGTATATTCTTATCTTACATACAAGCTTTATCGGCCATAAGCTGCTGACACCAGCAAACAAAGCCCTCAAAAAACAAACGCAAAAAAGCCCCTTGCCGAAAGGCAAGGGGCTTTGAACGTTAACTTAGTCGCTGACGTAGGGCAGCAGAGCAACGTGACGTGCGCGCTTGATCGCAACCGTCAGCTCACGCTGATGGGCGGCACAAGTGCCGGTCACACGGCGAGGAATGATCTTCGCACGCTCAGACAGATACTTACGCAGACGGGGAACGTCCTTGTAGTCGATGTGGTCGATGCGGTCAACGCAGAAGCTGCAAACTTTCTTGCGGCCACGACGCTGAGGACGGCCACCACGGGTTTCCTGACGCTCTTTATCAAAAGCCATGGCTGGTTTCCTCCTTATCTTGAGATTGATGGTTTAAAATGGTAAATCTTCACTGTCGTCGATCAAAGCAAAGTCGTCAGCCGAACCTGCGGAATAGCTGACGGGATCGGGAACAGCAGGACGCGGCATTGCCGGCTGCGCGGGGGCAGCGGCAGGTGCATACCCAGCGTTTCCTGCGGGTGCATAGCTGCCCGCAGAAGAACTCTTGCTTTCTGCAAAATGAATGTTGTCGGCAACTACTTCATACACCGTGCGCTTTACTCCGGTTTTATCCTCATAACTGCGCGTCTGCAAGCTGCCGTTCACGGCAATCATGTTGCCCTTGCGGAAATACTTGCAAACAAACTCAGCGCTTTGACGCCAAGCCACAATGTCAATAAAGTCTGCCTTGCGCTCTTCGCCCTGACGAACAAAAGAACGATCCACTGCAATTCGGAAAGTGCAGGTAGCAATTCCGTTCGGCGTGTGCCGAAGCTCAGGGTCTGCCACCAAACGTCCCATTAAAGCAATCACATTCAGCATTATTTTGCCTCCGCTTTCGCCTGCTCCTCATCCAAAGCCACGATCATCGAGCGCAGAACGCCGTCAGTGATCTTGTAAACACGATCCAGCTCTGCGGGGAACTCCGGGTTGCTGGTGAAGTGGATCACCGTGTAAACGCCGTCCGTCTCATCGTTGATGGGATAGGCCAGCTTGCGCTTGCCCCACTCGTCAACAGAATCGATTGTACCATTCGCCTCAATCAAAGATTTGAACTTGCCCACCAGAGCAGCGTTCGCCTCCTCATCAAGAGTAGCGGTGGTAATCAGCATGGTTTCATACTTAGCCATTTTCTGTACACCTCCTTTTGGACTTATGGCCGCTTGCGCGGCAAGGAAATTGCCGTGTGTACGGCAACTACTTTAGTTTATCGAAAAAGTGCCGCTTTGTCAATACTTTTTTGCAAAACAACGCTTGTTTTTTGCGGTTTTCCCGCTTACAGCGTTTTGCAAAGCTCTTTCAAGTAAGCGCGGAAAGCCTCGCCAATTTCGGGATGGCGCAGCGCAGTTTCGACCTGTGCTTCCATCACGCCCAGCTTTGCGCCCATGTCATAGCGCTTTCCGGTGAAGTCAACGCCCGTCATGCCGCCTTTACGCGCTACTTCGGCCATTGCGTCGGTCAGCTGAATTTCGCCGCCTGCACCGGGCGCCGTACGGTCTAAAATCTCGTAAATTTCCGGTGTCAGCAAGCAGCGGCCTAAAATAGAAAACATGCTGAATTCCTGGCCGGGCTTCGGCTTTTCAATCATATCAGTGATGTTGTAAAGGTTATCTTTGATCAGGTCGCATTTCATGGAAGAATATTTTTGAATTTGCTCGGGGGTTACCTCCTTAATGCCCACGCATGCCTTGCCCGTTTGTTCATACGCGCGCATCAGCTGTGCGGCAACAGGGTCCTCGCCCATAATCACATCGTCGCCGTACATGACGACAAACGGCTCGTCCTTCGTAAAGCCGCGCGCTTTTAAAACGGCGTGTCCCAAGCCCTTTGTTTCCTTTTGACGGATAAAGTAAATATCGGCCATATTGGCAATGCTGAGGCATTCTTCCAGCATGGCATGTTTTGCCGGATTGGCCGAAAGAGCGCTTTCCAGCTCAAACGCATGGTCAAAATGATCTTCCATAATGCTTTTGCCGCGGCCCGTAATAATGAGAATCTCCTCAATTCCGGCCTGCACAGCTTCCTCGACGATATATTGAATGGCAGGCTTATCCACAATGGGAAGCATTTCTTTCGGCATTGCCTTTGTCGCAGGAAGTACGCGCGTGCCCAATCCCGCAGCGGGAATAATCGCTTTTCTGACTTTTTTCATGGGGTCAACATCCTTTCTGACTGTGCCAAAAAACAGGCGCAGTTTTGGCTTTCACCTTCTGATCGTTTTCTTTAAAAGGTACTCAACATGTTTACCGGGCCTGCCCATGCCACAAAAATGCTTGAAAATAAAAACAAGATTGCCACCATAACCACAACGCCGATCACGCTGGTTCCGCCGCGGCGCAAAAGTGCCGCACGCGCTGCCCCGGGTTCGGATGCAGTTTGACGAATTTTTTTAATCCGCCCTGCGGCAAAGCGCCGATACAGATAAGTGGAAAACACCAAAAACAGCACGGACATAACCCAGTTAAGATAAAAGCAAACTTCTCCCAGTGTGTTCACCACTTGCATATCAATCCAGGCGGGCAGCACCGCACCTGCTGTAGTCACCATTTGAATCAGTGTCGGGATACTCGTCACCAAAGAAAGCACCATGGTAAGCGCCGCCCATCCCCACATTTTGCGGTAGAAAAAGTAAGCGGGCGGAAAAAGCAGCGAAATCCAGCAAAGGCCCATCTTGCTGCGCTTTTGGTCCATGCGTTGAAACTGATATAAGTAAGAGGGCGCTGCATCTCCGATAAAGTCTGTCCAGTCCTGCACTGAAATTCCGTCAATTTCCCCTTGCACGGGCATTGGCGGGGGCGGCGGTGCAAAACCGGGTGCGGGATTCGGCACGGTATAGGGTTTTCCGCGCATGGAACAGCCGCAGTGCTGGCAAAAAATATTGTTCAGCGGGTTTTGTGCCCCGCAGTTCGGACAGCGCGCGCCCTGCGTCTGCTGCTGCGTTTGCTTCGGCTTCGGGCTTTCATAAGAAAAGCTTCCGTGTTTTTCCTCAAAAACACAATGCCCTTCTTTTTCGTAACATTCTCTGTGATACGGTGCGCCGCACTCCGGGCAGAACACCACATCGTCGTGCTCTGTCAAGGGCTTATGACAGACCACGCATTCTTTTTTTGAAACATCCATAGAAAGAAACTCCGTTTTCCGGCGGTAAAATACGCCATTAGTGCAAATCATCGGGGTTTTCACATGTTTTTTCACAGCCGCAAAACCCCTCGGGTAGTATCCTCTTTATGATACCGCAAACAGTAAAAAAAAGCAATGTTTCCTTTTCGAATTGTGAAAGCCGCATACCATCATTTACACTTTATCCCCCATGCACCGATGTCTAAAAAGAATTCTTTACTTTTATAGGGCAATCTTATATAATAAAAAAGATATAGTGACATAAAAACCGGGGAAGTTCGCCTGTTGGAATGCGCCTTCCCGCCCATGATGAAACACGAGTAAGGAGAGCTTATGATTCTGATTGATGAAATTAAGCGCGAGCTGGGCGAGCTTGCGCCCGAAGTGACGGATTTGGCCGACGCGCTGGCCATTGAGCGCAGCCGCCTGCGCTTGGAAGAGCTGGAACAGCGCAGTGCCGACCCCGCTTTTTACAATGACACCGAAAACTCCGCCAAAGTATTTGCGGAGATGAGCGAGCTGAAAGACCGCTTGGAAAGCTACCGCAAATTGCAGGAAAAGCTTTCGGACTCTGAAACGCTGGTGGAAATGCTTTCTGAGGAAGAGGACGAAGACTTGGCGCAGGAGGCGCAGGACAATGTCGAGCAGCTCAAAAAAATGATTGAGGAAATGCGCCTTGTTACCCTGCTGACGGGCGAATACGATGCCAACAACGCCATTCTCACTTTCCACGCCGGTGCGGGCGGAACGGAAGCGCAGGACTGGGTGAGCATGCTGTACCGCATGTATACCCGCTTTGCCGCCAACCACGGCTGGAATGTGCAGGTGCTGGATTACCTGGACGGCGACGAAGCCGGCATTAAATCGGCTTCTATTTTGATTGAAGGCCATAACGCCTACGGCTTTTTGCGCAGTGAAAACGGCGTGCATCGCTTGGTGCGTGTTTCCCCGTTCGATTCTTCCGGCCGCCGCCACACCAGCTTTGCTTCGCTGGAGGTCATGCCGGAGCTGGATGATTCCGTCACGGTTGAAATTCGCCCCGAAGACATCCGCATGGAAGTGTACCGCTCTTCCGGTGCAGGCGGACAGAAGGTTAACAAAACCTCCTCTGCCGTTCGCTTGATTCACGAGCCGACGGGCATTGTGGTGAGCTGTCAAACAGAGCGCAGCCAATTCCAAAACCGCGATATGTGTATGAAAATGCTTGCCGCAAAGCTGTATCAAATCAAAGAGCGCGAGCATCTTGATAAAATCAGCGATATCAAAGGCATTCAGAAAGAAATTGCCTGGGGCAGCCAGATTCGCAGCTATGTCTTTATGCCCTATACCTTAGTAAAAGACCATCGCACTTCGTACGAAAACGGCAACGTCAATGCCGTGATGGACGGCGACCTTGACGGCTTCATCAATGCTTATCTGAAAGCCGCCAGCAAGGGCGAATTGCAGGAAACCTAAACACAAAAGGGAATGCTTTTAAACGCATCGGCCTCATAAGCATGTAATTGAATTGTCGCAGGGCGGCGTGACCGAAAGGTCATGCCGCCCTGCTTTTTCTTTGCCATTTCACGATTGAATACTCCCCTACCGGTTTGAGTTTTCCATTTGGTGCGGTCAAATTTCAAAAATATTCTATAACCCCCTTGCTCATGACGCAACGTCATAAGATATACTATAAACGTGAGGTGATAACATGAAAAACAATAAGGCCATAGCACAAGGATATATGACGGTTGGCGAAGTTGCAAAGAAAATGGATGTGACTGTGCGCACATTGCAATATTACGACAGAGAAGGACTGCTTTCCCCGTCTTCCCTCAGCGAGGGCGGACGGCGGTTATATACCGATAAAGATATTGTAAAGCTCCATCAGATTTTATCGCTCAAGCACTTGGGATTTTCGCTGGACGATATCAAAAATCGTCTGATGCCGCTTGATACACCAAATGAAATTGCGGATATTTTGGCAGAACAAGCACAAGCCGTACAAAAAGAAATAACCAGTCTGTCGGAATCGTTAAGAGAGCTGGAAGCATTGCGGGCAGAAGTTCTGCAAATGCAATCTGTCGATTTCAAAAAATATGCCGATATTATTGTGAATTTGCAGATGAAAAATGATTACTATTGGCTCATCAAACACTTTGACGACCAAACGCTTGACTATATCCGCAGTCACTTTGATAAAGACAGCGGGAAAGCGTTCATGGATACTTTTGTACAGCTTCAAGACGAGGCGATCCGATTACACAACGCAAATATTCCTGCCGATGGTGACGAAGGCCAAAGGTTTGCAAAAGCATATTGGGACATGATAACACAGTTTACCGGCGGCGATATGGGCATGCTTCCGAAGCTGATAGAATTGGGACAATTTGAGGCAGCCGACCGCAAATGGAAAGAAAAACAATCGCTTGCCAATGTTTATGTTGAACAAGCCTTAGGTGTATATTTTTCTCGCATGAGTATTAACCCTTTTGAGGAGGGCAAAGAATGAGCAATGCAATCCAAATCAGCAATTTACAGAAAAGCTACGCAAACCATATGGTTCTGAACGGGTTAAGCTTTTGTGTTCATCAGGGTGAAATTTTTGCACTGCTGGGTGTGAACGGCGCAGGCAAAACGACTACGCTTGAATGCATTGAGGGGTTAAGAAGATATGACGGCGGAAGCATCCGAATAAACGGAAAAATGGGGATCCAGTTACAGTCAGCTTCTTTGCCGGAGCACATCAGGCCATTGGAAGCGGTAAAGCTGTTTGCAAAGTGGAATCAAACTTCTCTCGATCCATCAACACTGAATACCCTCGGCATTTATGAATTTGCAAAAAAGCAATATTTCCAACTGTCCACCGGCCAAAAACGACGGCTTCACTTAGCCCTTGCCCTGACACGAAATCCGGACATTCTTTTCTTAGATGAACCAACAGCCGGACTTGACGTTGAAGGACGGATTGCTCTGCATGAACAAATTCGACAGTTAAAAAATGCCGGTAAAACGATTATTTTAGCAAGCCATGATATGGCCGAAGTAGAAAATTTATGTGATCGGCTTGCTATCTTATCGGAAGGCAGGATTGCTTTTATCGGTACTGTCGATCAGCTCAACGAGGCCGTGGGAAAACATTATAACATTGCGATTCAAACTGAAAAAAGAACTGAAAATTACAAATCCGACAACATCGCAGAATCATTGCTTCGTCTGCTTACCCAATACAAAGAAAACGGGGAAACTGTTTTGGATATAAACATCGATCGCGGCTCTTTAGAGCAGCACTTTATAAAAATTACAAAGGGGGAGTAAAAATGGGTGCATTTCTATATGGGGTTTTCTTGCAGTGGAAGCTCGACATGCGCAGTAAAACATTACTCATAACGTGTTACATTGTTCCTCTTTTGTTTTTTGCGGTCATGGGCGGAATTTTCACGTCGGTCATGCCACAGGCAAAAGACACACTGATTCAGTCCATGACGGTTTTTGGTGTAACAATGGGGGCACTGATTGGCTTACCGCCCTCTCTCGTTGAAATTTACAGCACCGATATAAAAAAAGTTTATAAAGCAAATGGTGTTCCGCTCTATCTCGGCCTCGTTTTAACAAACATTTCCGCATACATTCATTTATTTATCATGAGCGTCGTTCTATATTTTGCTGCTCCGCTCGCTTTTAACGCTGAAATACCGGACAATCCGGAACGGTACTTTATCTCTCTTGCTGTTTTTATTGCGGTGTCACTTAGCATCGCCAGCATAATTGGTCTGGCTGTGAAAGATCAGGCAAAAACTTCCATAGTTTCGATTATTGTTTTTTTACCTTCCATTCTGTTGTCCGGAATTATGTTCCCGATTGACCTGCTCCCTAAAGCATTTCAAACAGCAGGCAAAATTTTTCCTGCTTCATGGGGATATCGCATCATGGCCGATTATATCTTTCAGTTAAAAAATTTGCTGCCGTTGACGGTGCTTTTTGTATTGGCTGTTTTTGCATGCATCATATTGCTTCGCAGGCTTGACAAATGATATCACGCATTTTTCGAGCACCTGTTTTGTCCTTTGTATTTGATTTTGAACTTCAATAAAAAGCTTTTTTAGCGTTCGGCAGCAAAAAGAAAAGAGGGATATCATTGTCAAAATGGCATCCCTCTTTTCTTTTTGCTCATTGCCCTTTTCGCCAAAAAGGCGGTATCCCTTTTTTATTTTTCCTCTAACCGAATATCCTGCCCGCAAAAATAAAGCGTTTCACAGCTTCCCAAAAGGCGGGAAACAATTTTTTCCGTGTAGCGTCTTTGCAGGTCTTTGTCGTCGATGATATTCGAGGTATAAATCGTCGGCAGGCGGCGGCACACGCGCGTATTGATGAGGCTGTATAAACAGCTCGTCACATACGGCGAAATAAATTCCGTACCAAGGTCATCCAAAATGAGCAGTTCTGCATCACACAGTGTCGTCATGGTATCACCGTCATTGGAAAAATGCTCTTTTTCCACCGCGTCAAACGCATTCTGCGCGCTGACATACACCACTTGATAACCCTTTTCCAAAACAATGCGCGCCATGGCAAGCGCCAGATGCGTTTTCCCCAGCCCTGCATAACCGCAGAGGTACAAGCTGGGGTTGGAAAGCGTGAAGTTTTCCGCCCAGCGGTAGGCATATTCCGTGAGCTGTCTCATGTGCTCGCGCACGGTACAGCCTAAATCGGCATCAAAGGTTTCGGGATACTTTTCCAAAGAAAACGTATCAAAGCTTGAAAGCTCCAGCGGCGAGGACTGATTTACTTCTTCCCGGCGCATCGTGCGAACCAGGTCCCGCACACATTCACAAATTTGCCCGTTTGGCAAGCGGCCTTTATCCTCACATTTTTTGCAGGTAAAGTGCGGCGAGGCAGCCTGCTCATAGCCGCTTTCGCGCAGCACGCGGTCATATTCCCGCGAGATTGTGCGCGTTTTTTCCAGCGCCGCGTCAATCTGTTCGCGGCCCGCGCCCTGTACCGCCAGCCGCGTGGCCGCAATCCCGGCAAGGCGGCGCTCATTTTCCAGCCGCGAGAGCTCCGGCACCACAACAAGGGCACGCTGGCGGGCTTGCTCCGCCTTTGTCATTGCCACTTGGCGGCGCAAAGCCACCTCGCGCAAAGCACGGCGAATATATTCCGTATTACTCGTCATGGCTTACACCTCGTTCTTTTTAAATTCAGGCACACGCCGCGGCACACCTTTCAGCACACGCTTGGCGTTGGGGTTTTCCGCGCTGACGGGCTGTACGTTCTGCGCTGTCAAGTTCGACTGCGCAATTACATCTTTCACTGTGCGTTTTCCTTCGGTGTACCAGCGTTTTAAAATGCCGCCGATGTAGCGCACATCTTTTTTGGGACTTGCTGTCGCAATCGCTTCGGCGATCATCGCGCGGTCAAACTTCAATTCTTCATACCATGAGGCAATTTCTCTCGCCTGCACACGGGTGAACTGTGCCGAAGGAAGCTCCAGCAGTTCAGCCACTTCCCGCTCGCGCTCTTCGCGCACTGCAAGCAAGTTTAAGTATTGCTCGGCTGCTTCGCCTGTTGTAATCCCGTTGCGCTGCCAATCGAGCAAACGGCGTTCAATGTAACTGCCGCTTCGTTTTCCCAACCCTACACAGTGTGCCACACCAAGCAGAATCATATCCACGGGCATTTTATCTTCCGTATAAAGAGAAACTAAAATCGTGGTATCCCGCTCAGAAATCGTGCCTCCCATCAAACGCTGACATTCCTGCACCAGCGCGGCAATCGCGGGGTCGTTCCCGGCGGCATGGGTGACTTCTGCCGTCGTCAAGCGCCGACGCGGCACCTGCTCCAAATTTCCGGCTGCCAGCACAGCGCGTGAGCGGTTCGGGTGGGCATCTTTCAAAAGCCCGGCCCCTTTCCAGTAGGTTAGCGCCGCACGAACCGACGCCGCGCTTTTTAAATGGAGTGCGCGCGCAATGAAGCCGGGGTCACTCTCCCCTGTTGAAATCACATACAGCGCCACACGCAGCCAATCCTCTTCCAGCTCAGGCAGACGGGCAAATACCAGCTGCGGTACGGCAATACTGTCCCCTTGATTTTCCGCCAGCTGATATCCCATACAGCGTCCTCCTTGTCGTACATTTCAAACTTTATTTATTGTATCATACCTTCTCCCTAAGAGCAAGAAGCCTCTCACAGATGCAAAATCTCATACATTGATTTTAAAAATCGAATGAATCAGTGGTTATCTAAAAATAAATTCTTAAGTTTTTAGAAAAGTCTACCCATTCTTCCATTTTTGTGTTATGATTAGGTAACAACTTTTTTACAAAATGCAACTTGGCAGAAGCGCTGTGCGGTGCCCGTACCCTTTTGGTTCTGTCGATTGCTGAAAGGGAGGGTCTCTTTTATGGAACAAACCACCAGAATGTTTTCTTTGGAAGAAGAAAAAAGCATTAAAATTAAGCAAGTGATGTCCGATGTCTATCAAGCTTTGTCGGAAAAAGGCTACAATCCTATCGGTCAAATTGTGGGATATCTGCTGTCGGAAGACCCGACCTATATCACCACCCACGATAATGCGCGCGTAAAAATCCAATCGGTAGACCGCGATGAATTGCTGAGTGAGCTGGTCTGCTCATACTTGGGCGTGTGCAATCCTTCCGATTCTTAAATCATTTTTAAAGACAAAGAAATGCACCGGTTTTGGCAAAACACAAGAAACCGCAGAATCGTACTTTTCCTCAGAAAAGACGGTTCTGCGGTTTCTTTTATAACAAAATGATTTACGCTGGCGGCTGAGCGTTCGGGTCTTGTGTCGTGCCGGACGTATCGGGTCCCTGCTGCGTATTATCAGTACCGGACTGCGACGTTGATGTGGTATTGCTTGAGCCACCCGTCGCTGCACCGCCTGTTGAAGGATCCTCAACCGTAGAAGAGGAAGTCGATGAACTGCTCGTAGACGGCGACTGTACTTCACCGGCCACATCCAAATACACAATATCTGTTTCCAAATTCACCACAGCGCCCTCTGCAATGCTGGAACGCACTACATAGTTTTTAACATACTGCCCATCGTTGGCAATGATATTCTGCTTATACTGAATTCCCAACTCCGTCAAATTTGCAATAACGGAATTGATATCGTGCGCCTCCACAGCGGGCATGATGGCCGTTTTCGGGCCTTGGCTGATGACGAGGTGAACCATTGTTCCGCTTTTCGTTTCTTCACCGGGAAGCGGAGTTTGGCGAATCACCACACCAGCGGCCACCTCGTTGCTGTACTCATACTCCTGGCTGAATACGAAATCTTTCGCATAAGTCTGATTGCGTACAATATCCTCATATTTCTGGCCTTTGAACGTCGGCGTTATAATTTTATCTGCCACAGAAGCAGCTGAAGACACGGTTGACGACGAAGAAACCGCCGAGGATGAAGAGGATGAGCTGGAAGATGACGATGCATCATCCTTCGGCAAAGAACCTAAAATAGCAACAATGCATAAAATCATCACAACTAAAAAGCCAATGCCGCACGCAATAATAATTTTCCAGTGGCGCGGCGTGAGCACTGCAAGGTAGGCGCGAATGCCTTTTAAATCCTGCCGGGCTTGGGGCGTAGTCAAAGCCTCCAAAAACTCTTGTGCAGACTGTGTTCTCTCCTGAGAAGCAACGCGCATTGCCGAAGCAATAGCCGCAGAGAAGTAGCCGGGAATTTGTTTTAAAATCGTGTGTGCCGGCGGCAGATTATCCTGCATTTTGCGCAAATTGGACGGCAGGGGCGTGCGCCCTGTCACAGCAAAATAAAACAGCGCACCCAAGCTGTACACATCGGTATACGGGCCTTGAAATTCCGCCACGGAATACTGTTCCGGCGCGGCGTATCCGTCCGCCAGCCGAGGCTTCAGCTCGCTTTGCGCCGTGCGCAAACCCAGCGTAGCGTAACCGCAAAGCTTCGCACCCGTAGGGGTAATGCGAACCGTATCCGGGCTGATGCCGCGGTGCAAAAGTCCTCTGCGGTGCATCGTTTCCACACCGGTCACAACAGGCGCCAGCAGATTAAACGCTTCTTCGGCATTCAAAGGAATCCGAAGCTCATCCAAATACTCCATGAGCGTCAGACCCTCGTCGGCTTCACGCACCGCATAAGCTGTGTTATTTGCCTCCACTAAGTCGAGCACTGTTGTCAAGCCCTCGGTTTCGCCTAAGCTTGCCAGTGTTTTGTACAGTTCGATGAAATCCATGCAGGTAGTTTTGTAGAGCACTTCCCTGCCGGCCTTGGGAATCACGCGTCCATCGGCGGAACGCGCGGCGCAAATGGCGAACGGAATATACTCCTTCACCACAACGCGTGATTCCGTCTGAGCGTCAATCGCATCATATTCAACGCCTTCGCCGTCTACACGAAGACATTTTGCCAATGTATAACGCCCTGCGAGCAGTGTGTTGACAGGCAGCGCACCCGTGGGGTTCGTATTAACGAAGCTATGCCCGCAGTAAGGGCATTGCTGTGCGCCGATATCCACCCGCGACATACAGTTGCTGCACACAATCTGTCTCATTCCGTTCCCTCCTAATGATGAACACTCCCTATGTTCGCCGATCTTTTGCACCGCATGCAGAAAACACATGAGGTGCGGCACTCATTCAGCACCTTTTGCTGCTCCACACAGCATTAGCGGTCGAGATCTTCCTCGTTCTCCAAGTTGTGCCAAACATTCTGCACGTCATCATCTTCTTCAAGATGATCCAGCAGCAGGCCCATTTTCTTCAAATCATCCGGGTCAGTCAAAGCGGTTTCCGTGGACGGCACCATCTCAACTTCTGCCGAAATAAACTCGTAGCCTTTTTGCTCCAGCGCATCACGCACTGCACTGAAATTTTCAGGCGTGGTTGTCACCTCGGCTACGCCGTCGCTCATGTCGAAATCCTCTGCACCGGCATCGAATGCGTCTTCCATAACGGTTTCCTCGTCTTTATCCTCTACATCGAGCACAATTACACCCTGCTGAGAGAACAAGAATGCAACGCAGCCGTTGTTTCCGAGGTTTCCGCCGAACTTATCGAAGTAATGACGCAGATTGCCGGCGGTGCGGTTGCGGTTATCCGTCAGCGTTTCCACCATCATGGCAATGCCGGACGGGCCGTATCCTTCGTAAGTGATGGATTCATAATCGTCTTTCTCGCCGCCCTGTGCTTTTTTGATGATGCGCTGGATATTGTCGTTAGGTACATTGAGGCTTTTTGCCTTGGCAATCAAATCACGCAGCTTACCGTTGACCGCAGGGTCGGGGCCGCCCGCTTTGATGCACACAGCCATCTCACGGCCAATCTTCGTAAAAATTTTCGCGCGCTGGCCGTCGGTTTTTTCTTTTTTGCGTTTGATATTATTCCATTTACTATGTCCGGACATCTGCCGAAACCTCCCTGAAACTCTTGTATCGTATAAAGATAAAAAAATACAGCTTAACTAATTCAGTATATCATGCGGTATTTAAAAAATCAATGCCTCACATTTTGAGCGGATAAATTTTTACAAAGACGCAGCCGGGGCGTTCTCTTCCTCTTTCCAAACAGCCAAAAGCCCCACTGCCGCAGCTGCAATCAACAGCGGATGCACGCTGGAAAGATACATCACATAGGTACCGATGCCAAAGCTGGCCACTTCCACAAAGGCAATCATCATCGCTCGCAGTACCGCCATGCCGATCAGCCCCATTACGGCAAGCCAAGCCGCCTTTTGGCAAGTTTGTGCGCGGCCTTTCCATACCGTCGGAATCACATAGAACAAACGGCACAAAGCCGCCGCCAGCGCCGCAATGAGCAGTACCGCATATATTTTTCGGATAAAAAGCAAGACGTAGTAGGCCGCCATCTGCACCGGGCTGTAATAGGGCTCTGCGGTTCCTGCCTTTGCCGCCAAGTTTGCCCGTGTATATAAAAATTCTTCCATCGGCTGAATTTGGTCTTCCGCCCGTCCCACACTGATGCCGCCCATATATGGCGCCGTGTCCTGCATCGTGGCGCAGAACCACAGGCTGTAAAACCCTTCTTTCAAAACGGGAAGGACATACTCCGGGGTAATCTTGGGTGCAGTGCTGCTGCGGCGCGGCCCGGCTTCTAGTGCTCCGCTGTCACACAGTGCGTTTACCTCCTGCGCTAAATCGGTGAAATAACGCTGGGCTTTTTGTGCCGTTTCATAATATCCGGCATACCACGCGGCACGGCGCAAAGCCCAATAAAAAGAACCTGCCGGGTACTCTCCCGTTTCGGAGTTTGCATAACCGTTTTGAAAATCGGCATCTTCCAGCCACGGTTTCAAAGCGGTGAAATATTTTGACTTCGCTTCGTAAAGTGCTTGCCGCCCTTTTTTGGTCAGCGGAATTTGAATCAAATCTCCGTCTTCTTCCTGTCCGGCTTCAAGCCTTGTCAAAGCGCCGTAGGCGGCGTTGAATTCCGACGAGGTGAAATCACTTACCACAAAGCGGCCGTAAAACAGCTGATTCATTCCTGCCCACGCACTGAGGCAAGCGGCGAAAACGCCGACGGGAACGAACAGCAGCGCCATGCGCCGCAGTTTTTTCCGGCGTGTTTCATTCATACGCGCCAAACGCCAAATTGCCACGCCTGCCGCCACCAGCACAAAAGGCCACACCCAAATGCCGTCCTCACGGCACAGATAAACGGTGCCTAAGCCAACCCCGCACAGCACCAGCCAGCCGATCGCCTTTTTATTTGTACAGCGAAGGACATAACCGGTGATGCCGGCAAAAACCAGCAGGCACAAAGCAGGAAAAATATTATCGCGATAAACGCGCAGAGTAAATGCCGCTGTCGCCGCGGGGTTATACAAAAGGGCGGCATAAAGGATAAACTTTTTTTTGCGCTCGGGCAAAACGGGCGCAAAAGCACCCGTCAAAGCGGCGCAGGACGCAGCGTACAGCGCTTGGCCGCCAATCAGGTATGGAATATGCAGCCAGTGCAGAACTGCAAGCCACAAAGCAAAAAAGCTGTGCTTGGAAAGCGTCAGCCAATCATACGCTCCGAGCCACTCTCCTTTTGTGATGCTCACCGCCATGTTATACATCAGCGTATCATCCAAAGGCGCTAAATCGGGCGTATAATAACCCATTTGAAAACTGGTGAGAAACAATTTCAGCGCGGTAATGACAGCAACGGAAATCCAAAACCATTTGGGTTTAAAATCCCACCGTTTCCATGCGGAAAGATACTTCAACTTCTTCATCCTCTCATCGACACCGACAGCGGCGCACACAGCGAATCTTTTTTCGCACGCCGCTTTGCAGATTGTTTCGTTATTTCAAATTCCGCAGCCCTTTGGGGTAACGGTTCTTGCATTTTCCGCCCGAACACTTTCCAAACCCAAGCGGAAAGCCGTCGCACAAAACGGCCGCAAAGCCTTTTTGTGCGGTCTTCGCCTCAATTTCCTCTCCTCGCAGCCACGCCGAAACGCGCTCGTCGCCAAGCTCCAGCCGCTCTGCATTACGGCACGATGCACCGAACGCCATAAAGAAAGCATGGGAAGGTTCAAAGCGGTCTTTTACCACTTCTCCGAGTTCTGTCCCGATGCGCAAAACACGCAGCTGGTTTACCCCGGCGGGGATCGGCGCGGATGGGAGAAGATACAGCATTTTTCCTGCCAGAGCAACGGGAGCATCTCCTTGCTCCGGCAGCATTTCTTTCAAAAATGCGCGGCATTCCGCAGGTGCCCCCACCGAGAGTTTCCAAGGGCTCAGCGCATAGACAGGCGCGTCTTGTTTTTGCATCAGCGCCATAAAGTGTCCCTCTCCGCCGTGGCAGGGATAAATGCGCTTCGTGCGTTTTAAATCCCAGCGGCTGTCCAGACAGCGCTGCGGCTCTCCGGCACTGCCGAAGCCCACCCGCTGTGATAAATCAATCAGAGTGAAATCGGGATGCTCGTCTAAGAAAGCACTGATCTGCGCCTCGTTTTCTTCCGGAGAAAATGTACAGGTAGAGTAGCAGAGCATGCCGCCGGGTTTTAAACACTGTGCTGCATCGTGCAGAATTTGTTTTCCCAGCGCAGCGCACTGCGCCACCAGTGCGGGCGTATGCTGGCTTTCCGCCTGCGGCTCTTTGCGGAACATGCCCTCACCGGAGCAAGGCGCGTCCACAAGCACTTTGTCAAACACACAAGGCAGTGCCGCGGCGATGCGGTCGGTGCTTTCGTTGAGAATCACCGTGTTCGGAAAGCCCATGCGCTCCAAATTGCTTTTCAGCGCACCGGTTCTCGAAGCAGTATATTCATTGGACACCAAAAGCCCCTGCCCCTTCAGCGCCGAAGCCAGCTGTGCGCTTTTTCCGCCGGGCGCGGCGCACAGGTCGAGTACGTAGTCGCCGGGCTGAACCTCCAAAAGAGCCGCAGGGGCAGATGCACTCGGCTCCTGCACATAATAAACGCCCGCATGATGGTACGCATGCAGACCAGGCCGAAACTCGGCCTCCTCCAGTACCCATGATTCTCGGCAAAACCCGCTTGCGTGCGCCGCAATGCCCGCCCGGGCCAAAATCTCGCGTCCCGGCGTATCCCCGATTCTCATTCGGTTCAGCGTTATGCCTCGATGCACGGGGCCTGTCGGGGTATAGCGGTCTTCATAATCCCGTCCGAGCAAAGCGCGCTCTCTCGCTTCAAAATAAAAACTCGGCATCCTTTCCCTCTCCTTTCATCAGCAAAAAACGCAGACAAAGCGCTTCCTGTTTTTTCCTTTTTCGGCTTTGTATAACACGGTGCCTTCCACGCCATAATACTAGCATGAAGGAGGTGAAACACATGGAAAACAAAGCAACCAACAAGACCACATCCAGCCGTTCTTCTAAAGCCATGAAGAACAGCACAAGCAACGCAAGCAGCAATCATGCTTCCAATTATTCCAACAGCACCAACAGCCGCGGCACGTCTTTGAAGTCCAATGGTAAAACCACCAGCAGCCGCAGCACAAGCAGCAAAACAAACAACTGCAAATAAGCGGTAAAACCGCCAAAAGGTACGGCGCACTTGCTTTTCAAAGCAAAGTATGCTGTACCTTTTTTTGTGTTATTCGGCAGTCTGTTCCTGCTCCATGCGCGTTTTGACAATCAGGGCAAACAGCTCTTCTATGCGGTCAAAGCGGTTTTGCAAATACAGCCAGCCAAACAGCGCCTCCAATGCCGTAGACGCGCGGTATTCCTCTGGGGTAGCGTGCTTTGCCACGGTTGCTTTGCTGGCATTTTTTCCGCGGCGCACCACTGCTTGCTCCTGCTCGGTAAGCAGCGGCAAAAGCGCCTGCAAAAACACAAACTGCGCTTTCGCGGATACATATTTTACCGCTTCACTGTGCAGGCGGCTGGGTGCCAGCCGCGTGTGCGTCACCAAAAGGCGGCGCACCAGCAGCTCATAAACACCGTCGCCCATAAAGGCCAGTGCCAGCGGCGAATGTTCTCGAATGTCAATTTCGCTTTCGCAGTCCAGCAGCATATCTTGTCCTCTTTTCTTAGAACACATAGTCAAATTCAAATTCGCCAATGCGAATCGTGTCGTTCTCCTGTACCCCTTGGCGAATCAGCTCGTCCAAAACGCCTTCATCGGCCAGCTGGCGCTGGAAGTATTGCAGGCTTTCGTAGTCGTCTACGTCGCTTCCTTCCAAAATGCGCTCCAGCCACGGGGCCTCCACCTCAAATGTTGTATCATCCACACGCGATACGGTAAACGCGCGGGGGTTCGCGGCGTTCGGGTCGGGTTTGACATATTCCGGCTCGTAAATCGTCACAGGGGGCAGTTCTTTTAAACGCTCATACACCAGCCCGGGCAGGCCGTCAATGCCCTGACGGGTCGCCGCACTCACCGGCAGGAACGTCAAATGTTTTTCCTCCTCAATATAACGGCGGAAAGCTTCCACCTGTTCGGGCGTGGCAATATCGCACTTATTCGCCAGAACAATCTGCGGGCGCGTTGCCAATTCCGGCGAAAAGCGCTCGAGTTCTTCGTTGATTTTCTCAAAATCTTCTACGGGGTCGCGTCCTTCACAGCCCGAAACATCCACCACATGCAAAAGCAGACGGCAGCGGTCTACATGGCGCAGAAAAGCGTGGCCCAAGCCGACGCCTTCAGCTGCACCCTCGATTAAGCCGGGAATATCTGCCGCGACAAAGCTGGCTTCGGGGCCCACTTTCACAACGCCGAGCACGGGCGACAGCGTGGTAAAATGGTAATTGGCAATTTTCGGCTTTGCGGCGCTGATCACGGAAATCATGGTTGATTTTCCCACGTTGGGAAAACCGATAAAGCCGACATCCGCAATGAGCTTGAGCTCTAAGCGCACTTCCATTTCTTCGCCGGGATAGCCGGGCTTTGCAAATTTCGGAATTTGGCGCGTGGGCGTAGCAAAGTGCGCATTGCCCCAGCCGCCTTTTCCGCCTTTTGCCACCACGACAGGCTCAGAGGTAGAAATATCCGCAATGACTAAATTGGTTTCGGCATCCCGAATGACTGTGCCGATGGGCACCTTAATGACAAGGTCGGGCGCGTTTTTGCCGCTGCAATTGCTGCCGCGGCCGTTTTCACCGGGCTGCGCAGCGTATTTTCTTTTATAACGGAAATCCATCAAAGTGGACAGGTTGGAATCGCCCTGAAACACAATATTGCCGCCGCGCCCGCCGTCGCCGCCGTCCGGGCCGCCTGCCGCAACATACTTTTCCCGGTGGAAAGCCACCGCTCCATCGCCGCCTTTTCCCGCTTTAATGGAAATTTTCGCAGTATCAATAAACATGTTTTTCTCCTTTTGCTGTGGCAGGCTTTGCGCATATTTTACGCCGGCGCCTGCGTTTCACGGTGACGGGTACATGAACAAAAAAGCCGAGTCGCATGGCGGCCCGGCTTTTCTTGCGAACAATTATTGCTTAATGCTGACCTGCTTGCGGTCACGGCCCAAACGCTCGAAGCATACGCGGCCGTCTACCAAAGCAAACAGCGTGTCGTCGCTGCCGCGGCCGACGTTCTCACCCGGATGGATGTGCGTGCCGCGCTGACGAACCAGGATGTTGCCAGCCAGAACGAACTGACCGTCTGCGCGCTTTACGCCCAAACGTTTCGACTCGGAATCGCGACCGTTCTTTGTAGAACCTACACCTTTTTTATGTGCCATGTGTAATACCCTCCTTTATTAGCCGTTGATCTCAGTGATTTCGATTTTGGTGAACGGCTGACGATGACCCATCTTGCGCTTAGAGTCCTTCTTGGGACGATAAGTCAGAATGGTCAGCTTCTTGCCCTTGCCGTTCTTCACGACCTTACCGGTCACGGTAGCGCCGGCAACGGTGGGGGTGCCAAACTTCACGTTACCTTCTTCGCCCACTGCCAAAACAGTGTCGAACGTATAGTTGCTGTCGGCCTCGACGTCGAGCTTCTCAACATAGATGACGTCGCCCTTCTGCACGCGGTACTGCTTACCGCCTGTCACGATGATTGCGTACATAATTTACCCTCATTTTCATTAAGTCTCGCTGGACTGAAAGGCGGGTGCTGAGCACCGCTTATGCTCCCCGTTCGGAAAGCGCCCAAACCATGCGGCCATATCAGTGTACCACAAACTTTTTAATTATGCAAGAGTTTTGCAGGCATTTTCCGCCGCTTTTACGGTATTTTCCATCAAAACCGCGCGTGTCATCAGGCCAACGCCGCCGGGAACCGGGGTAATCGCGTAAACCGCAGGCTCCACGCTGTCAAAGTCAACATCACCGCAGAGCTTTCCGTTTTCATCGCGGTTCATGCCGACGTCAATCACAATGGCGTCTTTGCCGACAAATTCTTTTGTGACAAATTTCGCCTTTCCGATTGCCGCCACCAAGATGTCCGCATTGCGGCAGATTTGTGCCAAATCCTTTGTTTTCGAATGGCACATCGTCACCGTGCAGTCCGCGGCCAGCAAAAGCGAAGCCATCGGCTTTCCGACGATATTGCTGCGTCCCAGCACAACGGCGCGCTTGCCGGCGAGGTCGGGGCAAACGCTGTACAGCATTTTCATGCATCCCGAAGGGGTGCACGGGTAAAACGCACGGGCGTCACCAAGCGAAACCAGCCCGGTGTTGATCGGCGTAAAGCCGTCTACATCCTTTTCCGGCGCAATCGTTTCAATGACCGACTGTGCGGAAAGGTTCTCAGGAAGCGGCAGCTGCACTAAAATGCCGTGTACGCTTTCATCTTCGTTCAAAGCCTTCACGGTATCTAACAGTTCTTCCTGCGTTGTCGTTTCGGGCATGCGCAGAACACGGGAAAGAATCCCGCACTCAGCGCAGTCTTTTTCCTTTCCCGCAACATACACCTTACTGGCGGGGTTTTCTCCCACCAGCACCACGGCCAAGCAAGGCTTGACCCCGCGTTCTTCCAGCGCTTTCACGCGCTCGGCCACCTGCTGCTTGCACAAAGCTGCAAGCTCTTTCCCACGAATGATCTGTGCCATTTTTATACCCTCCTTAATTGATGCCGCGCCGGGCAGGCAGTGTCATTTTTGGTCCGTTTTCTTTTCCTCATCGGACTCTTTTGCACTTTCCTGCTTGTCCGGCGTTTGCTCCTGCTCTTTTTCGCTGTCGTCATCCTGCCCCTCATCGGATGACGGCTCGCTGCTTTTCTGCGCTTTGCCTTGCTCTTGCTCGTCGTCCCGGTCGTCGTCCTTTTCGCTCTCATCATCCTGCGGCTTTTCCTTTTGAACCGCTTCTTTTGTCGATTCGCCCGGCTCGTCGATTTGCGTCGGCTTGCTGGCATTTTCCTCGCCCGGAAGCGCCGGAATTACAAGCGGCACACCGCGATATTTCCGGCGCAGAATCACCCAGAGCACCAGTGCCGCCGCAACGCTCAGCGCAGCGACCGCCTGACTGATGCGCACATTGCCTACCATCAGGCTGTCTGTGCGCAGGCCCTCGACGAAAAAGCGCTCAAAGCCGTACCACATAATGTAAAGCAGCGTCATTTCGCCGTGGAAACGCCGGTGTTTGCTGTAACGCCACAAAAGCAGAAAGCCAAGACCGCACCAAATGGATTCATACAAGAACGTAGGATGTACCGGCATGGACGGGTCTACCGTCATGCCCTGCGCCGCCAGCGTTTCTTGAACCGCCTGCAAATATTGCTGGGTGCTTTCGCTGATCATCCCCCACGGAAGCGTCGTATTTCCCCCGAATGCCTCCTGATTGAAAAAGTTGCCCCAGCGTCCAAGACACTGGCCAATCAAAAAGCCCTGTGCCGCCAAATCGAACATGGGAAGCATCGGCACCTTGCGCACACGGCACATCAGCGCGCCCATGGCAAACGCCGCAATAATGCCGCCGTAGATGGCAATACCGCCAAGGCGGATATCAATCATTTCCCAAATGCTCTGATATTCAAACGGCGCGGTCGCCACATAATAAGCACGGCCGCCGATAATTGCGGCAATCGTTGAAGCAAAAATGACATCCACCATGCGGTCGGCGTCAATGCCGTAGCTTTTTGCATAGCGAAAGGCATACAGCATTCCCAGCAAAAGCCCCAGTGCAATGCAAACACCGTACCAGTAAATGGGAACGCCGAACACCGTAAACGCAACGCGGTTGATTTCCATTTCCAGCTCAAGGCCGGGAAACGAAACGTGATTCACCATTTTTTATTCTCCTTCTTTTTGCACCGGGCGAATAATGACCACAGCGCTGTTTTCCTCTAAAAGCATCGTATTCAACGCCTCTTGCACATCTTGTTTTGTCAGTGATGCCAGCGCCTCAATTTCCTCAGCCGGTGTGCGGCCGCGCTGATGAGAGGAGAACAGTCCGGCCGCCACGTCGTCCACCGCTTCCAAACCGGAAATCAGTTCGCCGTAAAGCTGGTTTTTGCACAGCTTGAACAGCGTTTCGTCAATGCCTTCTTTGCGCAGACGGTCAATTTCCGCTAAAATCAATTCGCGCACGTATTCCGGCTTTGAAGTTTCTCCGCCAAAGCACACCGTCACAGCGTCATCCAGCACCAAGCTTTCCCCGGAAAAGCCGCTGCCCACTAAGCTCTCATCGTATAATTTTCGATAAAGCGGCGTCATGCTGCCGCAAACCAGCTCGGTGAGCACTTCGCAGATCAGCTCAGTTTTCAAACGCTCCCCCTTCGCCGCGGGCGCTTCCTTAAAGCCCAGCCCCAGCATCGGTTTTGCAATCGCCATGGAAAACTCGCGGTGCTTGCAGCAAATACCTGAAGGCTCGCTGACCCCTACACGCTGGGCCGTTCCCGGCTGAGGCGCAATCTTCGCGCGCTCTACGGCGGCCATGACGGTTTCCATTGTCACATTGCCCGCAACCGCCAGCGTCATATTCTGCGGGCGGTAGAATGCCTGCGTACAGCGGTACAGCAGTTCCGGCGTAATCTCAGCAATGCTTTCCACTGTGCCGGCAATGTCGTCTTTCAACGGGTGCTCGTGATATAAGCAGCCATACAAACTGAACATCAAGCGCCACTCCGCCGCGTCATCGTACATTTTAATTTCCTGCCCGATGATGCCCTGCTCTTTGTGCACGGTTTCTTCGGTAAAATAAGGCCGCGAAACAAAGCTCAGCAAAATATCTAAATTTTCATCAATGCGGTCGGTAGCCGTAAAGATATAACAAGTCCGGTCAAACCCGGTGTAAGCATTGGCGCTCGCACCCGTTTTTGCATACAGGGTAAAAGCGTCGCCTTCCTCGTTTTCAAACATTTTATGCTCTAAGAAATGCGCCGTTCCGGCGGGCATTTCATACGGTTTTCCGTCCAGCAGAAATTTTCTGTCCACACTGCCGAAATGCGTGCCGTAAATGGCGTGTACTCCGGTAAAACCGGGCATGGAATGCACCAAAACGGTCAACCCGTTGTCCAGCACTTTTTTCTCAAAGCGTGTCGCTTTTTCAATGGCTTCATACGCTTGTTTCATTGCTGTGCCCCCTCCTTTGTAATGCGATATGTCACGGACAGGCTGAACTGTGCCAAGGCCTCTTTTACCTGCTGCACCGTGACGGCCTCGATCTGCTCAATCGCTTGTTCGGGGGTCAAGCCGCTTCCGTTCAAAAGCTCGCCGAAATTCCAGTTTTCCATTGCACCGAGGCTGTCGTTTACGCCGCGCAGGGCATTTTTCAACGCAAGCTTTGTATCCTGCATTTCTTTTTCCGTAATTTCGCCCGTTTTCAGCGCTTCCAGCTCATTCAAAATCGCAGCTTTCGCCGCGTCGGCATTGGCATGTTCCACGCCGCTGTCGATGGAGAGAACGCCCGTAGATGCCGCATAACCTGCCGAACAATAATAGCAAAGGCTCATTTTTTCGCGGACATTTTGAAACAATCGGCTTGTTGCTGTTCCGCCGAGCAGTGCAACCGCCACACGCATGATACTGCGCTCCATGCCCTTCACGGGATGATCGGAAGTAAACAGCATGCACAGCTTTCCCTGAACCGTATCCATCGGTTCGTCGTACATTTGTTCTTCCTGACGCGGCATAGTTTCCATCGGGCGCAGGGGCGCGGGGCATCGGCCGGTCAGCATGCTAAGCGCCGCACGCAGCTGAGTTTCCACCTGCGCATCGTCCAGCCCGAAACACATCACTTCCATGCGTGCCGTATTCACCATGTGCCAAAAAGCATCCGTCACGCGGGAAGGCGTTACACCGTCCAGCTCACTCAGATAACCGTGACGCTCTACACCGGCGGGCGCATCGCCGAAAAACTTCCGGCGCGCCTGACGCAAGCAGTAAAGGCGCTTTTCATTCATTTCACTCTCCAGCTCTTCGCGAAGCTGTTCGCGCTCAATCTCGATAAATTCAGGAGAAATCACGCCGTCTTGCATAACGGGGCGAAATGCGGCGCCAAAAGCGATTTTGGCATATTCCGTGCTCAGACGCTCACCTTCCAAGGCAAAGGCATCTTTAATGCCGCTGACGGCAACGGTCAGTACACGGTTTCCGCCGTTCACAACCGTATCGACCGACAGACTTGCGCCGTACAAGGCTGCAAGCTTTTTAGAAAGCTCCGTCATATCGGGACAATCTTCATATCCGCGTTCCATTGCCAGCGCCAAAAGTGCCTCGGCTGTGGCATTTTCTTTTTCTGCAGGCCAAATAAAATTGATGGAAAGGCGCTGACGGCAAAACTGCTCGGCCGGCGCACTGCTCAGATAAACCTCGGGGGCAATTTCTCTACGATGCATTTTGTTTCTCTTCCTTTCCTCAGGATGTCATGCCCAGATATTCCTCCAGACAAACCCCCTGCTCCATAATTTTGGTTGCATCCTCCACACCGACATAGCGGTAATGCCACGGCTCAAACTGTGTGCCGGTAATGGCCTCTTTGTCTTTCGGATAGCGCAGAATAAAGCCAAAGCGTGCCGCATTTTCTTTCAGCCATTTTCCCTCTTTGGTGTCGGCAAAGCCCTCGTCCATTTCTAAATAGTTCACGGACAAAATATCTGCCGCCAAGCCGGTTTGATGCTCTGATGTGCCGGGGATGTTGCGCAGGCTTTTTGTGTTGGTATAGGCATCCTCATACTTATAGCCAAGCGCCAAATTATCCTGAATCATTTCTACAAAGAGATATTTTTGCCGCTCATAGCTGCGATATCCGGAAGAAAGGAAAATCGGGCATCCGTCTGCAATGGCCGCCGCCTCCAGCTCCCGGAACGCGGCCGCCGCACGCGCATCCAGCTGGCGGTCTTCCGTGTCCATCACTTCAAGTTCCGGCGGAATGTAGCCGTCGGGCAGCGGATGCTGGGTATTAACCAGGCGCAAAATGCCGATGGCACCGTTTTCCTCCGTGGCAGTGAGATCGGCCGTTTCCTGATTTTCCGCGGGTGCTGTTGCCGGAGTTTCCTCCTGCACCTCACTTGTTGAGGCCGTGACCGCTGCACCGCTGTAAGCAGCAGACGCCGCCTGCCATTCCTGCTGTGCAATACGCGCCGCATAGCCGACACCTGCCGCAACGCAGAGCATTGCCGCCCACGCCAAGACATTCGGGCCTTTGCGCTTCTTTTTTTCCTTTTGCGGCGCAGTCTGAGAACCAGCGTCCCGCTCGTCGTGTGCCTCTTGCTTTTTCGCGGCGCGGCGCGGCTCTTTTTCCGGCGCTTTTGCTTGCCCCGCCTGCTTTGTATGCTCCTGTTTTTCGGCCGATGATTCAGCCTCACTTTCCTGCGCCGCATCCGACACGGAAATCTCCTGCGTTTGCTGCAAGTTATCCTTTAAAAATTCCTCGATTTTTCTTGCGCTTTCTTCACGTGCAGCGCGCATTTGCTCCAAATCCTGAAGCATTTCCTCGTGAGAATTCACAGAAGGAGCCGCATGCTTTGCAGGCGCTTTTTCCTTTAGCGTTTTCGGCGGCAAATCGGTTTTTATGTCTGCATCATTTGCCGTGTCCTGTTCCTTTTTCTCCTGCTCTTCCAGCCTTTCTGACTGTTTTTGAACCTCGCGAAGAATTTCCTCTTCCTCTATGTACAAGCCCTCATACTGTGCAATTTCCTGCTGGGCTTCTTTTCTTGCCTGCTCCCGGGAGATCTCCGAGCGTTTGCTGTCTGCTTTGCTTTTTTTAGCCACTGCGACACCTCTTTCTTTGTCACTTCACAATACGAAAAAAGGATAGCCTCGGCAGACGCGCACTACGCGAGTGCAGCCCGGCCGAAAGCTACCCTTTAGTATACTACACATTCATGCAAATATCCAGCGAAAAAACAAAGGCAACCGAAAAGGATTTTGAAAAAGCGGCAGCGTGGTTTTCAATCTGCCGAAAACTTTTTCTTGTGAAAAGCAGCGCCGAATCATGAAACGCTCCCGTTCCGGCGCAAACCGAAAAACAAACCGTTTGACTTTGTACAAAATATCCTTAGCTGAAAAACGCGGCATGGATTGCGGTAACCGCACGGTCTGCGTCCGCTTTTTTAATGATGACGCTGATTTTGATTTCACTCGTTGCAATCATCTGAATATTGATGTTGTTCTCATACAGCGTTTCAAACATTTTAGAGGCAACGCCGGAGTGGCTCTGCATACCGGCACCGACAATGCTCACCTTCGCCACATCGGTATCGACCACAATTTCGGAACCGCCGAAACGGGACTGATTTTCACGCAGAAGGCGCTCAGCCAAGGCGGCGTCTTCCAGCGGAACCGTGCACAGAATATCTTTGCTTTTATCGCGTCCCACCGACTGCAAAATAATGCCGACGTTGATTTTGTGCTGTGCCATCAGGCTGAACACTTTAAACGAAACACCCGGCTCGTCCGGCACTTTCAGCACCGAAATTACCGCAACATTATCATCTTTTGCCACACCTTTAATCAACATACCTTCCACGTCTGTTACCTCCTTCACGATGGTTCCGGGCAAATCTGTCAGCGAAGAACGCACTTCCAGATTGACCGAGTATTTTTTCGCCAGCTCTACACTGCGGTTATTCAGCACCTGCGCGCCCAAACTTGCCAGTTCCAGCATTTCGTCAAATGTAATGCACGCAAGCTTGCGGGCATTCGGCACCTTGCGCGGGTCGGCGGTATACACGCCGTCTACATCCGTATAAATTTGGCAAAGATCGGCGTTCAAAGCCGCCGCAATCGCCACGGCGCTGGTGTCGGAACCGCCGCGTCCCAGCGTCGTGATGTCGTCATAACGGTTCATGCCCTGAAAGCCCGCTACCACCACAACGCGGTTGCGCGAAAGTTCGCTTTCAATGCGTTCTGTATCAATGCTTTTGATGCGTGCCTTTGTGTAGGCGCGGTCGGTGTGGAAGCCTGCCTGCCAGCCCGTTAAGCTGATGGCAGAGCATCCCAGCTCCTGCAAGGTCATCGCCAGCAGTGCCGCGCTGATTTGCTCGCCGGAGCTCAGCAGCATATCCATTTCGCGCTTCGAGGCATCATGTGTAATTTCGTCCGCCTTTGCAATTAAGTCGTCCGTCATATCACCCTGCGCCGACACAACCACCACAACGTCATCGCCCTGCGCACGCGTTTTTGCGACGATGCGCGCCACATTGAACAGCCGTTCTCGGTTTTGAACGGATGTTCCTCCAAATTTTTGTACAATCAACGACATATCAAATCCCCCTCTAATGCGTTGCCATTCCTGGGCAGAACCGCACAATTCCCACTTTGCCAATCACTGAAATTGTGCGGGCATCTTCCTCATTCTTCTGCTTTTTCCACAAAAGCGCCGCGGTTATCCGCCGCAAGACGATGCAAAGAAAACGCCTTTGTCGCATGCGTCTGTCTAAGCGCCTCCTTGGCGCGGTCAAAAAACGCTTTGTCGGATGCATCCGCGATGGCTAAAATCGTGGGGCCTGCCCCCGATAAAAACACCGCATGTGCTCCGAGCTGCTGTGCCAGCGCAAAAATCTCCTGTCCTCCGGGCACAAGATTCATGCGGTACTGCTGGTGCAGGCAATCCTTTGTCGCAATGCTCAAAAGTTCATAGCGCTCTTCACAGAACGCCGCCGCGAGCAGCGCTGCGCGTGACAGATTAAACACTGCGTCGCGGTGCGCGACCTTTTCCGGCAGCGCCGAGCGCGCTTTTTTCGTCAGCAGTTTATAGTCCGGAACAAATGCCGCGAACACCAACTGCTCGGAAATATCCTTGCGCACGCTGTATACACGCCCTGCATCATACGCCGAAACAACGAAGCCTCCGAGCAGAGCGGGTGCAACGTTATCGGGATGGCCCTCCAATTTTGTGGCGAGGTTTAAAATCTCGTCCGCCTTGAGCGGTTCGCCCAGCAGTGCATTTGCCCCCAAAAGTCCTGCCGCAATGCAGGCAGAGGAAGAACCGAGGCCGCGCGCTTGCGGAATTGCATTGGTTTGAACCAGTTTTAATCCCGTAAACGGCTTGCCGCACAGTTCATATAAGTGGCGGGCCGTCGTGTAAATCAGGTTGTTCTCTCCCGTTGGAACGCGGCTTTTGTCCGCGCTTGAAATGTGCACGCCTTCAGCAGGTTCCATCTGTACCATGTTGTACAGGCCAAGGGCTAAGCCGCACGAATCAAAGCCTGAGCCAATGTTGGCACTGGTGGCCGGCACCTTTACTGTTATCATACGCAGCCCCCTTTTATTTCGCTAATAAACGCATCGTATTTTCTACGCAAAAACCATTTTTTTCGGCTTTTTCGCAAAAATCATCCCATTGCGTCCGGCTGATGCCCCGCACAATTCCTGCAAAGCGTTCGCCTTCCCGCCAAATTTCGCGCATTCCCTGCGGTGCGCTTGCGCCGCGGCCGCGCATGTACCAATCGCTCTTTTCCTCCGTACAGAAATATGTACCTTGCTCCAGCGGTTCGCAGGCACGCCACATCAGCCCTTCGGAAGCTGCATGCTGTTTCACAAGAACGTCCATCACATCGGCCACCACAGCGCTCGCGGTCGGAAGCTTTCCCGCTCCCTTGCCGTAAAACATCACATCTCCCAGCATGTCACATCGAATCATTGCCGCGTTATACACGTCGTTCACCCCTGCCAGCGGACTTTCCTTCGGCACCGCCATCGGCTCTACGCTGATATCCGGCGACAGCACATCGTCACGGCAGGAAAAGCGTGCAATCAATTTTACCGTGCTTTGACAAGCGGCCAGCGCTTTGAAATCCTCCGGCGCAATGCCGCGGATTCCCCGCACGGGAACATTTTCCGGGTGAATTTCCCGTCCCAAGATAAGCGAGGATAAAATACAAATTTTTCTTTGTGCATCGATGCCGTCCACATCAGCCGAAGGGTCGCGCGTTTCCGCGTATCCAAGCTCTTGTGCATGGTGCAATGCTTCGTCAAAATTGCATCCTTTTTCCGCCATCTCCGTGAGCATAAAATTGGTTGTGCCGTTGATAATCCCGTAAAGCTCCTGCACAACGTTTGCCGCCAGTGAATCGCGCAGCGGAGCGATCATCGGCATGCCGCCGCCCACACTGGCTTCAAATAAAAAGCAAACGCCCTTGTCTTTGGCGAGCGCCAACAGCTCCGCACCGTGAACCGCCACAAGCTCTTTATTAGAAGTGGCAACATGCTTGCCGCTTTCGAGCGCCGACTTCACATAAAAGTAAGCCGGGTTCAGGCCGCCGATGGTTTCCACCACCACTTGCACTTCTTCATCGCGCAGTACCGTATCAATTTCTTTCACAAACAGCTTTTCGTCGGGATGGCCGGAAAAGTCGCGGATGTCGCAAATGTACTTGACCGAAACTTCTTGCCCCACTCGCCGAGAAATGGAAGAAGCATTCGTGCGAATCACTTCCAGCACGCCGCTTCCTACGGTGCCAAACCCCAAAATTGCTACTTTTGCCATATCCCTTTTCCCCTCTCTGTTTTCGCCTGTTTATATGGTGCTGCGGCGAACGTCCACCACCGTTCGGTGGGTGCGCAGCCGGCTTAAAAGCTGTTCCACATCAATCTTCATTTGTCCGGTGCGCAGTGCAACGGAAACCTGAGCCGTTCCGTTTTCCGGCATCGACTGATTGATCGTTACCACAGAGGCACCCGCGCGGTACATTTCTTCCAATAAATTGTGCAGTGCGCCGGATTCATCCAGCAGTGTTGCCGTTACCGTTGTTACATCCCGGCTGCTGTCCGCGTCGAAAATACTATCTTTATATTTGTAAAAAGCGCTGCGCGAAATTCCGGCTTGCTTTACCGCGGCGGAAATATTTTTCGCCGCTCCGCTTGCCAAAAGTTCTTTCGCTTTTAATACGGAAAGAAAAACTTCCGGCAGCACATCAGCTTCTACCAATAAAAACCGCTTTTCCATATCTTCTCCCATTCCGGCGTATTTCTGAAAAATAAAGCCTTCAGCTTTCAGAAAGCCTTTTGTGTCATATACCGAACCGGCACTGTCGGCCGCCTTGTGCACAGCCTTCTTTGCACTGCCTGTGCATACGGTACCGGCCTGTGCGCATTTCACTGAAATATCGTAACCCGTGAATTGTTGATATCATAACATGTTGTTCCGGGAAAAACAAGCGTTTTTCTGTCAAACGCATTATTTTTTGTTTTTTTAACAATTCATCAAGATAAATAGTTAAAACATTTCGGCGTTTTCGCAAGCATTTGTATTTGTAGGAAATACAATCTTTTTTCTGTTTGTGCGCAGTGTAAACTCGCTCTTGCCTCTTTTGGAAAAAAGGCGTGAAAAAAGCGGCGCTCTCAAAAGCATCAATTGCTTTTGAAAACGCCGCTTTCGGCATTCGTTTTGATTTCACTCGGCCGATGGACAGTGATTTGCTTAAGCCGCGGGTGCTGCCGGGTCGGCCGCAGCGTGGCCCGTACAGGTCAAACGCTCATCCGAAGCCTTGTAGTAGCCTGTTGCCGTCGGGCAGCCCGCCGCAGGTGCCAAGCCGGTCTGCGTGCAGTAAGCGCCCTGAACCACACTTTCAGGCATATCCCATGTCTTAACGGGATATTTGGCCTCGTTTGCGTTCAGCGTCGACTCCATCAGCTCTTTCCAAGCACCCGCACCGGGGTGGCTATGTCTAGCAGGATTATAAGCCTGCATCAAATGCTCGTTGCCGGAATCATAGCCCCACCAGAAAGCGGTGCAATAATACGGCGTCAAACCAACAAACCAAATATCTTTGTTGTTGTTGGACGTACCCGTTTTACCAACGCTTTCCATTCCGCGAATATCCGCTGCATAACGGTTTGCCGTACCGCGGACATCCGTCATAACGCCTTTCAGCAAGCGGTTCATAATATAGGCTGTGTCCTCTCCGATGGCCTGCACCGTGTAAACATCCTTTTCCAAGATGACATTGCCCATATAATCTTCAACGGTGGTATAGCTGTGCAGATTGGTAAAGCGTCCGCCGTCACCATACATCATATAGGCACCGGCCAGCTCGTATGCACTCATACCATTTGTCATAGAACCGAGTACAAGCGGTGCCAAAGCACGGTCTTCCTCCACCAAAGTGGAAATATTAAGCGTGTCAACACAGAAGTCATACATATTGTCCACGTCTACAATCTTACCTACACGAACTGCAACCGTGTTCAAAGACTGCTTAATCGCTTCATATACCGTGGTGGGCTGGTGGGTATAAGTGCCGCTGTAGTTCTTCGGCCACTCACGCTTCACACCGCCGTCTTCAATTACCTCCAGCGGATCATCCGGGAAAGTAGCACTGTAATCGGCGTAGCCGTACTCAATTGCTAGCGGATAGGCGGCAACACCTTTCATGGTAGAACCTACCTGACGAACGCTCTTAATGGCGCGGTTCAGTCCGCGGTCCTCCGTTTTTTGCCCCAAGCCGCCGACCACGGCGCAAAGCTCACCGTTATAATTGATGGAAACAGCCGAAGCCTGTGTTGTTTCCATCACAGGATTGCCCGCGTCGTCAAATACCAATTCGCCGTTGGGGTCAACCTTTTGCGTTTCATGCGCAGGCCAATACTCTCCTTCGGAGAAAATGCGCTGCATCTGCTGCTGCAAATCGGGCTGCACAGTTGAGAAAATACGCAGACCTTTGGTGTAGAAATCAATGGTAGCGTCTTTCTCGGTATAATTCTCACGATTATAAGGGTTCTCTTTCAACAGGTCTTGAATCACTTCTTCAATCAGCGCATCCACAAACCAGTCGTTATTGGAGGTAACTGCTGCATCCTCGCTCTTCTGCTCTTCATAAAGCGTCAGCGGCTCTGCGAGCGCTGCTTCATAGGCCGCTTTGTCAGGATTGCCGTTCTCATCCACGATATAGCCCTGCTCAAACATATTGCTCAGCACCTTATTGCGGCGCACCAAATGTTTTTCGGGGCTGCTGTACGGGTTGTACTCCGTGGGGCTGTTTGTGATGGAAGCAATGGTTGCACACTGCGCCAGCGTCAGCGGTTCCACACCGTTGGCAACGTTTTTCTCATCGCCCGCATTCTTGTTAAAGTAGCGGTTTGCACCCATCTCGACGCCGCCGATGCTGCCGGTCAGGTCGATGGTGTTCAAATACGCTTCCATGATTTCGTCTTTCGAGTAACGGCTGTTGAGGCCCATCGCGCGGAAAATCTCGCGGAATTTACGCAGGTAACCTTCCCAACCGGTATCTGCATCTTCACCTGTCAGGTTTTTAATCAGCTGCTGGTTAATGGTAGAAGCGCCCTGTTTGTTGCCGCGCAGGTAGCTTCCCGTAATTTTATAGGAAAGCTCGTTGAGCACCGAGTAAATGGTACGCTTCAAGTTGAAGCCGGAGTGTGTATAAAAAGCTTGGTCCTCGATGGCAACAAAGGCGTGCTCCAAGTCATCGCTGATATCCGCCAGAGAAACCCAAATGCGGTTTTCGGTCGGGCTGTCAAGCTGCTGATACTCAGGCCACGTTTCCTGGCCGGTCACAGGGTCTACCTCTTTATAATAAACGATACTCGTATACGCCAGCGCCAACTCATCCAAATCAAAGATTTCTGCGTCGTTGGCCGTGGCTTTTACAATGTAGAGGCTCAAAAGCACACTTACAACGGAAGCGCCGATAATGCCGATGCAAAGACACACTGCGATAAAGCGGAAAAATCCGGATAGAATTCGCAGGCCAAGGCTGCGTTTTTTCGGTTCAGCCGTCTGCTTTTCTGCACGGCTGCGCACATTCCCCTGCGCGCCATTTTTCTTATTCTGCGTTTTAATAATGATTCCCTCCTGAAACCGTAACCTGCATCACAGGCAATTGATCATTTTTATCGAAAAGCCGTTTTTATTTTTTCGCGGGAACAATCTCCAGCCAATACCCGTCCGGATCTGCGATAAAATAAATTCCCATCGCTTCGTTTTCGTAGCAAATACAGTTCATTTCCTTATGCAGCGCATGAGCCGCGTCGAAATCTTCTGTTTCAAAGGCAAGATGGAACTCATTCTCTCCAAGGTCATAGGGCTTAGCTCTGTCCTTGAGCCATGTCAGCTCCAGCTGATGAGGGGTTGTTCCGTCGCCCAAATAAACCAATGTAAAATCAGGCTTTTCTTTGCGCCGAACCTCTTTGAGCCCCAACGCTTTCTCATAAAAAGCAAGGCTTTTGTTTAAATCCAGCACATTGATATTATTATGTACAAACCGAAAGCTCATAAAACAGCACCCCACATAAAATTCATCCGCTGTCACCGCGTGTTTTTCCCTTTGTTTCGGCAAAAACACGCATACGATTCTCAGGTTATTATAGTCGATTTAGAAATCTATTGCAAGAAAAATGGTGTAAAAATTGATTTTTCATTCCAATTTTCACCTTTTTGTCATTTGCTTTTCCATTTTCAAGACAAGAAAAAATTGCAAAACAGCGTTTGATATATTATAATGTTATGCAGTACGGGCCTTTGCCAGTACCTGTCCTTTACAGGGCAGCAGGAGAGGCCCGTTTTATCCTCGCGCAATGTAAGACAGGAGGAACCGATGTGACACCCTTTGATTATCCGTATGATTGCGACACTATTTTGCAAAAAAAGCGCCGCCTTCGTCGTGAACTGCTCGCCCAAGAAGGGCTGATTCCTAAAAAAATTGCAATTTTGAGCGGGTCAACCATTGGAGAAGTAAAAAATGTTTTAGAACTTTTTTTGCTTCATCACGGCATTGCCCCTGAATTTTACGAGGGTGAATATGCCCGTTACTATGAAAACGCCGTGTTTGATGACGGAAGTCTGCGCGCTTTTGCACCTGATATCATCTATGTGCACACTACCGTAAAGAACTTAATGGGGCTCCCCTGCCCTGCCGACACCGACGTACAGGCCGAGGAAAAGCTTGCCGCCGAAACACTGCGCTGGCAAAGCTTTTGGGATGCGTGTTTGTCGATGGACGCCATTGTCATTCAAAACAACTTTGAATTCCCAAATGTCCGCGTCATGGGCAGCTTTGAAGCATCTGACCGACGCGGTGCGGTGCGTTTTGTGCGCCGCATCAACGAGGCTTTGGCGCAATACGCGCAGGCACATCGCGGATTTTTTATCCATGATATCAACTATCTCGCGGCGGAATTGGGGCTCGACCGCTGGTTCTCGCCTTCCATGTGGTATGCTTATCAATATGCGATGGATCTTTCGGCAATTCCTCCGCTGTGTGCCGGAATTGCCAATATCATCAAAAGCATTTACGGAAAAAACAAAAAAAGCATCGCCTGTGACTTAGACAATACGCTTTGGGGCGGCGTCATCGGCGACGACGGCGTACAAGGCATTCAGCTTGGAGAAGAAACGCCCTCGGGCCGCGCTTTCATCGCTTTGCAGCATTATTTAAAGCTCCTATCACAAACGGGCGTGCTTCTTAACGTCAACAGCAAAAACGAAGCCGAGATTGCAAAAAGCGGCTTTTCACGTCCGGAAAGTGTTCTTCATGAAGAAGATTTCGTTTGCTTTTTTGCGAACTGGCAGCCCAAACATGAAAATTTGGCTCAGATGGCCTCACAGCTCAACCTTTTGCCCGAGAGCTTCGTCTTTTTAGACGATAACCCTGCTGAACGGGAGATTGTGCGCCGTCACTTGCCGAATACCGCGGTGCCGGAGCTGACAACTCCCGAAACTTATGTGCAGACCTTGGCGCGCAGCGGTTATTTTGAAGTAACTGCGCTTTCGGAAGACGATAAAAAGCGTTCAGACATGTACCGTCAAAACGCACAGCGCGCGCAGGCGGAGGCTTCGTTCGGAGATTATCAGGAATATCTGAAAAGCTTGGAAATGAAGGCCGTCATTGCACCGTTTGATGTTCAGCATGCACCGCGCATCACTCAGCTGATGAATAAGACGAATCAGTTCAATCTTACGACCAGGCGTTACACCGATGCCGAAACGGCCGACTGCATGAACGATGAGAACACTCTTACCCTGTACGCTTCTTTGTCCGACCGCTTTGGCGATAACGGCATTGTGAGCGCGCTCATCGGCAAAGTGAACGGCGGCGTTCTCACGATTGAGGAATGGGTCATGAGCTGCCGCGTCTTTAAGCGCGATTTGGAACTTGCCGTATTTGACGCACTGGTGTCTTATTGCCGGGCACACCGCATTGATACCATCGAAGGCGATTATATTCCCACCGCAAAAAACGCCTATGTTCGCACGCTCTACCCTTCTCTCGGCTTTTCACAGGAAAAAGAAACCGAGGAAGGCGTTCACTATCAATTTACGGTTCCCAAAAAGAGCGAACCGCTTTGCAGCGTCATTGACGTAACAACGAATTTATCATGATTTGACGCAAACTGAAAGAGAAAGGATTTAACACGAATGACACACGAAGAATTGATGCAAGAGATTCAGGAAATTTTCCGCGACAACTTTGACGATGATTCTCTGGTGATTACACGAGAAACCACCGCCGAAGATATTGAGGACTGGGACAGCTTGGAGCAAATCAATCTGCTCACTGCTATGGAGAAAAAGTTCGGCGTCAAGTTCACGCTGGACGATGTGCGCGGCTTAGAAAATGTCGGTGACATGGCCGATTTAATTCTGCGGTTAAAAGCCTAAGATACAAAGGAACAACAAAGGGGCAGCGCGTCGCCTTTCGGCAGTGCTGCCCCTCTTGCAATTTCAACCGTTGTCACACTTCCCATCCAAAGGAGCCGTTATGAATCACTACACATTATCCGAGCTTCACGTCGGTCTGTCAGCTGAATTTTCTTATGAAGTAACGCCGGAAAAAATGGCGCTGTTTTTTGAGTTAACCGGTGATGACAGCCCCATCCACATGGACGCTGATTATGCGGCACAGCGCGGCTATGAGAACCGCGTGATGTATGGTATGCTCGGCGCAAGCTTATTTTCCACTTTGGCGGGTGTTTATCTGCCGGGCGAGCACTGTCTGCTGCACAGCGTCGAATGTAAATTCGCAAAGCCGGTTCTTGTGGGCGAAACGCTCACCGTTCGCGGAGAAATTACGGAAATCAATGAAACATTCCGCGAAATCACCATCAAGGGCATCATCTTCAACGCAGAAGGCAAAAAGGTTACGCGCGCCATCATCAAGGCAGGCATAGCCCAGTAAAGGAGGATATCAGTATTATGGCTACTTACCTCATCACCGGTGCAACGAGCGATGTCGGCTGCCGGTTAATCGAGTCGATTATTGCCCCGCAGGACATTGTAATTGCGCAAGGCTGCGGAGATTTAAAGCATCTTGCACCGCTGTGCCAAAAGTTTCCCGGTCAGATTCACACTTATGACGTTGACCTTTCAGATGACTCTGCCGTGGACGTTTTCATCAGTCATGTGAGCGAGCGGTTTGGTGCGCCGACCCATTTTGTCCATTTGCCGGCACTGCGTGTGGTAAACACAAAATTCAAAAATTTTGACATGGACCGTTTTGAAACGGATCTGCATATTCAAGTACACAGTGCGCTGCGTTTGTCACGCGCTTTTCTGCCCGCTATGGCAAAAGCACGTTTCGGGCGCGTCGTTTTCATGCTGACAAGCTATATCATCGGCGTTCCCCCGAAAAATACAGCCGCCTACGTCACGGCGAAACACGCACTTTTGGGCCTGTCCAAAAGCCTTTGCGCCGATTATGCGCCGTTTGGCGTCACCGTTAACTGCGTTGCGCCTTATATGATGGAAACAAAATTTTTATCGGATACGCCGGACCTCGTTGTTCAAATGTCAGCTGAGGCCAACCCCATGAAGCGCAATGCGCGCGTTGAAGACGTTGTTCCCGCGATTCGCTTTTTGCTGAGTGACGAAGCCGGCTTTATTTCAGGCGTCACCCTGCCCGTGACGGGAGGTGCGGCAATCTTATGAGCAATCCTGTTACCTGCCGCTTGGCGCAAAACAATGAGCGCGGCCTGATTACCGACTTTTTAGACACGCATTGGGGTAGCCGCCATCCTTTGATTCACTGCACGGATTTTTTCGAGCATTATTATATGCCCCGCGGGCAGCTTCAATTTGCGCTTGCCTTTTCCGAAAACGAATTGTGCGCCGTAGCAGGCTATATTTTGGCCAATGAGCGCAAAGCACCTGATATTTGGGTTTCCATCTGGTGTGCCAAAAAGGGGTATAACGGCGCGGGATTAGAGCTGATGGCAGCGCTTCCGAAGCTCACGGGGGCGCGCGTGATGGCCTGCAATAACATTCGGCCGAAAACGATAGCGTTTTACACCTTCTTAGGCTATACTGCCGATCGCCTTCCGCACTATTACCGCTTGGGCGATACCGATACATTTCAAGTAGCAAAAATTGCACAGGCGGAACGGCTGCCCGTTTCCCCGGGAAAACCGCTGGAGCCGCTGCCCACCGAGGAAGCCCTGCGCGCCGTTTTTCAGCCGAATGAAACACTTTCGCCGCATAAGGATTTATGGTATTTAACGCGCCGCTACTACCATTTTCCGCGTCAAAGCTATGATGTATGGCATTTAGACGGCCGCATTCTCGTTACCCGAACTGTTGATGTAGAAGGACGCCGTGTCCTTCGCGTGGTTGATTATATCGGCCCTGCGGAAGACTTCCCCCTTCTTGGCTTCGGAATCGACCTGCTGATGAAAGAGCAAAATATCGAGTATGCCGATTGCTACTGCGCGGGAATCTCTGCCGAACAAATGGCGCAGGCGGGATGGAGCGAGCGCAAAGAAGATTGTCCGAATATCATTCCCAACTATTTAACTCCCCCGCTCTATGAAAATACGGAATACTATTACTTCACATCAAACCCGGAACATTTTATGATGTTTAAGGCGGACGGCGACCAAGACCGCCCTAATATTACCGTGTAAGGCAATGCTGTTTACTCATATAAATCCAATCTTTAATGATAAATAAAAACAAGAGCCGGAGCTCCTCAACGGAACTTCGGCTCTTGTTTTTCGATATTGAATAAAAGAAAGGAACGCAATATTACCAAGGTGAAATGAAGCTCAATTTTCCACCAAAAGCAAACCTTTGTGGAAAGCGATGCTTTATGCATCCGCCGTTTCACCAAGTTTGACAAAGGCACTGCTCAAAACGGCGAATGCCTCTGTCATCTACGGTGCAACTGTCTTTTTAAAAATACACAAAGTCAAAATTACTCTGAGATATCTGCAAAAGAGAGCACCGAAAAACGCTGCACATTAAGCGTTCTGCTGCAAGTACTCCTCTAAGCACAAACCGCTCGCATTGATTTTCTGCGCTTGGTCGGTTCCTACATAGCGGTAATGCCACGGCTCATACGTAAAGCCGGTCACAGCTTCTTTGTCCTTCGGATACCGCAGGATAAAGCCGTACGTTGCAGCATTCTCTTTCAGCCATGTAAATGCAGGGGTAGCTTCAAATGCAGCCGAATCATAATTGGAAGAGCTGCTTGTTTGGATATCTGCGGACAGACCCAAGTTGTGCTCAGAAGCACCCGGCGGACAGTCACTTGTACCGTTGCCGTTGTTATACGCTGCCTTCTGCTTTGCATAAGTGCGGTAACCTGCTGTAATACGCAGGTCTACACCCGCCGCAGAAGCCGCATCCAACATTTGCTGAAGCGGATCGGCAATGCGGCTGTCCACCTGCATACCGCCCACTGTTGCCAGTTCAGGCGGTGCAAAGGTTTCGTCCAAAACAACCTGACGGTTGACAAGCTGCATATACCACTCATCACGGGGAATTGCCTCTACGGGAGCCGTCGATACCGAAGCGGAAACAGACTGAGAAACAGGCACCGATGTGGGCGTGCTCGAGGGAACTGATGCACTGTTCGGCGTGGAAGACGTGGAGACAGGCTTAGAATCCCCGCTGAAGAAAATGAAATAAGCGGCAATCAAAATCACCAGCAAAGCCGCAGCCATGCCGACAAAAATCAAAAGCTTTCGATTGCCCTCATTCGCAGTGCCGGGATAATCCTTTTCGCGCTGAACACTTTCCGCAGCAAAGGGATCCTGGCCGAAATCGTCCTCATACAAGTCCTCTTCCTGATGGGAAGCAGAAACGGGAGGACGCTCTACCGTTTCCGTCGGGTCGCTGCTGAACAAATTGGCCGGGTCACTGGTTAAATCTTCCCCAAACCCATCGCCAAACGTAGCGGCAATTCCGGAAGCGATATCCTTCATCTTTTCCGAATCTTTGACAGGCGCTGCCTGCGGCTCCGGATCCGGCAAAGAAGCAGTATCTTCATTGAACAATGCGCCGAAGCCTTCCATGCCCGTATCCTCCGCAGGGGCTTGCTGCCCAACGGGCGGCAGGTCATCAAAATCAGACAACAGCGGAATTTCGGTTGTCACAGAGGGAACCGAAGGCTGTTCCGCCTTGGGCTGAGGCTGCTCCTTAGGCCGCGCAGGCGCAGGGGCCGGTGCAGGAGCGGGGGCAGAATCAGCCGATGCAGTCTCAGAAATCGGCTGCGCATCCGCTTGAGGCACTGCCTTCGGGGTGGGCGTAAAGACCTTTGTGGTCGCCTTTTCGTCATAGACAGGAGGCGTTAAGCCCTTTTCTGTCATTGCAGTTTCCAAAAGCGGCATCCATGCGGGCTTCTCCCCTTGAATGACCGTCTGAACGGGAGGGTTGGAAGAGCGAATCGGCTCTACCTGCTCTGCCGGCGCGGCACTTGCGACAGGAGAAATAGAAGAAGTCGTGCGCTCCAGCGCTGCTTGTGCGGCCGCAGCCTGTGCTGCTGCGCGGGCTGCCGCTTCTTTTTCTTTCTCTTCCAGCATGTTCACATGCCAGTTAATGGGTTTCGCTTTAGTTACGCGGCGCGGCTCCTCTTTCGGAAACATCGACTCCGTTTCAGGCTGGCTCTCAGGCGCAGCCTCTTCCTCAAACACGGGCACGCTTGCCACATCTGCCGCGGGCACATGCTCTTCCGGCATGGGCGTGTGCACTTGCTGCTGAACAGGCGCTGCAACCGGCTGCGGCTGTGTCTGCGGCATCTCTGCCTGCACGGGAGGCGCTGCCTGCACCGCCGGCTGAGCGGCCGGCATTTGCACGGCCGGTTGTACCGGAGCAGAAACCGGAACCTGCGCTTGTACACTTCCGGGCAAAATCACGTCGGGAATCGGCTGCTCCGGCTGGGCAGCAGGAGGCGGAGAGGGCGGCAAAAGCGTCTCTTCTTCCTCTTCTTCGGCAGAAAACAAATTTTCGAAAATGGCTCTGCCGGTTTTGCTTGCTTTCGATTCCTCTTGCGGGGCGGGCGCCGCAGCGCTCACACCGGCCTGTACCGTACCGGGGACAGCAGACGGCACTGTATCAACCGTCGGCTGAACCGCACCCCCGTTCACGGAAGGCTCCTCAAATAAGTCCAGTTTTTGCATCCCTGCAAAAGCATCCTCCCATTGTTCGGAGGAAGCGGAGGAGTCCTCTTGAGCCGCCTTCGCATCGTCGGGCTGGCCTGAAAAGAAATCCAACTTGGGCACAAAAAACACCGCCTTTTATCAAAATTCGATTGACTATCTGAATTGACATACTATCTCACAATAGTTTCTTATCTATAATACCGCAAATACCTGTTTTTCGCAAGTATTTTGCATGATTTTCTTCTCAAAAAATTTGCCATTGTTTAAATATTTCGGCTTTTAAGAGGCTTTTTTCCTTTTTTCAACTACATAAACGGCTTTATTTTTCTTGACAGTAATTCGTCTTTTTGGGGGTGTTTTCAACAGACTCATGCTTCAAAGTTAAATTTCTCACTGAGAAAGTGCCTTTTATCTTTATCTTCTCGTTTTAATAAAAATACAATAAAATTTTCGTGAAAACACTTGAAACTGTCCGGTAAAAGGTGTACACTAAATTAGCACTCTTGTATAACGAGTGCTAATTTCGCCATCGGGAGGCTATTACTATGGCAGCAAAAGAATTTAAAGCCGAATCAAAACGACTGCTTGATTTAATGATTCATTCGATTTATACGCACAAAGAAATTTTCCTGCGCGAGCTTATCAGCAACGCGAGCGATGCGGTGGACAAGCTGTATTTCCGCAGTTTGACCGATGACTCCGTCGCGCTGAAAAAAGACGATTTCTGCATCCGCATTTCTGTTGACCGCGACGCCCGCACACTGACGATCTCCGACAACGGCATCGGCATGTCAAAAGAAGACTTGGAGGAAAACCTCGGTACCATTGCCAAAAGCGGAAGCTTTGAATTTAAAAAAGAACACGAGAAAACCGATGATGTGGACGTAATCGGTCAGTTCGGCGTGGGCTTTTACTCGGCGTTTATGGTTGCTTCAAAGGTCACGGTTGTCAGCCGCGCATTCGGCACGCAGGAGGCCTGGTGCTGGGAGTCGGAAGGCGCAGAGGGCTACACGGTCACCCCGTGTAAAAAAGCCACTGCCGGAACCGAGATTACCCTTGTCATTAAGCCCGACACCGAAGAGGAGCACTATGACGAATTTCTGGATGAAAACCGTCTGGCAGGCATTGTCAAAAAATACTCCGACTATATTCGCTACCCGATTCGGATGCTGCGCGAAAAACGCCGCCCGATTGAAGGAACCGACAAGGATGAACAGGGCAACTTTAAAATGCCCGAATACGAAACCTACACAGAGGATGAAACGCTCAACAGCATGGTTCCCTTGTGGAAGCGCGCAAAAAGTGACGTGAGCGACGAAGAGGAAGCGGCGTTCTATCAGGAGAAGTTCGGCGATTGGAATAAACCCGCCAAAGTAATCCGCTCGAAAACGGAAGGCACTGCCACATACACGGCAATGCTCTTCATTCCCTCGCGTGCACCGTTTAACTACTACACCAAAGAATATGAAAAGGGCCTCCAGCTTTATGCCAGCGGCGTGCTGATTATGGATAAGTGCGCTGACTTGCTGCCGGACTATTTCAGCTTTGTTCGCGGTTTGGTGGACAGCCAAGACTTGTCGCTTAATATCAGCCGTGAGATGCTTCAGCACGACCATCAGCTGCGCTTAATCCGCACTACGCTGGAGCGCAAAATCAAAAATGAGCTGTCGGCATGGCTGAAAAACGACCGCAGCGCCTATGAAGAATTTTTCAAAAACTTCGGCTTACAGCTGAAAGTGGGCTGCTACGAGGCTTACGGTGCAAACAAAGAACACTTGCAGGATTTGCTCTTGTTTTACAGCGCCAAAAAAGAAAGCATGGTCACGCTGCGTGAGTATGTAGACGCAATGCCCGAAGACCAAAAGTATATCTACTACGCAGCCGGCGAAAGCACAGAGAAACTGTCCAAGCTGCCCGCCGCAGAAAACATTTTGGACAAAGGGTTTGACATTCTGTACCTGACGCAGGATGTCGATGAATTTGCTCTGCAAATGATTCGCGAGTATGACAAGAAAGAATTCCGCAATATCTCCGGGGATGACCTTGGTTTGGAAAGCGAAACTGAGAAAGAGGAAATCGAGGCCGCGAATGAAGCGCACAAAGAGCTGTTTGCCGCCATGAAGGAAGCGCTGGGCGACAAAGTAGCCGAAGTCAAACTTTCTCAGCGTTTGAAGAGTCACCCTGTTTGTCTTTCCACCAGCGGCGCGCTGTCCATTGAGATGGAAAAAGTGCTGAACAACATGCCCACGGGCGAAAAGGTTTCCAGCCGCAAGATTTTGGAAATCAATAAAAACCACAAAGTATTTGCTTCTTTGGAAAAAGCTTTCGCCGCAGGCGATAAGGAAAAAGTTGCCGCATATACCAATTTGCTTTACGCACAGGCACTTTTGATTGAGGGCCTTCCCATTGAAGACCCCGTTGCCTATGCAAATGAAGTATGTGAGCTGATGCAATAATTTTCAAAAGCAAACATTCTTTGGCACATCTTGCAAGCGAAGGCAAAGTTTTAATCCTGATACAAGCAACAACATAAGTAAAAAGCCGCCTTTCACATTTCGATGTGAAAGGCGGCTTCAGCCTGTCGAAAAAGGTCACCGAAAAGTGGCCTTTTTCTCGTATCGGGGATGAAAATGCGGTATAATGGTGTGGGGTGATAAAAATGTTGGTGAAGAATGCAGAAAATCGAGGGCAGCTTGAATTTGT
>DWWA01000029.1 GCA_019119935.1 Candidatus Ruthenibacterium merdavium | reverse complement strand
CATGTCGATCGACCTCCTATTACTCTTGCTGCCGTGGAATTGTGCTGGCACAGGAAAGCACTTTCAGCGGTATGGCTGCGCGTTTAAGCCGCAGAGAGGATTTGTTTGTAATTGATCCCTCGAAGCCTGATGAGGCACCGGATTCTACTTGGTGAGCGCAACAGGGCGGATTTTCGCGGATGATAAAAAGCTGCTTAAAAACAGCTTGTCTGTGAATGAGAAAAACAGATACAGAGTAAAGAAGAACCCCTTTTTAGGATTTCCAAAGATAGGAACGGTGTCATGAATTTCAGCGATTTGCAACTCCAAGCGCCCTTGCTGCGCGCAGTAAAAGAGTTTGGTTATGAAACGCCCTCGCCGATTCAGCAAAAGGCGATTGTGCCTGTGCTGCAAGGCAGTGATTTGCTGGCCTGCGCTCAAACGGGAACTGGCAAAACGGCGGCGTTTGCACTTCCCATTTTACAAAATTTAGCACACCGTTCCGTGAAAGGACGGCCTGTCCGCGCCTTGATTTTAACGCCGACGCGGGAGCTGGCATTGCAGATTGATGAATGCATCGAAGCTTACGCGCGCTATTTGCCGGTGTCGCACACCGTGATTTACGGCGGCGTGGGCCAAGCGCCGCAGGTGGCGGCGCTCCAGCGCGGAGCGGAAATTTTGACGGCGACGCCCGGCCGTCTGCTCGATTTGATGCAGCAGGGGAAAGTGTCGCTGGATCAGCTGGAAGTGTTCGTTTTGGACGAAGCCGACCGGATGCTCGACATGGGCTTTATCCACGATGTGCGCCGCGTGATTCGCGCGCTTCCGCAAAAGCGTCAGACACTGCTGTTCAGCGCTACGATGCCGCCGGAAATTGAACGCCTGGCACATCAGATTCTGCACCGGCCCAAAAAGGTGATGGTGGCTCCGCCCTCCACTACGGTGGAGCGCATTGAGCAAAGTGTTTATTTTGCCGAAAAACCGGAAAAAAAGCGGCTTTTGCCGGTTTTGCTGCGCGCGCCCGAAGTGGAAAGCGCGCTGGTGTTTACCCGCACCAAGCACGGCGCCAACCGTGTGGCCGCTGACTTGACGCGTGCGGGCATTGAGGCGATGGCCATCCACGGCAACAAAAGCCAGACGGCGCGTCAAACGGCGCTTTGCCGCCTGAAAAGCGGAGATCTGCGCGTGTTGGTAGCAACGGATATTGCCGCGCGCGGCATTGACGTGAGCGGCCTTTCTCACGTTGTCAATTACGATTTGCCCAATGTGCCGGAAACGTACGTGCATCGAATCGGACGCACAGGCCGCGCCGGCCGAGCCGGTGTTGCGCTGAGCTTTTGCAGTGAAGAAGAGCGTCCTTATTTAAAAGAAATTGAAAAACAGACAAGGCAGAAAATTCCTGTGCGCCAAACGGATGACGCAAAAGAGGCTGACTTGTTTGAAGGGAAGGAAAGGGAGAACGTCATGGAACAGCAAGAAAAACAAACGACTGCGCGTGAACCGTCGCGCCGCCGTACGCGCCGAGGAAAGCGCGGACAGGGCGGAAAGTCCGGCCGTGCCGGAAAGCCCGAACAAGCGGCAAAGGCCGTGCAGGAAACGCCTTCGCAAAAAAATGCGGAGAAAGGAGCACCCAAGGCGTCAAAGCCGGAACGTGCGCCTAAGCGTGCTGCGCAAAAAAATCAAAAGCCGGAGCGCCCGGCGCCTCAAAAAGAGCGCTTTTCCGAAGAAGATAATTCCATTCAGCTTATCAGCCGTCGTGCTCCGACACAGAAATATGCGAGCTTTGAGGAATACATGAAGGCGCACGGCGGTTCGCCGCTTGCACAGAGCGAAAAGTAAAAAAGGAGGGCGCCCGATGGAAATGACTTTTGAACAGGCGGAAGAATGTTTGTCCGCCGGGCGAAAAGAAGAGCTTGCGCGCTTGATGTGGGATAACCGCCCCCTGCCCGATGAACTGACACAGGCAGAACGCGTGTTTTGCTTTGGCTTGTATGCATTTGCGGAATATGAGCAGCGCGACGTCATTCGGCGCTACTTTCAGTCCGAACCATAAAAAGAACCATTCAGGCCCGTGCCGAAAAGGAGAAATCCTGTTCGGCGCGGGCCTTGCTTTTTAGGCGAAAAAGAAAATGCGCTTTATGCGGTTTTACCTTCTCTCATGCGCGGTGGCGTGCAGAGTGCGCGAGGGCCGGAATGCCGCAGCTTTGGCTTTTCTGTCTTTGTCAAAAAGGCCGGATAAAGAATTTTACAAATGATTTTCGTTTTCAGATGCCCCATCATAAAAGCTTGTGAAAAGCGCACAAGGCAAAATAAAGTTTTCCGGTATTCTGCGAGAAAAAAGAGTGAAACATCCTTGAAAAAGAAAGGGATTTTTGACAAAAAACGGATAAATGAGAGAAATCAGCATACAAGAATTTTACAAAAAATTTTCCGGGCTTTAAAAAACAAATGATTTTAGATTTTACAAAAAAAGCGGTATAGTATGCATGTACCAAGTAACCGGCGAGAGGCCGGAAACGCGCGGCGATGAAGCGCAGAACGTAAAGCGCTCAGCCGTGAACGAGGGTATGGATACAAGGTGTATCGAATGAGAAAGGATGAAATTGATAATGAAAAAGTGGATCTCCTTATTGTTGGCCGGTACGATGGCGATGGGTTTGGCTGCCTGCGGAACAACTGCCTCCAGCAGCACTGCGGCTGCGGGTTCTTCTGCACCTGCGGGTTCCTCGACGGCGGCTTCTTCCGAAGAGGCTTCCTCTGCCGCGGCTGAGGCGGGTACGCTGTCCGGCAAAATTGCCACGGGCGGTTCTACTTCCGTAGAAAAGGTAATCAACGCACTGATGGAAGGCTACGCAGAGCTTGAGCCCGGCGTTCAGATCACTTATGAGCCGACCGGCTCCGGCGCCGGCATCACCGGTGTAGCAGAAGGTACGCTTGACCTCGGTTTGTCCAGCCGCTACCTGAAAGATGAAGAAAAAGCAGAGGGTCTTGTGGAAAATGTGTTTGCACTCGACGGCATTGCTCTTGTGGTTCACCCCGATAACACCGTTGCCGACTTGACCCCCGAACAGATTAAGGGCCTTGCAACGGGCGAGATCACCAACTGGAGCGAAGTGGGCGGCCCGGATGCTCCCGTGGTTCCCATCGGCCGTGAGGCTGGTTCCGGCACACGCGACGGTTTTGAGAGCGTCATCGGCGTGGAAGATGCTTGCAAATATCAGCAGGAGCTGACTTCTACCGGCGCTGTCATTTCTGCCGTTGCGGCAAACCCCAACGCATTCGGTTATGCTTCTCTGGCGTCTGTGGGTGACACCGTGAAGGTGGTTCCCGTAAGCGGCGTTACGCCCAGTGTGGAAACCGTTCAGGACGGCAGCTATGTGCTTCAGCGTCCGTTCGTAATGGTAACAAAAGAGGGCACCGAGCTGAGCGAGCAGGCTCAGAGCTTCCTGGATTTTGCAACCAGCACAGATGCAGCTTCGTTGATTGAGCTGGCTGACGCTGTTGCACCGCAGAAATAAGAGGAGAATCTCACATGAAGCCAAAAGCAAAAATCAAAGAGTCTGCAATGGGCGCTCTGTTTTTTGTGTGCGGCGCCATCTCGGTGGTGTGCGTGCTGGTGATTACGGTTTACCTGATTGTGGCGGGCTTGCCCGCCATTCAGGAAATCGGAATCATTCCCTTCTTAACGGGCACAGAATGGAGTTCCACAGCGGCAGAGCCGAAATTTGGCATCCTGCCCTTTATCCTCACAACCGTGTGGGGTACATTGGGCGCGGCGCTGATTGGAGTTCCCGTCGGAGTTTTGACGGCAATTTACCTTTCGAAAATGGCGCCTCGCCGGATGGCGGATGCTTTGCGGATGGGCGTACAGCTTTTGGCGGGCATCCCCAGTGTCGTATACGGCCTGGTGGGTATGACAATTTTGGTGCCGGGCATGATGCAGTGGTTCAATTTGAGCAACGGCACATGCCTTTTGGCCGCCATTTTGGTGCTTGCCGTAATGATTTTGCCCACGGTGGTGTCGGTGAGCGAAACCGCTCTTGACGCAGTGCCCCGGGAGTATGAAGAAGCCAGCATGGCGCTGGGCGCTACGCAGACGGAAACCGTGTTTCAAGTGAGTCTGCGCGCGGCAAAAGGCGGAATTGCATCGGGCATTGTGCTGGGCATCGGCCGCGCTGTCGGCGAGGCAATGGCAGTCATCATGGTGGCAGGCAACGTCGCCAATATGCCCGGCCTGTTCAAAAGCGTTACCTTCCTGACCACAGCAGTGGCAAAAGAAATGAGCTATGCTTCCGGCTTACAGCGTGAAGCATTGTTCAGCATTGCGCTTGTTTTGTTCTGTTTTGTCATGCTGATGAATATTCTTTTGAACTGCGTCATCAAAAAAAGAGGTACAAAATGAAACCGGATCGTCAACTGTTTTCCACCGTGCGCGCAGTGCGAAGCGCGGTGCTGCGTGCCTGTGTATACCTTTGCGCCCTGCTCACAGCGGGGCTTCTGCTGGGCATTTTGGGTTATGTGCTTTTCAAAGGCGTGCCCCATTTAACATGGGAACTGCTTTCCGGAAAGCCCAGCGTCATCAAAGGCACCATCGGCATTTTGCCCAATATCATTAACACGCTTTACTTAATTGTGTTTACGCTGCTTGTGGCGCTTCCGCTCGGTGTCGGCGCGGCCATCTATCTCACCGAGTATGCAACAAACCGAAAGCTTATCAGTGTGATTGAATTTGCGTGCGAAACGCTGGCGGGCCTGCCTTCCATTTTGTACGGCCTTGTCGGCATGCTGTTTTTTGCTCAGATGCTCGGCTTTCAAACGAGCCTCCTGGCGGGTGGGTGCACGCTGGTAGTCATGATTCTGCCCACGATTATCCGCACGACGCAGGAGTCGCTGAAAACCGTTCCGGAAGGCTACCGCCACGGCTCTTTGAGCCTTGGCTCGGGCAAGTGGCACATGATCCGCACGGTGGTTTTGCCGTGCGCCATGGACGGCGTCGTTTCCGGCTGCATTTTGTCGGTGGGACGTATTTTGGGTGAAAGCGCCGCCCTGCTGTTTACCGCAGGCGTGGGAACGGTCATCGCTACCGATATTATTTCCGCCTTCCAAGTGAGCGGCGGAAGCTTGTCGGTTGCGCTTTATATCTACGTTTCCGAGCGCGGCGAGTTTGATGTGGGCTTTGCGATTGCGGTACTGCTGGTGGTGCTTGCGCTGATTGTAAACACGAGCGCAAAAGCCGCAAAGGATTATTTCAGAAAACGCACAGGCGTATCTTAAAAAAGGGGAATCCGTATGTCTTATATTATTGAGGCGAAACAACTGCATCTTTACTACGGCTCAATGCATGCGCTGAAGGGCATTGATATGAATATTCAAGAGCGCAAGGTGACGGCGCTCATCGGCCCTTCCGGCTGCGGAAAGTCCACCTTTTTGAAAACGCTGAACCGAATGAATGATCTCGTGGAGGGCTTGCGTCTGGAAGGACAGGTGTTATACCGCGGCAATGATATTTATGCGCCCGGCACCGACGTGACCCAGCTGCGCAAAAATGTCGGCATGGTGTTCCAAAAGCCCAACCCGTTCCCGATGAGCATTTATGACAATATTGCTTACGGCCCGCGCCTGCACGGTGTGAGAAAAAAATCTCAGCTGGATGAAATTGTGGAGGAATCTCTGCGCGGCGCAGCCATTTGGGATGAGGTAAAAGACCGCTTGAAAAAAAGTGCACTCGGCATGTCCGGCGGTCAGCAGCAGCGTCTTTGCATTGCGCGTGCTTTGGCAGTGAAGCCCGACGTGCTGCTGATGGATGAGCCGACCAGTGCGCTGGACCCCATTTCAACGGCAAAGGTGGAGGAGCTTGTTACAGAGCTGAAAAATAATTATACCATCGTTTTGGTGACGCATAACATGCAGCAGGCCACGCGCGTTTCCGACCAAACGGCGTTTTTCCTGCTGGGTGAGCTGGTGGAGTTTGACGACACCGAAAAAATCTTCTCGATGCCGAAGGAAAAACGCACCGAGGAATACATTACCGGGAGGTTTGGCTGATATGCGTACAGAATTTCAAGAGCAGCTGCGTATTTTGCGCGAAACGGTGGCAGAGATGGGCGCGCTTTGCGAACAGGCAATTGCGTCTGCCGCCCATCTTTTAGAAAATTGCGAAGAGGATTTGCTCAAGCAAATGGCAAAAACCGACAGCAAGATTGACCGCATGCAGCGTGATATTGAACATCAGTGCAGCCGCCTTTTGCTCTTGCAGCAGCCGGTCGCAGGTGACTTGCGCCGTATTTCTGCGGCCATGAAGATGGCGGCAGACATGGAGCGCATCGGTGACCAAGCGGCGGATATTGCGGAGCTTTCCGTTCAGCTGGCGGGCAAAACACCGAAGAGCTATCCGAAAATGAAGCGCATGGCGCAGATGGCGGTTGCGATGGTAACCGATAGTGTATCCGCCTTTGAAAAAGAAGATGTTGCTTTGGCGCAAAAGGTGGTTGGAGAGGATGACGCTGTGGATGCCGCTTTCCTTGAAATTAAGGACGAAGTGGTGAAAGCCATCCGAGAGGAACATGCGGACGCGGCCATCTGGCCCGACGTGCTGATGGCGGCAAAGTACTTTGAGCGCATTGCCGACCATGCCGTCAATATTGCCGAGTGGGTGCAGTATTGCGTGACGGGCGAGCACGAAAGCAGCGAGCATCACTTTGAAGTGTAAAAAATTTGACAGCAAGCGAAAAGCCGAATGTGTCAGGGGGCACATTCGGCTTTCTGCATTTGCGATTTCAGGTAAAATTTTTCTCCGCTGCGGCAACGCATACGGGCGCAGCCGGGAAGGAAACCGTTTGGCAGAACTCAGCCTCTGCGGTTTGCGGGTTGAATTTAAAAATGCTCAGGCTGCGGCTCGTTTGATTGGCAGCAAGAAGGAAGTTTTTAAGGAGCAGAAAATCACGCGGGTCTTGGCCGTGGGCGTCAATCCAGCGCAGCGGGGAAAGCCCCTGCGGCGTGCAGGAAAACACGGCAATGCTGTTATGGCCGCGGTTCGATACCAGCAAAAAGCGGCCGTCTGCTGTTTGGCGAATGGCGGCGCAGGTATTGCCCGCGACGGGATGCGGTAAAGCGGATACCTGCGCAGCCACTTGCCAGCTGCCGCCGCCGTTTTTCACAATGGCAACTTCGCTTGTGAGCTCACAAGCGGCATAAAGCGTATCTGCCCGGTTCACATCACAAACGAAATGGCGCACTCCGCTGCCCGCAGGCATAGAAATAGAGCCGTCGGGCGTGAGCGTTCCTTCGTGTACTGTGTATAAGGCGATGCGGTCGGTGCCGAGGTCGGCCGCCCCCAGATGCTCTCCTACCCATGTGCAGGAATGAACATGCGGCCCTTCCTGCCGTTCGGCGTTCGGGCCATGTCCGGCATGCTGTGTTACATCATCTAAACGCGGCGCGGCAAAAGGGCTGAGATGGAACGTGCTGATACTTCCGCCGCCATAATTGGAAACAAAGGCAAGGCTGTGCGCTTCCTCCAGCAAAATGTGACAGGGGAATGTGCCGTGTGTGGCGCTTTGGCCGTACACGGAAAAGCCGTTTTTGCAGGAAAGCGCGGCAAACCCGCCGCCGCTTTCGTTTTCAAAGGTTTGTGTTTCGCTGACGGCGTATAAAGTTTCCCCGTCCTTGCTCAGTGCGAGGTAAGACGGATTTTCCACCTCTCGGCAGGCGTGCGTCAGCGAAACTGCGCCCGTTTGCGTGTCAAGGCGGCATTGAAAAAGGCTGTCTTGTCCTTTTGGGGCATAGCAGCCGACATAAAACGGAATTTGCATAAAAAACACCCTTTCAGTTCAGAAAATGAAAAAGATTTTACAAATCATTGTGAAAAATGATGCAAAATCTGGATTTTTGTGTTATGATAAAAGAAATAAAGCAGCACAGGGCGCTTTTTGAAAGGCTCAGTGCTAGGAACAGCGCCCGGCGCATATAGTGAAAGAGAGCTTGCCCGGCCGGGTACAAAGAGGTGGAAAGGGGGAGAAGGATGCGTCTTTTTTCGGGAATTGGAGCGTCGGAAGGCTTTGCGGTAGGCGTTGTGCGGCGGCTGCATCACATTCAAACAGCAACGGGACGTCAAGTGAGAAGCCCTTCGCAGGAAAAATTGTTGTACGAGCAGGCGGTGGAAACGGCCAAACAGCAGCTTGCCGAGCTGGAACAGCGCGCAAGTGCAAATGAAAAGGCCATTTTTGCCGCGCAGGCGATGATGCTGGAGGACAGCGGGCTGACCGACGAAATTTTGGCCTATATGCGCGCCGGAGCCGGAGCGGCCGCAGCCGTGGAGCGTGCGGCGGGCATTTATGCGGGAAAACTGCGCGCGCTGGACGACGAGTATCTGCGTGAGCGCGCCTGCGATGTGCTGGACGCTTGTTACCGCATGGTACATATTTTAGACGGTGCGCCGCAGGGGACGTTTTTGCTCTCCGCGCCTGCGATTATCGCAACAGAAGAGCTTTATCCTTCCGACCTTCTCATGATGGAGCGCGCAAAGATTCTCGGCATTATCACCAGCCGAGGAAGCGCCAATGCACACGCCTCCATTTTGGCCCGCATGATGGGCGTGCCGGCAGTCGTCATGGCCGGACAGGAATTTTTGGAGCAGTGCGACGGCGTTTTTGCGGCGGTGGACGGCTGGACCGGAGAAGTGTTTTTAGAGCCGGACAACGCAACCTGTGCAAGAATGACGCACAACATGCGCAAAATGCACCGCCAGCGCGAAAATCTTCGGGAACAGCAAATCAGCCGGATGCCCTGCATGACGGCCGACGGAACACCCGTAGTCCTGCGCGCCACCGGAACAGGTTTAGAAGATGTGTCCATGGCGATGGACGCCGGTGCACAGGGCATAGGGGTTTTGTTCAGTGAGTACGGTTTGCCGCCCAGCGCGGTGAACGATGAGGACGTGCAGTACCGCTTTTATCGAAGCTGTTTAGACAAAGCGGACGGGCAGACAGTGACCATCAGCACCTATGACTTCGGCGGAGATAAAACGCCGCCGGGCTTAGAAGCGATGAAAGAAGATAATCCCGCAATGGGACTGTGCGGAATCCGCCACAGCCTTGCGAACCCGACCTTATTTTTAAAACAGATCTGCGCGATGATGCGCGCCGCAGTATACGGTCCGCTCAGAATGGCACTTCCGATGGTGAACAGCCGCGCAGAGGTACAGCAGGTGCTTGATTACATGCGCGATGCCCGCCGGATTCTGCAAGCGCGGGGGCAAGCGTTCTCCGATTGCTTAGAAGTGGGCGTTTTGCTGGAAACACCGGCGTCAGTGCTGTGCGCAAAGGAGCTTGCAAAAGATGCGGCATTCTTTTGTCTGCGCCCGGAAAAGGTGATGCAGTACGCTTTTGCGGCCGACCGGGAGAACAACTTGACCGCGGCGTATTTTCCGCCGTATGATTCCCCTGTTGTCAGCACTTTGATTGGTGTGGCCGTTCGCGCGGCTGAGCAAACAGGAAGGGCGCTGTGCGTGTGCTGTGAAGGTGCCGACCCGGCCGCTCAGGCGGAGCTTTGTGTGCGCATGGGCGTGCGTGAGCTGAGCGTGCCGATTTACGCGCTGGGCGCGGTAAAAGAGCGGCTTTTGACAACGCATATCCACACAGACAGAAAAGAGCGGGAAACAGTGTTTGTGTAAAAGACAAAAACCTTTTGAAAATACATGATGAATGAAGCGGCACACAAAGCGCCGAAAAGGATACAGCGCCCCCGAACGGGTTTGTTCGGGGGCGCTGTTCGTGTTTCAAAACAGAACTTACTCCGCCGCGGCAGGTGCGGGAGTATCATTTAAAAGCCGCATAAACTCTTCGCCGGTAATGGTTTCTTTTTCCAAAAGATAACGGGCGATTTCGTGCAGTTTGTCGTTGTTCTCTTTCAAAATGCCAATGGCCTTTTCGTGCGCCTTTTTGATGATAGAAACCACCTCGCGGTCGATCTGCGTGGCCGTTTCTGCACTGCATGCCAGTGTCGCGTCGCCGCCGAGATATTGGTTGTTCACCGTTTCGAGCGCCGTCATGTCAAACGATTCCGACATGCCCAGCCGCGTCACCATGCTGCGCGCCAGCTTGGTGGCCTGTTCAATGTCGTTTGACGCGCCGCTTGTCACACTCCCGAACACAAGTTCCTCGGCACTGCGCCCGCCGGTCAGCGTGGCAATTTTCGCCAGTGCTTCTTCTTTGCTGAGCAGTACCGTGTCGGTGTCAGGCGTTTGCATGGTGTAGCCGAGCGCGCCGGACGTGCGCGGGACAATCGTAATTTTTGTAACGGGTGCAGAGTCCGACTGCTTTGCCGCAACGAGTGCATGGCCGACCTCGTGATAGGCGACAACCTCTTTTTCATGCGGGGTTAAAACGGCATTTTTGCGCTGATAGCCCGCTACGACAACATCCACGGACTCCGTGAGGTCACTCTGTGTGACAATGCGTCGATTGCACTTGACGGCGCGCAGCGCTGCTTCGTTAATCAGGTTGGCAAGCTCTGCGCCGGAACAGCCGGCCGTGGCCTTCGCCAGCGCCTTGTAGTCGATGTCATCCGCCATCATCACCTTTTTGGCGTGCACTTTCAAGATGGCTTCGCGCGCCTTCAAATCGGGCAGTTCCACCGGAACGCGGCGGTCAAAGCGGCCGGGGCGCAAAAGCGCTTTATCCAGCGTTTCGGGGCGGTTGGTCGCCGCCAAAATGACAACGCCGGAAGAACCGTCAAAGCCGTCCATTTCGCTGAGCAGCTGGTTTAAGGTTTGCTCGCGTTCGTCGTTGCCGCCGATGCCGCCGCCGTCACGCTTTTTGCCGACGGTGTCGATCTCGTCAATAAACACGATGCACGGGGCTTTTTCCTTGGCTTGCTTAAACAAGTCGCGCACGCGCGCCGCACCTTGGCCGACAAACATTTCCACAAATTCCGAACCGGCAATGGAGAAAAACGGCACGTTGGCCTCGCCCGCTACGGCTTTGGCAATCAGGGTTTTACCCGTGCCCGGAGGGCCCACCAGCAAAACGCCTTTGGGCATTTTTGCACCGATGGAATTGTATTTTGCGGGGTTGTGCAGAAAATCGACAATTTCCTGCAAGGCTTCTTTTGCCTCCTCGTCACCTGCGACATCCTCAAATTTAACGCCCGTCTGGCTGGAAACATACATTTTTGCGCCTGATTTCCCCATGCCGAACATCATGGAATTGCCGCCCATCTTTTTTTGCATAAAGCGCATTAAGAAAATCATCGGCAGCATTAAAATCAGCGTGGGGAACACCCAAGTGAGCAGGAAATTCATCAAAAAGCTGTTTTTCTGCGGGGCTTCCCGCGTGAACTGAATTTCCGGATATTCGGAAAGGCGGTTGACTAAATCGCTGTCCGGGAACGCACCTGTTTTGTAAAGTGCTTCGTTGCCCTTTTCATCCGTCGCAACGAACAGCAGCTCGCTTTGGTCGTACGACATCTGCACTTTGGAAACCTTTTTGCTTTCCACCATCTGCAAAAACGTGCCGTAGTCCACTTCGTGAACACTGCGCGAGCGCAGTGTCGGAAGTAAAAATGCGTTCACTAAAAGCATGACCACCAAAATGACGGCCAGATAAATGCCCACGGACTGCCTTGGATTTTTTGGGGCTTGCGGTTTGTTTGGATCCATATCAATACACTCCTTTTCTATCCCAAAATATGGTATGGTTTGCGCCTTTTCCGCCGCGCGGCAAAACGCCTGCCGCGCGGCGGAAAAGAGCGCGGAAAACACATTTGATTTGAGATGTTTTTATTTTACACTAAATTTGTAAGAAAAGCCACAGAAAAACGGTGAATACTTGATGAAAGTGCGCTGTGGCTGTGTTATAATAGGCAAAAAAGGAAAGCAAGGTGCTGTTATGGAAGCCGCAGAGCGCAGAGAATGGATTTTAAAAGAGCTGTCAGCTCAGAGCGCGCCGCAGAGTGCGTCGAAGCTGGCGCGTCAGCTTGGCGTGAGCCGACAGATTGTGGTGGGGGATGTTGCCATTCTGCGCGCGGGCGGCCATCCGGTGCAGGCGACGCCGCGCGGCTATGTCCTGCAAACGCCGCCGACCGGAAGCCTTGCGGTGGCAAGCCACCATGAGGCACAGCAGGTGCTCGAAGAGCTGTATACCATTGTAGACTGCGGCTGCGGTGTGCTGGATGTCACGGTGGAACACCCGGTTTATGGGGAGCTGTGCGCCCCTTTGCAAATTTTCAGCCGTGCGGAAGCCGATGAATTTGTGCAAAAGCTGAAAGATACACAGCCGCTGTGCTGTTTGACGGACGGCGTGCATCTGCACCGTTTGCAATGCCCTACGCCTTCGCACGAAGCGCGTGTGCTCAAAGCCCTGGAAGAAAAAGGCTTTTTGCAGAAATAGGAGAAATTAAGGCAGTCAAGCGCAGTTTGCAGAGAAAATGCAGGCTACGCTTGACTTTTTGAAGGCGCTGTGCTAACATATGTCAAGACACGTGTCAAGAATACACTTGACATGCAATTGATTTGGGGGTATGACACTTGAAGCAGGAAAAAATTCAAAAGATGTGCATTGCGGCTTTGCTTTGCGCGGTGGGGATTTTAGTGCCGATGATTTCTCCGGTAAAAGTAACGCTGGAGCCGATGAGCTTTACGCTCGCAAGCCATGTGGCGCTTTTTTTGGCCATGTTTGTTTCGCCCGCTGTGGCGCTGGCGGTGTCGGTGGGCACAACGCTGGGCTTTCTGCTGGCGGGTTTTGCGCCCATTGTCGTATTGCGCGCTGCGGTACAGGTGATTTTTGTTGTGCTCGGCGCGGTATGGCTCGCACGCCGGCAAGACAAGCCGTGCAGCCCGGCTGTGATGGCAGTGTTCGGCCTTGTGACTGGATTGATTCACGGCGTATCGGAAGCGGTGGTTGTGACGCTGTTCTGGTTTGGCGGCACCGTGGACGGCAGTTTCCTTGGGACGGTTGTCGGTTTGGTAGGGGTCGGAACGCTGGTGCACAGTATGGTCGATTTTTATATTGCGCTTGCCATTTGGGCGCCGGTGAGCCGCATGGTGCGCTTGCCGCTGGCATATCGGCCCAAAGCGGTATCACAAGCATAAAAGCATAAAAAACAAACGCGCCGCAGACGGGGGACTGTTAACCGTCTGCGGCGCGTTTGCCTGTTTCCCAAAGGGAAGGAGTGGGAAACGGGAATCGGGTATTGTTGTGTGAAAAGAGAAGATAAGAGAACTGTATGTGAAGTCGATCTCTATCGACATCTTTATCATACCGCTTGGTTATGTTGAATTTTCGTGCGTTTGGTGAAAAAGCGGTGAAGACTTTGCAAATGCTTGTGCTGCCCTTGCCGTATTTGGTAGAATAAAGGCAAATGACGCAGCATGACAATCAATAAGGGAGGAGCCAAAGATGAAGAAACGATGGATGGGCCTGCTGGGGGCGGTTTTGACGGTGCTGGTGCTTTTGAGCGCCTGCAAGCGAAGCTTAAATGATGTAATCGCCACTGAGCCATGCAAGCAAGGCGTGGTAGAAAGTGTGAATGAACGCGTTCTTTTTCTTGATGAGGACAAAATAGAGGGTGACCCCAATACAGGTGGATACTACTCGGTATCGCTGGATGTGGAATATTCCGACAGCATGACCCACTTTTATGAAGGTGACCGGGTAGCCGTGTATTATGACGGCTGGATTGCGGAAAGCTATCCTGGGCAAATCAACCACGTCTATGCAATTTTGCTGCTGGAAGCAGGCGAAGCCCGCAAAGAAGCAGAAAAAGAGCAGGGTGCGGACAAAAATGCCGACGGATATACGGAAATTACCCCCGAAGCCGCCAAGGAGATGATGGACGCTGACCCCGATGCCGTGATTCTGGACGTGCGCGAGCAAAGCGAGTTTGACACGGGGCACGTGCCGGGCGCGGTGCTTTTGCCGGTGGGTACGATTGACGAAGAGAGTGCCGCGGCCGTTTTGCCGGATAAGGAAACGACCGTGCTTGTCTATTGCCGCAGCGGAAACCGCAGCAAACAAGCATCAAAAGCGCTGGCCGAGCTGGGCTATACGCAAATTTATGAGTTTGGCGGCGTGAATGACTGGCCGTATGAGCTGGAACGATAGGAATCAGGGGGCAAAACAGGGCCTTGATGCCTCGCCGGCCCTTGACGAAACGCACCGCACCTTTTACAATAGAAAGGTAAACGGCACGCAGCGTGCCGACCGGAATGTTTTTTGACGGAAAAGAGGACGATTATGGACAGTACACAGAAAACCATGGAGCAGATTATCAATCTTTGCAAAAGCCGCGGCTTTATCTTTGCCGGCAGTGAGATTTACGGCGGCCTTGCCAACAGCTGGGACTACGGCCCCTTGGGTGTCGAGTTTAAAAACAACGTAAAAAAAGCATGGTGGAAGAAGTTTGTGCAGGAATCGCCCTATAACGTCGGGCTGGACTCCGCCATTTTGATGAACCCGGAAACTTGGGTGGCGACGGGCCACGTCGCCGGCTTTTCCGACCCTTTGATGGACTGCCGTGCCTGCAAAGCGCGTTTTCGTGCCGACCAGCTGATTGAAAATAACGGCGGCAAAGCTGAGGGCCTGTCCAACGAGGAGATGGCCGCCTACATTAAAGAGCACGGCATCGTGTGTCCCGAGTGCGGCAGTGCCGACTTTACGGATATCCGCAAGTTCAACTTGATGTTTAAAACGTTCATGGGCGTGACCGAGGACGCAAAAAACGAAGTGTATCTGCGCCCCGAAACGGCACAAGGCATTTTCGTCAACTTTGCGAATGTGCAGCGCACCACCCGCAAAAAGCTGCCGTTCGGCATTTGCCAAATTGGCAAATCGTTCCGCAACGAGATTACGCCGGGCAACTTTACGTTCCGTACCCGTGAGTTTGAGCAGATGGAGTGCGAATTTTTCTGCAAGCCCGACACGGATTTAGAGTGGTTTGCTTATTGGAAAGACTACTGCAAAAACTGGCTGCTGGCACTCGGCATGAAACCGGAAGATATGCGCCTGCGTGACCATGACCCCGAAGAGCTGTCTTTCTATTCCAAAGCGACAACAGATATCGAGTTCCGCTTCCCGTTCGGCTGGGGCGAGCTGTGGGGCATCGCCGACCGAACCGATTACGACTTGGGCCGTCACAACGACCATTCCGGCAAGGTGCAGGATTACTTTGACCCCGAAACGAACGAGCACTACGTGCCGTACGTCGTTGAGCCGTCCTTGGGCGCAGACCGCGTAGCGCTGGCCTTCCTGTGCGGTGCTTACGACGAGGAAACCCTGACCGACGACAAGGGCAAAGAAGATACCCGTGTCGTGCTGCGTCTGCATCCGGCGCTGGCTCCGTACAAAGCGGCCATTCTGCCGCTGTCGAAAAAGCTGTCCGGCAAAGCGCAGGAGATTTATGCTGAGCTTTCTAAGCATTTCATGCTGGACTTTGACGAAGCGGGTTCCATCGGCAAGCGCTACCGCCGTCAGGACGAAATCGGCACGCCGCTGTGCATCACCGTTGATTTCCAGACCGTGGGCGACGACACCACCCCGGCAGACGACTGCGTCACCATTCGCGACCGTGACACCATGGAGCAGGTGCGTTTGCCCATCAGCGAGCTTCGCGCTTATATTGAGAAAAAGCTGGAGTTCTGAGGTCAGTATCACTTTTTTAAAAGTTTTGAAGAATACAAAAACCGGGAGGCGGCCGCCTCCCGGTTTTTGTGTTCGATTTCGATATGGAAAGAGCAAGGTTACAGGTGTTTTGCGGTGCAGCGCGGTCTGGTCCAGAAAATCAGGTTCATTGCAATCACGACAATGCCAATGACAAAAAGTGCGGCCCAAAAACCAAGGTTAATGCCAAACAGTTCGGTTGTGCCGAACAACTGCATCCAAATCAAGTTCCAATTCAGCATAGGAAATCCCCCTTTGAAAAAGCACGGTTAAAGCAGTTCTCCGAAATGGCGCACATACGCTTTTTTCAAGCTGGTGGCGAGCATCATGTAAAGAATAATGCACGGAATTAAATAGGCAAAGTAAGCGGCGGGAAGCGGGGCAAGACCTAAAGCGGCGCCGAGCGGAGTAAAGGGAATTGCGGTCAAAAGTGCGATGCCCGCCCCGGTCAGCAGTGTAACGCCTGCGCTTGCACGGCTTTGCAAAAATGGCAGCTTCGGGGTGCGAATCATGTGAATGACAAGCGTTTGGCTCCACATCGATTCGACAAACCATCCCGCGTGGAACAAAGCGATATACGACGCCTGCATCTGCAAAAGCTCCGCACCGCTGTAATGCGCGGCCAAATCGTTAAACAGCACCCCGCCCGAAACGAACATCGGGCACAGCACGAAGTACAAAAAGGCGTAAGTGAGCCAGTCGAATACAGAGCTGGTTGGCCCGATCCAAAGCATAAAGCTGCCGATGCCGGAAGCCTCCCATTTGCGCGGTACGGCCAAAAATTCCTCATCTACGTTATCCCAGGGAATGGCGGTACAGCTTAAATCATAAATCAAATTCAGCAAAATCAAATGCACGCTTTCCATCGGCAAAAAGGGCAAAAGCGCCGAGGCGGCCAACACGGAAAACATATTGCCGAAGTTTGAGGAAGCCGTCATTTTGATGTACTTAATCATGTTGGCGTATGTTTTGCGCCCTTGCATGATGCCCTGTTCCAGCACCATAAGATTTTTCTCGAGCAGAATGATATCTGCCGATTCTTTCGCGACATCGACGGCGGTGTCCACGGAAATGCCGATGTCGGCGGCTTTCATCGCGGGTGCGTCATTGATACCGTCACCCATGAAGCCGACGGTGTGCCCGGCATTGCGCAGAGCGGTAACGACGCGCGCTTTTTGCGCGGGCGAAAGCTTTGCAAACACGTCGGTTTCCAGCGCGGCGCGCTCCAGCTCGCTTTCGCTCATGGCTTCAATGGCCTCACCCAGCAAAAGGCGGTGAACGGGAAGGCCTACCTGCTTGCAGATACAGCGCGTGACGCGGTCATTGTCGCCGGTTAAAATCTTTGTGGTGACCCCGTGCGCTTTTAAGGTGCGGATAGCCGCTGCTGCGGACTCCTTGGGCGGGTCTAAGAAGGCGAGATACCCCATCAAAACTATGCCGCTTTCATCTTGCACGCTGTAAGCGGTGCGGCTTTCATCGACGCTTTTCTGCGCGATGGCAATGACACGCATGCCGTTTTCGTTCAGCCGTCCGACGGTTTCTAAAATTTTAGTGCGCACGTCGTCAGTCAAGGGCTGGACAGTGCCGCCGTCTTCTGCGAAGCTGCATACGCCCAGCATTTCCTCCACGGCGCCTTTGGTAATCATCTGGCGTTTTCCGGCGCGGTCTTCCACCACGGTGGAAAGACGGCGGCGCGTAAAGTCAAAGGGAATTTCGTCCACCTTGTGGTACGTCTGCGACAAATCTGCCAAACGCGGGTCGGCGGCTTCCTGTTCCTCGGTGCGCTCGATGATGGCAACATCCATCAAGTTTTTGTAGCCCGTTTGAAAGTAACTGTTTAAATAAGCATGACGCAGTACGCGCAGGTCGTCTTCGCCGTTGACGTTCATATGGTATTCCAGCACCACTTTATCCTGCGTGAGTGTGCCGGTTTTGTCGGTGCAAAGAATGTCCATTGCACCAAAATCCTGAATGGAGTTTAAGTTTTTGACAATGGTCTTTTTGCGCGACATGGACACCGCGCCTTTCGCAAGGCAGGTGGTGACAATCATGGGCAGCATTTCCGGCGTTAAGCCCACGGCCACGGAAATGGCAAATAAAAATGCGCCCGCCCAGTCGTGCTTTGTAAAGCCGTTTACAAAAAACACGATGGGAATCATCACCAGCATGAAGCGAATGAGCACCCAGGAAACGGCGTTGACACCCTTCGTGAAATTTGTTTCCACGGGTTCCGAGGCCGCAGAGGAGGCAATTGCGCCGAACAGCGTATCATCGCCCACGGCGACAACGACGGCGTTTGCCGCTCCGCTGATGACGTTGGTTCCCATAAAGGCCAAGTTGGAGCAGTCTGTGACGGATGCGGTGTGTTCACAGGAATGTGCAAACTTTTCCACCGGGTCGCTTTCGCCCGTCATGGCAGACTGGCTGATAAACAGATCCTTTGCTTCCAAAATGCGCACGTCGGCGGGAACCATATCGCCGGCCGACAGGTGAATGATGTCGCCCACGACAAGCTCTTCGAGCGCCAGCTCCTGCGTGCCGCCCGGCTTACGGGTAACGGTGCAGGTAGTGGTAATCATGGCAAGCAGCTTTTCGGCGGCGTGGCCGGAACGGGATTCCTGCACGAACCGCAGCGTTCCCGAAATGATGACCATGGTCAAAATGATGACGACGGTAACGGGGGATACTTCCTCGGGGCTGTGGTTCCAAAGCGGAATGAAGATATCCGTAGCACAGGAAACCAGCGCAAGGCAAAGTAAAATGGCGGTAAACGGATTGATAAAGGCCTCTACAATGCGTGCGCCGAGCGGCTTTGCCTTTTCGTGCGTGACGCGGTTTGCGCCGAACTGTGCGCGGTGTTCGTCAACCTGTTCTTCGGTCAGGCCGGTGATTCGGCTGTGAAGGTGCGTGAGACAAGTGGTGACATCGGCACAGGCGGCAAAGGAAAGCCGCTGCGCGGTTTGTTCGCGGCGAGCCTGTACGGCGGCCGCTTTCATCAGCTCTTTGCGTTTTTTCATTTTCTGCATCTCCTTTTCGGCAGTGCCCGAAAAAGACGCAGAAAAAGTGCCGTGTGCAATTGTTTTTTGCATACGAAAACGCTTTTTTAAAATCGTCTGTGCGGCGGCACGGCCGTATTTTTTCGTAGCTGTTGACTGGGTCCTGCGTCCATGCTGCCACATCCTTTCCTGAAATCAATTGCACCACACTCGGTGTGCGCTTCTGAAGTTAAGTATAAAGGAATCAACGAGAGAAAACCATGGCTGAATTCTTGCGATTTTCTTGCGTTTTGGTAAGAAAAAGCCCGCGGAAAAACAAAAGTTGTTTTGCCGCGGGCGGTGCTTATAAACGGTCGCTGAACTGATACCCAATGCCCCAAACAGTGAGAATATATTGCGGAGCATCCGGGTTTGGTTCAATCTTTTTGCGCAGTTTTCGGATAAAGGCCATGATATTGCTGTCGGCGGTGTAGTAAGGTTCCATCCAAACGGCTTGATAAAGCTGTTCTTTCGTGAATACGACACCGGGGTTTTGCGAAAGAAAGAATAAGATGTCAAATTCTTTCGGAGTGAGCTGAACTTCCTGCCCCGCACAGACGACACGGCGGCTTTTTTGATAAATGGTCAGCTCCCCGAAGGTCATGCCGTCGTCGGCCGGCGAGGGCTGGCCGCATTCCAGCATCAGCGTATCAGCGCGCCCTTGTGCCAGCTCGCGCAGTGCGCGGGAAAGCTCGGCACTGCCCTTGCACACATGGGAGGCCTGCACGGCGTTTGCGAGCCACTCGAGAGAATCGGCGTCGACAGAAATACAGTTGATTTTTTTCACACCGAACCTCCTTTCAGAATAACGTGTGCGAACGGCGCAGATACCACCGTTTGGCGGCGCTGACAACCAGCAAATAAAGCAGAATGATCGCCGCTAAGAACAAAAAGTAAGGGGCGGGAAGGGCCGTTAAGCCAAGCCACGCCGCGGCAGGCGTATAGGTGAACGCGGTGAAAAGCGACAGACCGGCAAGCGTAACGGCACTGACAGCGCCGGAAGCGCGGCTTTGGAAAAAGGGCAGGTGGCGCGTGCGGAGCAGGTGAAGAATGAGCACCTGCGTCCACAGCGATTGAAGAAACCACCCGGTGTGAAACAGCATGAGAAAGGTTTGCTGCTGTTCTCCGAGCGCGCTGTACGGCGCGCCCAGCACGAACGGGCACAAAACAAAATATAAAAACGCAAATGTGGCAAGGTCAAACAAAGAGCTGATCGGCCCGAAAAAGCGCATGAAGCGTGCCAGTGCTTTTCCGGACCAAGCGGCGGGAAAGCGGTAGTCGTCTTCATCGACACTGTCCCAAGGCAGCGTCATGCACAGCGTATCATAAAGCAGATTTAAAATCAGCAGCTGTGCGGCTGTCATGGGCACAAAAGGCAAAAACGCGCCCGCCAAGACAACCGAAAAAATATTTCCGAAGTTGGAAGAAGCCGTAATGCGCACATATTTTGACATATTGGAAAAGGCTTTTCGGCCTTGCAAAATGCCTTGTTCCAGAACGCCGAGGTCTTTCTTTAAAAGAAGCACGTCTGCCGCTTCGCGTGCGGCGGGCGCGGCGGTATCTACGGAAATTGCAGTGTCGGCACATTCCATTGCGAAAACGTCATTGACGCCGTCGCCCAAAAAGCCCACGGTATGCCCGTTGTCATGCAGGCGGTTGACAATCAAAGCCTTTTGTGCGGGAGAAAGCTCGGCAAAGATATTTGTGTGTTCTACGGCGAATAAAAACTCGTCGTCGCTCATCTGCTCAAGTTCCTGCCCGGTCACCACCCGTCCGCTTTCAATCCCCAGCCTGCGGCATACGGAACAGGCAACTTGGCGGTGATCTCCCGTTAAAACTTTTACGGCGACATGCAAACTTTGAAGCTTTTTCAGCGCATTGGCGGCAGAAGGTTTTGGCGAATCGAAAAACACAACGTATCCCAGCAAGGTCAGGCCGGATTCATCCTCGCGGGAAAGCGAGGTGCGGCCATCGAGCTGTTTTTCAGCAACGGCGAGAACCTTCATACCGTCTTGCACCATTTCACCGACAATCATATCCACAGAACCGGTGTCTTTGGGGTCAATCGAAATCACTTGTTCGCCGTGGCGCACAAAGCCACAGCGCGCAAACACTTGCTCCACACTGCCCTTGACAATCAGGCGATTGTGACCGCCTTCTTTTATCAAAACGGAGGCAAAGCGGCGCTCATAGTCAAAGGGAAGCTCATCCAGCTTTTGTGCCTGCGCACTCAGCTGCGTAAAATGCTGTTCCTGCCGCGGCATAGAGCGGCACTTTAAAACGGCGCGGTCTAAATGATTGTCAGTGCCTGTGTGAAACAGGCTGTTGAGGTAAGCCGCGTCTAAAACACCGATGCTTTCATTGCCCAAAATATCAAGGTAGTATTCCAGCGTGACTTCATCTTCGGTTAACGTTCCGGTTTTGTCAACGCATAATACATCCATGCCGCCGAAGCCTTGTATTGCGTCAAGCTGTTTGACAACCGTTTCTTTTTTTGCCATTGCCGCACTGCCGCGCGCCAAGCAAACGGTGACAACCATCGGTAAAAGCTCCGGAACAAGCCCGACGGCCACGGACAGAGAAAATAAAAAGGAAGTAATCCAGCTGCCGCGGATCACACCTGACAGCACAAACACCACGGGAACGAGTGCGGCCATAAAGCGAAGCAGGACATACGCAACCGAGGTGGCGCCGCCGTCAAAGCGGCGTTTCGGACGGCGCAGGGCAGAAAGGCCGCTTGCGCAAACGGTTTGTTCCCCCACGGCCAAAACGATGCCTTCGGCGCTTCCGCTGACAACGGCTGCGCCCATCAAGGCAAGATTGGGAAAGTCGAATAAAGAGGCATCGGCGCAGGGTGTTTTCTCTGCGTCCTTTTCGACAATACGGCTTTCGCCCGTGAGCTGTGACTGGGAGAGAAAAAAGTCGTTGGTGTGAATGAGCCGAAGGTCTGCGGGTACGCGCTCGCCTGCCCGCAGAATGACGAGATCCCCCACGCGAAGCTGCCGGGCGTCAATTTGCAAAGTTTCTTTCCCGCGCCGCACGCATACAGAGCCTTGAAATCCGGCGAAAAAGCTGTCTGCCGCATGGCCTGCTTTACGCTCCTGCCACAAGCGAAGAAGAACGCTGGCAAGAAGAACAACGCCGATGAGAACAGCGCTCATGCCGGTTTTGGTTTCGTTTGAAGGCCAAACCGCGTTGGTGAGCCATGATACAAGAGCCAGCCCCAATAAAATCAGGTTAAAAGGTGTAAAAAACGCGCGGCAAAAGCGCACACCCAAATGCTGCGCCGTTTTTTGGGAAGTTTCGGCGCGGCGGTCGTGGCTGTGCGCAGACAAACCTGTTTCACTTGTATGAAATTCTTGATACAGCTGCTCGCGGCCGAGCAAAGCGGCGCGCCGAAGCTGCGCGTGAGAAGAAAGAGATTCCATACCATATTCCTCCGGGTATCGCTCATGCGTTGCGTTTTTTGGAAAAAGTTGCATTGATTTTATTGTAATGCCTAAAAGATAATTCGTCAATTTTTGAATAACAGAAAAGCGCCCGGGCTTATCGCCCGGGCGCTGATATGCAGAATATTAATATTTGCTCGGCTCTTCCAAGAAATCAGATTCAGAGGAACCGGCATTGCTTTGAGCCGTACGTTGAGAAGAGAAAGCGGAGGACTCTGTATGAGCCTCATCATCGCTGTTTGCTCGGATGATGAACTGATCGAGCAAGGCTTTCATCTGATTGGCTTCGCTGCTCAGCTCTTCGCTGGCGGCAGCGCTTTCTTCCGAAGTAGCAGAGTTCATCTGAACTACGGAAGAAATTTGGTCAATGCCCTGAGAAATTTGGGCAACAGCCTGAGCCTGTTCTTCGGAAGCATGCGCGATTTTTTCGATCATGTCGACGGTTTGATTTGCGTAGTCGGCCATTTCGTTAAATGCAGCCTGTGTATTGTCGGAAAGCTGTTCACCGACGGAAACAGAGTGCAGGGATTCTTCAATCAGCGCGGTAGTGTTCTGAGCAGCTTCAGCCGACTTTTGCGCCAAGTTGCGAACCTCATCGGCAACAACGGCAAAGCCTTTGCCTGCCACGCCTGCGCGGGCCGCCTCAACAGCGGCATTGAGTGCCAGAATGTTGGTCTGGAAAGCGATATCGTCAATTACTTTGATAATTTTCTGAATGTTTTTGGCGCCCACAGCAATGTTTTTAATGGCTTCTACGAGCTGGGTCATTTCTGTTTGGCTGCGCAGAACAACTTCACCTGCGCGTTTGCCCAGTGCATCGGCAGCTTTAGAATATTCCGCTGTTTCAGAAAGACGGATGGAAATCTCGTTGATGGTAGCCGAAAGCTCTTCTACGCTGCTGGCTTGTTCGGTTGCACCTTGGGCCAAAGTTTGTGCGCTGTCGGCAACCTGAGAAGCGCCGGAGCTGACATAGCCTGCCGACACATCCATGCGTGCGAGCGAAGCGTTCATTTTTTCTTGGAAGCGCTCCATGGAACGGCGAATATTTACAAAATCACCGCGGAACTCAATCGGGCACGACTGCGTAAAGTCGCCTTTTGAGAAATACTCCATTCCGAGGTCGATGACTTCAATATATTTTGCCAGCTCGGAAACAGAGTCCGCCAAAGAGTTTCGAATGTTGCGCATTTCCACCGAGGCCAGAGTGTTTTCTTCGGGCAAGTCAAGCGTTAAGTTGCCCGAGGCAAGACGGCCGATGCGATCGGAAAGCGCATGCAGATTCTCCAAAACTTCCTTTTTCAGGAAGAGGAACAAAAATACCAACACAATTAAAACGATGACCAAAGCAACCAGTGTGGAGGTTACCGACACAACCATCAAGAAAGAAAGTGTTTGGTTTTTATCCGCCAGCTGCTGGTTGATCACTTCAATGCGCTCATCCAAGGTGGATACAAGAGATTCAACCATCGGAAGAATTTCTCCGGTGTAGCGTGTTTTCGCTTCGTTCACTTTACCGTTTTTTGCCAGTTCCAAAATTTCTTGTCCTACTGCGTGCAGATCGTTATGAACCGGCTCAACAGCAGTTAAAAATGTTTGGAAAGTGGGGTCGCTGTTGTTGTTGGTGTCATACAAGCACTGTCCCAGCACACACTTTGTCGGGTCGATGCTGCCGGAAAATTCAATGCCGTAGTTTAAGTAGTTGCTCAGCGAGGTGCTCCAGTTATAGTGGCCGGCTTTGGCGCTGTACAGCGAGGAAAGCTCGGCGGTTTCCTTGGAAATGCGGTCTTTCGCTGCTGCAATTTGAGCAATGCTTACCCCGATAACAGCAGACAAGGCGATCAGTGCAAGCACTACAAGCGATAAATTACCGAGCAGCCTAGATTTCAAAGTACACGGTTTTCGAAACATGTTCCATTCATCCTCTCATATTCGTAATTGCGTATCTTTTTACCGTAATATCCTGCAAATACGGTGCGCATATTTGCACGCCGTATCGTCAAAGATCCATGCAAAAGCGGTGCACAGCAGTTTTTTCAGGAACTGATTTTCAAAACGCAAAAGCCAGAACCTAAAAAATTGCATCATGCCACCTTTTGAGAGTTATCAAACGCTTTTAAAAAAACACAAGGCATAAACGTCAAAAAAAGTAAAAATATTGTCAAAAGATGGATAAAAAAGCAAAATAACGAATATAAAAGACCTTTAATGCCTTTATTTTTTATGCAACTTTCATACAATTACAATATAAAATAGCAATAAAAGAAAAAATCAAAAATATTTTGAGAAAACGGTGCGGTTCTTCTGCTTTGCTGCAAACCGCTTAAGAATAATTTTTTAGTGGTTGGGATTAGAACGAACGTACAAAACCGCTTTAATGAGCGCGTTGTAAACAGGCTTTGTTTCAATTTGAGCAGCTTGCTGTTCCGTTTCCTCCGCAGTTCCGAAAAAATAGCACGCAGGAAGCTTGTTCAGTGCAAGAACCGCAATGTCAGCATGACATCGGTTGCATGGGCAACAGTTGAATTTTCGAATTACTTCGTCGATATGCTGCGAAACGGCAAGCTCCATAAGGTTTTTCGGCATCGGGTGTTCTGCGGGGGCCGCAGGCTGCGCAAGACGTCCCCGAAGCGCCGAAAGCTCGCTGGCGGACGTTCCGTCCTCGCGGGAAGCAACCCCGGAAAAGGGGTTGTCCGCCAACACGGGCATAATTTTTTGGAACATCATGTCTTTGTCTAAATCTTTTTTGCTTTTGGCCATTACAGTACCCCCTTGCGCAAAAGTTCATCAGTCAAGTCAATGTAATCGCGCACCGCGTTATTTTTGGGCGCATAACGCACCATGTCGCATTGCAGTGTCGTCATTACTTTGCTGATGGTGTTGCTGTGGCGGATGCGCGTTTCTAAAAGCGGCATGCCAAGATGGGCCGCAATCAGTTTGGCCGTTTCCCAAGTGGTTTTAGAAAGGGCTTCACGCGGGTAATACCGAACCAGAAACATTCCCCCTAAAACAAGGTCAGGATTGAGCGACTGCTTAATGCGCGAGATGGTTTCATGCACTTGAATGACACCTTGCAGGCTGTAACCGTCGGAAAGGCCGGGAATCAAAACAACGTTAGAAGCAATGACTGCGTTTGCGGAAAGTGCCCCCAGCTCCGGCGGAGAGTCAATTAAAATATAATCATACAGAGTATCGACGGAGCGCAGTGCTTCTTTGAGCAGACGCTCGCTGCCGGCACCCGTGAATTCATAAGGGAAATTTCCAAGCAGCCCGTCGGCGGGGAGAACATCCGCCACTTCGGTGTGCTGGATGGCGTCCGCGCATTTTACTGTATGGCGCAGCACATCATAAATGGTGGGTTTATTGTGCTGTGCCGCCATACTGAAAGAAAGATAACCCTGCGGGTCGAAATCTACACACAAAACACGGTAACCGCGATGCTTCAAACACACAGTGATGGCATTGGTGGAAGCTGTTTTTCCCGCGCCGCCCTTTTGTGTAATAAGAGAAACAATTTTTGCCATAAAGCCCTCCCGGACAAAGGTTTACAAAACAAGTCTACCCTATAAAAGGAAACTGCGATACCGGAAAATGCGCCGACAAAAAACGACGCTTATTAATATTGTAACAACCAAATTTGAAAAATGCAACAAAAAAAGAAAGGCAATTGCAAAGCAGTTTATGAATTAGAGCAAAAATATTTTTGAGGAGAGAAAAACAAAGTGCTCCTTTCGCAAAAAACGAAAAAAGTTTGAATAAATTTAAAATTTAAACATGAGGTATTTCGTTTGGCGGGATTCGGTGGGATAACTAGTTAAGAAAGCAAGGGCAAGGCGTGCACACCAGTGCGATGCAGCCCAAGAATAAATGCTGAAAACAGCATTTTTCAAAAAGAAAACGAGGGATGCCATGATGAATATCAAAGGAACGAGTGAATTATTTTCCCTGTGTCCTTCGATGAGCACGTCGAAGGTTCGTGCCCATAGTTCAGCCGCATCTGTGACAAAAAGCACTTGTGTGACCGGTGACAGCGTGCATATCAGCGCAAAGGCGACTTATCAGGCGGGATTGGCCGCACAGTGCCGGCAAGCGGCGCAGCTGTGTGAAGAGCCGGTGTCTCAAACGCGTCTGAATGAGCTCAAGCAGCAGTACAGCGGGGAGCAGTGCCCGGTGTCGTCCGCCGAGATTGCAAGTGCGATGCTGTACCGGATTGGGGGCATGACGATTTGAGCGTGATGCAGGATTATTTGCAAGCCGTTGACGACTGCGCGCAGCAATGTGTTAAAATGCTGGAAGTCGAAAGTGAAAAGCGGCGTGCGCTGATGAACAATGAAGGGAAAAACATTGAGGCAGCAGTGAAGACGCAGCAGGCTGCACTGATGAAGCTGGAAACGCTGGAAACGCGCCGTATGCAGCTTCAAGAAGAGCTGGGGTTTGACCGCAGCATGACGGTTTCCGAGATTTTAGACCGTCTGCCCGAAGGGCCTGAACGTGAACGTCTGCGCGAGCTTGCACAGAGTTTGAAAGATGCGGCCGCAGAGCTGCGTGAACAAAACCGTCAGAGTTTAGAGCTTGCAAAGCTGGATATGCGCCTGATTGAAAGTTTGCGCGGAAAGGCCGGCTTGCCCGAAACGGGCGCTGGACTCTATGCACCCAGAAAAATGCAGGACCGCCCGATGGGCAGCGGTAAATTTAACAGCAGCTTTTAACTTTTAAAGCAAACGCATAAAAAGCCAAGAGGAAGGCTGTGGGCCGCAGTCAGCATGCGCCAGCAGCGACCAACAGAGAGGAGTTATCACGATGAGACCAACCTTTATGGGGTTTGAAACTGCAAAAACGTCAATCTTTGTGAATCAGAAGTCGATTGATATTGTTGGCAACAACCTCGCCAACTTAGACACCAACGGGTACACCCGTCAGCGTGTAGACCGTTTATCCGTTGTTGTAGCAAGCAGTTCAGGCCGTGTTTCTCAAAACCGTATCGGCTTAATGGGGCAAGGTGTTGAAGCGCTGGGTGTTTCCCAGCTGCGCGACTCCTATCTTGATCAGCGTTTCCGCGAGGAGTACGGCAATACGGCCTATCATAACGAGGCAACGGACATTTTGAAAGATATTCAAAGTGTTTTCGATGACGGTAATGACGTCAGCAGTTTGACGGGCCTGACCGACGCAATGGAGAAAATCTTTGACAGCATTCAGGATTTTGCACAGGACCCCACCTCCAGCACGACGGCAAATATTGTTATGTCGGCCTTCTCTAATATGACGCAGGTGCTCAACCAGCTGGACAGCAAGCTTCAAAACGTGCTGGAACAGCAAGCCAGCGATATGAAGGTTACGACAGATCGTGTCAATCAGCTGCTTCAGCAGGTTGCTCAGCTCAATAAGACCATTGCCGACCAGGATATGTCCTTGATTACGGGGACCGAAACGTACCAGCCCAACGAGCTGCTGGACGAGAGAAACCTGATTCTCGACGAGCTGGCAGGTTATGGCGATATTCAAGTGACGCAGAAAGCCGACGGCAGCGTAGACGTTATGATGGGCGGAATGCTTGCCGTATCGGGTGACAGCTTCAACTCTCTGAACTATGTGCAGAATACCGACGGAACCGTTGCTTTGACATGGAGAAACGGCGGCGAAAATGTTCAGTTCAGTTCCGGTGCGCTGAAAGCGGATTTGGAATTTATCAACGGCCGCGGCTCCAATGTGCAGAGCAAAAACGAAACCCCGCAGAAAGGTATTCCCTACTACCGTGATAAAATCAACACTTATGCCAACGCGATGGCTTACGTGGTGAACCATTCGATTCCTGAGTGGGACCAGGCAACAGGAAAGCCTGCGGTGGATGCACAGGGCAATGTAATTTACAAAACGCTGCTTGCTGCAAAGCAGGAAAACGGAAAAACAAATAACTCTATTTCCGTTACTGCCGGCAACATTACCATCAGCGATGAGTGGCGCAACGGCGGCGGCGATTACTTCATTGCCAACAAAAATGAGGCAGACCCGAAATATGCCCAGTCCATTGCAACAAGCCTGACGCAAAACGATTTCACCTTCAAGTCGTTCGGTGAAAGCTTCACCGGTACCTTTGAAGAGTTTTCCACGGATATGGTTTCTACATTGGGCGGCGATATTTCTTATCAGCAAAACCGCGCGGAGGCAACCTCAACGGTAACGAACGATTTCTTAGGCCGCAGAGATCAGGTTTCGGGCGTCAGCCGCGACGAGGAAACGGCTAACTTGCTGCAGTATCAGAAATCGTACGAGGCAGCGGCCCGCGTGATGAACGTAATGGATGAGCTTTTGGATGTCATCATCAATCAGATGGGACTGTAAGCAAAGCGAAAACGAAACTTGAGTGAAAGGAAGTATTACTTATGAGAGTTGCAGATCGCTCTACCGTTCGCAATTATTTGTCCTATTTGAATAATGCGCGAAACGATTATGCCGAAACAACCAACCGCATTGCAACCGGCAAGCGTTTTACACAGATTTCCGACGACGTGTCTGCGGGTGCCCGCGTGCTCGATACAAGAAACAACCTCTATAAGGTTGAAAAGCAGCGCGATAATGTGAAGAGCATTCGTGAAGAACTGGATGCAGCAGAGTCGAACATGAGCACCATCAATGATATCTTAAAGCGCGTTACAAGCGAATTGATGGTGAAAGCGCTGAACGGCACAAATGATCAGACTACGCTGGATGTCTACGCCAACGAGATTGCGGCCTTGAAAGATGAAATTTTGCAGTTTGCAAACGCCAAATACGGCGACAAGTATCTTTTCGGCGGAACGAATGCCGTTTCCAGTCCGTTTAGCGTTGACGAGAATACCGGACGCTTGCAGTACAACGGTGTGGATGTCGATTCGATTCAGAAGGATGCCGACGGTTATTTCTATATGAACGGCGGCGTTCGTACTGAGATTCCGATGGACGATGACGTCTATTTGGATATCGGCTTGGGCATTAAAATGGCAGGAACGGCAATTGATCCTTCCACAGGCTATAAAATCTCTTATTCCGGATTGGATATTGTCGGTTTCGGCGTTGATGCAGACGGCCATTCCAACAACCTGTACAATGCTTTGAATGACATTGAACAGGCTTTGCGAAATGGTGACCGCGATTTGGCAGGCGACTTGAATGACAAGCTGGTCCAGCAGAAAAAAGACTTTATGGCCAATATGACCGATCTTGGTGCAAAGACTCAATTTCTGGAAACAATGGAAACTCGCTTGACGAATACAATGGATGATTATACGGAGCGAATTGATAATTTGATGGGCGTTGTACCGGGGGAAGAGGAAACAACACTCATGATGAATGACTACGCTTTGAAGGCAGTTTTGCAGCTGGGAAGCAAAATTTTGCCGACATCCTTGATGGATTATATTACCTGATTGCTGCTATAAAATGTTGTGTGAATTATTTTAGGAGGTGAGCAGTGTGATAGGACCACTGATTAAGATTACAACAACCCCGATTGAATTGGAGTACGATGTACAGCCTGCACAGCTGCAGGTGCGCCAACGTCCGCTTGTTCCGAATGCGGAATCGGTGAATACTGAGCCTCCCAAGATGAACATTGACTCTGATTATACAAGGGTGAAAATTGACACTTACGAAGCCAGAAAGTCTTGGGGACAGTATAATTTGACGGATTTTGCAAAGGCACAGGCACAAAAAGGAATGCAGCAAGTTTCTGATGTAACCGTGCGTGCTTCGCAGTTTGGCTGGCAAGTGTCGGAGAATTTCCACAAAGGTGTAAGCATTGCGGAAATTGCAAGTCAGAGGATGTATGAGCAGCCTTCCATGGTGATGGAGTTTTTGCCTAAGGGAGGCGCACAAATTTCGTGGGATCCTGCTTTTTGCAACATTGACTATCAAATGGGCAGCGTGAATTATCAATGGCCGCGCCCGAATGTGCAAATGCAGTATACGCCTGCGGAGTTTAATGTGACAGTGGTACAGTATCCTTCTGTCAACATTGAATATTTAGGAACGCCGAATTATGTTCCGCCTTCCGCCGCTCCTGACTACGAGGAAGCTTAAAGATAAGAGAATTGTGATTAAAATGTATGTTGGCGGGACGCGTGAGGCGCTCGGCACAATGTTCTTCATACGGCAAAGTCTGCTGAAAGCGGGCTTTGCCGTATCATGTATGGAGGGAAAATATGAAGTATCAAACAAGAGATTTTGGCGAAATAGAAATTGAACAAGAGCGTGTCATCAGCTTTGTTCAGCCGATTTTAGGATATGAAAGGCTTACGGATTATACGCTTTTGTATGATAAAGAAACGGGGCCGGGGCTTGTTTGGCTGCAATCGCTTGAAGAAAAGGACGTTTGCTTTATCTTACTCGATCCGACGGCGCTTCCCATGGAGTATGCGCCTTTTGTAAGCGAGGAAGAAGCACAGGCGCTCGGCGAAGGAGAGCTTCTTTACCTCCCGATTGTTTATATTCCGGAAAATTTAAAGCGCTCTACGATGAATTTAAGAAGCCCTATTGTGGTAAATCCTGCAACAAGAAAGGCAATGCAGATTATTTTGCCAAGAGAATTTCCAACGCGCGTGCCGTTATTTGAGGAGGAAGAAGAATGCTGAGATTAAACAGAAAAAAAGGCGAATCAATCATTTTGGAAACTCCCGACGGCCATAAGGCACAAATTATTGTGACAGATTTTAGTGCAACGCAGGTGCAGCTGGGAATTGAAGCCCCGAAGGGGATTGGCGTATGGCGCGAAGAAATTTATGATGTGGTGACACAAAACCGCCAAGCGGCTCAAAAAGAAGGAAGCACGAGTGCCTTTGCCCGCCAGCTTATGGCAAAACGCAGCCGAAGCAAACAAGCGGATTCGTCAGAACAGTAAGAGAATTAAGAATAGACGCTCGTTAAAACAGCTGGATGCAGAGTGCTGAAAAACTGCAAAAAAAACAAAACCGCGCTTTGCAGCAGCGGTTTTGTAAAAAGAATAACAGGATAAAAATTTTGTCGGCAATCGCCGTGAAGTGATATCTGCGCAAAGCATTCACAATGCTCAGCTCAGCGCTTTGGAGAAAGAAATCAGGTTTCGTCCTCTGTGGAAAATACGCGTGGATGGCTCTGCTGGTGTTCTTTCAAATACTGCATGCGCTTAGCGTATGCCGCGTCTGATTCCGATTCAATGGCGCATAAACAAGAACTGCGCGAGCCATAAGTGAACGCCTTGCGCACACTGATGACGACTTCCTGGAACAGCGGCGGCTCAGATACGGTTAAAATCATTTTTTCTGCCTCGCTGAATTCACGGTCAGTTTCAATCAGCACTTCCACCTGAGATTGTGTCATAGCCGTCATAACGGCGGGAAAAACATCCGGGTCTTTCAGCTTTTTCTTGCGGAAAAGGCCGACCGTTACAATCTCATTCGAGGGAACGGTGACGCTAGCCGGAAAAGCGACATCAGTACAGCACACGTCCAAAGCGCTGGGCAGGGGTTCATCCTGAACCTTAACCAAACGAATGAGGTTCGTATCGGACAAGTAGACCTGTCCGGCAAAGCGGTGCACTTCGCGCCGGCCATACAAACGGTAGATTTCAAGGCTGGTTCCCAAAGGATACAGCGGAACAAATTCGCTGGTAAATTCAATATATCCCTCTTCATCCTCCGCGAGATTCTGAAGGTGAATACTGGCACTTCCGACGGCCAGCTCCTCTCCTTGCGGATCTTTTAAGACGGCGTGAAACACCGGTGCGGAAAAAACTTCGTTGATATACACTGACATGGGAAAGCCTCCTGCGAAACAAGCTCTTTTACTGAAAACAGAATAACAAATATCATTTTTAAGATGTATCGTTTAATGAGTTCGCAATGAAAAAGGCGTTCGATATTATGAAAATACCGAACAGACCTTAGAAATTATATCAAAAATAAGCCGGAAAGTAAAGAAAAGTGCATGTTTAAATTATGATGCAATGAAAAAGCCAAAAACAGATTATTTGATTTAAATGTGCGCCGGAGGAGGGATTGTATGACAAACGAACGTGCAAAGCTCCTGCAGCTCTTGGAAGAAAAGAAAGAGCTGTTTTTGGAGATGGAACAAGTTTCTGAAAAGATGCTTTTGATGGATGCTGATGAATTGACACAGGCGTGCAGTCAGCGTCAGAAAATTCTTGATCAGGTGCAGGAGATTGATCGTGTGCTCAAAGGCATGTGCCAAGAGGATGAAGAGGCAAGGCTGGTGATGAACCATGAAGTACAGCCCGAAGCCGAAGATAAAGCGCTCAAAGCCTTGTATGAAATGTCTTTTGCAGTGAAAGCGGTTGTCAACCGGATTGTGCGCGAAGAAGAAGCAAGAAGAAATCATATGGAACAGCAAAGAGACGCGATTAAATATAAAATTGAAGAGCTGAACCAAAGCGGCTCTTCCGTAGCAAGGCAATATTTGCAAACTGCTAAAATGAATGGACAAGATCTTTCGTTTTTACGTAAAACAAGGAATTTTTAGGTAAGATACTTTCAAATGAAAGGTTTTGTTTGATAACTTTGAGTAGGGAGGGCATTTTCTCAGAGCAATCGGGCTGAACAGTACGGCGCGGTTCCTTTTTATGCGGACGGAGCCGGTAAATCTGCCGCACCCTCCGGCATTGTAAAAGAGAAATGAGCACTCATTTCACAAAGACATGGAAAAACATACCTTCACGATGGGCAGAGCTTTAAAACCGAACCTCTTTTTGTATCTTCCGAGCAAAAGAGCCGTTTTATAAAAATTCTGTTTGCACTGCCCGATTAAGCAAAAAAGGGAGGACGAATAATTATGAGCAGCATTAGTACATCAAATTATTGGAGTTCGTCTGCTTCCAGCAGCAAGGGGATGTCCGGTTTGATCTCGGGTTTAGATACCGACAGCATGGTGAAAGAGCTCCTTTCCGGAACCCAAAGCAAAATTGACGCGCAGAAGGGTTTGAAACAGCAGGCACAGTGGCGTCAAGAAATCTATCGTGATATGATTACCACGATCAATGATTTCCGCAATAAGTATTTTAATTTTTCTGCAGATGCAAGCAGCAAGTTAAACTTTGCAAGCGGCGCATTTTTCAATAATATGAAATCTGCCGTGACCGCCGGTTCCGGCTTGAACATTATTGGCTCGGATTCCTCCGCTTTGTCCGGTGAAATGCGAGTTAAGATTGAAAAGCTCGCAACGACTTCGCGCGTACAGTCGGACTCTTCCATCTCCGTAAGCAGCAATAAGGTTACCGGTTCCAACTTTACCGATAATTTGGAAAAGTTGACTTTAACCTTCACAAAAACTCTGAACGATGGCAAAACGGAAGATGTGGCGGTAGAAGTTAATTTGGCTGGTGCTTCCAGCATGGACGACATTGTTTCCCGCGTAAACTCGGCCTTGCAGGCCAAAGGTGTTGCCGGCGTAACCGCCAGCAAAAACCAAGAAGGAAAAATGGAGTTCAAAATCGGAAAAGACGGCGATTATTCCTTCAGCTCTGCGGGCGGATCGCAGTTTGCAGCGGCAATGGCCGGCCTTTCCGCGGGAACTTCTATTGAAACAGACGCAGACGGCAATTCGATTGTGAAGGTCAACGGGGATTTTAAGCAAAATCCCACCATTGATCTGAGCTTTGATGTCGATTTGGACGGTGTAACAAAAAAGATTACGCTGTCGGGTGTGACGATTGCCGATATGAAAGGGCAGGGGCAGACGGATATTGTTGCACAAATCAATGCTCAGCTCAAAAGTGCCTTTGGTACGGATTCGGGCGGCGGTGCAAAAGTTGAGGTGACCAGAACGTCCGGCGGCGGCATGGAGTTTTCGTTGTCCGCAGCGATGACTCAAGATAAGGGCCATTCGTTCAAATTGACGGGTGCCGATTTGAACACCATTGGTATCTCGCCGGGCTCTACGAGTACGGTCAGTTCTTCGACAAAGCTCAAGGATCTGTTTGACTCTGCGCAGCAGCCCTCCGGCGATTTCAAATTTACGATTAACGGCAAAGACTTCACCGTCAGCGCCGATGCAACTGTTGGCGATTTTATGGATCAGATCAACAATGCAAATATCGGTGTAAAGATTTCTTATTCGTCTTTTGCGGATTCGTTTACGATGGAAGCTGCTTCCAGCGGCGCAGGCTTTGATATTTCCTATTCTGATGGGGATGGCGGCTTGCTTACCCAGATCTTCGGTTCGAACCCGACAAAAGTAACGGGTGAAGATGCTGTAGTTTATATTGACGGCGTTAAAACAACCCGAAGCAGCAATACCTTCACTGTCAACGGCGTCACGATGGAGTTGACAAAGGCAGATCCCAACGAGGAAATCGTGCTCGGTACGACTCGAGATGTCGATTCCATTGTAGAAGGATTTAAAGAGTTCATCAAAGACTACAACGCAATGCTTGATAAGCTGAACGGCTATATGGATGAAGATGCCGAATACAAGGATTATGCCCCGTTGACGGAGGCTCAGAAAAAAGAAATGAGCGACCGTGAGATTGAGCTTTGGGAAGAAAAGGCCAAAACCGGCTTGGTGCGCCGCGATTCTACCGTTCAGGCGTTTTTGAGCGAAATGCGCTCTATCATGTACACAACTCCGGAAGATTCCGATATTGCTCTTTACAACATCGGTATCGAAACAGGCAACTATAAGGATAAAGGTAAGCTTGTTTTGGATGAAACTGCTCTCCGGGAAGCTTTGGAAACAGACCCTGCCGCAGTGGAAAAATTGTTTACACAAGCAAAAGACGGCTTGGCAAAACAGTTGGATGATTCTTTGAAAAATATTGCCAACACGAGCAGCGGCAGCCCGGGTGAGCTTGTAAAGCTGGCCGGTGTAAAGGGTTACAGTACGGAAAAGAATAACTCGATTACGTGGGATATTCTCAGCATTGATGAGAGAATCGCACAGCTTCAGTCTATTTACGACAAGCAAAAAGAGCGTTACTGGAGCCAATTCAATGCAATGGAGCAGGCACTTGCCAATATGACCGCACAGAGCGGATATTTGCAGTCCCAGTTTGGTGGCTATTGATTCCATTTTTAAGTGAGGAGAAGTGAACGCGGATGCTTCAAAACAAGTATCAAGCCTATAAGCAGCAATCAGTTATGACCATGACGCAAGGGGAAATGCTCAATACCTTGTACGATGGCCTGTTAAAAGCGTTGTATGCTGCAAAAGGCGGGCTTGAAACACGCGATTACACCGTTGCCAATCGAGAGTTGATTCGGGCACAAAAGATTTTAAACTACCTCAAAACAACATTAAACCATCAGTATGAGATTGCGAATAATTTAGAAATGTTGTATAATTTCTTTTTACAGCAGATTGTCCAAGCGAATGTTCGCAAATCATCGGAGCATATGGATGATGTAATTGAGATGGTTACGCAGCTGCGTGATGCTTTTGTGCAGGCCGATAAAAACGTTCGTTCTCAAGGGTAAATGCATTGAAAGACAATACCGTGCCGTTCGAATCAGTGAGCGGCGCGGTATTGCCGAAATTTGAAAAAGGAGAGAAACCCGCATGTTTTTTGATTCAAAAACGCTGAATGCGCTTGAAGCGGGCGTCAGTGCCACATGGCAGCAGCAGCAGCTTCATCTGCAAAATATGGCCAATGTTTCTACACCTGGATATAAAGCGAAGAGCATGGTATTCGAAGAGGTATTGGCAGGTACCAAACCGACCGGTACATATAAGGCTGAAATTGTTGAGCGCACGGATACACAAGTTCGCGCCGACGGCAACAATGTTGATAGTGATGTGGAAAGCATGGAATTGTACAAAGCTTATGTACAGTACAGCATGCTGATGGATAAGGTGAGCGGTGAATTTAAAAATTATCAAACCGTACTCAATTCGTCCATTAAATAATAGGGGGACGATCAAATGGCTTTTTTAGGTTCGCTTGATATCGTGGGTTCTGCGCTTTCAGCTGAACGTACACGAATGGATGTGACTTTGCAAAATATTTCCAATGCCAATACGACACGTACGGAAGATGGAACGCCTTACCGCCGTCAGCAAGTAGTGTTTGAAGAACGCGAGTTGAATTTTGAAACGGCTTTAACGCAGGCCCAGGCCAATGCATCAGGGGCGGGCGGTGCTGCCCGCACCCAGACAACGGGCGGCGTGCGTGTAGCAGAAGTGGTTGAAAGTGACCGTGACTTTCTTTCCGTGTATGATCCCACACATCCCGATGCGGATGAAAACGGATATGTCCAGTATCCCAATGTCGATACCACGGAAGAAATGCTGGATATGATGACTGCCAGCAATGCTTACAGCACTAACTTAACAGTGCTTTCCGTAATGAAAGCAATGATCAATAAAACGCTGGAAGCAGGCAAATAAGCCTGATGGACGCTTTGGCGAAGAACATACCTTTTTGCGCAGCAGTAATTGGTTGGTACATGAAACACCGGGAAACCCATTTTCGGTGCGGGTGTACCAATCGCAAAGCTGTTTTCGGAGGCTTTGCTTAAGCGTTTGTGCAGTGCGGATATTATTCAGCTTTTCCGGCAGAAAAAAGGAGAGGAAGTGCGATCATGGATACCAATCAGAATTTTGCGGAATTGACGGAAAAAGAGGAAAGTGAACTCGAAGGCAAGTACCTGACTTTTTGGACAGACGGCCAGCTGTTTGCGATTCCCATTGCGAATGTCATGCAGATTGTTCAAATGCAGGAGATTACCGAGATTCCCGAATTTCCCATGTATGCAAAAGGCGTGATTGATTTGCGCGGAAAGATGATCCCGGTGATGGATTTGCGGCTGCGTTTAGGAAAGATGGAAGCAACTTATGACGCGCACACTTGCATTATCGTGATGAATTTCAACGATGCGAATGTCGGGTTAATCGTGGACAGCGTAGATGAAGTTGCTCCGATTGATGAAGAGAGCATCTCGCCTTCGCCGAGCATTGGTTCGGGCGTTGCAAGTCAATTTTTAAAAGGCCTTGCAAAGAATAGCCGCGGCGTTATTCTTTTGCTTTCCCTAGAGCAGGTTTTGGGAGATAATTTTTACAGCGCATTTGCATAAAGCTGCTTGAAAATAGAACCGGCGATAGGGATCAAATCGTCGGTTTTTATTTTTGTGCGCTGAACTGGTGTATCCGAGCCGCGATAGTGAAGATATTTTCCGCTGATAACGCTTTTGTCAGCCGGAATGTGTTTAAAAGGGAAGGAAGTCTTATGTTATGAAGGATATGAAAATTAAAAATCGGTTAATTATCAGCTTTGCGATTATCTGTGCTGCAATGATGGTGTTGTCCGGTATTGGCAGTATTTCGGTGGCAATCTTAGCTCGTACGATGGATGTCTATGCGAGTCAAGTGCAGGGTTCTGTTAATTTAATGAGTCAGATTCGCACCAGCTTTGAGTGCGCGCAAAAAGAAATGTACAGAGGTCTTGGCTCAGACAATGCCTCTGTGATTCAAGACGCCACACAGTCTGCACAAGCATCTGCGGATGAAGTGCGCAATTCGCTGGAGAGCTTAAAAGGTTTTTACTTAGGAGATCCGGAAGATCTCACAAAATTGCAGGACATTGTTCAGCGTGCCGATGTGTACTTCTTAGATATCATGAGCGCCATGAGTAACAGCGATGTAAACCAGCAGGAAGTGTGGCAAAACTTAGAACAAGAGTTCAGTCCGATACTGGATGAAATGGATGCTCAAATTAGCTCTATGATGACAGTAACGAATAATTACGGAACTGAAACGCTTCAGCAAATGACAACGGTCATCAATATCACCCGTGTTACGCTGCCGGTTGTAGGTTTGGTCATGCTCGGCGTGGCATTTATCCTCGCAAAAACAACAACCAAGGCCATTGTGCCTCCCTTGGAGGAAATGGAAGCTGCAGCGGCTCAGATGGCACAAGGAAAGTTAGACATTCAGCTTTCTTATGAGTCTAAGAATGAGTGCGGTCATTTGGCACAATCGATGCGCGAGATGTCACACACCCTTCAGTCGTATATTGAATCGATTGACAATCGCATGCTGGACTTTGCTCGGGGCAATTTGAATACCAGAGATTCTGTTGTTTATCGCGGCGATTTTGTGGGAATCGGGCAGAGCATGGATCAGGCTGCGACCGCTGTCAGCAAAACAATGGCGCAGATTCGTGATGCGTCCGAGCAGGTTGCCTCCGGTGCGGATCAGGTAGCGGCCGGCGCGAATGCCGCTTCACAGGGCGCGACACAGCAGGCTTCCTCTGTACAAGAGCTGGCAGCTACCATCAATGAAATTTCCATTCAGGTAAAAGAAAATGCAGAGAGCGCTAATTATGCGCATGTTCAGGTGCAGAAGGTCAGCGATGAAATGACCGCCAGCAACCAAAAGATGCAGGACATGATTCAGGCGATGCAGGAAATTACCAGCAGCTCCAATGAAATCAGCAAAATTATCAAAACGATTGAGGACATTGCGTTCCAAACCAATATTTTGGCCTTGAACGCAGCGGTTGAGGCTGCGCGCGCAGGTGCGGCCGGCAAAGGATTTGCCGTTGTTGCGGATGAGGTTCGAAATCTTGCTTCTAAGAGCAGTGAAGCTTCCAAGAGCACAGCAGAGTTGATTGAACGCTCGCTGCAGGCGGTTCAAAATGGTATGACGATTGCCGACGATACCGCTCAGGCGCTTTCACAGACAGTGGAGGGCGCCAATGAAGTGGCTCAGTCCATTGCAAAAATTTCGAATGCTTCCAGTGATCAAGCGATTGCGATTACGCAGATTACCCAAGGCATTGACCAAATTTCTTCTGTTGTGCAAACCAGCAGCGCAACTGCTGAACAGAGCGCTGCTGCCAGCCAAGAGCTGTCCGGTCAGGCAGTTACACTCAAACGCCTTGTCGGTGAATTTTCTTTAAAGGATGACGGCGAAGAATTTTTTTTACAAGAGCCGATGACATCGATTCAAAAATCGACAGCCTTTGAAGAAGAAAGCAAGTATTGATTGCGGCCATGTGATGGGGCTGAGTTCGCAGGCGCTGAAAGATTTTTCTTGGCATAATAAAAAGCACAGCGCTTTTGAGTTTGTTTAAAAAGCCTTTTACAACGTATTTTCTAAAGGGATGATGCGAGCTGTTTTATTTGGATTTTCATCGTTGCCTTGAAGTATGGAGTGACCACGAAACATGAATACAAAGCCGGTGACAGAAATTTCTGTCGCCGGCTTTGTGACGAAAAAAAGGAATTACTGTAAAACTCCGCAGCAGAAATATACAGATCTGTGAAAAAGGTTTTGTATTTCTCCGGCTTGTGGTATAATGTCTACGGGTTGTTCCTGCGCCGGTTTATAGTAGTAAAGTTTGGCTTTGTCATGAAGCCTAGAATAAGCATGGAGCACTTAATGGAAGAATTCAGTGAAAAAGTTTTCATTGATACAAAAGGAATTTGCTGCCAATGCCTGCTTATCAAAATGACACAAAGCAGTACCTGCCGCTTGGCACGATACTGGTTTGCTTTTATCAAGGCATGCCAATGTGATAGACTGATTTTGTATATAAGCGTATCGTAAGGCGTGCTTGATGGTTCCAGAAATTTTTTAAAAAGATGCTGTGGATGCAGCGTGTTGCAAGAGAGGGGAATTCGCAATGAATGCAAGTGAAAAAATCAGTGCTTTGCAAAGCGCAATGAAGAAAAATGGGATGGCCGGATATTTGATTCCGTCTGCCGATCCGCACATGAGCGAGTATTTGCCGCAGCACTACCGTGCGCGCGCTTGGTTTTCCGGATTTACCGGCTCTGCGGGAACCTTGGCGGTAACAGCGGAAAAGGCGGCGCTCTGGACAGACGGCCGTTATTTTATTCAGGCAGAGCGTGAGCTCGCGGGCAGCGGCATTGAACTGATGCGCATGAATGAGCCGGGTGTTCCCAAGGTGGAAGAGTGGCTTGCCGAGCAGCTGCCGGCGGACAGTGTAATGGGCTTGGACGGCAAAGTGAATGCCGTAGACGCAGTGGAAAAACTGGAGAAAGCATTTGCTGATAAAAAGGTTTCCGTTTGTGATCAGGACTTGGTGTCGGAGATTTGGACGCTGGACCGCCCCGCAATTCCCGCAACCGAAGTTTGGGCGCTTGGCGTTGAATTTGCCGGAAAAACAGCTGCGGAAAAATTAGCCGATGTGCGCGCATCTTTGGCAAAACACCACGCTGACGCAACACTTGTCAGCCGTTTGGACAGTGTGGCATGGCTGCTCAATCTGCGCGCAAGCGATATTGCATACAATCCCTTTGCAATGGCTTATTGCTTGGTTTTACCGGAAAAAGCTGTGCTCTTCATCAATACAAAACGCCTGCCGGAAGAAATTCGCACGGCGCTTGTGGAGCAGGGAGTTGAAGTGTGCGAGTACGAGGAAGTGGAGCAGGCTTTGAAAGGATTGACACAGCCTGTCAAAATGCTGTATGAAAAAACAGGCCTTTCTTACCGCTTGTATCGCACCCTCAAAGAAAACAGCGCCGTCACTTTGCAGGAGGGCGAAGAGCCGGTTGCACTTCTCAAGGGTGTCAAAAATGAAACCGAAATTAAAAATTTGAAAAATGCCCATGTAAAAGACGGCGTTGCGATGGTGCGCTTTGCCATCTGGCTGGAAACACAGCTTGCCGAAAATAAACGCGTGACAGAATGCGACGTAGACGCCTGGCTGCGTGCGGCGCGTGCCGTTCAGCCGGATAATCTCGGAGAAAGCTTTAACACCATTGCGGCTTACGGCGGCAATGCCGCTATGATGCACTATGCGCCGGAACCCGAAACCTGCGCTGTCATTGAAAAGCACGGATTTTTGCTCGTGGACTCCGGGGCGCAATACCGCGACGGCACAACGGATATTACCCGTACTTATTCTACCGGAGAATTGACCGAAGAGGAAAAGCGCTACTATACTTTGGTGTTGAAGAGCCATATCGACATTGCCCGCGCAGTGTTTAAAGAGGGCATGGCGGGGATGCATTTGGATATTTTGGCGCGTGAAACCATGTGGCGCGAGGGCTTAGATTACCGCTGCGGCACAGGCCACGGCGTTGGTTTTGTCGGCGGCGTTCACGAAGGCCCGCAAAGCCTTTCTTCCCGCGGAACAACGCCTTTTGTTCCGGGCATGACGGTAACGGATGAGCCCGGCGTTTACGAGGAAGGAAAGCTCGGTATCCGCATTGAAAACGAATTGCTGTGCAAAGAATACAAAGAAACTGAGTATGGCAAGTTCTATTGCTTTGAGCCGATTACCTATTGCCCCATTGACACGAAGCCCGTTTTGGCTGAAATGCTGACACAGGATGAGAAAAATTGGCTGAACGCCTATCATGCGATGGTATTTAAAACACTTGAACCCCATTTGACAGAGCAGGAAAAAGCTTGGTTGGAAAAAGCTTGCCGCTGTGTATCATGATTATTACTATTTGTATAAAAAAGAACTGTTTGAAAGGCAGCTCCGCCCGTTTGGGAAGAGCTGCCTTTTTTGTTGTCTAGCAGAATTTGAAAGCCCCGGTAAATAAAAACTGGGAAAACCTCTTGATAAATAAGAAAAACATTGGATAACTTTCTCAGAGAGAAAAATAAAGTGGCAGCTGTTTTATAAATTTGAATGATGGGGAGGAAGCTTTTATGAATGTATCAAAACTATCGGGAATTACTTTTTTGCGGCGGCAAAATCCTGTTTTCGCTGGGCAAAATGACATAAGAGGAAATCAAGTAAAAAGCATATTTGGTTCCTCCCAAGATCGGCTGACCATTTCTCCGCAAGGAAAAGCGGCCTCGGTGATTGAACAGCTGTTGAAGCAGAAAGAAGCGCTCAAAGAGAGAAAGAGCGAATTCATTGCCGCCGGTTTAGAAGAAGGCCGTACAATGGACAGCATGCGTCCCCAGTTGGAAGCGTATGAGGAGCAAATGAAAGCGATTGATGAACAAGTTGCTCAAATGACAGCTCAGCAAACACAAGAAAGCATGCAGAAAACCCAGGCAGACGAAAAACCGGAAAATAATCAGCCGAAAACAGAAGATGAGTTGGAGCAAGAAAAGCTCAGTGCCATGATGAATTTATCTGTCAGCATGGAACACGCAAAAACAGTGGATGATGTGCGCACAAAAACGAAGCGTGAAGGCGCGGTGTTACAATCGGAAATTGAACTTGATAAAATGAACGCAAACGGCCTAGAAGGCGCTCAGAAAATGATTGAGAAAAAAGAGGAAGAGCTCGACGAACTGGAAGATCAAGCTCAAAGCTTAACCGCGCAGGTGGGGCAAGCGCTTTCGGAAATAGCACAAGAAGCAGGAGAAGCTCAAACGGAGAAAACTGTGCAGACAGATGAAAAAGACCAGAGCAAAGAGCAAGAGGATCCTGATTATCTGAAATACAGCTTTTAAATAACTATCCGTATATTTATACTTTTTGTATTAAACATAAAACGGCATGCGAAACAGGTGTTCCCATGCCGTTTTTGCGTTCTGCTGCCTATCAAATAAAAAGGCTTGTCTGTTTATCCCCAAAGGCCAAGATGCTCAGTTAAAATTTTCACGCCGAGCAGAACAAGAATGGTGCCGCCTAAAATTTCGGCCTTTTTTCCAAGCATTCGCCCAAACCGTTTGCCGATGGCATGGCCCACTAAGCAGCAGGCAAATGTGATTACAGCAATTAAGGCACTGGCGCTCCAGATATTCACAGAGAGAGCGGCCAGGCTCACGCCGACGGCAAGGGCGTCGATGCTGGTGGCAACTGCCTGCACTAAAATTTGCTTGCCGGACAGCGAAGCGGGACAGCTTTCTGGCTCATTGCTGCGCATTTCTCGAATGGCTTCTATCAGCATTTTTCCGCCGATAAAGGCCAGTAAAATAAATGCCAGCCAGTGATCCCACTGCTGAACAACGGCAGCAAACAGCGTTCCCGCCAAACAGCCTAACAAGGGCATTAAGCCTTGAAATAACCCGTATGCGCCGCTTGCTTGGACTGCTTGCCGTTTGGTTAATCCTGCACAGCAAAGGCTGTTGGATACCGATACTGCGAAAGCGTCCATCGAAAGCCCAAGTGCGAGCACAATCAGTGCGCCCATTGTCATTTTTCCTTCACTCCATCCTATAAAACCCATGCGATGTATTTTTCACAACAATTCATTATATAATAAAAAAAGAGGGATTGTCAAAAAAATATAAAAAAATACTTGACATACAAGTGGGTGCGCGTTATAATATACAAGTAACATGACGCGGGATGGAGCAGTCCGGTAGCTCGTCGGGCTCATAACCCGAAGGTCGTTGGTTCAAATCCAGCTCCCGCAACCAGAAGAAAACCCCTGGAATCGCTTGATTCCGGGGGTTTTGTCGTAGTTTAAATTTCAGCATGAAAAGGAAGTTGTGAGTATGCATTTCGATAAAGGGCTACTGCAATGTTATCATGAGCTTTTTCAGAATACCGAGCTGCAAAAAGCATATCAAGAATGGCTTACTTTGTTCCGCTTTCTGCGCAGGGAATTGGAACAACAAATGCCGGAATATACCTTTCAGGCAAATGTGACGGAAAACGGTATGGACTATTCTTATTTTCAATTTTATGATGTGTGCTTAAAGCGCTTGGGGCTCAAAATGGTGGTTGTTTTCCGCCATCGGGAATTTCGGCTGGAAATATGGCTTTCCGGCGTCAATCGAAAGGCACAGTTCGAGTGGGCAGAGAAACTCGCATGTCAAGTACTGCCGTTTGAGCGTAGTCCTGACCCTAAGCACACCGACTATATCCTGAGGTTTCCGATTTCAGCGGAACTTTCTGACGGCACGCAAACGGTTTGCGCTATCAAAGAGGCGGCAGAGAATTTACTGGTCGCTCTTGAGAAAAAACGCAGCACTTTATGAGAAAACAAGAGCAGTAAAAAGCAGAAAAGGAGAACGATTGATGAAAGCAACTATTTACGGCACGTTGATTTGCCCGGATTGTGTAGAATTGAAAGAGTGGCTGGGAGCGCATCCGGAAAAAATCGGTTGGACGTGGGTAGACATTACCGAAAGCACACAAAACTTAAAAGATTTTTTGGCTGTGCGTGATAAAAGCCATGTATTTGACGACGTACGCGCCGCAGGGAACATCGGTATTCCGTGCTTTGTAATGGAAAACGGCCAAGTGGTTTTGGACGCGGAACAGGCGTGCACCATGCTGGACACGGCACAGGGGGAATAAGCATGGCAAACGAGATTGCGAAAGTGCCCGGCATGACATTTATTCGGGCAAACAAGTCATATTCAGGCTCTTATCAGGGCATGCGCTGGCGCGTTTGGATTGACGAGGAGCATTTTTGCGCGGCAGTTTGGCCGCAGCCGTGGAACTTTGCTCACACGGATGAAAGCGAAAAGACAACCGAGCAATTTGAGCTGAGCGAGGAAGGGCTGCAAGCGGCCGAAAGCTGGATTGCCGCCCAATATGAGGCGCAGCTTGCTCGCTGGAAAGAGGCAAAAAACCATCCTACATTTTAACTTATAGTATATAATATTGATTAAATTACTTTAAGTAAAAAATCAGGTAGAAAAATACAAATTGTATTTTGAAATAAAAATATTACAAAAAATGAGATAAAGAAGCGCCCCGGTGTGTCTGCGACACGCCGGAGCGCTGGTTTTTGAGATAAGCGACGGAAGTGAATTATACCTCTACACAGCCCACTTTGGACAGGAAACGGGCAAAGGCGGCGTTTCCTTCCGGAGTTTGCTTAAATACGCCGGCATGCTCCAAGCAGGTTTCAAACTTAGCGCCGATTTCCGTGCGCACAGCATTTTGTGCTTCGGAGGCAGAAAGCGCTGTGCCGTATTTTTCCACCAAGAAATCGATCCAGTCGGCATGAACCGGCATTTCCTCTTTGGCTTTTGCCGCGTCGGCTTTACCGGACAGTACCGCCGCAATTTCAGCGGACTGTTTTTCCAGACGGCCCGGCAGAATGGCAAGGCCCATGACCTCAATTAAGCCGATGTTTTCCTTTTTGATGTGGTGAATTTCGCGGTGCGGATGGAAAATACCTTCGGGGTACTCCTCAGTGGTGCGGTTGTTGCGCGGCACCAAGTCGAGAATGTAACCTTTTTCGGCGTCGTAGCGCAAAATGGGTGTGATGGTGTTGTGCGGGGTTGCCGTGCCGTTTTCCTCGGTGTATGCCAGCACATCGGCCTCCGGGTCGGAATAACCGCGCCATGTTGACAGTACGCGCTCGGCAAAAGCCAGCAGCTGGGCGGTGTCGTGTCCGCTCACGCGTACAGTGCTCACCGGCCAGCGGATGGTTTCCACGGTGATGTCGGGCAAATCGGGGCATTTGAAATGCGCCAAAGCCGCCGCGCGCTGCATCGGGAACTCATAGCGGCCGCCCTGGAAATGCATGTGGCTCAAAATGCTGCCGCCGACAATGGGCAAATCAGCGTTAGAACCGCAGGTGTAGTGCGGGAACTGGCGCACGAAATCGAAAATCTGTGCAAACGTGCCGGGGTTGATGCGCATGTCGGCGTGCTCGGAATCAAAAATAATGCAGTGCTCGTTGTAATATACATACGGGCTGTACTGCAAAAACCACTCTTTGCCGCACAGGTTGATGGGTACCACACGGTGATTTTGACGCGCGGGGAAATTCACGCGGCCTGCATAGCCGATGTTCTCAATGCACAGCATACATTTCGGGTAGCTGGCGGCAGGCTGAAGCTTTTCGAGCGCAATCGTCTTGGGGTCTTTTTCCGGCTTTGTGAGATTGATGGTAATTTCCAGCTTGCCGTATTTGCAGGGGTAATCCCACTTGATGTTTTTCGCAATCTGCGCGGTGCGAATGTAGTTGGAGGTAATGCACAGGTCATAGAAATAATCGGTGGCCGCCTGAACACCTTCGGTTTTCCAAAGCTGGTTAAAACGTGCGGCAACCTCGCTTTCACGGGGCATCAGTGCGCCCATAATACGTGCCTCAAAATTGACGCGCAGTGCGGGCACTTCGTTGTCAAACAGCTCTTTTTCGGCGGCATCGTCCAGCAAAAGCTCCAAAAGCTCGGTGGGCGTGTCGAAGTGCTCCTCGGGCACAACGCCCTCGTAAGGCTCGGCAAGGCCAAATAAATCCAAAAGCGTGTTGCGTGCGACAAACACGTCCAGCGGTGCAATCAGCTTGTGCTGTACGCCGAACTGTAAAAGCCGCTCGATGTTTTGGGCGGTGTTGTTCATGGCGAAATCCTCCGTTTCCTTGTGCTGTGAAATTGTAGCAAAAAATAAAGCCTTTTTCTTTTATTATAAGGAACAAGTTGCATTTTCACCATGTAAAAATGTTGTGTGAAGCAGGGGTTTCTGTTTCAAAAGCAATCGCCGCCCGGCAAAGGGCCAAACGCGCCCGGCAAAAGGGCTTGACAAGGCAAAAACGCAGTGATACAATCAATATCAAACGATACAGGCAACGACGGAGAAAAGTACACGCGGTGTTCCGCCACAGCGAGCAGGGGACGGTGCAAGCCCTGCGCAAAGAGCCGCGCCGAAGAACCCTCCCGAGCCGCAAGCCGAACCCGCCCCGGCGGCAGTAGGTGCGCCGTGCGCCGCACGTTACAGCGGCAGCGTTTCAAAACGGAACGTCAAAAGCGACCGAGTAAATTCGGTAATTTAGGTGGCACCGCGGATTCTGACAGCGATTCGTCCTAAAGGCCGCACAGCTTGCTGTGCGCGTCACAAGGAGGAACAGGCTGTCGGATTTTTTTATTTTTAAGGAGGAAATTACCATGCAGCACACCCCCATTAAAAGTTTATTGCGCGGCAGCTTCCAAGGCGGCGAAACCGTCACCGTATGCGGCTGGGCAAAAACCGTCCGCGATTCCAAAAACATCGGCTTTATCGAGCTTTCCGACGGTTCGTGCTTTTCGTCGCTTCAAGTGGTGTTTGAAGCGCAAAAGCTGGAAAATTATAAAGAGATTGCCAAAGCGGGCGTAGGCACCAGCCTGCGCGTGAAAGGCATGGTCGTGTTGACCCCGGACGCAAAGCAGCCGCTGGAAATCAACGCCGACAGTGTGGAAGTGCTGGGCACTTGCCCCAGCGACTACCCGTTGCAGAAAAAGCGCCACACCGTGGAGTTTTTGCGTACTATGCCGCACTTGCGCGCCCGCACCAATACCTTTAGTGCGGCGTTCCGTGTACGCAGTGCCGCCGCGTATGCCATCCACAAGTTTTTCCAAGAGCAGGGCTTTGTGTATGTCCACACGCCCATCATCACGGGTTCTGACTGTGAGGGCGCGGGCGAGATGTTCCGCGTTACCACGATGGATTTTGACAATGTCCCCCGCACCGAGGACGGAAAAGTGGACTTTTCGCAGGACTTTTTCGGCCGCAGCACCAACCTGACGGTTTCCGGCCAGCTGGAAGCCGAGGCAATGGCAACCGCAATGGGCAACGTGTATACCTTTGGCCCGACGTTCCGCGCCGAAAACTCCAACACGCCGCGCCACGCCGCCGAGTTCTGGATGATTGAGCCGGAGCTGGCGTTTGCCGACCTGCGCGACGATATGGACTGCGCCGAAGCCATGATTAAAAGCGTCATCGGCTATGTGATGGAGCATTGCCGCGACGAGCTGGAATTTTTTAACCGCTTTTTCGACAAAGAGCTGCTGGATAAGCTGAACAACGTGGTAAGCAACGACTTTGCGCGCGTCAGCTACACCGAGGCAGTAGAAATTTTGAAGAAGAACAACGCCGAATTCCAGTACCCCGTGGAGTGGGGCGTGGACTTGCAGACCGAGCACGAGCGCTATTTGACTGAGCAGGTGTATAAAAAGCCCGTGTTTGTCACCGATTATCCGAAGGAGATTAAAAGCTTCTATATGCGCCTGAACGACGACGGCAAAACCGTGGCGGCGGCCGATATGCTGGTGCCGGGCATCGGCGAGCTGATTGGCGGCTCTCAGCGTGAGGAGCGCATGGATGTTCTGCTTTCGCTGATGGAGGAAAAGGGTCTGAACCGCGAGGACTACGAGTGGTTCCTCGATTTGCGTCGCTTCGGCAGCGTCGAGCACGCAGGCTTCGGCCTTGGCTTTGAGCGCCTGATTATGTATTTGACGGGTATTCCCAACATCCGCGACGTCATCCCCTTCCCCCGCACCGCAGGCGGCTTCTAAAAAAGAAGAGATAAAAAAGCAGCTCCCTTGCCAACGGCAGGGGAGCTGTTTTTCTATCAGTTTATCAATATCCATCAGAGAACCAAAACCCTAACTGTTATTTACTGTTTAACGCTTCCGTATCAATTTATCAATATCCATCAGAGAACCAAAACTCAGTGGAACTAAAAGCCTACAAGGATACGGTATCAATTTATCAATATCCATCAGAGAACCAAAACAGAACACCATCATTCCGCGTAACCGTCCGGTATCAATTTATCAATATCCATCAGAGAACCAAAACGATGTTAAGTAGTATTTGCCATCTGTACCGTATCAATTTATCAATATCCATCAGAGAACCAAAACCAAATAAACTCACAAATTACCCACAAAAAGTATCAATTTATCAATATCCATCAGAGAACCAAAACGCTATTGTGAAACAAATTCCCGAAACCACGGTATCAATTTATCAATATCCATCAGAGAACCAAAACTGTTCCGCATTGCTTCCAAAAAATCCTGCTGTATCAATTTATCAATATCCATCAGAGAACCAAAACCAAAACTGTTTCTATCACTACATTGGGCATGTATCAATTTATCAATATCCATCAGAGAACCAAAACTCTGGGCGTTTTGCTGGGCATTTCGTCTGGTATCAATTTATCAATATCCATCAGAGAACCAAAACCTTTCTAATGAATTGCCCGCACCATTTCTGTATCAATTTATCAATATCCATCAGAGAACCAAAACTTTCGTAGTGTAACCTTTGCCGTCGTTGCGGTATCAATTTATCAATATCCATCAGAGAACCAAAACCGGCCGCGCCACCTAACCCGCCGGAACCCGTATCAATTTATCAATATCCATCAGAGAACCAAAACCATTTCTTGATGCAGGACAACCCCAGCCTGTATCAATTTATCAATATCCATCAGAGAACCAAAACCGCAATATCTTGTGGGATTTTGCGGTTTTGGTGTGTTTTTTACCTATTCATTATAATTCAAGCAAATCGCGTGTGTCAAGGAAATTTTCGTCCTTCACCTTTTCGCCCACCAAAAGCTGCATTTGCATGTATTGTTTTTCCGTTACAATCATGGAGCGCACCGAACCGTGCGGCGGCAAATTCGCCTGCACGGTGCGCAGGTGTTTTTGTGCGTCGTCGTGGTTGCGCGCCAGCCGGGAATAGACCGAATATTGAAGCATCATAAAGCCGTCTTTCAGCAATGCTTTGCGAAACTGGGCATAATCGCGGCGCAGTTTTTTGGTGGTAACGGGCAAATCGAAAAAAATCAGCACTCTCATCCAACGTTCACCCATCCTGCTCATCCTCAAAGCACGGGTCACTGCGCAGCAGCTCCGGCAGGCGCAGCAGCCCGGCGTCCTGTCCCTGCACGGCGGCGGTAAAGCTTTTTATATACCAGTCAATGGCGTAGCGCACCCGCATTTTTTTATTCTCGAACCGGATGACGTGGTTTACCAGTGCCACCAAGCTGCTGCGGTTCGATTTCGTCAGCGTTTCAAATAATTCGTCACAATGACTGTCCACCCAGTAATCCACCAGCGGGCGCAGCGGTTCCATCAAATCATCCGCCAGATTAAAAGCGTTGCCGCGCCCGATGTGATGCACGCCCAGCGCACAGTTGTAGCCGTATGCCGCCAGTGTCTTGCACACTGCCGAGCGCAGAATGGTGTAGCCGTAGTTCAAAGCGGCATTGGTGACATCGTCATCGCCGCGCGTAAAGCCTGCGCCGAACAAGGCGCGGAAGTGGCGTTTTGCCGCCTGTGCTTCGCGGTTGCCCTTGTCGCCCGGTAAAACGGCGGCGGCAAGGGCTTCCAGCTCCTGCACTTTTTCGGTTTTCACATGGCAAAAGCGCAGGGCGCGTGCCTGGTTTGTAATTTTTGCCTGCACAATGCGCTGCCAAACCAGGTCTTTCCATTCCTGCGTCCAAGCCATTTGTGCCGAAAGCACGGCAAGCGGCTGGTAGTGCGCATTCAGGGGAAGCAATTGAGCGGTGGGCACATGGCTCTCGTCACAAAATAAAATATGAACGCCTGCCTGTGCCAGCGTGGTGAGCACCGCCACGCTGAGCATGGCGCGGCGGTTGTCAATTACCACGGAATACAAATCGCCCACGGGAACACGCGCCTCGTGCTCCTCGGAATAGACATACAGCCAGTTGTTTTGCAGGGTTATTTTTTCGCCGGCTTGTACGATAAGGGTGCGCCACATTTCACTTCACCTCCCAGCTTGCCCAACAGCGACACGGCGTATTTGTGCACGGTGTCTGTTGCGTTAATTGCAATAACTCTAGACAATGGCTCATTTTGGTTGGAAATATTAATTTGACTTCTTGTAATTGCTTTAATAGAACGGTAGAACCCGCGGCATTTTTCCTCGCCGTTGCTTTTTGTTACAACAACATATTCATACGGGAACAGGTACATCACATGTGCGGCATAGTCTGCCGGGGGCGGCGTTTGAAGCACCAGCTTTTTGCCCTCGCGCTTCACGTCTGCTTTCATAATGCCGCGCATTTGCAACTCGCCTTTCTCGTTGCGGTAAAATTCCACACACCAGTATTTGTGCACATCCAGCGCAGTTTTTCCGCTTTCGGGCGTTTCCTTATAATACGGGTTTCGCCACTCGTCGCCCGTTAGGGTCACTTTGCGCACAATTCTGCCTTTCTGGGTGACAAATTCCGTCAGGCCGTTCTGCTTAAAAATGTCGCCCAGTGTGTCTTTCTCGCTTTTGTGCGGCAGGGCAAACGCGGCTTGCAGCGATTCGCGCAGGTCGGTGTCATCGGTGCAAAGCTTATTCAGATCTTTAGCGTTTAGCTTCAGCACGTCTGTACGCTGCATTTCTAGCGGGCTTTCGGGTGTTTGCTTTACCCGCATAGCATTTTCCGATTTTAGTATATTTCCTCGGCATTGAGTGATGAGTTTATAGCTCACCAGCGGCGGCGACAGGCGCGATACAAAAGCATCGTCGTGGTAAAAGCTGCGCAGCTGGTTGTAGTAACGCTCTAACAGTTCGGCACGTGTGGGAACGGGCGGCACTTCTTCTCCTCTCTCCTGTGCTTCGTTCGCTTTTATCTTGGCCTCTTTCCGTGCGGCATCCAGGTCAAAAAAGCGCACGTCTACCTCCAGCCCCAGCGCAGGGTGCAAGGCGGTGCAGCCGTTTTTGCGGCACAAAATTTCCATCGAAACGCGGCGCGGCATGTGGTAGTGGTCTTCCAGCGCGTTGATGCACTTTTCCATCGTTTGGTAATATTCGGGTGTTTTCTGCTTGCCTGCGGCGTAGTACATGCGGTTTAAACGCAGCTTGTTTTCCATCAGCATGGAGGTGGCAGGCGTGATATGTGCAATGACAACGGCATCCACTGCGTGGTGCAGCTGGGTTTCGGTGCGCGTGGCGTCCTTTTCGTCTTTGCCCCATGTCTGTTTGTTCAGCCATTGCCGCCGCAAAGAGGAGGTGAGCGCACCCTTTACGCCGAACACAGGCGTGCTGCGCGCACCGGGGGCAAATTGCAGCGTTTCGCTCAAATAGCGCACCAAATACTTGGTAATATAGCGGGTGTCGTTCAAGTTGCGCGATTTCCACTCGGAAAGCAGCTCGGCGTTATCCAGATTGGGCAGGGTTAAGTAGCGGTAGGTGCGCTCGGAAATGTGCTTGTGTTTCAGCATGTCGTTGGCACGCACGCGCAGGCGCTCGCACCCGGCGGCGTCCAGATACATCAAAGGCACGGTTTGCCCTTTGCGGCGGTTTTCGTCGGTGTATACCAGTGCTTTGTTGTGAATGGTGTCGTCTAAAATCAGCGAAAACGGCACAATGTGGTCTACCTCAAACTCTTGACGGCGCGGGTTCAGCGCGGTGACTTTGTCAATGGGCTTATCGGAATACAGACAGTGCCAGCCCTGACGCTCGCCCAGCCGATAGCGCAGGCGCATTTCGCCCGTGACGGCGTTTGGCTCAATGTTCAGCAGTTCGGCGATGGTTTTGGTGATTTGCTGGTTGTTTTTTTCATTGTCTTTCTGACGGTTGTCAATATTTTGGCGCTCCTCAAAGCTGTTGCCCAGCTCGCTTGCCACTTCTACATTGATGGCATAGGGTGCGCCGTAGGCTTGGATAACAGCGTTGATAATTTTGCGCGTTTCGTTTAAGCTGCGCATGACAACGGCATTTTTGGCAAATTCGGCATCCGGTGAAAAGGCGGGAAGTAAGCGGTGGGTGCCGCCTTTTGCCATAACGGGGGCGTTGTCCAGCTTTGCTTGAAAATGGCCGTACAATTCGCCGCCTTCAAACGCTGCAATTGCACCTTTCATATATTTTTCCGAAACGGCAGCCGTGCCGGAAAACTTTTGCCCGGCAAGTTTGCGGATGGCGGTTTCGTTCAGCTCCGGCACAGTTCTTAACGCTTTCAAGCGGCGGCGCGGGGTGTGGTTTTCGCACACAATTTTGCTGATGCGGTTTAACAACGTGTCGGGCGCGGTGTAGTCCTCGCCGACGGCAAAAAGCCAGTCAATGCCGCACTCGTCCAACACCTTTTTCATCGGCTTTAAAAATTTCAGGCACTCGCCCAGCGTTTCCTTCCCCTTGCTCTCTTTTTTGGTGGGAATGTTAACGGCTGTACCGAATTTTTTCGCCAGCTTTGTGACATCGCCCTTCTTCAATTCACCCTGCTCTAACGTTTTTTGCAAAAGAGAGCGCGCCAGCTCCGGCGCAAGAATAATTTCGCCCGTTTCTAAATTGGTGTAGCGATACTGGGAAAGCACATTCACCAGCGCATACATGTCGGCAAGGGGAGAAGCGCGGAAGGCACATGGCTCGTCGCGGTAATAGCGGCAGTTGCCCAGCGTGTCCAAAAAGCCTTTGTATTTACGCATGGGGTCACCCGCTGTGCCGGGACCGTCCTCAAAGTCGCGCTGGTTCAGCAAAATTTCCTCTAAAATTTTGGCGTTTGTCATGGGGCCGGCGAACGGCTCTTTTTCGGCGCGCTTTTTAACCGCCGGGTTGGGCGCGAGCAAAATGGGGTAAGTTTCACCTTGTTTTTGCAACAGCATTTGTACCTCTTTGCGCAGCAAGTCACGCCCCACCAAGCAGCGTTCTGTTACATAAGGATGGTTGATGTAAGCGCGCTGCTGGCCCCCGGTGGGGCAGGCAAAAGCGGCATCGCGCAAAAACATTTCGGCGGCGGTGCGGTAGCCGCCCTGTGCCATCAGCTGGTTCACGCGGCTGATGCCTGCCAGATCCTCCTTGTTTTCCTCTGTCATGTCCTCGATGTCGGTTTCAAAATAGTCTTGATAGCCGCGGTGGTTGCTGATGTGGATCAGGCACGCTGCCAGCTCGCACGGGGAAAGGGGTTCGTCCAAGCCTTTGACGCGCAGAGAAAGCGGGTCGGGGTGAGGGGCTTCAAAATAGTGGGAAAGCTCGTCCAGCGTGAAAAGCCCCATACGCTGCAAGTGCTGCTTGATGCGCATTTTGCGGTGGCTGCGTCGCCGGGTAACGCGGCGGGCGGCACGCTGTGCGCGGCGTTTTTGATTTTTGTTACACTTATTTTTGGGATTTTCTGAGGACTCGAACAGCCGCACGCCGAAATCTTCAATCCAGTGCTCCCCCTCATTTTGAACCACTGCCCAACCTACCGAGCCAATGCCAATATCCAAACCAAGCGTGTACTTCATGTTTTTTCATCCTTTCTGTTGACCTTTCCAAAGAAATACGCTATAATACCCCTAGAGCTCAGATTATGATGTGTCGGTTTATCTATATCCATCAGAGAAACTTTTTTGAAAACTGTGTCAGTTTATCAATATCCATCAGAGTTCTGAGATAAGGCCGATGTGCCGAAGGGTATGGTGGTAACCCGGCTTTTGCCGAACCCACTTTTTTGTTGCCTTGATGCCGCGCTTATGCGCGGCTTTTTCTTTTGCCGCTTTTTCTAAAGGAAAATATTTCCTGTTTTATTATACCAAATCAGTTGTACGATAAAAACGCCTGCAAGAAAAATAATGAAAATTTGTGCATATACAACAAAAACCGTGGACGTCGTTTGACATCCACGTTTTTTTTCTGCCGCATACGCCGATGAGCGCTGCGGGCGATTTTTTTAATATTTTGCGGCGATGGCTTTCATCTCATCCCAGCAATTTTCCATGTCGCTGACCAGCTTGAACTGGGTGCGGCAGCGGTCGAGGTTCTGGCCTTCGCGGTGCACACGGAAATAGTGGTCGCCCTCGAGATAGTCGGTGAGGAAGCGGATGCCGCACTCGAGTGTCATCAGCTTTGCGCCCCAAGGCAGATATTCTTTCTCTGCGGGGGTCAGTGCGTCACCGGCGGCTTCCATAAAGCCTTTGGTGTAGATTTCATACAGCTCAATGTCAAAGTTGACCTTAGAGAGGTCTTTCTCGTCCTCTGCGCTGTGGTTTGCACCAAAGCGGATGGAATCGCCGTAGTCGTTCAGCGCAAGACCGGGCATAACGGTGTCGAGGTCAATGACACAAATGCCGGTGCCGGTGGCTTTATCCATCAAGATATTGTTCAGCTTCGTGTCGTTGTGAGTAACGCGCAGGGGAAGCTTGCCGGCCTCCAGCAAATCCATCAGCACGGCGCAGTCCTTTTCACGCGCCAGCACGAAGTCGATTTCCGCCTGCACATCTTTCGCACGGCCGCATGCATCTGCGTCCAACGCCTTTTTGAAGTTGGCAAAACGATTGCGGGTATCGTGGAACTTGGCAATGGTTTCGTGCAGGGTAGAAGCGTCATAGCCGGAGAGCAAGCGCTGGAAATGGCCAAATGCCTTTGCGCTCTCATAGAACTGCTCGGGCTTTTCTACGCTTTGCAGGCACACCGTTCCCTCAATGAAGGGATACACGCGCCAGCAGCCGCCCTCGCTGTCACGGTAGAAGTTTTTGCCCTCTTTGGTGCGCAGAACCGTCATGGTTTCGCGTGCGGCATCGCCGCCGTTTTTCTCAATGATGCTGCGCAGGTAATCGGTCACGCCCACAATGTTCTCCATCAGGCCGTCCGGATCGGTGAAGGTGTTCGTGTTGATGCGCTGAAGAATGTAACGCACACAGTCGCCTTGCTCATTCTGCGTATAAACACAGAACGTATCGTTGATGTGTCCTTTTCCGTAGCGCACTGCGCCTACAATTTCGCCGCCGAAATCAAAGCCGGTTAAGGCTTGCGGCAGAGTTTCTTCCGCTTTGCAAAGTGCCATTTGCTTACGCCTCCCACAAATTCTCCGGATAGAGTCCGGCTGCTGTTTTTTCCGCGATGGCCTTCACCACAACGGGCTTATCTTCTTTATAAGTAACGCCGTACCACTTGTCGGTGCTGCGCAGCACGCGAACATCGGCTTTGCCTTCCTCAATCAGCTGGCTGACGACGCTGGGCAGGAAATACTCACCCTTGAGCGGATTTTTTACCAATGCTTCGTCAAGGAACTTCGAAAAACGTGCCTGTGTTTCTTTTACAAAGCTTTCGGTGAAGCCCCACAGGTTCATGGAAACGATGCTGTCCGGGGAAACATCCGTCCACGTTGCGCCGTCGTCCTCGGTGAAGTGGATTCCGCCCTCATACGTTTCAATTTTGGTGCGCTCGGTAACGCTTGCCAGTGTGCCGTCGCTGTGCTCTACGCACACGCCGCGGGCAACGCTGCCGTTTTCGGTGACGGTGTTCTTGAGCAGATAGCCCACCATTGCGTAGCTGTATTTCTCGCCGTCCTCATGCGTGGACAGATAGTTATAAATTTCGCGGAACGCCTCGGGGCCGTAGTAGTCGTCGGCGTTGATAACGGCAAACGGCGCGTCAATCACATCGCGTGCGGCCAGAATGGCGTGGCTGGTGCCCCAGGGTTTCGTGCGGCCTTCGGGAACAGTGTAGCCTGCGGGTAAATCTTCCAGGTTTTGATATGCATAGCGCACATCCATGATTTTTGAAAGACGGTTGCCGATGGCCTCTTTGAACGCATCTTCAATTTCGTGCTTAATGATGAACACGACGGTTTCAAAACCGGCACGGCGTGCGTCAAAAATAGAATAGTCAATAATAATTTGACCGTGATTGCCCACCGGGTCAATTTGTTTTAACCCGCCGTAGCGGCTGCCCATGCCGGCGGCCATAACAACAAGAATCGGTTTTTTCATGATAATAACCTCCGTATATTACACGCGGCAGCGCAAACGAACTGCACTGCCGCTATATGTTTTGTTTGAAAATAAACTTATCCCTTATATCCGTTGGGGTTCATGCTCTGCCATTTGTAACTGGAAGCGCACATTTCGTCGATGCCGTACTCAGCTTCCCAGCCAAGCTCCTCGCGGGCTTTCGTCGGGTCGGCGTAGCACTCGGCGATATCGCCGGGGCGGCGCGGGTCAATCACATAGGGAAGCTCTTTGCCGCAGGCTTTGGAATATGCCTTGATGACATCCAAAACGCTGTAACCGTGGCCGGTGCCGAGGTTGCAAATGAACAGGCCGCAGTTGGTGGCCAGTTTTTTGAGAGCCGCAACGTGGCCGCGCGCCAAATCCACTACATGGATATAATCGCGCACGCCGGTACCGTCCGGGGTGGGATAGTCGTTGCCGAACACATGAACTTCTTTCAGCTTGCCGACAGCCACTTTTGCAATGTACGGCACCAGATTGTTGGGAATGCCGTTGGGGTCTTCGCCGATCAGGCCGCTCTCATGGGCGCCGATGGGGTTAAAGTAACGCAGCAGAGCCACGTTCATGGTGGGGTCTGCCTTGCAGATATCTTTCAGCATGTTCTCGTTCATGACTTTGGTTGCGCCGTAGGGGTTCGTGGTAGCGCCCACGGGGAAATCCTCACGGATGGGCACGCTGGCGGGGTCGCCGTAAACCGTAGCGGAAGACGAGAACACGAAGTTTTTCACGCCGTATTTCTTCATAGCGCCGAGCACGTTCAGCGCGCTGATCAGGTTGTTGCTGTAATATTCCAGCGGCTTTGCAACGCTTTCACCGACAGCTTTATACGCTGCGAAGTGAATGACTGCATCAATTTCGGGATGGTCGGCAAACAGCTTGTCAACTGCGGGTTTATCGCAAAGGTCGATGTTCACAAACGGAACGGGTTTTCCGGAAATTTGCTCTACGCGATGCAGAGCTTCTTCACAGGAGTTGTAAAGATTGTCTGCTACAAGGATTTCGTAGCCTGCTTTCATCAGTTCAATGCAGGTGTGGCTTCCGATGTATCCGGCGCCGCCGCTTACTAAAATAGACATAGTGCATCATGCTCCTTTGCGTTGTAGTTTCGTCTATAACAGCATGAACGCGTGTTGTACGTCATGCTCTCTCTACTGTTTATTTTAAAAGCTTATGCGCGATTATAAAATAGATTTTTTGGCATAATATTTGCACAATTAGCGCTTAGGTGTCTAATCGTCCGCAGGATGTTCAAAGATGTTCACTCTCAGGCGCTTTGCCGGAAAGCCCTTTAACGGAAGATGCGTATTCAGACGGCGTCATTCCCGTTGTTTTTTTGAAATGGCGCGAAAAATAATGAATAGAGGAATAGCCCAGCATAGAGGCAATTTCCGTGAAATTATAACAACCCTCTCGAATTTTTTCTTTTGCCGCTTCAATTTTAAGGTTGCCGAAATATTCCATTGCGCCGCCGCCGGTGCGCTCACGGAAAATTTTCTGCAGATAGCTGCGCCCCACAAGGTTATCACGGCAAATATCCGCAAGCGTCAGCTTGCGGGATAAGTTATCTTGCAGATAGCGCGTCATGGATGCAATAAAGTCCTGCTGGTTGTGCTCGCGCATCATCGTTCCCGAGCGCTCTGTCTGCAGCGAACCTGCGCGGCGCACAAGGCGTACCAAAAGCTGCTCCAGCGCGCAGGCAATCAGCTGCTCTGCGCCAAAAGGAGCGCTTTCGCGCCGGTCAAGCCGAAGCATCTGCGGGTCGCCCAAATTGGAGGAAAATGCGGCAGAGGCTTCTGTTACGATAGAAGCTAAAAGCGCACGCCCGCTGTCGCCGAGCGACTCAATGCGTTCTTCAAAAAAGCGCATGTGCTGGCTGTTGCAGACAAAGCCCACGACAACCAGATTCGGCGCAGTTCCGCCGCAGGAACAAAGGCTGTGAAACTCACCGGGTTTGTGAAAGATGATTTGCCCTTTTTGGAGAATATGCTGACACTCGCCTGCACAAACGGACACCTCGCCTTTGTCAACATATAAAAACTCCCAAAAGTTGTGACTTTCCCCTTCAAAAGAGTAAGTGCTCGTGTATTCAAAGTAGTGAATAGAAATAATTTCATCCACAACAAACGGCTTTTCCAGCCGTATGGTTTCATAACCCAAGGGGCAACCTCCTTTAATTGAAACAACTGCCCATTTCACTTGGCAACAGGATGCGGCAGTTTATTTTTCCGACTTCTGCGCGTGTTCACGCGCTAAGCGGCATTGCTTTCGATATTCCATAGGGCTTTGCGATGTTAAGCGCCGGAAGCTCTGTGAAAAGTAACTGGGCGAAGAAAAGCCCAGCAAGTGTGAAATCTGCGAAAGGGAATAATCGGTGTTTTCTAAAAGATATTTGCTTTCGCGGATTCGGCGTTCAATCAGATAGTTAATCGGGGAAACGCCGTATTCCTTATTAAACGCATGAACTAAGTAATACTTATTGACGTGGGCAATATCCGCTAATAGGTCCAGCGTGATGGACTCGGCAAAATGTTCATCGATATAACGGCGTGCCGCGGCACATTCCTTGTTTGTGCGCCGTGTGGGCTCCAGCTGCATCGTGAAGTGTGTGTGACGCAAAATCAGCGTTAACAAAACTTCCAACAGATGCTGGCACACATCTTCCCAGCCGCGCGGGTTTTCTCCGGCTTCTCTTAAAAGCGTGCGCAGAAAAAACGTGATTTCACTGCGATCTTCACGATAGTTAAGAATAGCGTAGTCTTTATTTTGCGTGCCGAAGCTGAAATCAAGCCCGTCGATTCCCAAAACAATGTATTCCAGCGGATTGCTGGTAATGCTGGATTCTGTATGTTCGATATTCGGATTAACGATAATCATATCGTCGCTTCCGACGGGAATAACCTGTTCTTTCATGCGGAATTCGCCGATGCCCCGGATGCAATAGAACAGTTCTGTACAAGGATGGCTGTGCAGCGTGCTGTGCCAGTCGGTATTAAAATGTGCTTCAGTAACATATAAAAGCCTTGCGCCGCTGAGATTATTGCCGGCGCGGCTGCGTCCGGAGGGCCTGTCGCCAATGTCATATCTGCTGCTGCTCATAAAAAGCCTCCTCCTCGGTTATGCATGATGTCGGATATTTCCGCTTCGCAAAGCATTTTTTTGAAAAGTACATGCAAAAAACCGGTGTTATTTTTATTTTGTCCAGAGGAATCAACAAGATTTTTATACTTTGACTTCTGTTTTCATTATAAGTGTAATAATTAAGGAATACAAGAACAAAAAAGCTTAAATCAAAAGATGTTTCGTTTTTTTTCGCTGAGAAGCCTGCTTTTTTCCAGCTTGTACGAAACGAGAAGCAGTTTTTTGTAGAATAGAGACAAAAAACCAGCGGTTTGGAAGATACGGTAAGGAAAAAAACGGAAATTAATATTTAATAATATTGCTCTAAAAGGATGAAATAGCTATAAAACGAAAACAATGCGATCAATATCTATTAAGTTTATGCCGAAAAAAGAAGACAGAAAGGAAGCAAATAAACAAGTATTCTTTGAATAAATAAATAATTGTATAAAATATTTGAATATTTTTTTGCGAAAAAAAGCTATAAAGGTTAAAATGTGCAAGAAAAAAATTTTGTTTTGTGTTAATACACATAAAAAGCATGGAAAAGCCGATGTTTTTGAAGAAAATAACCAATAAAGCAATATTATTAAACTTAATAGCAAGAAATCTCTTGCATAAAATCTAAAAAAGGCTATACTGAAAGCATAGGGCAGACACAGAAACCACGCGTGGAGTGTTAGAGGTTGGCTGGTCTGCATCGGTTATCTTATGATTTATAGGAGGTTTGTTTTATGAAAAAGGCAATCAGCAGTGTATTGGCCTTGGGCATGAGCTTGTCAATGCTTACGGCCTGCGGCGGTGCGGCATCGTCTTCCGCAGCGGCTTCGACCGCAGGTTCCGCAAGTACGGCGACATCTACTTCCGCGGCGGCAACCGGTACCGGTGATTATGCCGGCCAAACGTTGAAAGTGGCGGCAATCGAAACCGCTTACGGCGCAGAAATGTGGCAGCAAATTGTCGATGGATTTGAGGCGAAAACGGGTGCAACCGTTGAGCTGACTACCGATAAAAACCTGGAAGATGTCATTGACCCGCAGATGAAGGCCGGTAACTTCTATGACGTGGTTCACTTGGCAGCGGGCCGTGAAAAGGCTTTGCCGGAAACCATGCTCAAAGAGAATGCCATTGAAGAAGTAACCGACGTTCTGAGCATGAATGTTTTGGGCGAGGATGTCACCGTGGGTGAGAAAATCATCCCCGGCTTCACCGGCAACCTGACCACGAACCCCTACGGCGATGACCGTGTTTTCATGATGCCGATGTTCTATGGCCCCTGCGGCTTGTTCTACAACAAGGCAAACTTCACTGAGGGCGGCGGCGAGCTGGAGCTGCCCACAACTTGGGATGAGTTCTTTGCTTTGGCAGATAAGACGGATATTCCCCTGTTCACCTATCCTGTGGCAGGCTACCTCGACGCTTTCACCTATGCTTTGATGGCAGAAGTTGGCGGACAGGACTTCTTCAACAAGGCTTTGCAGTATGATGAGGCCGTTTGGAGCAGCCCTGAAATGGATAAAATGTTTGAGATTCTCGGCAAACTGGCTGAGAACACCAACGAGGCTACCACCGGTTATGCCAACAACGATAACTTTATGAAAAACCAGCAGATGATTCTCGACAACGAGGCACTGTTCATGCCGAACGGCAACTGGGTAATCGGCGAAATGGCTGATGCTCCCCGTGCAGACGGCTTTGAGTGGGGCTTCATGGCCCTGCCCGCAATCGAAGAGGGCGGTGACCGTTACAGCTACACCTTCTTTGAGCAGAGCTGGATTCCGGCCGGCGCAGAGAACAAAGAGCTGGCAAAAGTGTTCCTGACTTATCTGTACAGCGATGAAGCAGCTGAAATCTTTGCTGCCTCCGGCGCTGTTCAGCCCATCACCGGCATGACCGATAAGCTCAGTGACGATAACAAAGTTTATTACAGCGTGTATGATAACGGTGCAAAAGCTGCCATCGGCACCTTCGCAACGACCGCTCCTGTGGAAGGCGTCAACATTAAGGACGATGTATGCTTCACCATGGACAGCGTTGTAAACGGCACTAAGACCGTGGACGATTGGAAAGCAGCGGTTCAGGCTTCTTGTGCAGCACTGCGCGAAGCAATGTAAGCAAAATAAAAACAGTTTTATTTGGGTGCTTTGACGAAACATCATTTTGACAAAGCATCCGTCACGACAAAGGCGAACCGATTCAAACAAGGATGGCACCGTCTGGTGTCTGCCGCGTAGGAGATAAGGTAAACCAGGGCGGTGAGTAAAAGGCGATGCTTTTTGCTCACCGCTTTTTAAATCGAAGTGGAGATGATACAATGCAAAAGAACAAGGCTCGTAGCCGGTTTATCGTGGCCTGCGTGGCTCCGGCAACCATTTTGGCATTTATTTTTCTTGTGGTTCCTACGTTTAACGTGTTCCGCATGTCCCTGTTTAAATGGGGCGGTTACTCCCCAAACCAAACTTTTGTAGGGCTTGATAACTTTGTAACTCTTTTTAAAGACGAAAATTTTTATCGCGCATGCCGCAACAGCGTTTTGCTGATTGTAGTTGTCACGGCAATTACAATTGTATTTGCACTGCTTTTCGCGTCCATTCTCACGCGTGAAAAGCTGAAAGGACAGAATATTTTCCGCGTTATTTTCTATGTTCCCAACATTCTTTCCGTCGTTGTTATCAGCGCAATTTTCAGCGCGATCTACGACGTAAACCGCGGCCTTTTGAACAACATTCTCAGCATTTTCGGCATTGGAACAGACAGTCCCATGGCATGGCTGGGCGACCAAAAGATCATTGTTTACAGCTTGGCCGGTGCAATGGTATGGCAGGCCATCGGTTACTATATGGTAATGTACATGGCTTCTATGTCTGCCATTCCGGAAAGCTTGTATGAAAGCGCTAACTTGGAAGGCGCTTCTCGTACCACACAGTTTTTCTCGATTACATTGCCTTTGATTTGGACGAATATCCGCACAACCCTGACATTCTTCATTATTTCCAATATCAACATGAGCTTCTTGTTCGTCAAAGCGATGACAGGCGGCGGCCCGGACGGAGCTTCCGAGGTGTTCCTCAGCTATATGTACAAGCAAGCTTACACCAACTCTACCTACGGCTACGGCATGGCAGTCGGTGTTGTGGTATTCAGCTTCTCGTTTGCACTGGCGGCTGTTGTAAACCGCGTTACAAAGCGCGAGCCGCTGGAATTCTAAGGAAGGACGGTGTATGTGCGAATGAACGAAAAAGTTGCAGGCACGAAAACAAGCATTGTGCCGAAAGTTATTATTTATATTTTGCTCGTCGCATTGCTGATTGCCATTGTGGTTCCTGTTGCGTGGGTGTTTATGGCATCCATCAAGCAAAACACAGAGTTTTACGGCAATCCCTTTGCGCTTCCGCAGGGCGTTTACTTACAGAATTTTGTCGATGCGTGGACAAAAGCGCGCATGGGCGATTACTTCTTCTATTCCGTGATGATCACAGCGCTTTCGCTGTTTATTCTGTTGCTGGTTGCTCTGCCGGCATCCTATGTGCTCAGCCGCTACCGCTTCTGGGGCAGTAAAGTGCTCAACACCTGTTTCATGGCGGGCCTTTTCATCAACGTGAGCTACATCGTCGTTCCTATCTTCTTGATGTTTGTTTCCGGCGATAAAGTTGTCAAAAGTATATTTGGCAGCACGTTCTTCTTAAATAACCCCTTTGTTGTTTCCGTGGTGCTGGCTTCTACAACACTGCCGTTTACCATCTACTTGCTCAGCGGTTACCTTGCTACCTTGCCAAAGGACTATGAGGAAGCTGCTTATGTGGACGGCGCAGGCTACTTCACCACCATGGTTCGCATCATTCTGCCGATGGCAAAGCCCAGCATTATTACGGTTATTTTGTTCGAGTTCCTGGCTTACTGGAATGAGTACATCATTTCCATGACGATGCTGACCGACCCCAACGGCGCACGCACGCTGCCTGTGGGCTTGCTGAACTTGATGAAGGCACAGAACGCAAAGGCGGAGTACGGCCAGATGTACGCCGGTATGGTGATGGTGATGCTGCCCACATTGATTCTGTATATGTGCGTGCAGAAAAAGCTGACACAAGGCATGACCTTGGGCGGCCTGAAGGGTTAAGGAGGCGAAAAGCAATGAACGAATATGCAAAGAAAAAGCTGAGGGTTGTTGTGGGCCTTGTGGCCGTGCTGGTATGCATCGGATTGGTTATCTTCGGACACAACTACGGCTTTTCCGGCGATTTGTCCAAAGGAATCGGCGGCCTCGGCACTGAGCTGCTGGGTTTAGCGGGCATCTTAGTGCTTTTGTACCTCTACAATAAGCCCTTTACAAAATAAATTTCGGCCCATGCCGCTTTTAAAACCTCAAGAAAACAGGCTTTGTACCGCAATGCACACTGGGTGCAAAGCCTGTTATTATGCGCTGCGAAAGCTTGCGCTGAACGTGAAACCAATTTGAAATACAAAGGAGTATCCGCAATGAGCGATTTAAACAAAGGCCGTGTAACCATTCCGACCAACCTCGATATTGTGCCGGAAACGATTGATATTTTAAAGCGCTGGGGCGCTGACGCCATTCGCGACTGTGACGGCACCGAGTTCCCGGAGGAGCTGACACAGGTTGGGGCGAAAATTTATTCTACTTATTATACCACTCGTAAAGATAACGCCTGGGCGAAGGCAAACCCGGATGAAGTGCAGCAGTGCTACATCATGACCGGCTTTTACACGGCAACAGAGGGCAAGCTGGAAATTCCTTTGATGAAAGGCATTTCCGACGAGCTGATGGAAGTGAACACCCGCGACGACATCAAGCGCTGGTGGGAAGTGATCGACCGCACGACGGGTGAAGTGGTATCCACCGACGCATGGTGCTACAACAAGGAAACAGGCTGTGTTGAGATTGCCGAGCCGAAGGCGTTCCACGATTACACCGTCAGCTTTTTGGCATATCTGATTTGGGACCCCGTTCATATGTACAATGCTGTCACGAACAACTGGCAGAATTTTGAGCATCAAATTACGTTTGACGTGCGCCAGCCCAAAACGCACAAGTTTACGATGGAGCGCCTGCGCAAATTTATTGCAGATCATCCCTATGTCAACGTGATTCGCTACACCACGTTCTTCCATCAGTTTACGCTGATGTTCGACGAACTCAAACGCGAAAAATACGTAGACTGGTATGGCTATTCCGCTTCCGTTTCTCCGTATATCTTGGAGCAGTTTGAAAAGGAAGTGGGCTACAAATTCCGCCCCGAGTTCATCATTGACCAGGGCTATTACAACAACCAGTATCGTGTGCCTTCTAAAGAGTTTAAAGACTTTATGGCTTTCCAGCGCCGCGAAGTGGCAAAGCTGGCAAAAGAGATGGTGGACATTACCCATGAGCTGGGCAAAGAGGCGATGATGTTCCTCGGAGACCACTTTATCGGTACCGAGCCGTTTATGGATGAGTTTAAAACCATCGGTTTGGATGCGGTTGTCGGCAGCGTCGGCAACGGCTCCACCCTGCGCTTGATCAGCGATATTCCCGGCGTCAAATACACGGAAGGCCGCTTCCTGCCGTACTTCTTCCCCGATACCTTCCATGAGGGCGGCGACCCTGTGAAAGAGGGTAAGGAAAACTGGGTGACAGCGCGCCGCGCCATTCTGCGCAAGCCCATTGACCGCATCGGATACGGCGGCTACTTAAAGCTGGCACTGGAATTCCCCGAGTTTATTGATTACATCGAGAGCGTTTGCAATGAGTTCCGCGTGCTGTACGAAAACATCAAAGGTACGACACCGTATTGTGTCAAGACCGTTGCCGTCCTGAACAGCTGGGGCAAGTGCCGCAGCTGGGGCTGCCACATGGTACACCATGCGCTGTATCAAAAGCAGAATTACAGCTATGCAGGTATCATTGAGGCGTTGTCGGGCGCTCCGTTTGATGTGAAGTTTATCAGCTTTGACGACATCAAAGAAAATCCGTCTGTTTTGGATGAGATTGACGTTATCATCAACGTGGGTGACGGGGATACCGCACACACGGGCGGCGCTGTATGGGAGGATGCCGACATTGCAACGGCAATTAAGGCGTTTGTCCACAACGGCGGCGGCTTCATCGGTGTGGGTGAGCCGGCAGGCCACCAGTATGAAGGCCGCTATTTACAGCTGGCCGGTGTCATGGGCGTAGAAAAAGAAACCGGCTTTACGCTGAACTACGACAAATACAACTGGGAAGAGCACAAAGATCACTTCATCTTGGCCGACACGACGAAAGAAGTTGATTTCGGCGAGGGCAAGAAGTCCATTTATGCTTTGGAAGGTGCTCAGATTCTCGTGCAGCGTGAAAAAGAAGTGCAGATGGCTGTCAATGAATTCGGAAAAGGCCGCAGCGTTTACATCAGCGGTTTGCCGTACAGCTTTGAGAACAGCCGTATCCTCTATCGCGCCATTTTGTGGTCTACCCACGACGAAGCCGACTTGCACAAATGGTTCTCTTCCAACTTCAATGTTGAAGTGCACGCCTATGTCAAAAACGGTAAGTACTGCGTGGTCAACAATACTTATGAACCCCAGCACACCACCGTATATAAGGGCGATGGCTCCAGCTTTGAGCTTGACATGGAAGCCAACGAGATCAAGTGGTACGAAATCTAATCAAAGTAAAATCCGATTGGTATCGGCCTGTTCCGCTCTGTGTATGTTGCACAGAGCGGATTTTTTATGCCATAAAACAACTTTTAGGTGTAATTTTGCTTTACAAAAACAACTTTTAGTAGTAAAATAAGAAAAACAAACCGCTTTTGCAGGAAGCAGAATAAGGAGTGGATACTTGTGTTTGCACAGAGATTAAAAGAACTGCGCAAAAAGCAAGGGCTTTCTCAGGCAAGCCTTGCCCAGCAGCTTGGAATGACCCAGCAGGCCGTAGGAAAGTGGGAACGCGGAACCGCAACGCCCGACCCGCAGACGATTGCAAAATTAGCGGAAATTTTAAGTGTGCCCAGCGATGTTTTGCTGGGGCTTGATGTGTGCGACAATATACAGCCTTATCATGCGGTGCAGGAATGTTTGGTGCCGATTTTAGGAACCGTGCGTGCGGGTTACGGTTTGTTCGCTGAACAGGAAGAGCTGGGGCGGGAATATGCCCGCGTGAAAGACCCGGAAAGCTATTTTTATCTGGAAGTGAAAGGCGACAGCATGGAACCGCGCATTTGCGAAGGAGATTTGGCACTGGTTCATCGACAAAATACGCTAAATTCCGGCGATTTAGGTGTGGTAGTATTTGGAGAAGGGGAGGGAACGCTGAAAAAATATGTCATTAAAGGCGATACCGTTGTGCTCCAGCCGTTTAACCCGGCCTATCCTCCTCAGATTTTAACGGGCGAAGACCTCGACTCTCTCTTTATTGCGGGAAAAGTGGTGCAAACCATTCGACGCTGGTAAATACGAATAGTATTATTATTACGAATAGTATTATTTGTGCCGCTTGAAAAAGCGATACCTGCAAAGGGGAGAGCGAAGAATGGATTTAATGCAAAAACTGTCGATTTTAACAGACAGTGCAAAGTACGATGTCGCGTGTACTTCGTCGGGCGTTCAGCGTGCGGGGAATGCATCCGGCCTTGGCAGTGCTGCACCCCAGGGAATTTGTCATGCTTTTTCTGCGGATGGCCGCTGCATCAGCCTGCTGAAAGTGCTGCTGACGAATTTTTGTGTTTATGACTGCAAATACTGCGTCAATCGCCGCTCGCGTGACGTCCCGCGTGCCGCCTTCTCTCCGAGAGAGCTTGCCGAGCTGACGATTGAATTTTATCGGCGCAATTATATTGAAGGGCTTTTTCTGTCCAGTGCCGTTTGTGGGAGCGCCGACAGTACCATGGAACGCATGATTGAGGCGCTGCGCTTGCTGCGGGAGGAATACGGTTTTCGAGGCTATATTCACGCAAAGACGATTCCCGGTGCCAGCCCCATTTTGATTGAGCAGTTGGGTCTGCTGGCAGACCGCTTGAGCGTCAATATTGAACTGCCGAGCGAGGACAGCCTGCGCCGGTTGGCGCCCGAAAAAACAAAGGCCGGTATTTTGGCCCCGATGAAACAGGTGCGCATCGGAATTCAAGAGAATCAAACCGATTTGGTCCGGTATCGCCATGCTCCGCGTTTTGCGCCCGCGGGCCAAAGTACACAGATGATTGTGGGGGCCAGTAGCGAAAGCGACCGTCAGATTTTACGTTTGACCGAAGGGCTTTATCAGCGCTACGGGCTGAAACGAGTGTTTTACTCGGCTTATATTCCGGTGGTGCAGGATGCGGCACTGCCCGATGCTTCCACTCCGCCGCCGCTTTTGCGGGAACACCGGCTGTATCAGGCAGATTGGCTTTTGCGTTTTTATGGTTTTCAGGCCCAAGACCTGCTGGATGAAACACAGGAAAATTTTAACCCTTACATAGACCCAAAATGCAACTGGGCGCTGCATCATCTTGAAGAATTTCCTGTGGATGTCAATTCCTGTACTTACGAGCAGCTTCTGCGCGTGCCGGGCATCGGCGTGAAAAGCGCACGCAGAATTTGTACGGCGCGCCGCGCGGGGCGTTTGTCTTTGCCGGATCTCAAAAAAATGGGCGTTGTGCTCAAGCGTGCACAATATTTTATCATCTGCGCGGACTTTGGAACAAGGCGATTTCAAGCGCCGCCGAGCCGAGCCCAAATTCTGCATTCCCTGCTTGACGGACAGGCGTTTCATTTCGGCTGTGAGCAATTATCATTTTTTACACCGACGCAGCAGTCGTTTGCTTTGCCGGGTGATGCGTCACTGTTAGAAAAAAGGGAGGAAGCTGTTTCATGTCTTTTGCGTCGGATGTAAGGTATCTTTACGACGGAAGCTTTGAAGGGTTTTTATCTTGTGTGTTTGAAGCGGTGTACACCAGAACTGCTCCGGTGGATATTTGTGAGCAGTCGATTGCGCAGCCAAGTTTTTACCAAGATGTATTTGTGAATACCGACCTAGCTCACGCGCAGCGCGTATATGATTCGATTCCCAAAAAGATTTGTCCCGACGCGGCTGATTTGGTGCGCGATGTCTTTTGCAGCTGTGCACCGCAAAAAGAATTGCTGATTTTGCGTTTTTTACTGTTTGGCTATCGTTACGGAAAACAGGTTTATTACATGCGAAGCCATGCGCGTGTGGCGCCTCTTTACGAGGCACAGCGCCATTTACATAATGAGGCACATTTATTGCAGGGGTTTGTGCGTTTTACCGATACGGGCCAGGCACTCGTGGCAAAAATCACACCGAAAAATTTCGTTTTGCCTTACTTAGCGCCGCATTTTTGCGGACGGTATGCCGCGGAGGATTTTTTAATTTATGACGATACGCACGGCGTTGCCTTGATGTGGAAGGCAGGCGTTGGCAGCTTGCTTTCTTTAGAAGCGCTGACCATTCCTCCCATTACGGAAAAGGAAGCGCAAATGCGTGCGCTGTGGCGCTGTTTTTATAAAACGATTGCAATTCGAGAGAGGGAAAACCCCACTTGCCGCCGTACCCATTGCCCAATGCGCTATTGGAGCAATATGACAGAGTTTATGCCCGACCCTCCGACGGTTTCTTCTCAAACACTTCGTGCGCCAAGGCCGATTTCGAGCGAGCAGCCATGGATTGAGCTTCCATAAACAAAAGACGTTTGTCTGCATGAAAAGCGATTGATTCAAATTTGAGGCTGTCGAAAAACTGCCGCCCAATTCAGAAAGAAGCTGTGCTGTAAGGGGGAAAGGCTTAGAAAAGGGGCTTAGCCCTCTTTTCCGTTTAAGATAGGGTTTTCAGTTTGTGAAAAAGCGAAGCTTTTTTGACAAACTGAAACAAGTCCGCAGGAAAGCCAAAGCTTTTCTGCGGACTTGTTTTTCATTGCCCGAAATCGATAGCGTTGAAAAAGTTTTTATTGTGCCGTTGTTAGCGTATTTTTCTCTTTTCAGAAGCGGCTCAGGTCCTCTTTTTCATGAAGACGAAACTTTCCAACAAGATTTTTCATCATGCGAGCCTGCCCGGCAAGCTCTTCACTGGCTGCGGCGGCTTCTTCCGCGCTGGCGGAGTTTGTTTGAATCACAGACGAAATTTGATCTACACCGATTGCTGTTTGCTGTACTTGCTTTTCTTCCTCTTCAGAGCTTTGTACAACGCGGTCGGTATGTTCGGCAACGCGGTTGACCCCTTCAAACACACGATGGAAAGAAGCGGCTGTTTCATCGGCAATGGTTTTGCCGTTTTGGACAGCGGCCAAAGCTTTTTCGATCAGCGCTGCGGTTGTCTTAGAAGCTTCTGCCGATTTTCCGGCCAGATTGCGCACTTCATCTGCAACAACAGCAAAGCCCTTTCCGGCTTGCCCGGCGCGGGCGGCTTCCACAGCGGCATTCAGTGCAAGAATATTGGTTTGGAATGCAATGTCTTCAATGCTCTTGATAATTTTTTCGATTTCCAAAGAGCTTTGTGTAATCTCATTCATCGCTTGCAGCATATGTTCCATTTTTTCGTCGCCGGAGCGAACTTCTGTAACAACCGCCGTCATTTCTTCATTGGCGTTTTCCAAGTATTTGCTGCTTGTATGGATATGCTCGGAAATCTGCCCAACGGTAGCGGTCAGCTGTTCGGCACTGGCGGCCTGTTCCGTGGCGCCTTGTGCCTGAGATTGTGCGCCGATAGCAACCTGCTCTGCGCCGGTGCTTACTTGGTCGGCTGCAACAACTACTTCGTGCAGCGTTTCGGAAAGCAGGCTTTGAACGTGCAAAAGCTCTTCTTTTACCTTCGAAAATTCACCCGCATAGTCGTGCTGTAAGGTGAAATCCAAATTGCCGTGGCCGATTTGGTGCAGAACATCACAAATTTCCTCGATGCAATCCATGTAAGTTTTCAGCTTACCGACAATCAGGTAAATATTATGCCCTAAAACGGCCACCTCGTCCGTGCCTTTCACATCGACAGCAACCTCCAATGCACCGTTTGCAATCTCGCCGGCTGCGTGCGTCAGTTTGCGGACAGAACGAGTAATGTTAAAGCCGAAGAAGGTAATGATGACAGCGAGAACGACAATGCAAATGACAAAGCAAATTGCAATGGAAACGAGGGTCTGCGTAATGTAAGTAGAGTACTCTGCTTCGGGTAAAATTCCAAGAACCACCCCGCCGAAGTCTTCTAAGTAATATACAGACCCTTGGTAAACTTGTCCGCTGCGAACATAAGAGAGACTGCTTTGTGTTTGCTTGTTTTCAATGGCTTGGGCGACATTTTCCGAGTAATCAATCTCTGACAGATTTTTTCCGATCAGGGAAGCGTCCGGATGGAAAGCAATTGTATTATTCGGATCGAATAAGGTGATGTAACCGCTGCTGCCGATTTTAACGTTAGAGAGTTCCTCAATTAAGCCGGAAACTGTGATGTCAATGCCGAGAATTGCAACAACATCGGAGCCTTTCATGACGGGCGCAACAATTGCTACAACGGTATCGCCTGTGACAGAGTCGGTGTAAGCGCTGCTCACGGCAGTGCTCTTTGTGCTCATAACATTTTGATACCAGTCGCGTTGGGAGGCATCTAAAGTTTCTTTGCCGTAAATTTCCCCGTTATAGAATAAAATTTCTCCGCCGGCGGAAACATTGCACAGCCAAGCAGATTTTAAATTGTTGGAGCTTGATTGATAAATGGTGTCTAATTCCTGCGTTGCGGCAAGAAACGAATCGCTCTCTTTGAAATCTTCCTTGCCCCAATCGTTCAGAACATCCTGAAATGCCTGAGAGCTGGCATGTGAGCGGATCATTCCGAGAAATTCAGAGAAAAAAGAATCAACCTGCCAAGCGGCACGATGTGTTTCGGCTGAAAGATAAGAATCGTCCAGCTGAGTAATCGTTTTTTTGACATTGCCGGTAATCAGTGCCCCGGCGATCAGTAAAACAAGTGTAAGAGGAATTAAGATGCCAGCAATTAATTTGACAATAACGCTTACTTTTACTTCAGCATTTGTCTTCGGCCTCACTTGTGGCATTGCTTTCATCTTTCATCAGTCCTTCCCTTTTGATGATTGATTGGTGGAGCCGAAAATACTGCTAACTTGGGCAATAAGTTAACACATAACAATACAGCTCTCACTATCATTATATGTATTTTTATATATGTTTGGAATTGATTTTTTTAACAAATAATGAATTTTTTTTTGTGTTAAAAATGACTAATTAACACAATAAATA
>DWWA01000028.1 GCA_019119935.1 Candidatus Ruthenibacterium merdavium | reverse complement strand
GACACAAATTCGGATGCAACAAATGGTTCAGTATATTCAAAAGCACTTTTCCGAAATGATTTCCCTTGAAGATCTGGCAGCATCGGCCAACATCAGCCGGAGCGAAGCTGGCCGATGCTTCCAAAAGTATTATGCTGATACGCCGATGTCTTATTTGATTCGCTATCGTTTGCAGCAGGCTCAAAGACTATTATTAACCTCTACACTATCTGTTAAGGAAATCAGTTGTAAATGTGGATTTTCCGATAGCAGCTACTTTGTCAAGGTCTTTCGAAAGCATATGGAACAAACTCCTTCTGAATATCGAAAGACGTATACTATGACAGAAGAACGTTGAACTCTCTGTGCAAGCTCATCATTGATTTGCTTCTGGATACGTCTGTCGTGGGCCTTCAAATGCCAAATAATCCTATGGACAATTAACAAAAAAGTCGCCCGAGCAGATAGAAACTGCTTGGGCGACTTTTCTCAGCTATATTTTCCTATAGTCCCTGTTCATGGGTTCCCTGCTAAACAAACTTCATATATAATGTTCCATTTATTTCGTCTTTTCGTTCAGGAATAAAATCATTCTATCGAATGCATCTTTTGCAATGGGGTCAGTACGTTCTGTCGAAACAAAACAGTGAGGTTTTGTAAGTCCGTGTTCTATATACGGGTCGATATGAAGATGCTCGCAGCCGAGTTTATTCAGTTCCTCGTGCATTACTTCCATATCGTGTCTGTATTCGCTGCCAAGTAATACAGCGGCGGGGTAATTTGCAGTAAGGTTTTGAATATTATCGTATTGCTTTATTTCTTCTTCCGAAAGATAGATGCTTCCTTTGACATAGTTCCCTATAATTATTTTGGTTGCCAAAGAAAATGCTTTGTAGTCGAGGGGGGCGTCGTCTATCACGACTGCCTTTACCTGTTCGGGTTTCAATGCAGGCGTAATTCCAAGCAGTTCCGCGTATTCAGGATTGGTTATGATACTGCCGAGCTGGCTGGCCATGATAGCTCCTGCTGATGAACCCATAATTACAACATTGTCCATATTCAGGTGATATTCATCGGCATGTTCTTGTATATAGGCAAACGCTTTGTTCGCTTGAATCAGCGGAACCGGAAACCGATAATCCGGAACGAGCGCGTAATCCACATTGACGATATTGTATCCGGCGGCGCAGATGTCATCCAAAAGATAGGTCGATTCTGTTGCCGCCAAAGGGTCGCCCATGTTCTTACTCCCGGCAAAGAAACCGCCACCGTGAAAATAAAAAAGCGTAGGACGATCGACATCTCTGTTTTCATCGGGATAGGTTATGTCGAGAAAGCCATTCGGATATTCACTATCATAATTAATTTCGCTGATAAGATATTGTCCGTTGTCCTTCTTCCCGTTAACGGGATCATAAAACGGTTCATATGAATTGATCGGGTTATCGCCATACGATAATTTTTGAAGCATCCCGATCACGGTTTGGGTATTATTTGTGGCGACAAGGTAGAGTGTCAAGAGCAAAGCCATTAGCACTCCACATATTGATAAAAAAATCTTTAGTCCCTTACGTTTCTTTTTGAAAATTTTCTCGTTCATTTGTAGAATCTTCATTATTTCAATAATAATCGCAGCTCGGCCATTCTAATCCAAGACTTTCTATATGATTTCTATACACTTCTACACCCTAAGATAGGATTTTATCACAAAGAACAGATTGCTTATATGGAATTTATCTTCAAGTCGTGGTATTATTTACCCATACAGTCGGGGCGGAGCTACGGAACAGTTCATGTTGTTTTGTTGTACGTTGTCTTAGTGCTTGTAGTAGGCTGTGTAATTGTTGGGGTGATTTGTTGTATTCGGCGGCGTTAAATACTGTGAGAGTAAAAGGATGATTGGATTTAGAAACAGGAGCCGATAGCATAAGTCACTATAGTAAGGAATTTCATAAGAAAGGCGGGCTGGACGTTTTGCCGCTTCCAGCCCGCCTTTGCTGTTTGATGACCTTCTATCCTTTACACTCCCTCCACAGCCCTGAGCTGCCGTGGATAAGAAGCAAAAAAGAAGCAAGATTCCTCGTGGATTCTGGCTGAAGTTATGAAAACTTTTGCCTGAATGATTGTAAAATGTACGGTTCTGTGTTATTATTGCCTCCGGAAAACGCTCAAACCGAAGCAAAGCTAACACATTCGCCGCACCGGACAAGTTCACGAAGCGCTAATTTGCACTTCAAACTGGCTCAAAAAAGCTCAAAAACCCCGAAAAACTGCGGTTTTTCGGGGTTTTTCTGTTTCACATCTTCTGTTCCAGTTTGTCTGGTTCTGGCAGGATTTGAACTGTTCTGACCCTGTTTTTCTTGATTAAAAATGGGGCAACAAGAGGCTGAATTTGAGATGCGTTTCGACCTTCTATTCTCCTTTTTTAATGAACTGTTCTTCATGGTTTTTCTTTTGAAAGGGCTGGCCTGATTTGCCAGGATTTGATCAAACCGAATCCGGCTTATCTTTTCTTCCCTCATGGTATCCAATACCCTTAAGTCAGGCGAATACTCGCACATTTGCGCTGCACGTCTTCGAACAGCCACAATGAAGGCGAAAATGAGGATTGCACTATGAGGAAACAGAAATTCAAGGGATTGTCCCTACGAACGACCATGTTGTGTTACAGGCACATCCAGGCTGACAGGACTATAGCAGAGACCTAAGGATATATGTATAGATAGGATTATCGGAACGTGGAAAGGTATCAGATTCCATCAAGGAATGGCCTGACGAAGAAAATAAGCAGGCGAACTGGTGCTGAAAAGCCGTGATCGAACCTACGATGAGTTCTGCGAAAAGAGAAACTCGGAGGAAAGGTCACAAGTCGGTTGAAATAAACAGGTATTATTCAGTCCTATGATAAGGGTTACGAGTAAGACCAAAAGGAGGGTCACTTTCGAAATGAAGACGAATTAAAAATACCCAATCTATATTTTAGTGAATTGGAGATTCTAAGCAAAACAAAATGTGTCAAAAAAATATTGGACTTATCAAAAAGAACCGTTGAACAATAACGAATGGCATTGATACGCCACCGTTATCTGCTGAAAGAAAAAGGATTCATATACTGCTGGTGATTGAAGTGATTTAACAATGAGACAATTAAATAAAGATGATATCATTAAGCAATACGAAGAAAGCGGAAAGATTATGTATGAGGCTACATTAAGTGCCGATTATAAAGCAAACAATCGCGAAGGTGCTAAGCTGACAAGAATTTTTAAGAGATTGGAAAAAGATTCTGATTTAGCGCACGCATGTATTGCTGAATTGTTGGAGAGTGACAACGTTGTGGTAAGAACGAAAGCAGCTGCCTATTGCCTTGCTTTAGAGATAAACATTTTAGAAGCAGAGAGGATACTGCAGGAGATCCGAGATAATCCAGAAAACCGGATATTCGGGTTTAATGCAGGCATGGTTCTAGAGGTTTGGAAAAAGGACGGGAAGCTGTCGATTTACCAAAAAAGGATAACAACTGACTGTATTTGGAGGTGGAAAATGGCAGTAAAAAGGGGAGTATTGTAAAAAGCAGATTTTTTGCAGCAGGCCAAAACAGAAAAGGTGAGATGTTCTGAATGTAAGTGACAGGCGCACGACGGCCAGGCTCCGGAGGAGGAGTGCTGATGTCGTCGAATCATTCAGAAAGCATGGTAAAGGAACCCGTATCATATAAAATAATGCAAAATAACTGCATTTTAAGAAAAAAGTTCAAAAATTTTGCAAAAAAGAAATAAAAATATTGATATTTCAAGCGTAATCATTTATAATCAAAACAGAGTTTGCGAGTGTAATTTCGCAGCGATAAAATCAAAGGAGTGATTGAAATATGAAAGGTTATGCAATGCTGAAAATCGGTGAGTCGGGCTGGATTGAGAAAGAGCGTCCCGCATGTGGGCCTCTGGACGCGATTTGTAAGCCCCTGGCCGTTGCAATTTGTACATCGGATATCCATACGCTGTGGGAGGGCGCCATCGGTGAGCGTCACAACATGATTCTGGGCCATGAGTGCTGCGCAGAAGTTGTAGAAGTTGGCTCTTTGGTAAAAGATTTTAAACCCGGTGACCGCGTGCTCGTTCCCGCTATTACCCCTGACTGGAATTCTTTGGAAGCACAAGCCGGCTACTCCATGCATTCCGGCGGCATGCTGGCCGGCTGGAAATTCTCCAACTTTAAGGACGGCGTGTTCTCCGAGTACTTCCATGTGAACGATGCTGACGGCAACTTGGCACTGCTGCCTTCCAACATCTCTCCTGTTGACGCATGTATGCTGTCTGACATGGTTCCCACCGGCTTCCACGGCGCGGAGCTTGCTGACATCCAGTACGGTGACACTGTTCTCGTAATTGGTATCGGCCCTGTCGGCCTGATGAGCGTTGCCGGCGCAAACCTGCGCGGTGCTTCCCGCATCATCGCCGTCGGCACCCGTCCCGTATGCGTAGAGGCTGCAAAGGGCTACGGCGCAACCGATTTTATCAGCTATAAAAACGGCCCCATCGACGAGCAGGTTATGAAGATGACTGACGGCAAGGGCGTTGATAAAGTAATCATCGCGGGCGGCGGCTGCGAGACCTTTGAGCCGGCTGTGAAGTGCCTGAAACCGGGCGGAAAGATCGGCAACGTCAACTACCTCGGAAGCGGCACCTATGTGACCATTCCTCGCACTGAATGGGGTGTTGGCATGGGCCACAAGCAGATTAACGGCGGTTTGATGCCTGGCGGACGTCTGCGTATGGAGAAGCTGGGTGCACTGGTTGCTTCCGGCAAGCTGGATGTACATCCTCTGGCAACGCACGTCTTTGAAGGCTGGGATCATCTGGAAGAGGCTTTGTTCCTGATGCGCGACAAACCCGCTGATCTGATCAAACCGGTGGTTAAGCTGGCCGACTAAGGCAGAACCTTGTTTAGAAAAGTGAGTTTTTGATATGAAAATCTTAGTCATTTCGGGTTTTTTGGGCGCGGGCAAAACCACGTTTATTAAAGAACTGGCACGCCGCACCGGCCGCGATTTTGCGGTGATGGAAAACGAATATGGCGAGGTTGGAATTGACGGGCCCATCCTTTCACAGGATGGGCCCGATTCGTCCGCTGAGCTGAATATTTGGGAGCTGACGGAAGGCTGTATCTGCTGTTCCACAAAGTCTGACTTTGCAAGCTCGCTGTTAACCATCGCCAATACGGTAGACCCTGAATATCTGATTGTCGAGCCGACGGGCGTAGGCTTTCTCAGCAAGGTGATGGAGAATATCCGCCAAATCCAATATGAGCACATTACGCTCTTAGCGCCTGTCACTGTGCTCGACGGCCATTCGTTTGAGCGCTATCAGGCGGAGTTTCGGGAAATTTATGTCGACCAGATTGCTGCGGCAGAAACGATTTTGGTATCCAAAATGGAAGGCGCCGACTGCGACACACTGGCCCATTTGGAACAGGGCATCAGAAGACTCAATCCGAATGCGGATTTAGTGATGCAGCATTATTCGCAGCAGGATGACGCATGGTTTGAAGGCTTGTTGAACAAAGGAGAAAACGGCCAGACGCTTTCCCCTGCGCAGGATATGCTGGCGGGGCTTGAAAATTTGGGTGTGACCGGGCTGGAACTGGCGCATGAACAGCAGCTTTTGGTATTTTTGCAGGGCGTTGTCAGCGGTGTGTTCGGCAATATCTGCCGTGCCAAAGGTTATTTGCCGGTAGGAAAAAGCTGGCTTCGTTTTGATGTAACCGACCGTCGTTATACCATCACGGGCATTGAGCCGATGGAAGATTCCCGCGCGGTGTTTATCGGCGAAGGGCTGAAGCGCGCGTGGCTGCGCGAAGTGCTGCAAAAAAAGCGCTGGATTTCTCCGATTCGCACAAAAACACGCACGCAGGCACAAAAAGAAAAAATAGGGATTGACAAATAGCTGATTTCGTGCTTTAATAAACAAAAGCAAAACCGAAGATGCGGAAATAAAACCGTCAGCGCACGCACAGAGAGCCTCCGGTGGTGAAAGTGAGGCCGAAACGCGGGGCGGTAAAATGGGCCGCAGAGGGCAGGGTGAACCGCCGAAAGGCGCAGTAGCTTTTGACGTGTGCTCACGTTACAGGGCGAGGGGTGTGATGGCACCCTGACAAAGGTGGTTGGCTGTTTCAAACAGCCGGCAATCAAGGTGGTACCGCAGGTTTCAAACACCTGTCCTTGCATAAGTGCAAGGACAGGTGTTTTTTTATTCATGATACCAAGGGAGGAGGCGCGAATCGATGAAGCTGCAAGGGAGAGAGCGATGGCGATGGCAAAACAAACACAATCTTCGCTCGTATCACACATATCATTGCAACATGAAAGGAAGCATAACGATGAACTTGAAACACACATTGAAACGTACTTTTGCAGCAGTGGGAACAGCCGCACTTTTGTTTGGCATGACAGCATGCGGCGGTGATGTGCAGACCTCCGCCTCCGGCACACAGGCCACCACACAGGACGCGCCCAAAGTGGGCTTAATTCAACTGATGGAGCACCCTTCCCTCGATGAAATCCGCACGGCGATTGAAGCGGAGCTGGATGCCAAACTTGGTGAAAACGCCTATCAATACGACTATCAGAACGCACAGGGCGATACTTCTACCATTGCGAATATCTGTCAGAAGTTTGTGGCCGATGACGTGGATGTGATTATTGCGATCGCGACCAATGCCGCGCAAGGGGCGGCTGCCGCAGTAAAGGGAACGGATATTCCCGTTGTGTTCTCTGCGGTTACCGACCCTCAGGCTGCCGGGCTGGTGAGCGACCCCGAAAAGCCCGATGCGAACATCACCGGTACGTCTGATGCGATTCCGGTAGAAAAGATTTTTGACCTTGCGGGTGAGCTGACGCCCGACGTAAAAAGCTACGGCTTGATTTACAATAACGCCGAGCCGAACAGTGTTTCTGTGATTGAGCAGACGAAAGCTTATCTCGATTCAAAGGGGATTTCCTATGTTGAAAGCGCCGTAACGGCGACCGGCGAAGTGCAGACAGCGGCACAAAGCCTGCTCGGACAGTGCGATGCCGTGTTTGCGCCGATTGACAATACCGTTGCTTCGGCAATGCCGGTATTGGCGCGCGAAGCCATCAACGTGAAAAAGCCTGTTTATGTAGCGGCCGACAGCATGGTTGCAGACGGCGGATTAGCTACCGTAGGCGTCAACTACACACAGCTCGGAACACAGACGGCAGATATGGCAGCGAAAGTGCTCCAGGGCACTCCCGTTTCGGAGCTTCCGGTGGAAATTCTCACGGAAAATGCCGTTGTGGTGAACGAGGAAACAGCAAAGGCCATCGGTGTGGACGTTTCCGCCTATGTAAAGTAACGGCTTTTGGGCTTGAGCAAAGCAAGGCAGGCAAGCTAAGAACAAAAACAAAATCCTGTGATAAAAGGAGCGCACATTCATGAATCTTTCGGTACTGCTGACCGCGGCAGAACAAGGCTTGATTTACAGCCTTGTGGCTCTGGGGCTTTATCTATCGTTTCGAATTTTAAATATTGCCGATTTAACGACAGACGGCTCATTCACGCTGGGGCTGGTTGCCTGTACGGCGTGTACCGCCGCGGGGCATCCGTATTTGGGCTTTGCAGTGGCGGTGGCGGCGGGTGCGCTGGCAGGGCTCGTGACAGGAATTTTGCAAACAGTGTTTCGCGTGCAGCCGATTTTGGCGGGCATTATCACAATGACAGGGTTGATTTCCATTAACCTGATGGTGCTGGGGGGAAAATCACACCAGACACTTTTGCGTGAGGAAACGCTGTTTACCAAAGCACAGGAACTGCTTGGGCCGCAAGGCGGATTGGCGGCGGCTGCGGCGGCTGCGCTTCTTTGCGGGGTGCTTTTGGTGCTCTTTTTGGGTACGCAGCTGGGCCTGAGCCTTCGTGCAACAGGCGATAACCGCGCAATGGTGGCGGCCTCGTCCATTAACCCCGCCTTTACAACGGTTGTCGGCCTTGCGATTGCAAACGGAATCATTGCGCTCTCCGGCGCTTTGCTCGCCCAGCAGCAGGGCTACGGCGATACAACGCTCGGCACCGGCATGGTCGTAATCGGCCTTGCAAGCTTGGTAATCGGCGAAGTGGTGACGGCGCGCCGCGGCGGTATTGCCGGAGCAGTGGCGGCTGCCGTGCTGGGCTCAGTGCTCTACCGCATTATCACCGCCTTTGCGCTTACTTCAAATCTCGGTGCGTCCAACTTAAAGCTGGTTTCGGCCGTGATTGTGGCGGCTGCGATTTCTTACCCGGCTGTCATCGCGAAAATCAAATGGATGAAAAAACGCAGGGAGGCCTCGAAACATGCTTGAAATTCAAAGCTTAAAAAAGACGTTTTTTCCCGGAACCGTCAATGAGAAAAAAGCGCTGAACGGCGTGTCCCTGCATCTTGCGAAAGGGGACTTCGTTTGCTTGATCGGTTCAAACGGCGCGGGAAAGTCAACGCTTCTCAATGCGGTGAGCGGTGAGTTTTTTGCTGACGAGGGGCGTGTGGTGCTCGACGGGCAGGACATGACCTTTTTGCCCGATTACAAACGTGCACGCCATATCGGCCGGCTGTTTCAAGACCCGATGCGCGGCACGGCGCCGCACATGACGATTGAGGAAAACATGGCGCTTGCCTATCTGCGCGCAAGCGGGCGGTGTTCTCCGTTTTCCCGTATTAGTAAAAAAGACCGCGATTTTTTTCGCACCCGGCTCGAGCGCCTTGGCTTAGGGCTGGAAAACCGCATGAGCCAGCCGGTCGGCCTTCTGTCAGGCGGACAACGACAGGCGTTGACGCTGTTGATGGCAACGCTCGTTGCGCCAAAGCTGCTTTTGCTTGACGAGCACACCGCCGCACTCGATCCGGCCACTGCCGAAAAAGTGATGGAACTGACCAAAGCCATTGTAAAAGAAAACGAAATCACATGCATGATGGTAACCCACAACATGGAAAGTGCCCTGCACACGGGCAACCGCACGGTGATGATGACGGGCGGCAGCATTTTGCTGGAGCTTCAGGGTGAAGAGCGCGCTAACATGACGGTGGACGGACTGCTTGCGCTGTTCCGCCAAAAAACGGGGGCTGCGCTGGATAACGACAGAATGCTTTTGGCTTAAACAGATTGTAAAAAAAGAAAAGATATTTTAATGGCTGTGCGTGGGACTGCTGCCCGCTACTTTTCAGGGCGGATTTCTTTGAGGCGTGCTTTGTGGTATCATGACAGCAGGCCGCTGCTTTGCGGCAAGTGTGCGCAAGAGCGCACAGGACGGAAAAACCTGCCCGGCCCGCGTCAACATATCCATGCAAACATGCAAAAACGAGGTGAATACGTTTTTGTTGAGGGCGTTTCGCGGGTGCATGGTATGATAGTAAAAAAGCAAAAGGAAGTGCGAATACGATGAGCTTGGATTTTACAAACGTATTTTCTTTAGAGGGAAAAACAGCGCTTGTTGTCGGTGTTGGAGGTTTGGGAGAACCCATTGCCGAAGCGCTTTTGCAAAACGGCGCAAACCTTGTGCTCGCAGGCCGCAAGCTGACGCAAAGCCCCCTTCAGGACGAAGCCCGTGCGCTTGGCCGAAAATGCTTGCTGCTGCATGTGGACTTGCAGGATGAAGCGTCGATTATTTCCATGGTGCAGCGCGCCGAGGAAGAAACGGGCGGCATTGATATTTTGGTAAATGCCGCCGGGGTGAATCAGCTGAAAAAAGCGGAAGAATACGATGCCGAGACATGGGATTTTGTGATGGGTGTGAATCTCCGAGGGCTTCATTTTGTCACGCGCGAAGTCGGTAAAGGGATGATTGCGCGGCGCTACGGCAGAATTTTGTCCATTTCCTCGGTGAAATCCATCATCGGAACCGATCAGGACTACATTGCCTACTGTGCAAGCAAAGGTGCGCTTAATATGTATACCAAACAGCTGGCGTGTGAGTGGGGAAAGTACGGCATTACCGTCAACGCCATTGCGCCCACGTTTACTCGAACGCCCATCAATGCGTTCCAGCTGGATGATCCTGTGTTCTACGATGCGCTGGTAAAGCGAATTCCGCTGGGCCGGATTTGCACGGCCAAGGACTTGGGCTGCGCCGCACTTTATCTTTGCAGCGATGCGGCGGCGTTCGTATCCGGTCAGGTTTTGTGTGTGGACGGTGGGCTCACGGCAAAACAATAAGCTTTTTTCTGTGAAATTCGACGAAAAATAGTAAATTGTATGATATTTCGTTGACAAGCATACGAAAAAACGATAATATGACAATATAGCTCGTGAAAAGTGGCTTGAGCAATTTGTTAGGATGGTGGTATTGTAATTCAGAACAGAAGTATTCCCATGTGCATCTTTTTAAGCTTTATAACATGCGGCATTTATGGCCTTTATTGGCTGGTGTGTTTAGCAAATGACGTTAATACTGCGTCGGGAAGAACGCAGGACGCTTCGGGCGGCATGGTTTTGTTGCTTTCGATTATTACCTGCAACATCTACGGACTGTATTGGATGTACAAAGCAGGTGAGAAAGTGGATGTTGCGCGTACTTCGCGTGGTTTGCCTTCCCAGAACAACGGCCTGCTGTACGTACTGCTTTCTGTCTTTGGTCTGAGCATTGTGTCTTAGGCGCTGCTGCAAAGTGAGCTGAACCAGTTTGCACAAGGCTGATTTATTGAAAGAGCGAATAAAAAAAGCGGCACTGATGGTGCCGCTTTTCCTGTTTTTGTTGCTGGTCGGTGTTTGGCTGAGTGATCACGGAATGGGAATTCCCTGTGTGTTTTACAGTCTTACCGGGCTGCAATGTCCCGGCTGCGGTGTTACGCGGATGTTCAGCGCACTTTTCAAAGGGGATTTCTCAGCCGCCTATCACAGCAATGCAGCAATTTTTCTGCTGCTGCCCATTTTAGCAGGGATCGGCTGCTATGCATCGGTGCATTGGCTTAAAACCGGCAGCTGGGCGTTTCCCCGCTGGATGGATTGGCTGATTGCCGTGTGCGCTGTGTTTTTGATAGGCTTTGCCGTTATGCGCAATTTGAATGTGCTCATATGAGGCTCAAAGTGAATAAAAAGGGAGAAGCAAGGTTTGATTGCTTCTCCCTTTCAATTTGCCGAAAAACGCAAAGCGTTTCATAAGGCCTTTCAAATATAGGAAAAGAGAGAAGCTTCAGTCGTCCCTCTCTTTTGGTGAATCTTAATTATTTTTTGAACCAGCGGTGCCGCAGCATTTTGAAAAAGCCGTATCCGTGGTCGGGGTCGGTTTTCAGCTCGCTGTGTTTTTGCCAAAGCGAAACTTTGCCGTCAAACACGAGGCCGCCGCGCCCCGCGCCGGTGAGAACCTTTGGGGCTTCGTCTTTTTTGCTGTAAGAGCAGTCGTCGTAATTCCATTGGATGGTGCCTCTCTCATCAAGCGACAATGCGGTTAACTCGCACACTTTTCCGGCGGCTTCGCCCATGCAGTAGCGCTCAAAGCGCACCTTTCCGTCGTAATAGAAGATAACACGGTCGCGAAAGCGGCTCGCGCCGCCGGGCGCTTTTTCGAATACGAATGCGGCACATTTAGAGTTGGCAATTTCGGAAAACAGATTGGATGGATTCATGATTCAACTCTCCCTTGAATGGCGGCACGTTCCTGTGCCAGCTCTTTTATTAAATCCGTCACGCTCCAGTCGCGATTGGTGGGGGTCAGCACTGCTTTAAAATCAACATGAGCCTGCGCCGTGCGCAGGGCGTCCAGCAAGCGGTTCATTTGTGCACGGCTGAAATCCGCCATCAGTAAAAGCGACTCTTCAGGCACGCTTTCCGGTTCGGCAGTGCGCGTGCGCCCGCGGCCCAAAAACGAGCCGACGTCAGAGCCGAGCTCTTGCGGCAAAATTTCTTTTACAGCAATTTCCTGTGCGTGCAAAATTGCTTTTACGTCCTCTCCCACGCGGTAACAAAGTGCTGTCGGAAGCGTCGGTGCAATACGAGCCTTCATTTTAATGCTCCTTCTCTTTTGTCAGAAATGGCGCGCCGATCAAACCGGACGCCCTTCACTCATTATAGCACGGAACTGAAAACGGGAAAAGGGGGAAGTGCGAATTTTTGCAAAAGGAAAAGCGGTGTTTTTTACACCGCAACAATTTTATTATACCATAAAACATATTAAAAAGATATGCGCGAATGTTCCATAAAATGAACCGCAAATCCATGCGATATGCGAATAGACAGATGAGGGAAACGGGGGTATAATAAAGCCAAGATAACAGAAAGGAGTTGAGCCCCATGTACCACACTGAAGAACCCGTGCAGTTGGTGCAGGGCGTATAACTCAAAGCGAACCGCTTCCATCGAAGTGATTAAAACTTGTTTGACAGCCCGGAGTTGTACGGTGACGAGAAAACCGACAGGAGATGCGGCTGCAAGACAAAATAGAGCGGGAAAATCGTTTGGAGCTTATGCGCTCTGCATAACACAGGAAAAAGAATAAGACGCAGAGTGTTATTTCTTTTGATCTGTGGAAGACGCGCACACATCCCGATGTATTGACTCTGTATCTTGTAAAGAAAGGATACAGCGACCGCCATGAGAAAAACAACAAAAGATATCATTCGTGCCCGTTTCGTTTTGGCACGCGGTGTCGAAGTGTTTTAAATGGTTTCGACCGGGAATCCCGTTAAGCTTCTTCAAAAATCCCTTGAAGGCAAATATGCTTTCAAAAAACAAGGAAACGAAGAGGTCAAAGGGTGAGCCATAACAAACAATATTGTACCGATGCCTTGTGAAACTAAGGCCGCAGCGGACAGCCGAGAAGCCCCGGACAGCTCAAAGGACAGTTTTTCCTGTGTTTTGTGCGTTTAGCTTTTCGTTTCAGCAGGTTATCTGCAAAAAAAGAAAAAGTGCCGCAAAGTAAGCCCTTAGAGAATCAATTAAAAGTTATTTCACAGATAGGCAGTGACTTGGCACGATGAGAGATTGTTGGCTGGGGCATTTGGAACTTCGCAAAAATAACAGCGATTTCAAATTTGCCTGAATGTGTTCCGTTTTACGGGGCACTGCAAACCGAATTAAAACTCGGTTTGGATAGATAGGATGCGGCGTGAGCCCTTCCCATTCTTAAAAAGAAAGCGGCGATGCCTATGTTTTTAACGTTAGCGAAACTGCTGGAATTTTGAAGTGAAAGGGTAGAGTCCCATGTACTAAGTTGTTTCGTTCGGGAGTCCGAACAAAAAGGCCAAGAAGATTCGATGATTGGTGACCTTGCGGTGAAATCCGCAGTCAACAGGTAAGATGGTGGGTGGACATCATGTTTCATGGTTTCCCTGAGATTCGTTAAACGATCTCTGCTGCGGATGCAGCTGCCTTGTATACCCGTAAAAAATCGTCTTTCGTCCTTTTGTTTCTCTTTTTAGAAAGGGTCGATTCCCATGTACGAGAGCAAATAGCAGTGACGTTCTCCGGTGAATCCGGTTTCGTCCATAGCCGCTCTTTTTCACAAAGCAGAAGTTGCCTGTGAGAATGTTTTTTAAAACGCCGCCAAAGAAAAAATCGCCCGTTTGGCCGTTTTGAAAAACCATCCGACAATTAAATATGTGTTTCTTTTCGACACCCGCAGATTCGTCCGTCTGCGGGTGTCGTTTTTTGTGCAAGGTGCCCCAACAGCCCATGCAGCCTGTTTTAAAGGCGGGAGCGTTCGTCGTTTTTTCCCAAGTGGTTTGACTGTCTGCAAAAACGCACAAATTCTTGCATTTCCCGTGTCACCCACTTTTCTTTATGGCAAAAAATTTGGCAGTACATCGTCGTTTGAAGACCTTCCACTTCAATAATGCGCAAGCTGCCTTGCCGCACTTTTTCTTCAACTAAAAAGCGCGGCAAATAGGAAAGCCCCTGGGTGTTTTCCAGCACATGAACCAGAAACGACGCATAGCTGCTTTCCAAAGCGGGTGTAACAGAGCGCCCTAAAGCGGCCAAACGGCGGTCCAGCATGCGGCGGTAGTTTGCGTCGCGCTCCGTTAAGTAAAAGGGCTGTTCCAACAGATCTTCTAAGCGGTAGGGGCCCTGCGGAAGTGTATTTTCCAATGAGGCAGATGCCACCATGACAATTTCCTCGGGCTGTTCCATCAACTTGTGCCAGTTGTTGCTGTAAATCGGTTCGTCTAAAATATAAATGATGTCTACTTCCCCTTGTTCCATTTTTCGGATCAGCTCTTCGGGAATCCCGGTGGTAATTTGCAGATTGACGGCAGGGTGCTTGGTGCGAAATGTGTGAATTACACCCGGCAGCCGTGCAAAGCACAGTGATTCCAATGTACCGATGTGGAGCTGCCCCGTTAAAGCACCGCTGTCCTGCGCAAGGGCCAGCGACGCACGGTTGACATCCTGCAAAATAGTATAGGCGCTTTCTAAAAATTGTCTGCCCTGGCCCGTCAAAATCACGCGCTTGCACATGCGGTCAAACAAGCGAACGCCGAGTTCTTGCTCTAACAGCCGGATTTGAACCGTGACGGCCGACTGAGAGTAGCCAAGGCTGGCGGCTGCTTTGGAAAAGCTTTGAAATTGTGCCACGCGCACAAAGGTGGTTAACTGACGAAGCTCCATGAGAATCTCCCTTTACAATAAATAAATTTTTTTCATTGATATCATAAAATTCATTTATTTGATTAAATTTTAATTCTATGTTAGACTAAAAGTGCAGCGAAGTCAACTAAATTTTTCAAGGAATGTTAAAGATGATTGGAGGATTTACACATGAAAGAGAAGAAATTTAAAATGGGTTTAATCCCAAAACTAATCATTGCCATCATCGTCGGTATCTTATTCGGCTCGTTTATGCCGGAATGGTTTAACCGGACTGTGGTAACGCTTTCGTCTATTTTCAGCACCTTCCTTTCGTTTATCATTCCCCTGATGATTGTGGCATACGTTACCATGGGTATTGCCAACCTGCGAAGCGGTGCGGGAAAGCTCTTGCTGATTACGCTGGCTTTGTCCTACCTTTCCACGCTCATTGCGGGCTCGGCCTCCTACTTTGTTTCCTCTTCGCTGTTCCCCTCGTTCATGAGCCAAGGCGCTTTGGAGCAAATTGCCGAAACGGCGGAAGTTTCCCTGTCCGGATACTTCTCGCTTTCCATTCCTCCTATTTTGGATACACTGTCTGCGGTAACACTGGCGTTTGTGCTGGGGCTTTGCCTGTCCACTATGCGCGGAAAGAGCATCGGCGATACGCTGTACAACAGCATGTCTGATTTTTCCGCTATCATTGACAAGGTGCTTCACACCGTCATCATTCCGCTGCTGCCTTTGTACATCTGCGGAACGTTCACGAATATGACTTACTCGGGCAAAACCTTTGCCATCTTGGGCATCTTGTGGAAGGTATTCCTGGTTGTCATCGCCATGCACCTCATTTATATCACGATTCAGTTTATCGTTGCGGGCGTTCTGTCCGGCAAAAATCCCATTACCTTAATTCGCAATCAGCTCTCCGGCTATGCAACGGCTATCGGCACGCAGTCGTCTGCGGCAACCATTCCCGTCAACCTGCAATGTGCGAAAAAAGACGGGATTTTAGATGAGATTGCAAACTTTGTGGTTCCTCTTTGCGCCAATATTCACATGGCAGGTTCCATGATTACCATCACCGCCTGCGCAACGGCAGTTTGCCTGATGTATCAGCTGCCCATCAGCATCGGTACGGTGGTTCCCTTTATCATAACGCTGGGCATTGCGATGGTGGCTTCTCCCGGCGCTCCCGGCGGCTCCATTATGACAGCTCTGCCCTTCCTGTACATGGTGTTCGGCCCGGAGGCGGGCGATGTGAACGGCCCGATCTGCGCGATCATGGTGGCCCTTTATATCACGCAGGATTCCTTCGGAACGGCCTGCAACATTTCCGGCGACAACGCCATCGGCGTGATTGTTGACACCATCTACCGGAAATTTATCCGCACAGAGGAGCCTGTGCCCGTAAAGGAGTGAGAGGATGTCCTTCATCAGTGTCTTTGATGTGCTGGGGCCCAATATGGTTGGGCCGTCCAGCTCCCATACAGCGGGGGCGGCGGTCATTGCCGCGCTGGCCGGAAAGCTGATTGCCCCACCCATTAAAAAAGTGGACTTTACGCTGTACGGCTCTTTTGCAAAAACCTATCGCGGCCACGGAACGGATCGGGCGCTGCTGGGCGGAATTTTGGGCTTTGGCACCGACGATTTGCGTATTCGCGATTCTTTCCAAATTGCAAAGGAGCGCGGCTTAGAGTTTACCTTTACACCCGACGAAGAGGAACAGGAGGTTCACCCGAACACCGCCGACATTCACATGCAAAATGCCGCCGGGCAGGAAATGACGGTGCGCGGGGTTTCACTCGGGGGCGGAAAAGTAAAAATTACCCGCATCAACGGTGTCGATGTTGACTTTACGGGCGAATACAGCGCCTTAATCGTTGTTCACAAAGACACCCCCGGCGTTGTGGCGCACATTACCCATGTGCTCAGCGAGCACAATGTGAACATTGCGTTTATGCGCCTGTTCCGTGAGGCCAAGGGCCATACTGCTTATACGATTATTGAATCTGACGGAACGCTGCCTCATGCCATTCCTGAACAGCTTCGCAAGAATTTAAATATTCGGGACGTTATGCTGGTACAGCCGTAGAGGAGGCGCAAAAGATGGATTTTAAAAACGGAAAAGAGCTTTTGGAGCGCTGTGCCCAAGAGGGCTGCTCTATTTCTCAGGTGATGCTTCGGCGCGAATGCGTGCTGGGCGAAACCTCGGCGGATGAAGTAAAGCGCCGCATGATGCGCGTGCTGGAAATTATGCGTGAATCGGCCGTTTCTCCGCTGAAAACGCCGCAGCGCTCCATGGGAGGGCTGATTGGCGGAGAGGCAAAGCGGCTCAGTGCCCACAGCGCAAAAAAGCGCGATATCTGCGGCCCGGTGCTTCAGCGTGCCATCACTTACGCAATGGCCGTGCTGGAGGTCAACGCCTCCATGGGTTTGATTGTCGCCGCACCTACGGCCGGTTCGTCCGGCGTTGTGCCCGGCTTGCTGCTTGCCCTGCAAGAGCAATACCACATTTCTGACGAGCGCCTTTTGGACGGTTTGTTCAACGCCGGCGCGCTGGGCTACTTAGCCATGCGCAACGCTACGGTAGCCGGTGCAGTGGGCGGCTGTCAGGCGGAAGTGGGCGTTGCCGCGGCAATGGCCGCTTCGGCCGCCGTCGAGCTGATGGGCGGTCAGCCGCAGCAGTGTTTGGACGCGGCTTCGACGGTTTTAATGAATATGCTGGGGCTGGTGTGTGACCCCGTGGGCGGATTGGTAGAATATCCGTGCCAAAGCCGGAACGCCGCAGGCGTTGCCAATGCGCTCGTTGCCACCGAACTTGCCTTGAGCGGTGTGCCGCAGCTGATTCCTTTTGATGAAATGCTGGCCGCGATGTACGCGGTGGGACGCCGCCTTCCCGCAGAGCTTCGGGAAACAGCCCTTGGCGGATGCGCGGCGGCTCCGTCGGCGTGTGAGCGCTGCCGGGGATGCAGCTGAGCAGCACCCGGCGAAATAAAACAAAGCAAAAGAAAAGTGACGCTTTTCGCGGATTTCTTCGCGGAAGGCGTCGTTTTTTTCGCGCATCACAAAGCGAATGAAAGGAAGAACACTCGGATAGGGTTAGCACTAACAAACTCTTTGACATTCCTTGCCTAAGCGCGTATAATGACAGGTATCGGCGGGCTTGTCCCGCAAGAGAGAAAATGCAAAGGAGGGACAGGCTGTGACCCTGGAAAAAGCGGTGCTCGCCGCTTTCGCCGCCGCGGCAGTTTACGTTTGCTTTCGATGGCTGCATGAGAATGAAGTATCGCTCGGAGAAGTGGAAATTGCACAGCCCAGCGAGATGCCCGATGCGTGGATGACAAAGCGCGACGCGCAGGAACATTTGGAAAAGGGAACGCGGATGCCCCGCACTTTGTGGAACGATTTACCAAAAGTGGAAAGCTATTGTGTGCATGTAGTGCGCACGACGCTTGCCGAACGATAAAGGAGTTTGCTATGACAAAAATAACCATTTTTTCCGGCTTTTTGGGCGCAGGAAAAACAACGCTCATTAAAAAGTTGATTGAAGAAGCTTATCAGGGAGAAAAGCTGGTGCTCATTGAAAATGAGTTCGGTGAAATCGGCATTGACGGCGGCTTTTTAAAGGAGGCCGGCATTGAAGTGACCGAGATGAACTCCGGCTGCATTTGCTGCAGCTTGGTGGGCGATTTCGGCAAGGCGCTGGAGAAGGTGCTCGAAGAATATCACCCCACGCGCATTTTAATTGAGCCGTCCGGTGTGGGCAAGCTTTCGGATGTCATCAATGCTGTGAAAAATTTAAAGGCAGATGTGGAGCTGGACGCTTTTGTCACCGTTGCCGATGTCAATAAAGTGCGCTTGTACACGAAAAACTTCGGTGAGTTTTACAACAATCAAATTGAAAACGCCAGCGCAATCGTTTTGTCACGCACAGACGCTGTGGACGATGCCCGTTTGCAGGGGGCCATTGCGCTTTTGAGAGAGCGTAACCCGAAAGCGCCGATTGTTACAACGCCTTGGAGCCAGCTGAAAGCAGACCGGCTGCTGGAGGCAATGGAACACCGCGATGAAATGAAAGAAGAAGTGCTGGAACAGGTTCGCCGTGACCGCGAGCATCACCACGAGCATGGGGAGCACTGCGGCTGCGGCCATCACGAGCACCCGCATGAGCATCACCATGAGCATGGCGAACACTGCGGCTGCGGCCATCACGAGCACCCGCATGAGCATCACCACGAGCATGGGGAGCACTGCGGCTGCGGCCATCACGAGCACCCGCACGAGCATCACCATGAGCATGGGGAGCATTGCGGCTGCGGCCATCACGAGCACCCGCACGAGCATCACCATGAGCATGGTGAGCATTGCGGCTGCGGCCATCACGAGCACCCGCACGAGCATCACCATGAGCATGGTGAGCATTGCGGCTGCGGCCACGACCACGCCCATGGGCATCATCATGCGGACGAGGTGTTCAGCAGCTGGGGCTTGGAAACAGCAAATCGTTATACTATGCAAGAGGTTCGCGCGAAGCTGGAAGCGCTGGACAGCGGCGAATATGGCGCGGTTCTGCGTGCAAAAGGAATTGTGCCTTCGGAGGATGGCACTTGGATTCATTTTGACTATGTACCGGGCGAAGCCGATGTGCGTACCGGCGGTGCAGATTACACCGGCCGTTTGTGCGTGATTGGCGCGCAGCTGAACGAGCCGGCACTGGAGAAGCTGTTCGGCAAGGAGGCTTAATATGGCAATTCCCGTTTATTTGTTTGTCGGATTTTTGGAAGCAGGAAAAACCACGTTTGTACAGGAAACGCTGGAAGACCCCGATTTCAACACCGGAGAAAAAACACTCATGGTGCTTTGTGAGGAGGGCGAGCAGGAGTATGAGGCAGGGCGTTTTGCGGGCGGCAATGTTCAGTTTATGACCGTGGAACAGGAAAGCGACCTGTGTGTTCCGCTGTTCAAAGAATATCAGCGGCAGCACCGCATTGACCGTGTGCTGATTGAGTATAACGGCATGTGGAATTTGCAGTCGCTTTATGACGCAATGCCCAAGGACTGGGAAATCTATCAGATGATTTGCGTAGCCGATGCAACGACGTTTGAAAGCTATTTAAACAATATGCGTCAGCTCGCCGTCGATAAACTGAAAGAGCCGGAAGTTGTGCTGTTCAACCGCTGTACGGAAAAAACCGACAAAACCTACCTGCATCGGGCGGTGCGTATGGTGAACCGCCGGGCGCAGATTATTTTTGAATACACTGACGGCTCTATCCAGCCGGATGATACCGTAGATGTGCTTCCTTGGGACGAAACGCCCGGCAAGATTCAACTTGCCGATGAAGATTTCGGCATCTGGTATCTCGACGCAATGGAAAACCCGGAAAAATACGACGGGCGCGAAATTTCGATGAAAGCCTATGTGTGTCAAACGCCGCGCGTGCCGAAGGGAACGTTTGTGGCGGGGCGTTTTGCTATGACATGCTGTGCGGAGGATATTTCGTATATCGGCGTCATTTGCGAAGCGGCGAATGCGCAGGAATATAAGCACCGCAGCTGGGTGAATATTGAAGCGGAAATTGTGCCGATGGAGCATGAGGTGTACGGCGGGCCGGGTGTTGCCTTGCGCGCAAAAAGCGTGACGAAGGCCGAACCGCCCCAGGAAGAGCTTGTATATTTTTTACGGTAAGAGGGGAAGGAGTGCAACATGCATAAACTGGGATTTATCGGAACCGGAAGCATGGCGGGTGCATTGGTGCAGGCTGCCGCAGCAGGCGGCCATGGTGCGGAGTGTATTTTGACCAACCGCACTTTGGAAAAAGCACAGCGCTTGGCCGAGCAGGTTTCAGCCGATTGCGTGCAAACGAACGCCGAAGCGGCAAAGGATGCCGAGTTTTTATTTCTTGGCGTGAAGCCGTATCAAATGGCACATGTTTTACAGGAGATTTCTTCCGTTTTAGATGAGCGTCGTGCCGCCGGGGACGAAGTGGTTCTCGTCAGTATGGCTGCGGGCATTACCATTAAAAACTTGCAGGATATGGCGGGCGGTGCTTACCCCGTAATTCGCATTTTGCCCAACACCCCTTGCGCCATCGGAAAAGGTATGGTGCTGATGACACTGAGCGAAAACGTCAGCGACGAACAGCGTGATGCTTTTTGCACGCTGATGGAGCATGCGGGCCGCTTCGACGAAGTCGATGAGGGCATGATGGACGCCGGCGGCGTCGTGGCCGGATGCACCCCTGCATGGGCGTATCTTTTCATTGAAGGTTTGGCGGACGGCGCAGTTGAGGCTGGCCTGCCGCGCAAAAAAGCGATGGAGTACGCCGCGCAAGCCGTTCTGGGGGCTGCGGCAATGTGCCTGACGGAGGGCGCTCACCCCGGCCCGCTGAAAGATGCGGTTTGCAGCCCCGGCGGCAGCACCATTGCCGGTGTTCACGCATTGGAGCGCGCTGGCGTGCGCGGCGCGGCCATGGATGCCGTGACGGCGGCCTTTGAAAAAACCAAGCAAATGGCAAAGGGATAATCTTTCAAAAAAGCAAGCTTAAAATCCACACAGGTAAGGATGCTGTGCGTGATGAATGTACCATTTTTAAGCGGTGAATATTGGTATGGCGGTGCCAGCCATGACGGCGTGAAAATGCCGATTGGCGCAAGCGATTGTTATGAAATTGACTGCACCAAAAATGAAACGCCTAATCAAATGATGCCTTTGTTTTTGTCTTCAAAAGGACGATGCCTTTGGGCACCGGAGGGCTTTCACATTCAGTTTCAATGCGGCGAAATTGTCTGCGACGACTGCGCGGTGCTGACCGAGTGCGGCGAAACGCTGAAAGATGCGTTTCAATATGCCGCCGGACACTGCTTTTGTGTTTCCGGCAAAGCTCCGGATGCCGCACTTTGGCGTGCGCCGATGTTTAATGATTGGATTGAGCTGACGTTTTACCAAACGCAGGAGGCTGTTTTGCGCTATGCCCGCGGCATTGTAGAAAATGGGTTTCAGCCCGGCGTTTTGATGATTGACGACGGCTGGGCGGAGCATTACGGCGACTGGCGCTTTCATTCCGGACGTTTCCCGGACGCCGCGGCGATGCTGCGCGAACTGCATCACATGGGCTTTCAAGTCATGATGTGGGTGGTTCCCTATATCAGCCCCGATACCATGGCGTATCGCCATTTGAAAGAAATCGGCGCTTTGATCTGCGGCGAGGACGGCGAGCCGTATATCACAAGATGGTGGAACGGCTGTTCCGCTGTGCTGGACATTGGCCGCAAGGAAGCGGACGACTGGATGCATCAGCAGCTGAAAGCGCTGATGGATTTGGGTGTGGACGGCTTTAAGTTTGACGGCGGCGACTGCGTTTATTATCCCGAACAGGAAGGCGCCCCGACGCCGAAGGAACGCTGCGAAGCGTGGGTACGCTTCGGTGCACAGTATGCGCTCAACGAATACCGCGCCTCTTGGATGGGCGCGGGCCTCCCCGTCATGCAGCGCTTGTGCGACAAGCCGCACAGCTGGGGAACTGATGGCCTTGGCGCTCTCATTCCCAATATGCTGGCACAGGGCATCACGGGGCACCCGTTTTGCTGTGCCGATATGGTAGGCGGCGGAGAATATCTCAACTTTGCCGAAAACTCCGACAGCCTGGATGAAGAGCTGTTTGTCTGTCACAGCGCGGTGAGCTGTCTGACACCGGGCATTCAGTTTTCCGCCGCACCGTGGCGCGTGCTGGGCAAAGAGGCCAATGAAGCCATTCACCGCCAGCTTGCCCTGCGCACGGAATATTTGCCTGTGCTTGAGCAAGTGCTGCGCCAAAGTGCGCAGACGGGTGAACCCGCCGTGCGTTATCTGGAATATGAATTCCCCGGCGAGGGATGCGAGCGCATCACCGACTGCTTTATGCTGGGTGACGCGCTGTTGATTGCACCGGCATTGGAGCCGAAGCAGGCCGAGCGCCGCGTTTACGTTCCAAAAGGTGTTTGGGAAACCCCGCGCGGAGAAATGCAAAGCGGCGGAGAGTGGTGCGTCTTCCCCCTTGAAAACGCTCTGCCGATTGTTCTGCGCAGGAAAAAAGGCGCCTGCGGCAGCGCCGAAGTTTGAAAATCCTTCTTTTTAAAGCATTTTGAAAATTTCAGCTTTTCAGAAACTCTCCGGAGTGATACAATAAGACCGAGTAATGTGCGCATAGGAAAGGGCGATGACATGGCAAAAAACACCTTGAAAGAACAAGCGTATAGCATCATTAAAGAAAATATCATCAACTGTACTTATGCGCCGTCCAGCTTTTTGGTGGAAAGTGAGCTGATGCAGCAGGTCGGCGCCAGCCGCACCCCCATTCGGGAAGCACTCAACAAGCTGGAGCAGGAAAATCTGGTGCGCATTTTGCCAAAACGCGGCGTTTTGGTGTGCGATATTACCATGGGGACACTCAACGAAGTGTATGAAGTGCGCCGCTTGGTGGAACCTTATATTGTGCGCGAGTACGGCTGCCGCTTAGACGAAGAAGCACTGCGCCGAGAGTATGAGCAGGTGGAGCAGAGTGCGCAGCTGCCTACCGGCATGCAGCTGCACCGCGTGGACAATGATTTGCATCAAATGCTGCTCAATGTTTCCGGCAATTCCTATTTGCGCGCCATGATGGACAATATCTATGGACACAATAACCGCATTCGCGTGTTTTCCGGCATGAAGGTGGCCGAGCGCCGGAGCGACACCTGCAAAGAACACCTAGAAATTCTGCGTTTATTGCTGGAGCGCGATTATGAGCGTGCCGCACAGGCCATGCTGACGCACCTCGAAAACTCCAAGCAAACAGCGGTGCGGGCACTTTTGGCGGCGGGAACGCCCAGCCGCACATAATCCCTGGAAAACCGTAGAAAAAATGTGCTGTTTTTTGTGAAAAACGGGAATTGACTTTTGCTCGGCTTTTCAGTACCATTAAATACAGTGAAAGCGGCAGGCGCGGTGCTTTGCGCCTTGCCGAAGAGAAGGTTTAACAGGCAGGAGCGTGTGCTTCTGCCGTTTTTCCGAAAGCGTGTTGTATACAATAGGTATATAACACAAATCGATGCTTCGTCAAACTCGGAAAGGAGAGCGTGCCGAGAGCGCACCTTTCATTCCGCACAACACAGGAGGGAATTTATTATGAACAAGCTGTCGTACAAAACCCTGAAAGACATGAATTATGAAGGCTACCTTTTGGAGAATGCACCCGAAAAGGTACTGCAATTCGGCGAGGGCAATTTCCTGCGCGCCTTTGTGGATTATTTCTTTGACGTTGCCAATGAAAAATGCGGCTTTAACGGCAAAATTGTGCTGTGCCAGCCCATTGAACCGGGCCTTGCCGACATGATTAACGAGCAGGAGGGTCTGTATACGCTCTATCTGCGCGGCTTTGAAAACGGTGCAAAAGTAAACGATAAACGCATCATCAGTGCGGTGTCCCGCTGCATCAATCCGTATCATAACTTTGCCGCACTGCTCGAGTGTGCAAAAAATCCCGACTTGCGCTACATTGTTTCCAACACGACCGAAGCCGGCATTGTCTTTGACGACAGCTGCCGTTTTGATGATGCGCCTGCCTCCTCTTTCCCGGCAAAGCTCACACGCTTCTTGTTTGAGCGTTACACGCAAATGGGCAGCATGAAGGGCAAGGGCTTTGTCATTTTGTCCTGCGAGCTGATTGACAACAACGGCCAGGAGCTGAAAAAATGCGTGCATCAGTACATTTCTTTGTGGGGCTTGTCCGACGAGTTCGCAAAGTGGGTAGACGAGGAAAACCTGTTCTGCTCCACGCTGGTTGACCGCATCGTAACCGGTTATCCCCGCAGTGAAGCGGCCGAGCTGAATGCAGAGAATGGTTATGAAGATAATCTGCTTGATACCGGCGAGGTGTTTGGCTTCTGGGTCATCGAAGGCCCGGAATGGCTGGAAAAAGAGCTGCCCTTTGCACAGGCCGGCCTGCCCGTTCTGGTTGCCCGCGACCATACCCCGTACAAAAAGCGCAAGGTGCGCATTTTGAACGGCGCACATACTTCCATGGTGCTGGCCGCTTATCTGGCAGGACAGGATATCGTGCGCAACTGCATGCAGGATGAAGTGATTAAAGGCTTCATGGATACGACTGTGTACGACGAAATTATCCCCACCCTCACTTTGCCGAAAGAGGAGCTGGAAAGCTTTGCACACGCTGTGGGCGAGCGCTTCAATAACCCGTTTATCGACCATGCACTGCTGTCCATCAGCTTGAACTCCACCGCAAAGTGGAAAGCACGCTGCCTGCCCAGCTTGAAAGCTTATATTGAAAAATTCGGCAAGCTGCCTGCGAACCTGACCCTCTCCTTGGCCGCGCTGATTCGTTTCTACAGCTGCGACGTGCAGGAGCTGACGCAGGAGGCACTGATGTGCCGCCGTCCCGCAGGCGACGTTTACCCCGTGAAGGACGACCGCGCCGTGCTGGAATTTTACAATGCACACAAGGATGACAGCGCCGAAGCTTTGGCGCATGCCGTGCTGTCTAATGTCGATTTCTGGGGCGAAGACCTCACCGAGATTGACGGATTTGAAAAGGCAGTAACAGAGGCGCTGGAAGGCATCGAGAAAAACGGCGCTTATGAAATGATGAAAGCCGCCTGCAAGGCAAAGTAAGGAGTAATTCAGCATGAACAACTTCATTAAAATTCATCCGGCGGACAATGTCGCGGTGGCCCTTTCTCCTGTTGCGGCGGGAACGGTATTTGAGGGTGTAACGGCACGCGAGGATATCCCGCAGGGGCATAAAATGGCGCTTTGCACCATTCCTGCCGGAGAAAATGTGGTGAAATACGGCTTTGCCATCGGCCACGCCACTGAGGAGATTGCCCCCGGTGCGTGGGTGCATGTTCACAACACGAAAACGAATCTTTCCGAAGAGGGAGATTACACCTATGACTGCAAGGCCGAGGCAGTTGCGCCGGTTGCTCCGGCCACCTTCCAGGGCTTTGTGCGTGCCGACGGACGCGCGGCGGTGCGCAATGAAATTTGGGTGATTCCGACGGTCGGCTGTGTCAACGGCATTGCGCAGAAGCTGTGCCGCGACAATGCGCACCTTGTAAGCGGAAGCTTGGAGGGATTGTATGCCTTCCCGCACCCGTTTGGATGCAGTCAAATGGGCGACGACCACGCGCAGACAAGAAAACTGCTGGCGGCTTTGGCACGCCACCCCAACGCTGGCGGCGTTCTCGTGCTCAGCTTGGGCTGTGAGAATTTGACGCACGAGCAGTTTGTGGAAGAGCTGGGCGAATATGACGAAAACCGTGTCAAGTTCTTGACATGTCAGGACGTCGAAGATGAGTTTGAAGCAGGCAGCCGTTTGCTCAAAGAGCTGGCAGATTACGCAAAAGCATTTGAGCGTCAGCCGGTTCCCGTTTCGGAGCTTGTCATCGGCATGAAGTGCGGCGGCAGCGACGGTCTGTCCGGCATTACTGCCAACCCCGCCGTGGGTGCGTTCAGCGATTTGCTGATTGCGCAGGGCGGCAGCACGGTGCTCACCGAAGTGCCGGAGATGTTCGGCGCGGAGGGCATTTTGATGAACCGCTGCGTCAACCGCGAAGTGTTTGACAAAGCGGTGAAAATGATTACCGACTTTAAGCACTACTTTACCTCTCACGGCCAAGTGGTGTATGAAAACCCGTCTCCGGGAAATAAAAAGGGCGGCATTACCACGCTCGAAGATAAAAGCTGCGGCTGCGTCCAAAAGGGCGGCAGTGCGCCGATTGTGGATGTGATCGGCTACGGCGATGCCGTTGTGACAAAGGGGCTCAATATGCTGTCCGGCCCGGGCAACGATTTGGTGTCCGCTACGGCGCTGACAGCGGCGGGCGCGCATATTGTGCTGTTTACCACAGGGCGCGGCACGCCGTTCGGCGCACCGGCTCCCACGCTGAAAATTGCCACGAACAACTCTCTGGCGCAGCGGAAAAAAGGCTGGGTCGATTTCAATGCCGGCCCGGTGGCGGAAGGCGAAACCATCCCCGAGGCAGGCAAACGCTTGTTCGATAAAGTGGTGGCGGTCGCTTCCGGCGAGCAAACGGAAAACGAAAAACACGGCTACCGCGAAATTTCCATCTTTAAAGATGGCGTTGTGCTGTAACAGCAAATCAAATTGCATAAAAAAGAAAGAGGGGCGCAAAGCGATGCTTTGCGTCCCTCTTTCAGTGCGTTTCAGTTCGCGCTGATGGTTTCTTTTCCGTGTAATGCACAAGCAACCGCGCCGCTATGCGAACACTGTAAGTAAAAAGGCTTTTTCATTTCCGTCTTTCTATCACATTCTCCTGCGTTTTTTGCCCGTGTATTTTTGCAAAAAGCGCGAACTTTTATGCAAATCGACAATCTTTATTCTTCGGGTTGACATTAAAAATTTGTCATTGTACAATGGTTCAAGAAGTTAATTGTTAGCTACCTAACAATTTATTCAGCCGAGCCGAAAGGAGCGTTTATGGAGCAGCAGGATGATCTGGGCAAATATGTGATGACCTTATCTCATCAGCTTCGCCGTCGGATTGACGCGGGAATGGCGAGCATCGGTATCACCGGAATGCAGGCGAGAGTTTTGCATTTTATTTTAAAGGAAAGGGAAGGAAAAGAAGTGTTCCAGCGCGATATTGAAATGGAATTCAATTTGCGCCGGCCTTCAGCAACCGGTATTTTGCACTTGATGGAGCAAAACGGCCTGATTCTGCGGGAGTCGGTTGCCCACGATGCACGTTTAAAAAAGCTGGTGCCGACCGAGAAAGCTGTTTGCGTCAGTGAACAAGTAGACCGTCAGCTTGCCGAGATTGAAAAAGACCTGTGCCAAGGCTTAAAACGCGATGATAAAATTTCGTTTCGCGGGCTTTGTCTGCAAATGGAAGAAAACTTGGCTGTAACAGAGAAAAAGGAGGAGAAAGAATGGTAAAAAAATTGATGAAGTCCATTCGGGAATACCGCACCCCGTCCATCATTTGCCCGCTTTTGGTTGTGCTGGAAGTGGCGCTGGAAGTGCTTATCCCGTTTTTGATGGCCGATTTAATCGACGTTGGTTTGGAAAATGCCGATTTGCCCTACATCTATAAAATGGGCTTTGCGCTGATTGTTGCGGCAATGCTGTCGCTTTTATTTGGTGCATTGGCGGGAAAATATGCGGCAATTGCTTCGGCGGGGTTTGCCAAAAACCTGCGCGGTGATATGTTTCATCATATCCAGGACTTTTCCTTTGCCAATATCGATAAGTTTTCGACGGCAAGCTTGGTTACTCGTCTGACAACAGACGTTACCAATGTGCAGAACGCCTATCAAATGATTGTGCGTGTTCTGGTGCGTGCTCCGGTGATGCTGGTGTTCGCTTTGGTGATGGCAATGACGGTCAATTTTGAGCTTTCTGTCATCTTTTTGGGCGCTGTTCCTCTGCTGGGCATTGGCCTGTTCCTCATTATTATGAAAGCGCACCCCTACTTTGAAAAGGTATTCCGTGAATACGACCATTTAAACGGTGTGGTTCAGGAAAACTTGAGAGGTGTGCGCGTTGTCAAAGCTTATGTGCGCGAAGAGCAGGAAGATAAAAAGTTTTTTGACATCTCCGGCCGCATCTATAAGCTGTTCTGCTCGGCGGAAAAAATCGTGGCATTCAACGGCCCGCTCATGCAGTTCTCCATGTACACCTGTATCCTTCTTTTATCGTATTTTTCTGCAAAGCTGATTGTTGGCGGAAGCATGGGAACCGGCGAGCTTATGACAATGATTGTTTACGCCACGCAGATTTTGATGAGCCTGATGATGCTCTCCATGGTGTTTGTCATGGTGATTATCTCCCGCGCGTCCAGTGAGCGTATCGTGGAAGTGCTGGAAGAGAAAAGCACCTTGCACAACCCCGAAAACCCGCGCTTTGACATTCGCGACGGCGCCATTGATTTTGAAAATGTGTCTTTCATCTATTCACAAGAAGCGGAAAGTGCCGCGCTGTCCGGAGTAAATTTACATATTGCTTCCGGCGAAACGGTGGGCATCATCGGCGGAACGGGCAGTGCAAAAAGCACGTTGGTTCAGCTGATTGCGCGACTGTATGACGTGACCGAGGGAAGCATAAAAGTGGGCGGCGTGGACGTGCGCGAGTACGATCTCGAAACCCTGCGCGACAACGTTGCTATGGTGCTGCAAAAGAATGTGCTGTTTTCCGGAAGCATTAAAGAGAACATGCGCTGGGGCAACCCCGATGCAACGGATGAGGAAATTATGGAGGCCTGCCGTTTGGCACAAGCCGACAGCTTTATTCAAACGTTCCCCGACGGTTATGATACCCATATCGAGCAGGGCGGCACCAACGTTTCCGGCGGTCAGCGTCAGCGCCTTTGCATTGCACGCGCTTTGCTTAAAAAGCCCAAGATTTTGATTTTGGACGATTCTACAAGCGCCGTTGACACCAAAACCGACGCACTGATTCGAAAAGCAATGCGCGAAGTCATTCCCGGAACGACGAAGCTGATTATTGCTCAGCGTATTTCCTCGATTGAAGAAGCCGACCATGTCATTGTCATGGATAACGGCCGTGTGAACGGCTGGGGAACCCCTGCCGAACTTTTGAAAACGAACGACATTTACCGCGAGGTATATGAATCTCAAATGAAAGGAGCCGAAAAGCATGAATAATGCCAATGCTTGGAAAACAGCAAAACGCTTGATGGGCTATGTAGCCGGAACGCTTCGGCTTCAGTTTATGGTGGTTTGTATTGCAATTTTAGTCAGCGCGGTTGCGGCGATGGCGGGCCCTTTGTTTTTGCAATATCTGATTGATGACTTGATTGCGCCTTTGGCGATGCAGGAAACGCCGGATTTTGATTCGCTTTTGCGTGCGGTTTTGTTAATGGGCTGCTTGTACTACGCAGGCGTTATCGCAACCTATGTTTACAGCCGCTTGATGGTCAATATCGGTCAAGGTGTTTTGAAGCGTGTGCGCGACGAGATGTTTGCACACATGCAGCGTTTGCCGATTCGTTACTTCGACACGCATCCGCACGGCGAAATCATGAGCCTTTACACCAATGATACGGATACACTGCGCCAGATGATCAGCCAGAGCATTCCGCAGACGTTCTACTCTTTGGTGAGTGTAGTGGCAATTTTCGGCGTCATGCTCACCATTAGCATTCCTCTGTCGATTTTAGCAGTGCTGATGGTTGTGCTCATGCTGAACGTAACCAGAGATATCGGCGGAAAAAGCGGCAGGGGCTTTATTGCTCAGCAAACCGACTTGGCAAAAGTCAACGGCTATATTGAAGAAATGATGGCCGGACAAAAAGTAATTAAGGTGTTCAACCATGAAAATGCCGCAAAGCATGACTTTGATGTGCTGAATGAAAAGCTTTGTCAAAGCGCTACAACAGCCAATACCTACGGCAATATGCTGATGCCCATTATCGGCAACATCGGCTACTTGCAGTATGTGTTAACGGCGCTCATTGGTGCGGTTTTGTCTATCAGCGGCATTTCGGCCATCACGCTGGGCGCATTGGCTTCGTTCTTGCAGTTTACCCGCAACTTTATCATGCCGTTCAGCCAAATTTCCCAGCAGATGAACGCCATCATCATGGCGCTTGCCGGTGCACAGCGTATTTTCGATATGATGGATGAAACGCAGGAAACAGACGAAGGCTATGTAACGCTGGTAAACGCCCGTTACACTCATGACGGCGAACTTGTGGAGTGTGAAGAACGCACCGAGATTTGGGCATGGAAGCATCCGCACAGTGACGGCACTGTAACATATACGCGTCTTTGCGGCGATGTGCGCTTTGAGGATATGACCTTCGGTTATACCCCGGAAAAAACCGTTTTGCACAACGTCACACTGTATGCAAAGCCCGGCCAAAAATTGGCGTTTGTCGGCTCCACCGGTGCAGGCAAAACCACCATTACCAACTTAATCAACCGCTTCTATGACGTCGAGGACGGAAAAATCCGCTACGACGGAATCAATATCAATAAAATCCGCAAAGATGATTTGCGCCGCAGCCTCGGCATTGTGCTGCAGGATACCCACCTCTTTACAGGCACGATTATGGAGAATATCCGCTACGGCCGCTTGGATGCAACAGATGAAGAAGTATATGCCGCAGCGCGTTTGGCCAATGCCGACGGCTTTATCAAGCGGCTGCCGCACGGTTATGAAACGGTGATTTCCGGCGAAGGCGAAGACCTCAGCCAGGGTCAGCGTCAGCTGCTTGCCATTGCCCGCGCGGCTGTTGCCGACCCGCCCGTTTTGATTCTCGACGAAGCGACTTCCAGCATTGATACGCGCACGGAAGCGATTGTGCAGGACGGTATGGACCGGTTGATGAGCGGCAGAACGGTGTTTGTCATTGCGCACCGTCTGTCCACGATCCGCAACTCCGACGCCATTATGGTTTTGGAACACGGCCGCATCATCGAGCGTGGCGACCACGAGAGCCTGCTTGCGAAAAAAGGTACGTATTATCAGCTTTATACCGGTGCTTTAGAGCTGGACTAAAGCATAGCCAAAAAAGAGCAAAGAAAAACCGCTGCTCCTTTCTTATCAAAGAAGGGGCGGCGGTTTTTTCTTTGCTCAAACTTTTTCTCAAGGATATCACTGAGCGATACCGCGTAAAAGAACATCCATGCTTATCGTTGTTTCCATGCGAAGATTGCGTCAAAAAGACCGTCAATGAACAGGCCCAGTCCAAAGAGGAAAATCACGCTTTTTGCAACGGCAAACGGACGGAACAAAAGGAAAATACCCAGCGCAAGAGGAACAAAGCACGAAAGGGCGACGCTCCAGCGGAAGGGGCTTTTAATTCGCATTTCATCTAAGAAAATAGGCAATTTTCCAAAACCGTCTGCCAGAAGAACCAGCCCCAAGATAATCGGCAGGAAAGAAAGAACCCACTGCGGACGGAACAGACAAATCAAACCAATCACTGTGAAAAATCCGCCGCTGATCATAGAAATCGGTGCTGTGTAACCTTGATTTTTCATTTGCAGCACATAACGGAATTGCAAAGCTGCGTAGCCGAGTGCACCGGCTGCAAGACACCAGCAAAAAACGGTTCCGCTTGCGCCGGGAAACAGCATCAGGACAGCGCCCACGACAAGATACAAAGCAGCCATCCACAGCGTTGATTTTCTTGACCAAAAGAAATTCATAACCATACGCTCCTTTCATTGCGGTGAAAATCGCAGAATATGTGAAAGTATGTCTGCGCATTGCCTCTTTCACATGGATTGCGACAAAACGGTTGGAACATCACAAAAAAGAATCAGATATCAGCTTCTTGTGATTGCGGCGCTTGACGAAATGCAATCGTTTCCTCCATTTGTTTCATCAAGCGAATCAATACAACAACAGCGGCGGCAGCCAAAACAATTTCGGCTGTCATTTGCGCGTAGGCAAGGCCGACAACGCCAAACAAGGCATTCAAAATAAAGAGTGCGGGAATTTCTAAGACAACTTTTCGTAAAATGGCAAACACCAAAGCGTTGCGCCCAAGCCCGGCCGCTTGAAACACGCCGACAGCAATAAAGTCCATGCACAAAAAGGGAAGACCAAGGCAGAAGCCGCGCAGGAAGGCAGAGCCGTATTCAATAATTTCCGGCGTTTGCATGAATAAGCGAATCATGGCTTTCGACTGCCAGAAATAGCCTGCCGCAACGAGTGTAATAAACGTCAGCGCAATTTGAACCGCAAAGCGCAGCGTTTGCTTTACGCGCTGCGCGTTTCCGCTGGCGTAATTGTAGCTGATTAAAGGCATAATGCCTTGGGAAAGCCCCATGGAAATCTGCATGGGAATCATGTTGATTTTTTGTGCAATTCCCATGGCGGCCACAGCGTTTGCGCCGTAAGCCGCGGTGAAATTGTTCAGCACGGTCATGCCCGTTACATTCAAAAGATTTTGAATGGAAGCGGGAACGCCCACGCCAAAGACTCCGCGCACAATTTCTCTGTCCAAACTAAAACGGCGCGGATGAACACAGACATACGTTGTTTTCCGTTTGAGCCACAATAGCGTGAAAAAGTATAGGCACGCTACGCTGTTCGATAAAAACGTGGCAAGGCCCGCGCCCGCAGCCCCCATATGAAAGCCCCAAGGCAAAATGAAAATGGGGTCGAGAATCATGTTGAGCAAACACCCGCTCATGGTTCCGATACTGGCATGCAGTGAAGCGCCTTCTGCGCGCACAAGATACGCCAGTACAACGTTTAAAATCGACGGAGCAGCGCCGAGCAAGACGGTCCAAAACAGATAGGCTGAAGTAGCGTCTGACGTGTCTGCTCCAGCGCCGAGAATTTGCAAAAGAGGAGAAAGAAAAACTGCGCAAAGGACAGAAAATAAAATCCCGCAAACAACGGAACAATAAAAACCGAAGGCGGAACTTTTTGCAACCGTGTCCATATCTTTTCGGCCAAGCGCACGGCTCATCATGCTGGAACTGCCAACGCCAAACAGATTGTTCACGGCGTTGAAGGCCAGTAAAACAGGAGAAGCAAGCGCGACAGCTGCGTTTTGAATCGGGTCGTTCAGCATGCCGACAAAATAAGTGTCTGCTAAATTGTAAATGACCATGACAAGCGAGCTGAGCACCGTAGGAACAGCCAAATTCAAAACAGCTTTTGGAACCGGCATTCGCTCGAATAAAAGCACCTTTTTTTCGTTTTGCAAAACAGGTTCATCCTTTCCGCGTTTGGATATGCGCTCCGTCGCAGTTGAACTAACTTCCAAAAACAAAGAAATTCGCTGTTGTTCGACGGGAAGTGAGCGGCTTTCAGGCAACGAGCCCGGCATCCTTGATGCATAACGAGTGTTTTTAACACAGCGGGCATTGCTTTTTCGAGAAAAGTCACATCATTTTGATTTTAAAAAACTTTCAAGAAACACAAAAACAAACGCTCATACTTGACTCAAATTATAGCATAAAAGGAAAAGAAGATAAATAGCGTTCCTTTCAGCGGCTGGAAATTTTGTCCTAAAATTATCTTGACAAAGATTGATTTGGATGTATAATTGTATTAACATAATAATACAGAAGAAAGGAGAAAGAAATGAACTGGCAAATCAACTCGGGCCGCCCAGTGTACATGCAGCTGGTAGAGCAGATACAGCGCGCCGTTTTAAATGGTGAATACGCCCCGGGAAGCAAATTTCCCGCAGTGCGTGAACTGGCTGCTGACGCTGGAGTGAATCCGAATACGATGCAAAGAGCCTTACAGGTTTTAGAGCAAAGCGGCTTGCTTTGTGTTGAGAACCGAACGGCCGGTCGGGTTGTGACGCAGGATAAGGCATTGATTGAGCGCTTGTGCAGTGATGAGGCACGCAATGCCGCAGAGCGTTTTTGCAGGGAAATGGTGCAAATGGGAAAAACTGCCGAGGAAACCGTTGACTTGATTCACGAGTGTGAAAAGAAGGGGATTTTTGATGGAGAATAATATTTTAACATGCCAAGGGCTGTCAAAGCAGTATAGCATGAAAAAGGCGCTGGACAATGTGACGTTAACCCTGCCGGCGGGAAGAATGGTGGGACTGCTGGGGCCGAACGGGTCGGGAAAGACGACTTTTTTAAAACTGATTGCGGGTTTTTTAACCCCCAGTACCGGTGAGGTGTATGTGTGCGGCAAAAAGCCGGGCGTCGAAACAAAACGCCTTGTAAGCTATTTGCCCGACCGCTTGGCGCTGGACCGCTATGAGCGCGTTTTTCAGCTGCTTCAAATGTATGAAGATTTCTTTGATGATTTTGATGCACAAAAAGCTATTCTGATGCTCGAGGATTTAAAGATTGAACCCAATATGCGCCTTTCGGCAATGAGCAAGGGAATGCTGGAAAAAGTTCAGCTGATTTTAACCATGAGCCGAAACGCAAAGCTGTACTTATTAGACGAACCGCTGGGCGGCGTAGACCCTGCGGCGCGTGATTATATTTTGAACACAATTCTCCGAAATTACAATGAAAATTCCACGGTGATTTTTTCCACCCATTTAATTTCGGATGTGGAAAAGATTTTGGATGATGCCATCTTGCTGAAAGAAGGAAAGGTGGAGATGTTTAAAAGTGTGGATGACATCCGCACAGAGTACGGAAAAAGTGTGGATGAGCTGTTTCGGGAGGTGTTCCAATGTTCTCAAAGTTATTAAAATACGAATACCGGGCCACCGCTCGGGTCATGATGCCTGTGTACGGGATATTTTTACTTTTAGTTGGGTGCACGGCGCTGACAAGGTTTGTGACGTACTATCTTTTGCCGGATACTTTGCTGGATTTTGTAAGGGATCTTTTAACTGTATTTTCATTCTTTGGTTTTGTAGGAGTTCTCCTTGTGAGCAGTTTGCTCAGCGTAGTACGGTTTTATCAAATGCTGGGTGACAGCGGCTATTTGTATTTTTCCTTTCCGGTAACACCCACGCAGCACATGCTGGCGCGCGCATTGGTGGGAACAACATGGACAGTCGGTTTTTTGCTCGCATGCGGACTGTTCTTCTTTTTCTTCAGCGTTGCTCCCGAAGTCAATTTTTCCGAGTTGTCTGCAAGCCCTGTGAAGTGGTTGGCAGTTGGTATCATTTTGCTGTCCGTAGCAGAGGTCATTGTGAGCATCATGAGCGGCTATTTTGCAATGTTCTTGTGCTGTGCAATCGGTGCGCAATGGACACAGCGGCGCCTTTTAGCAACATTTGTCGCTTATCTTGTCATGGGCGCAATTTCTCAGGCTCTGAGTACACTAATTTTGGTTTTTGCATGGCTATTTAACGCGCCGATTATATGGCTTCAGTCACTGTTTGATCTTTCAGTGTACAATATTGTTTCTGTTGCCGGGTTCTTTCAATTAACGATTCCTATTTGGATTGCATTATTCTATACGATAATTACCGGGGCTGTTTGCTTTTATTTCACAAAAAAATTACTGGAAAAACGCTTGAATTTGCCTTGAATTTACTTTGCAATTGATAAAATAATACCGGGAACCGGCCAAAAGGCCGGTTCCCGGTATTATTTTATGATGCGATTGGACGATGCCAAACCACAAAGAGAAAAAAGTGTTTATCGCTTTGTTGTTGCGCAGTGCTGTCTTGACAAAAAAGATACCCGCAGGGCTTATACGCAGGTGCACTTTTGCTTGTGAAAGTATGGTTTTGAAACAAAGGAACCTTCTGCACACGCTTCGGTTTCTTCAGGTATGCTGAAAAAAGAGTTTTGCATATTGAGAAAGGTTTCCAGATTTTCGCAAGATTCGTCTGCCATTTTTTTGAGCTGATCCAAAAGCTTGCTTTGCGTTGCATCATCTAAAGGATCAAGCAGTTTGTTGATCCATTCGTCGCGCATTTGGTACAGACCCTCGATTAACGGGATTGCTTTTGGTGTTGTCTTTAAGTGGCGAATCCGCTTATCTTCCGCGTCAACCGACACCACAACATAACCCTCGTCCGCCAGCTTTTTTACGGCTTTTGTGACCGTTCCCTTGTCGTAGTTGCCAAGCTTGGCAAGGTCGTACATCGTAATTCCTTCATTTTCAAAAATGCGTAGTAAAAAGAACTGCTGACCGCTTCCGATGCGATGTTTTTCCAGCAGGCTGCTGAAATAACGGTTGGTGTTTCGATGCAGAATGGAAACGTAAGTCAAAACAGCATTGGAACGATAATCCACAAGATACCTCCTTAGTATTGTAAAACAGATTTATTATACTGCATGTTGCGTGATGCATCAATAGAGAATAAATATTTTTTTGTCAAAAATTAGAAATTTTTCAAAATTGTAACCGATGTTACAATTTTCCTTCTTATTTCCTTCAAAAAATCAAGCATTTTCCGTATAGAAAAATTTTTGTATTTGGATTATCATAATATCATTAAGCATTTGTTGTGAGGTGTGCGTATGAAAACAAGAATGTTTCGTGGGCAGGCACTGAGTTTATTGGGGTTCGGATGCATGCGGATGCCGGAAGTAAAGCCCGGACAAATTGACCGAAAAAAAGCGTTTGAAATGCTCGATGCAGCATATGAGGCCGGGGTGAATTATTACGACACCGCGTATCCTTATCATGCGGGTGATTCCGAAGCAATGCTGGGAGAGTGGCTTGCGGCAAAGCCGCGCGACAGCTTTTATGTTGCAACGAAATTTCCTGTTTGGAAGGCAACCTGCCGGGAGGATTTCTTCACTATTTTTGAAGAGCAAAGAAAGAAGCTTGGCGTTGAAACCATTGATTTTTATCTGCTTCATGCGCTGAACGAACAGCGCGAAGAAACGCTGCTGCAATGGGATTTGTTCTCTGCGGCGCAACAGTTCAAACAAGAGGGGAAAATCCGCTTTTTGGGCTTTTCCTTCCATGACGAGTATCCCGTATTTGAACGGTTAATTGACCGCGCCGATTGGGATTTTTGTCAGCTTCAGCTGAACTACATGGATACCGATGTGCAGGCGGGAATGCGTGGATATGAGCTTGCGGCGAAAAAGGGAATTCCCGTGATGGTGATGGAGCCGGTGAAGGGCGGCAGTTTGGCCAACCCTCCCGAGGATGTAAAAAAGGTGTTTCAGACGCTGCATCCCGATTGGTCCGGCGCTTCCTGGGCGCTGCGCTGGGTAGCTTCGCTTGAAAATGTTGCGGTAATTTTGTCCGGTATGAGCAATCTTGAGCAGGTGAAGGATAATCTGCAAACATTCGGCAAGATTGCACCTCTCACACAGGAAGAACAGGATGCCGTGCACCGTGCAGCCGAAATTTATCGGGCGCGGGTGCGTGTTGCATGTACAGGATGTGCTTATTGCATGCCCTGTCCGGCAGGCGTCAACATCCCTGAAGTATTTCAAATTTACAATCATGCCGCCATTTACGATATGCCTGAACAAGGCCGCAAAAGTTACAGCGAGATGGCTGATGAGCAAAAGGCAGTGCACTGCGTAAAGTGCGGAAAATGCATGAAAGCCTGCCCACAGAACATTGCAATTCCGGAGAAAATGACGGAAATCACGCAATGGGCCAAGGGCTGAGGCCGGGCAGATTTCACTGTGCATGTAAAGGAGGTTTTTATGGTTCAACTGATCGCAAGCGACATTGACGGAACGCTGCTGCAAGGGACACACGAATTATCCCAAGTGCTGTTTTCGGAAATCCGGCGCCTGAAAAGAAACGGCATTGTGTTTTGTGCCGCCAGCGGCCGCCGCTACGCCGACCTTCGCCGCCTGTTTCGTCCGGTGGCGGATGATATCGCTTATGTCTGTGAGAACGGCGCAATCGTTTATTATCAGGATCAAGCGATTTTCCGCAAGGGTCTTCCCAGAGAAACAGCAGAGCAAATTGCAGCAGAAATTATGAGTACGCCATCGTGTGAAGTGCTGATTTCCGGTGAAAGTGCCGCTTATATTTTGCCGAAAGAAAAAAACTTTTTAAGCGAAATTCAACCCTTTATCAGCGGAACGGTATTGCAGACAGCATCTTTAGCGGATATTCATGAGGACATGCTCAAAGTGTCGGCTTACTGCCGTGAAGGCTCCAAAACCTGTGCGAGAGAGTTTGAACAGCGTTGGGGACAAAAAGTGAACGTTGCCATTTCCGGCGAATGTTGGCTCGATTTTAATACATCAGATAAAGGCCAAGGCTTGAGCGCGCTGTGTCGCGTCTTAGAAATTCCGGCGCGTGATGTTATGGCATTTGGGGATAATTATAACGACATTCCGATGATGCGGTGGGCAGGCATGCCTTACTTAATGAAGAAAGGCATTACACCCGAACAGGCAGGAGTAAAAGCTTCGGTTACTGAGCGGGTAGAACCCGTGCTGCAGCAGCTTTAAAAACGATGAAATATTTGGAAATTGCTTGATGCAGCAGAAGTCCGGAAAGCAAAAGCTTAGAAAAGGGGGAGAAGAGCCTCCTTTCTGCGTGTGATAAACTGCGGCGGAGAAAGGGATTTCTTCGCCGTTTTCGTTTCGCAATAAAAGGATTTTGCAGATAAGCGCAGAAGCTTTCCCGTTTTCTGTAAAGTGCTTTTTTGCAGCTTAAAGTATTATAAGAATTAAAAATTTGATGCGATGCCTTTGCGGCTTTTGAGTTTTGAGAAGAAACGGCTTTCCCAAAAAGCAGCTTTATCCGGCGCATAAAAACAGACGTATTTGATAATCTTATTATGAGAGAAAACAAAAACACATTCCGTGACTGTATTACATTTTTTACAATATAATAAAGCATTTAAGATGTATATTTTTCTTTTGCTCAAAATGAAAAGAAATACTTGACATTGTGGTTTTAAAATGATATACTGATAAAGCACTCTGAACTGCGATGCACTTTTGGAGAGGTGTCCGAGTGGTTTAAGGAGGCGGTCTTGAAAACCGTTGAGCAGCAATGTTCCGTGGGTTCGAATCCCACCCTTTCCGCCAATTCGTTTTTAAGGCGAAATACAAAATAATGTTACCATGGAGATGTACTCAAGTGGTGACGAGGCTCCCCTGCTAAGGGAGTAGGTCGGGAAACCGGCGCGAGAGTTCAAATCTCTCCATCTCCGCCATGCAAATCCTCGCGCTTGCGAAAGCGCGGGGATTTGTTTTTTGTTTGATTGATTTTATGCTTATCGCCGCTGTGAGCGAAACTGTCATTCGTACAGAGAAACACAAAAAAGAATTAGAATATCAGCCCCTTTCATCGAATGCTGCCGGCGCATTGCTTTGGCACAGTCGGTGGAAGGGGCTTTTTCTTTTCGTGAAAGAGAAACGAGAAGTTACACATTGCTTCATGCGGTTTTTAAAAAATTTCGGCAAACTTTAAAAAACTTAATAGAAACTAGTATCAATTAGGAAAATCTATTGACAATACGCTTTGCAGACGATATACTTGCGGCAAGGTTAGTTTTGACTAACTAAAATATAATCATCGAATGGAGGCTATCTTGTATGTCCTTGATCAAAAAAGAAATTTCCGATTTTACGGTTCAGTGCTACCAGAATCATGATTTTCGCACCGTAAGCAAAGCAGATGTGATGGGTAAGTGGAGTGTATTCTTTTTCTATCCTGCTGATTTTACCTTTGTTTGCCCTACCGAGCTGGAAGATTTGGCAAACCTCTATGATAAATTCAAGGAAGTAGGCTGTGAAATTTACGCTGTTTCCTGTGATACGCACTTTGTACATAAGGCTTGGCACGATGCCTCCGAGCGTATTCAAAAGATTCGCTACCCGATGCTGGCGGACCCCACGCATTGCCTGTCGAAAGATTTTGAGGTATACATTGAGGCAGACGGCTTGGCAGAGCGCGGCAGTTTCATTGTAGACCCACAGGGTAAGATTGTGGCTTATGAGGTGAGCGCAGGAAATGTCGGAAGAAATGCAGATGAGCTTTTGCGCAAGGTGCAGGCTTGCCAGTTTGTGGCAGAACACGGCGATGAAGTGTGTCCTGCAAAATGGCAGCCCGGTGCAGAAACATTGAAACCCAGCCTTGATTTGGTAGGACAGCTGTAAAATGAAACAGGCAGAAAATTTTTATGATGTTGTCATTGTTGGCGGAGGCCCTGCGGGGCTTACCGCCGCCATATATCTCGCACGAGCACGTTATCGGGTGGTTGTAGTGGAAAAAGACCACTTCGGCGGGCAGATCACCATCACTTCCGAGGTTGTCAACTATCCCGGTGTGCAGCGCACCAGCGGCACAGCGCTTACCGAAACCATGCGCAAACAGGCGGAGTCCTTTGGTGCAGAATTTTTGCTGGCAGAAGTTACAAGGCTGGATATGACCGATGAGATAAAAACGGTACACACCAGCCGTGGAGAATTGAAAAGTTTCGGTGTACTTCTTGCCACGGGAGCACATCCTCGCATGGTAGGGTTTGCGGGCGAAGAAGCGTTCCGCGGCAGAGGTGTTGCATACTGCGCTACTTGTGACGGTGAATTTTTCACCGGGAAAGATGTGTTTGTGGTAGGCGGTGGATTTGCCGCAGCCGAAGAAAGTGTATTTCTTACAAAATATGCACGTCATGTGACGATTCTCATTCGTGAGGATGACTTTACCTGTGCGAAGTCTACCGCTGATACTGCCCGTCATCATGAAAAAATTACTGTGCACACCAATACAGTGGTGGAAGAAGTGACAGGAGATACCGCGCTGTGCAGTATTCGGATGCGAAACACTAAAACCGGTGAAGAAACCGTATATCATTCGCCGGAAGGCGAAACCTTCGGTGTGTTTGTTTTTGCTGGATATGAACCTGCCACCGAACTAGTGCGAGGGCTGGCAGAATGCAATGAACAGGGATATGTGATTACCGACCGCAGTCAGAAAACATCGGCGGATGGACTGTATGCGGCAGGAGATGTATGTGTAAAACCCCTGCGTCAGGTGGTTACTGCCGTAGGTGACGGTGCTCTTGCCGCCACGGAACTGGAACGGCTGTGCGCCGCAATGCAGGAAAAAACGGGCATGCGTCCTCAGCAGCCTGCCGCCAGTATCGTGCAAACCGAGCATTCCGACACAAAGGGCGGGTTGTTCAGTGCGGAGATGCTGGCCCAGCTGCATACCGTGTTTGAACGTATGCAATCACCGCTGGTTCTTCGCCTTTTGCTGGATGAAACGCCTCTTTCTGCGGAACTGGAAAGTTATATGAATGAACTTGCCGCGCACAGTGACAAGCTTACGATTGAAAAAGGAGATCCTTCCGAAACAGAGCACTTGCCCTGTGTGCAGGTTTGCCGGGCAGACGGCAGTCAGACAGGGCTTGCCTTTCACGGAGTCCCCGGCGGACACGAATTTACTTCGTTTGTTTTGGGTCTTTATAATGCCTCCGGCCCGGGTCAAACACTTGACTCAGAAACGAAAGAGAAAATTCAGGCGATTTCACGGCCGGTGCAGATGCAGGTGCTGGTATCGCTTTCGTGTACCATGTGTCCTGAACTGGTAACAGCCGCACAGCGGATTGCCGCTGAAAACCCTGCTGTCAGCGCACATGTGTACGATTTGAATCACTTTCCGGATTTGCGGGATCAGTATCAGGTAATGAGTGTACCATGTCTGGTTATTAACAACGGTCAAAAAATATCTTTCGGGAAAAAGAATATGCAGCAGCTCCTTGAGCTGCTGTAACACAAGACAGCACAGAGAGTTTTTCAAAACTTCACTTTGTCACGTTTTTATGAAAAGCGGAATCCACGCAGTTGATACTGCTGTCAGGCGTTCTGCTTTTTTGGCGCCAAAGAGGCAAGAAAAAACAGTTTATCACATAGCATATGGAGATCCAAATATTATGCCATCGCCGCTGTGAGCGAAACCGTCATTCGTACAGAGAAACACAAAAAAGAATCAGAATATCAGCCCCTTTCATCGAATGCTGCCGGCGCATTGCTTTGGCACAGTTGGTGGAAGGGGCTTTTTCTTTTCGTGAAAGAGAAACGAGAAGGAGAAAAATAAAGTTGAGAATTTTTTAATGTAATAAGTACGTTATAGAAGTAAAAAATTTAAGTTTTAAAGATACAATCAGGTAGGGTATCTCAGAAAAGTTGAAAAGAAAAGGTAGGCGCAAGGGGATGTGCAGACAGTCAAAATTGCCCTTGGAAGATGACACGGGGGCGGCCAATCGGTCGAACAGAAACGACATTGCACACGCCGATTGGGCGGACTACAAGTGCGCGGTGCCCATCCTCCAGTCATTTATTAATCACGCAGAAAAAGACCACACAGCAAACATTGCAGTTTGTTGTGTGGCCTTTTCGTTTGCATGCTTTAGCGATATAAGAATCCCCAGATCTGCTGGGGAGGGTAAAAAAGCTTTAGCTTCAAGAATCGAGCGAAGCGAGAAAAGATCGGCAACTTTACAATAGCCAAAAAGTTGATTTTAGAAAAGTGACACCCGTTTACGGGTTGTAGGGCAAGTGATGCAAGTGGCAGATCTTTCGGTGCCTCTTGAGGGGCTTGCCGGTACGATGCCTTTCTAGGGCTTATTCAAGCCCTCGTCTTAGCAGGGGGTCCTGATTGTGTTACTCAGTAAATTTGCAGTTTGTGAATGTTGAAATATTGCACTGATTGATCGCATTCTTTTAAGAGCCGGCCCAATCAGCAGATCTTTATGAGTAGCTATAAAAAGGAGAATATTCAGCTCAAATTGACGACGGCATTGAAAGGCAATAGGCACATTCAGTATGAACCGAGCCGTATGCTCACATCAGATAAATCCCATATAAATTTTGTAAATAGTCAATACGGTCTTTTGTTGCGGTTAACTGTCCGCTTATCGCACTGCCTTGAACGGCGTAGTCTGTAAATTTCCAATAGGCTTCTTGAACCTCGGGGCGTTCGTAACAAGCACTCCATTCTGCGTTGTAGGCTTCGACTTCTTGGTCTTTTTGGGCTGCCTGCTGGTTGTAGGAATCAGCCTCTGCCTGAGCTTGTGCTTGAGCCTCTAAATCAGGCGGATTTTGGGCACCGTAGGCATCGGCGCGCGCTTGAGCCTCGGCGGCCGATTGACGCGCAATGCTTGCTTCCCGCTGCGCAAGCTTACGTTTTGTTTCAATTTTCGAAAGCTCGTATCCGTACAGGGCCTGATACTCCTGATAACTTTGTGAATGAAGTGCGTTAATGCGATCGTATTCTGTTTTTAAGGTATTATACTCTGCGATTGCTTTGCGAATTTCTTGTTCCTGCGGGCTTGGAGGAGCAGAGGAAGAAGATGAACTGCTTGGTTTAGAGGAACTGCTCGGCTTGGAAGAAGAGCTGCTCGGTTTAGAGGAGGTGCTTGGCTTAGAAGAGCCACTCGATTCAGACGAAGTTCCGGACGTGGATGGACGCGAGGAAGAAGACGGATTGGACTGCCCGGCATCAATTCCGGGGCCTGCATTGGCAGAGGAGGAAGAATCTGCATGGGAACTGCTGTCACTCAGAGAATCAGAAGAAGATTGCTGCGAACGGCTTGCAGATGCACTGTCCGAAACGCTGTAGGACGCGCTGTGGGAATGACTTTGAGAGATACTGAGAGAAGCAGAATCACTGCGGGAGGAGTCATTAGAAAAAGAGCCGGCGGACAGGCTGCCCGAAAGTGCGGAAGAAGACTTAGGAAGCTCCGTGACGGGAAGCGGCTGAGGGTGAAGCGCTTCATTCAACAATAAGACACAGGCTGTACACAAGATGGCACAGGTGCCAAGGGCGAGAAAATGTCTTGCTCGTCCAAATCCTTTCCATGCAAAAAGGCATCGAATTGGCAGTGCGGCATGCCACACAGCGGATGCTGTTTGGTAACGGGCTTTCGGGTCAATGCGTGTACACTTCAACACGATATGCCGAAACCAGCCGGTACAAAGCTGTTTGGAGGGATGGCAGCCTGTCAGCAGGACATTGAAAGTAACACCCAACGCAAAAATATCCGCTCGGTGATCTGTTTGCACAATACCAAACTGTTCCGGAGCCGCAAAGCCTGTGGTTCCGAGCATACAAGTGTCTTTGTCGATATGGGTTTTATATAATCTTGCCGCATCGAGATCAATTAAATAAAATTTTCCCTGGGCAGTTTGGAGCAAATGCTCCGGTTTAATATCCCGGTGTACAATTCCAAGCCCATGGAGTGCCGATAGTGCCTTGCAAAGCTGGCGTAATACCTCCAGCGCATCGCATGACGAAAGCGCAATCTCCGCAAGGGCTCGTCCTTCTATAAATTCTTCCAATACATAATATCCGTTTTCACGCTGTTGTGCCGCGAAAATACGAGGGATATTTTCTACATCTTTTCCGACAAGCAGCTGGTAAACAGCTGAGATCTCACCGGGATAGTTGCGAAGAAGTACGAGTGTATCGTCTGTTTTGCTTTGTAAGAGAACAAGCTCTTTTTCAGCTGTTCGCTTGATAACGTGAATGACCGAGTATGCTTCCTTTACTTCGGGGGCAAGCCCTTGCCACTGTTCCATGATTTCACCTCATCAAAGGAGTGTTTCCATGTCGTTTTCATAAAGCAATGTATTGGTATCGAGCAAACTCAATTTGTGCAAAAGGCCATAAATAATTACGGCATCACGCTCTTTGCGCGGGTATAGCCGCGCGTATCCTTGCTGTTTCAAAAGGGTGTCCGTTTCTTCAAAGTTAAGGTTCATGCCGAAAGCAATCGCCAGCAGTTTATCCCTGGAAGGTGTTTTCGTGCCGGCAAAAATCTGCTGCCCGTAAATCGTGTTCAGCATTGAGCCGCGAATTGCCTCCGATCGCGACAGATTTTTTTCTTTTAAAAGCGCTGCTAATGTTTCACAAAGCGGCTTTGCGATAAAGTCGGAGGCATTTTGTTCTAAAACAGCTTTTAATTCCTGATTGCTGCGCAAGCTTTCCATTAAATTTTGTGTACGAAGCCCCGGCATAACGTTGCACCTCTGATTTGTTGAATTTCGTTGCATCATAAAGCAACTTTATTATATATCGAATGCTGTCGAAATGCAATTAAGCTGTCGGCTTAACAAAACGTATTCTGCAAATGGTAAAATGAACCAAAATATAGATTTTTTGTTGTTTACAGGCTTTTTAAAAAATTGGCAAGGTTTTGGCGTTGCTTCGGGGTTAAACGGTAGATCTCGCGCAAAAGCTCATCTTGTTGCAGGCTGGCGAGTGTGTCGTCATCAAAAAAATCTTTCAAAGAAATATCGAGCGCCCAGCAAATTTCCGAAAGGGTTTCAACTGTGGGATTTTTTTGTCCAAGCTCTACCGAGCGCAGATAGCTTTGAGAAATGCCTGCGATATTGGCCAGCCGATTGACCGTATATCCTTTTTGTTCACGAAAAAATTTAATTCGAGCAGAAATATCCATATGCACCATCCTTATTTTTTTAAGGATACCATTTGTGCTGTAAAGATATTATTGATATAGATATTGAATTTTATATTTATAAATATTATACTGGTACTCAAAGGGAATATATGTGAAAAAGGAGGAAAAAGCATGTATTGCAGAAAATGCGGAGCGCAATTGGATGATGACAGTGCTTTCTGCTCAGTGTGCGGCACATCTTGTGCCGAAGAAAGGGAATTAGAAACGGGTGAATCTGCTTTACCGCAGGAAAACTCACCGTCACAGCCTCAAAAGAGTGCCCAGCCTGTTGGGGGAGATGTGCCGCGACATACAGGAAGAAACCCCTATTATGAAGCGGAATTTCAAAAGATTCAGGCAGGAGAGGCGACAAAATTTAACTGGGCGGCTTTTCTGTTGGGGCCGTTCCATCAGCTGTATCACGGTAGTGTTAAGCTGTTTCAAAAGACCTTTTTGCCCTATTTAATCGCTGTATTTGCAGTGACGCTCGGCGGGCAGATCGCCGCGCTTTTCACAGCGGCTTCCTTGAGTGTGACTGGTTTGGCTGTGACGGGGTTGTTGTCACTCTTGAGCATGGGTGTTTCCGTTTGGGGACTTGTGCTGGCTATTTTAAACGGAAAAAATTATAACAAAAAATTGTATGAGCAGGTGCAGGGAAATGCCGAGGCGATCCCTGCACGAAAAAAGCCCGCTTTGCTGCTTTTCGTGGGATATGTTGGTGTTATCCTTGTGCTTTCGCTTCTGATTTCTGTCATCGGCGGAAAAATGGTGGCAAACGCATGGATGAGCGGTTTAGAGGAAAGCGGCGACGTTTATGATGTGGAAACGCTTTCCGAAAGCGCGGATGACGCAGATACGGCATCAAGCGATTGGGACATCGAGAGCAGCTCGGTATCTCAAAATGCAGTCTCCAGCGCTGTTTCAAATGGAGGCGAACAGCAGACGGCGAACTCAGAAAATCTTCTTGATCTTTCTTCCTTGCCGGAGTTGGACTCGCAGGAAATGACGCTTTTTTCGCAGTGCTTTTGGGCGGATTCACAAACAGGAAACGGTTTCGACGGTTTTTCTCTCTTGGGAGACGATTCGATGACGCTCGGCGAGCTGTTTGGCACAGTGTTTGATTCCTATACATGGGACGACAGCTATATGATTGAACAGGGAACAGAGGCGACGGTTTATGACGCTGTCTGCACGCTGGATGGTGCGCAGCTGCGCCTGCGATTTTCTCAATTGTACGCCATGATACAGCCTATCAGTGAAGCGACAGTTTATCAGGCAGACGGTACGATGTATTCATTATCGCGACATGACATTGCCGGTCTGATGGCGCGACTGTGCGACCGTTATCATGAGCTGACAGGGACACAGCCGACCTCACTCGTGAAGGAGATGCAGGGAACATGGGTCAGCAGTGACGGAGAAACAGAGCTCGTGATTGACGGCACGACCTACGGCGGAAGTCCTTATCAGATCGTCCATACAAACTTTATCAGCAGGAGCGGCGATCAGTCCGGTGAGGTTCCTGTGACAATCACACGCAGTGACGAAACAATCGATGAGCGCTTTCTTGAATTTGCGGGCGATTCCATGACGATTTATGAGGGTGTGCAGGTCGGACCGGGTATTGAGAAGGGAGATGTGCTCGGTTCTTACAGCCGCGTCGGATAAACGGCAAAAATGTTGTGAAAAGGAATTTCTTTGGGAAGTGTATGTACCGGAGGGAAAAAGATGTTTTGTAAGTATTGCGGAAAAGAAATTGAAGGGACAAGCACTTTTTGCAAATATTGCGGAAAGGCACAGAATGTGACGACAGGCGAGCCGGTGCAGCCGATGCAGGCGGAACAGGTGCAGACGGCATCGGCAACGCCGAAGACTCTGCCGCAAACGCCGCCTATCCATTCTCAGGAAACGTTCAAAACACAGGAAACAGCACAGCAGACACCGCCTGTGCAGCAGGCGAACTTCAAAAAGACAGCAGAGAATAGATGGAAGGATGACCCACGTATGAAGCGTTTGAAAGCGACCTTGAAGATGCTTTCGTTTACGGGGTGGGGAAGCCTGATTTTAGGCACGCTGTTTGGAATATTTGGTGTGCTGATGTTGGTTGTACTTCTGTTAACGATGAATTCTGAACTTCTGATTGGCACGGCAGCAAGTCTTTTAATCGCAGTATGGGGCTATGTTTTTGGCGTGTATCAGTTTTGGAATGCGGCAGGAGTGGAGCAAGGGCTGACCGTTGCTCTGCCCAATCAACTGAGCGAAGAAGAGTGGATGGAAAAGATACGAAACGAATTTTCGTTTCAGGGCGCGGTACTTTTGGACAATCAGCCGGACAACGCGCTCGTCTATCTGCTCAATGATGCCAAAATGCATCTTTCCGCTCAAAACGGTGTTCTGAGCATCACTGTCGAACATAGCAAGCGTTTTAATTCGGCGAAAAGCGGAGGGCATTGGGAGTTGCAGGAAAGCTTTTCTGCCGATGACTTGAAGTGTGCGCTCGCGTACTTTGTCGCCGGCCAGCCGCTGCCGGAAAACTTTGCGCAGGAACAGAAGATGCGGCACAAGGATAAGGTTGGAAAAGTCAAAGCGGGAATCTATGTCGGTACGGCGGTCATAGTTCTGGTTGTATTGATTATTTCGGCATTCCCCGTCAGCCCACTTGCGTCTTTGAAAGATACCGTATGGAATGAATATGGTAACACCGGTCAAACACTGGGGGAAGCATTTGAGAATAATTTTGAAAGCCCGTCATGGAGTGAATATGAAAAAGACGGCAAACGGTACATGCGCTTTGATGGAATCATCGATTTTGGACAATTGGGCGAAAGTGTTGTCGAAGTGGAGTTCTCTTTGAAAAAATTAGAGGACAGCTACTACTTTTTAATTGAAGGGGCAAGAGTGAACGGCACGCCGCTGTCTGATAGTGAAACGGCAATCCTGATGCAATATGGCTTCACCGGTGATGCTGAGGAATTGATTGGCTCTTTGTTCCTGTCTGCCCTGTTTGGATAGTTTAATTGGTAAAGGAGAAATATAATATGTTAGACATTTTATTCTTCCCGCTCTGGATTGCTTACGGCGTGCTGATATACAAGGTGAAACACCGAATGTTTACTGTTTATTACGCACCGGGGGGATTTAGTCGAGAAATTGGTATGACCATAATAGCCGGCTTTATTCTGGCGAAAGTGACTGTCGAGATTCTTTCCGAAGTTTGGCCATTTATCGTCGGTGTACTCATTTTGCTGGCAGTTGGTGTTGTGATATTTAATAAGATGGGGAAAAAAGAGATAACAACAGAACAAGAAGAAAAAGCGGAAGAATAAAAGAGTTGGACACTTTTTAAAGTTTAGAGGGAAAATGTCAATGCAAGCGGTAAAATCAAACGCTGATAATACCTAATCAAACAATAGGTACTCATTGCACAAGCAGCACGAACAACTATTTTCATGCAGCCATAACGGCGAGGATACCACGGGCGTTGCTCCATCTCCGCCATGCAACCCCACAGCACATTTGTGTTGTGGGGTTGTTTTTTGTATCGTAGGAGAAATTTGAAGGCTCAATTGATATGTGCGCCAAGGATTCATTGCTCTCAAGCCAGTCAAGAGCAGGGGGAATCGTATTCTTACAGCTTTAATATGGGGAAAGCCGGTGGCATTTAAGCGCTGGCTTTTTTATTTATGGGAAGTTTATTATGCTGCCGCTCTGCCGCTTTTAGGAGCGATAAATGGAAAACGGATTACCTATTGCTTTGTTTTTATCGCGAAGCAAAAGCCCGCTTGATCGTACCAATATGTGGCTT
>DWWA01000027.1 GCA_019119935.1 Candidatus Ruthenibacterium merdavium | reverse complement strand
AAAAACTGCCGCCTGATTCAGAAAGAACCTGGGCCGCAAGGGGAAAAAGGCTTGGAAAAGGGGGCTAGCCCTCTTTTCCATTTGAAATAGGGACACAGTTTGTGAAAAAGCGAAGCTTTTTCGACAAACTGACCGGCGGCCGCCCTTGGGCGCCGCCGGTTTCTTATATGTGAAACAGATTCATGGTGGAAAATCATTTATGACAATATTTAGGGCGGCTGTGATGCAAGGAAGTACGCTGTTTTTTAAAGTCAATCAGAAAACAGAAAGAAAAGGTGTATAAACCTTTCATGAATTCTCAGTGCTTTGCACTGCTGATAGGACACTTTGCAGAAAAGATGAAAAAATTTAACTTTTCAGAAAAGCCCTAAATGATAAAAAGAAAAAAGTAGCGAAATGTGCTAGAATAAAGGTGCAGCATAGCCATCTTTGCATCATGGAAAACAAAGAGAAGAAACCTTGCTTTGCATCGTGGAATGCTGAACGGACGTGCCTGGAAACAGGGCTCAATCGGGATAGGAATCGATGATTATTTTAAGAAAGAGGGACTCTTATGAAAAAAAGACCGAATCTGCTTTTCATTTTAACGGATGACCAAGGGGCTTGGGCAATGCACTGTGCAGGAAACAGTGACATCCAAACGCCGAACCTTGACCGATTAGCCAGCCAAGGCACGCGCTTTGAAAACTTTTTTTGTGCTTCACCGGTGTGCAGCCCCGCGCGCGCATCAATTTTAACAGGATGCATTCCGTCGCAGCACGGCGTTCACGATTGGATTCGCAGCGGCAGCTTAGATAAAAACGCGCTGGGGGAACATGCAGATCACCCTTATTTTGCAAGTGAAACCACGCCGATTCAGTATTTGGAAGGTCGTGTCACTTACCCTGACTTGCTGGCGCAGAACGGCTATACTTGTGCATTGTCGGGCAAATGGCATCTGGGTGACAGCATGACCCCGCAGCATGGCTTTTCCCACTGGTACACCATTGGACGCGGCGGATGCATGTACCGTCAGCCTGATGTGGTAGAAAACGGAGAACTCCGCCTTGAAACACGCTATATTACCGATTTGATCACTGACCGTGCGCTGCAATATTTAGATGATTTTGCAAAGCAGGAAGAGCCGTTTTATATCAGTGTTCATTACACAGCGCCGCACGACCCGTGGGACGAAGACCAGCACCCGAAAGAGTACATTGACTTGTATCGTGACTGCGAATTTACCGCAACGCCCAACGAGCCTCTGCATCCCAATTTGATTTCCACAGCGCCGAGCGGAACAGGGGAAGAGCGCAAGCGCCTTTTGCGTGGTTATTACGCTGCTGTTACCGCGATGGATGCCGGCGTTGGCAAATTGCTGGATCGCTTGGAAGAGCTGGGGCTGGCGGAGGACACGCTCGTGATTTTTACCGCCGACAACGGAATGAATATGGGCCATCACGGCATTTGGGGAAAAGGAAACGGAACTTTCCCGTTTAACTTATTTGACACTTCCGTAAAAGTGCCTTTTATTGCGCGCTGGCCGGGCAACATTCTTTCCGGACGCGTGACGCAGAGCATGTGCAGCCATTACGACATTATTCAAACGTTGAACGAAATGCTGTGCCTGAACGGGGAACTTCCGGAAGATCTGCCCGGAAAAAGCTTTGCAAACGTTTTGCTGAACGGAGAGGACAGCGATAATCACGTTGTGATTCTGGATGAGTACGGCAACAGCCGCATGATTCGCAACCGCGAATGGAAGTATATCCATCGCTATCCCTACGGTCCGTGTGAGCTTTATGATTTGGTTCACGACCCGGACGAAAAGAAGAATCTTGTCGATGAGCCGAAGTACGAGGCAGTGAAAACGGATCTGCTGGCGCGGCTGCAAAAGTGGTATTACCGCTATGCCGACCCTGCTGTTGACGGAACAAGAGAAGCGGTAACCGGGTTTGGTCAGCTTTGCCGTCCCGGTGTTTACTCGGAAGGAAAAAATACTTACGCAAATAGTCCGAAATATCAAAAATAAGTGCTGTTCAAACAAAGCACTTGAGGAAAGGAATGGCTTAACATGAAAAAACAAGTCGTTGCAAACGGTGTGCATGATTACACCGCTCCGGAGGACTATATCCCTCCGCGCTCCCCGGAAGTGCAAAAGCATTTAGAGTGGTTTATGGGGCAAAAACTGGGGTTTATGATGCATTGGGCGCCCGGATGTCAGCTCGGAACGTATGAAAGCTGGCCGCTGAGTGACGGCGATGCCGAGTGGAGCCAAGAGGATTTCACTTGGGACGACGCCGAAACTTGCAAGCAGCAGTATTGGGAGGCCAATAAAACCTTTAACCCTGTGAAATTTGACCCGGCCGCATGGGCACAGCTGGCGAGTGAGTGCGGATTTCGATATCTGCTGTTCACCACGAAGCATCACGACGGTTTTTGCATGTTTGATACTAAGACAACGGATTATAAAATTACTGCACCGGACTGTCCGTTCCATACGCATCGCGATGCTGACGTTGTTGGGGCGCTCTACCGTGAATTCCGCAAGCGCGGTTTAGCCATTTCTACTTATTTTTCCAAACCCGATTGGCACAGCCCTTATTACTGGTGCCCGGAGTTTGGCACAGCGCCTACGCGCAACGTCAACTATGACGTTGCCGAGCATCCCGAAATTTGGGAAAAGTATGTAAACTTTGTTCACGAGCAAATTCGAGAGCTCTGCACGAATTACGGCAAAATCGATGTGCTTTGGCTGGACGGCGGCTGGGTGCGTCCTGACAATATGGGTCAGGATATCCGTCTTGGGGAAATCGTGGAAGAAATTCGCTCTACCACACAGCCTCACTTGATTGTTTGCGAACGCACCTGCGGCGGTGAGTATGAAAACTTTATCACTCCGGAAAAGACTGTGCCGGAAGAAGCTGTGAATGTTCCTTGGGAAACATGTACCACGCTCGGTGACAAGTTCTCGTTCCACTATACCGACAACTTCAAAAGCGGCCGGGAACTCGTGCATCTGCTGCTGGATGTTGTGAGCAAGGGAGGAAACTTGGCGCTGAACCTTGCGCCGCAGCCCGACGGAATGCTGCCTCAGCCCGCTGTTCGTTCCCTGCGGGAGATGGGTGCATGGCTCAAAATGTTCGGTGACGGAATTTACGAAACGCATTTGTGTGCGCCTTACTTTGAAGAAAAGCTGTTCTATACACAAAAAGCGGATACCGTATTTGCGTTTTATGCCTATGATGATGTGCCCGTTCTGCCGAAAAAATTAACCTTGCATACAGAAAAAACTGTAAGCAAGGTAACGTGCGAACGAACCGGTCAGACGGTGAAGTTCAGAAAGGCAGACAATAGCGTAACGCTTTTCCTGGAAGAAATTGCAATGGGCGGCGCCTTCTACGCCGAGTGTTTCGTGCTGGAATAAGCACTTAAAAAAGCAGGACGATGAAAAGGAATGAAATATCCTTTTCATCGTCCTGCTTTTGTTTATTCAAGGGAAGCTTTTTCCTCACTTTTTTGTTTGGGCTGTGGTGCAAGGCGCTCGTACAGCTCCATCTGCCGATGAACCCTTTTTGCAAGAGCGTCGCTGTCAAAGCCTTTTTCAGCACGCCAGCGCCAGTTTTGCCCCACAGTGGAGGGGGTGTTGAAGCGTGCTTCGTGCCCAAGGCCCAATAAATCCTGCATTTGAACAATGGTACATCCGGCCGGGCTTGCCCAAAGTGCGCGCATCATGCCCCAGTGCTCACCCTCCGCCGGGTCTAAGTGCAAATATTCGCGCGCCAAGGCGACATCTTCGGGCGGTGCATTTTCCAGCCATCCCAGCGCAGTTTCATTGTCATGTGTGCCGATATAGGCGATGCAGTGATGCGGGTAGTTGTGGGGCAGATAATTGCTTCCGCCGCCGTCGCGGCTGTCAAACGCAAACTCGAGCACCTTCATTCCCGGATAACCGGTGTCTTTTAAAAGCTGATGCACGGACGGCGTTAAAAAGCCCAAGTCTTCGGCAATAATATTTTTTTTGCCGAGTGCGCGCTCTAAGGCGCGGAAAAATTCAATGCCCGGTCCGGTTCTCCAGCGTCCGTTCTGCGCGTTTTTTGCGCCGGCGGGAATGGCATAGTAAGCATCAAACCCGCGGAAGTGGTCGATGCGAAGCACATCATATAAACGGAATTGATACGAAATGCGGCGAATCCACCAAGAAAAGCCGTCTTTCTTCATACTGTCCCAATCGAACAGGGGATTGCCCCAAAGCTGTCCGTCGGCAGAAAAACCGTCGGGCGGGCACCCCGCCACTTCAATCGGGTTGCGCTCATCGTCCAGCTGAAATTGTTCCGGAGAAGCCCAAATATCCGCGCTGTCTGCCGCTGCGTAGATGGGTAAATCGCCAATCATTTGGATGTGGTTGTCGTTGGCGTACTGTTTCAAAGCCTGCCATTGATTGAAAAAGAAAAACTGAACCGCTTTCCAAAAGCGTACGGAATCGCAAAGACGTTCGCCCGCTTTCTGTAAAGCGTTCGGCTCTCTGTTTTTCAGCTCCTTTGGCCATTCCAGCCACGGTTTGCCGGAGAACTCGTCTTTCAGCGCCATGAACAGCGCATAGTCCTCCAGCCATGCCGCATTTTCTTGACAAAAGCGTGCAAAGGCATCGGGAAAATGTGCCTGCAGGCGCGATGCGGCTTTTTGGAGCACGGGGAACCTCGTTTCATACAAAAGGCCGTAGTCCACGCAAGCGGGGTCGTCGCCCCAATGCAGTGTTTCATATTCCTCCGCTTTGAGCAGACCGTCTTTTTTTAGCTCATCAAGATCAATCAAGTAAGGATTGCCCGCAAAGGAGGAGAACGACTGGTAAGGAGAGTCGCCGTAGCTTGTCGGGTTTAAGGGGAGAATCTGCCAATAGGACTGGCCGGATTTTTTTAAAAATTGAATGAAGCGGCGCGCGCTTTCTCCCATCGTGCCAATGCCGAACGGCGAGGGCAAAGCGGTGACCGGAAGCAGAATACCCGCGCTTCTCATGAAAATCAACCTTTCTTTACAATACTTTCTGCGTTTGCATAGGGCTGAACGCTCTCACGTTCGCATAGTTGAAAGGGGATGATCTCGTGCACAGGAGCTTCGCTGCTTGACAGCCGGCGCAAAAGCGCCTGTACTCCTTTTTCCGCCAGCGCAGCCGTGTCTTGCCGAATCGTCGTCAAGCGCGGGTAGCAGAATTGTGCAGAAGCGATGTCATCATACCCGATAATAGAAATATCCTGCGGAATTCGCAGCCCCAAATCCCACAGGGCGCGCATGGCTCCTAAGGCGATGACGTCACCCAGGGCAAACAGCGCTGTGATGTTCGGCATGCGGCGCAGCAGTTTCATGGCCGCTTGATATCCGCAGGCCATGGAAAAGCGGCACGGCTCATGCTGTATCTCGCTGTCAAATGCAATTTGATGGCGTGCCAGCGCATTTTTGATGCCGTTTAAGCGCAAGGTGGAAATCTGTTCGGCAGACAAATTTCCACCCAGTACGCCGATGGTGCGGTGGCCTTTTTCCACTAAAAAGTCTGCCACAGCTTCGCACGCGCCGGTATCGTCCGTGGCAAAGCTGGACAGCAGAGAAAACTTCAAGTCAGCTGCTTGGTTCGTCAATAGCACACACGGGACGGTAATTTGATAAAAACTGCGCCGAAAATGTTCCAAGTCACCGCCGAGGAAAATCAACCCTTTGGGACGGCGGATCTTTTGAAGCTGAACGGCATACTGAACCTCGTCGGCATCCTCGTCGAGATACGCGACATAAACGTCTTCTTCGTGGTCGCGCAATACGGCTTGAATCCGCTCTAAAATATCAGCAAACAGCATATTTTGCGTGCCTTTTACCAAAACGGCGATGGAGGAGGGAGCCTGCATTTTCAAATGCCGGGCGTTGCTGTTCGGCTCGAAGCCCTGCGACTCCACCACAGCCAAAATCTTTTTTCTGGCCCGCTCACTGACGTCGGGATGATTGTTTAATACACGAGAAACCGTTCCGACGCCATAGCCCGACAGCTTTGCAATGTCTTTGATGGTCATACAAACGGCAGCCACCTTTCTGAATGAGAGCGCAGACGGCTTAACCCTTTACGGCACCGGCCGCAACGCCCTTGATAATGTGTTTCTGACAGCTCAAGTAGAAGACGATGACAGGAATCACGGCCATAATCAGCGCGGCCATAATGGCGCCCATATCAACGCGTCCGAAGCTGCCCTTCATGTATTGTATCACAATCGACACGGTTTTGTATTTATTTGTATCCAAAACGAGATACGGCAAAAGGAAGTCGTTCCAAATCCACATCGTTTCCAAAATGCCAACCGAAATATAAGTGGGCTTCATAATCGGCAGCACTACCGAGAAGAACGTGCGAAGGGGAGAGCATCCGTCAATCAGTGCGGCTTCTTCAATTTCTAAAGGAATGGATTTTACAAAGCCGCAGAACATAAATACAGCAAGCCCTGCCCCGAATCCGAGATAAACAATAATGATGCCCCAAGGCGTGTTCAGCTTCAAACGGTCGGCCACAAGAGCCAGTGTGAACATCACCATTTGGAAGGGAACGACCATCGAAAATACACAAAGCAGATAAACCGCTTTTGTAAAGCGGTCTTGCACGCGGGTGATATACCACGCACACATCGACGTGCAAACTAAAATCACCAGAACGGAACCGACCGTGATGAAAACCGTCCAGCCGACAGCGTCAAGCAGTCCGTACTGGTTGATGGCGGCTTCATAGTTATCCCAGCCGACAAAGTTTTTTTCCGTCGGCAGTTTGAACGGCTCTAAGTTGATAAACGCCTTTTTCTTGAAGGAGTTGAACAGAACAATAAAGATGGGAAGAATATAAAACAGGGACAAAATGGTGAAAATACCGGTTCCCAACAAAGAAAGTTGTTTTTTCCGTTTCATTATTGCTGCACCTCCTTAGAGCGTGTGATGCGAAGCTGAATCAATCCGATGCAGACAACCAAAATAAAGAACAGCACTGCCTTCGCTTGACCGACACCTTCCCAGCCCGTTCGTCCGAAGAATGTGTTGTAAATATTCAAAGCCATCATTTCCGACATTTTAGACGGCTCGCCTGCGGTGAGCGAAAGGTTTTGATCAAACAGTTTAAAGCCGTTTGTAATCGACAAAAAGGTGCAGATGGTGATGGAAGGCATCATCATCGGAATCGTAATTTTAAATAAGCGGTAAAGGCTGCCTGCACCGTCAATGGAGGCGGCCTCCATAATATCGCCGGGGATGGACTGCAAGCCCGCAATGTAAATAATCATCATGTAGCCGATTTGCTGCCATGCCACCAAAATAACAAGACCGACAAAGCCGTACCATTCGTTCAGTGCCAAAGCTTTTCCGTAAGGGGCTAAAATTCCGTTGAAAATCAACTGCCAGATATAGCCCAGCACAATGCCGCCAATGAGGTTCGGCATAAAGAAGACCGTGCGGAACAGATTCGTTCCGCGCATGCTCTGCGTCAATGCCAATGCCAGCAAAAAAGCAAACACGTTGATGACAACGAGCGAAACAACGGCGAACAAAGCGGTGTACCAGAACGAGTGAAGGAAAACGGTGTCTTGCAGTGCTTTCACATAGTTGGCAAGCCCGACAAATTTCGCGTCGGTAACCGTGGTAAATTCACACAGCGACAGCCAAAGCCCCATGCCGAACGGGATAATAAAACCGATGGCAAAGGCAAGCAGTGTCGGCAAAACAAAAATAGGGAGATAACGTTTCATGCTTTTCTGCATAGCTAGAACCTCCTAACGGTAAGATAAAAGCCGAAGCTTTGAAAAAGAAAAGCGGGGGACGGAAAACTCCGTCCGCCCGCTTTTGGATTGTGGAAAAGTGATCTGTTAGGCTTTCGCTGCCGCAGCTTCTGTTGCCCAACCGTCTACGAATGCAGTTTTCACAGCGTCCCAGTTGGCATCGCTTTGATCAGCTGCGTAAGTGGTCAGTGCAGAACCAACACCATTCTTCCACTCTTCGGAAGGCATGGTGGAGAAGTTCCAGGAAACCGGGGTGTAGCCGTCAGCGACATACTGGTTTGCAATGTTGACGAGGGGGTTCGTGGACTCCAAGTTGCCTTTGAAGGGAATTACAAAGCCCATGCCAGCATTGCCGGAAGGCATTGCGCCTTCGCCGCCGCACATTGCTTTTGTTCCGGTTTCAGAGGTAACACACCAGTACATGAAGTCGAGCGTTGCTTGAATATCGGCCTCAGAAGCGTTTTTATTGACACACCAGTAGTTCTCGGTGCCGGTGCAAAGGCCCTGTTTCTCTTCGCCTTCTACCCCGATGTAGATGGGAAGCATGCCGAGGTTCTCATCGCCCAGCTCAGCAACGTCTGCATAAGCCCACGTGCCGTTCTGGTAGAAGACGGCCTGCTCTGTGATAAACTCTGCAACTGCGTCATCACCGGTTTTGGTGGACAGCAGGCCCGGCTCACAAGTGGCGTTGTTGATATACAGATCCCAAATTTGGCGGTAGTTGTCAAGATAGGTGCCCTTGATGGCGTCTGTGCTGTTGATGCCGTCTGCCTGATATTCATAGTAGATGGGCATATTCGCAAGGTGTGTTTTGAAACGCCAGTCAGAAGAGCCGTCCATGCCGGCAGAAGTAAAGGCCGAGAAGCCGAGCTCATCTTTACGGGCGGTGATATCTTCCGCAACTTTCTTCAGATCATCAAAGCTCTTGATGTCATCCGCGGTGTAACCGGCCTGCTCTAACAATGCTTTGTTGTAGATGATGCCGTACGTTTCAATTACGTAACCGATGCCTGCCATTTCATCGCCGTTCATCAAGGCGAAATCGTTGCTGGAAAGCTCGCCTGCAATTGCGGAGTCGGACAGGTCGTAGCAATAATCTTTCCAAGCTGCCAAACCGACAGGACCGTTCACTTGGAACAGGGTGGGAGCTTCACTTTTTGCCATATCGGCTTTCAGCGTGGTTTCATACTGGCCGGACGCGGCGGTTTTCACGGTAACAGGTACACCGGTTTCCTCGGTGTAAAGTTTGGCGAGTTCCTGCCATTGTGCGTCTTGTTCCGGCTTAAAGTTCAGATAGAACACCTTGCCGTCACCGGCAGAAGCTGTGGTGCTTGCAGCAGTGCTCTGCGTACCGCTTGCAGCAGTGCTCCCGGCAGCGGAAGAAGGCGCGGAGCTGCATCCGGCAAAAAGGCCGAGTGTCAGCGCAGTGGACATTGCGGCGGCTAAAATGCGCTTTTTCATAATTCATCCTCCTAAAAATAGAATTAAACGTTACGCTTTACTGGAAACGTTATCGGAAACGTTTCCAACCTTATGTCTGTATTCTATTCTTCTCTCAGAAGAATTGCAATATTTTTTTCAGATGTGTTACTTTTTTTGTTTATCATGACGGATATTTGAGGTTTCAACTGTACACAATGCCTGTTTTATGGCCTGTTTTTTCATTTTTTAAAATAGAAAGGAAAGCATTGACACAAGGAAAGACGAATTGTAAAATATCACAGAGGTAAAATTCAGCGTGTTTTTGCTTTGATGAAATGAGAAGCTTTCGCAAATAAAAGTTTTTCAAACCATAGAACCAGCGGAGTTTAGTGCAAGTGCGTTTTGCGGAAAAAGACGTTTGAACTTCCGAAAAAGTGTGTTTTTTGATTCTTCTTTCTGCTGCTGAAAGAAGAAAAGTTCAGACTCCGGGTTTGAGGATCTCTCGATGCGGCGCTCTCGTGGTGAAAGGATGTAAAGCGTGTATACGATGCTTCTTTGTGTAATTTATCTGATTTTTATCAGTCTTGGTTTGCCGGATTCTTTATTGGGCTCAGCTTGGCCGTCAATGCGTTTGGAATTCGGCGCGCCGATTGCCGCGGCAGGCATGATTTCTATGATTATTGCCGGAGGCACCATTTGTTCCAGCTTTTTGTCGGAAAGGTTGATTAAAACATTCAGTACAAGAGGTGTGACAATCGCCAGTGTATTTCTCACAGCTTTCGCACTGTTCGTTTTTTCGGTGTCCACTCAGTTTTGGATGCTGTGCCTGTGGGCGATTCCCTACGGGCTCGGTGCGGGTGCGATTGATTCTGCCATTAACCACTATGTTGCATTGCATTATCACGGCAGACACATGAGCTGGCTGCATTGTTTTTGGGGCGTAGGCACGATTATCAGCCCTTACATTATGAGTACAGCTTTGACATATGGTCTGGGATGGCGCGGAGGCTATCGCTCGGTTTCCGCAATACAGATTATCATTGCGCTGGTATTGATTTTGACGCTTCCTTTATGGAAAGTGCATCCTTCGCTGAAACAGGTGCAGGAAGAGCACGCAGTTCTGGGGCTTCGCGGGGTACTGAAAATACGGGGAACCGCTTCGTTGTTTTTGGGCTTTTTTGCTTATTGCGCGGCGGAGGGAACAGCGATGCTGTGGGCGAGCAGTTATTTTGCTGCAACAAAAGGCTTTTCCGAACAGCAGGCCGCTGCATTGGGATCGCTGTTTTTTATTGGAATGACAGTCGGGCGCTTTGCGGCAGGCTTTGTTTCGGATCGGCTGGGAGATCATCGCATGATCCGAATGGGTACGTTTGTGGCGGCAGTGGGGATTTTTGCTTTAATGCTGCCTGTTCAAAATGAAATTTTTTCTTACATCGGATTCATTGTTTTTGGTTTGGGATGCGCGCCGATTTATCCAAGCATCATTCATTCCACACCGGATCATTTCGGTGCTGAGAATTCCCAGGCGATTATCGGAATTCAGATGGCGAGTGCCTATGTGGGTATGACTTTTATGCCGCCTGTTTTCGGTTGGATTGCGCAAAGAATCGGGCTGACTTTTATGCCGTTTTATCTGCTTGCTTTTTTCATCCTGATGTTTATCATGCTGGAAAAAACTTATCGCACAACGTACAGTAAGTAAAGAATCAGCCGGACGCGCCGCACAAAAATCTATGTGCGGCGCGTCCGGCTTTTGTGATATAAAAATATTATAAGCGGTTTAAAATGGATTCACCGTTTTGGGAAAGCGCTTGCTTTGAAACCGTTCCAAGGGAGACGCCGGGCTTTACCAGCTCCCCATGAAAATCAGACCCGGCAGTGATGCAAAGCTCGTATTGACGAGCCAATGAGAGAAGCGCTTCGGTTTGCTGCTGCGTATGTGAGCTGTAATAACATTCCATTCCCGCTAAACCGTAGGGTTTCAGCTCACGCAAAAGATCTTCGAGAGAGTGCTCACCCAGTTTGATTTGGTAAGGGTGTGCGAGAACCGCAAGGCCGCCGGCTTTCGTAATCATCTCGATTGCTTGACGGGGGTGCGGTTTAGGGCGGTCAATCGTTTGGAATTCTTCGGTATCAAGAAAACGTTCAAATGCCTCTTGTATGGTTGCAACAAAGCCGGCTTCTACCATTGCGCGGGCAAAATGCGGCCTTCCGATGACGCCCCCACCGGCCAACTCTTCAATTCTTGAGAAGGGAATCGATATCCCCTTTTTTTCCAAATAAGTTGAAATGCGGCCCGCACGCTCTAAACGCTGCTGTGCATAACCGGAACAGCACCCCTTTAGTTCTTCATGCGCAGAGTCAATGCCGTAGCCTAAAATATGAAAGCGCCCTCCGATACCCGGATATTTGCTGTCAAGCTCAATGCCGTCAACAAAATGAATCCCAAGCGCCTCGGCCGTTCGGCGGGCCTCTTGCAAACCGGCAGTAGTGTCATGGTCGGTTAACGCCAAAATTTCAACGCTTGCCTTCCGCGCCAAATGGATCAACTCAGAAGGAGAGTATTGGCCGTCGGAGGCATTGGAGTGAGTGTGTAAATCCACAAAGCAATTGTTTTGCCGCATAAAAATCACCTTTAAAAATCATGTTTTTATTATTATAGCATGAAGTGAGGTATCAAGAAAAATAACTGCAATGTCAAAAGGCTTTTCTTTGTAAAAAAATAACCATTATTTTCCTGTTATCAAAAAAGGAATTTAGTGGTAATATCAAAACAGAAGTTTATTACATTAAATCTGTCACAGGAGGATTTTATGAAATTGATTTCAAAACCCGGAAAAGGACATTTGCAAGGCTTTTTAGGATATTTGCGAGATCAGGAGAAAAGCCTGCATACGATTGAAAAATATCAGAGGGACTGCCAAAAGTTTTTAGAGTTTTGCGCAGGACAAGCGCTATGTAAAGATTTGGTTATAAGTTATAAAGAACAGCTGAAAGCGGAGTATCGAACCGTCAGTGTGAACTCCATGTTAGCAGCTGTAAACCATTTTTTGTGCTATATTGGAAGAGAAGACTGTAGGGTGCAGCAAATTAAAGTGCAGCGCCGTATTTTTTGCGATGAGAAAGAGGAGCTGACAAAGCAGGAATATCAACGTCTGTTGCAGACTGCCAAAAAAGCGGGGAAAAGACGGCTTTTTTTAGTGTTGCAAACAATATGCGGTACGGGAATTCGCGTGTCGGAGCTTCAGCACATTACGGTAGAAGCCGTGAAACGCGGAAGAGCGGTAGTAGAATGTAAAAACAAGCAGCGTGTGATTTTAATTCCTGAAAAGCTGAAAGCGATACTCACACAATTTATTCGGGATAAGGGAATTAAGAAAGGTCCTGTTTTTACCGATAAAGGCGGTGTGCCTTTAAACCGCACTAAAATTTGGCGGTTAATGAAGCGCCTCAGCATCGCTGCCGGAGTGGACACTGCGAAAGTGTTTCCGCACAATTTACGCCACTTGTTTGCGCGTACATTTTATGCTGCCCAGCATGATATTGCGCGTCTGGCAGATCTTTTGGGTCATTCCAGTATTGAAACAACGCGAATTTATATGCTGACGACATTCCGTGAATGTTTTCATCAGATATCAAATTTAGGTTTGATTGTCTAGCGATCCATCATTGCATAAATTTGCGCAGCAGCTTTGAGATTGACTTTTTAATCCGAAAATCTGAAATAGTAATCAGGAAAAATAAAAAATCTTCCGCGATCGAATGATCTTGGAAGAAATGAATTCACATAATACTGATTATGTTCACAGGTACAAAGCCACCCCTTAAAATAAACCAAAATAAGGTAAATAATGGATTTTTTTTACTTACGTTTTCATTTTAACAGAGAAAAAGATTGATTGTCAACAGAAACTTCTATATTTTTTGACAAAAAATTCATAATGTATGAAGCCCAAAAATATGAAAATGTTCCGAAAGATAAAAAAAATCAAATAGCTTCTTTATTAAAATGATCTTTATTCAAGGAAAGTTTACGATTTATTGAAGTTTTTTCTTTTAATTGCATTAATTTTGAATAAAAAATCAAAATTAATGCATTTATTATAAGTTTGGATAAACACAAATAGAGGTAAATTTATCTTATTTGAAGATAAAATACCCCTATTTTTTCTTTTTTAATTTCAAAAAATTAGCAGCATCGTTTTCCGCTGCAAATGTTTCGTTTTTTTCTCCCTGTGAACATAATCAGTATTATGTTCGCATTCTTTTGGAGAAGGTATTTGGCGCGTCAACTTTAAAATAACGACAAAATATATCCAAGAAGACAGGAGGATGGGCTATGCGGCTGCATTGGGAAACAGACTACGCATTGCGATGTGTGCTTTGCCTTGCTTCAAAGGAAAGCGGGATGGTTCGTGCAACAGAACTGGTGCGTGACATTGCGGCGCCCGAATACGTGGCGCGTAAAATGATTACAAGGTTGAGTGCAGCAGGAATCCTACAAGCAAAGCCTGGCCCTAAAGGCGGTGTGTGCCTTGCGAAATCACCGGAAAAAATCAGTGTTTACGACGTTGTAAGCTGCATTGAACGCGACCTGTGCATTAACCGTTGTTTGGGTGAAGAGGGAACCTGCACGCGCAACGCGATTTCCACCTGCTCGGTTCATCGCTATTTGCAAAAGCTTCAAAACGATATGGAAGCTTCTATGAGGGAAATGACCTTTGATAAGCTGGTAAAACAAAATGCCAGCGGAAAATCTGCTCAAATGAAAAGTTTGAAAACCGAGCAAGCAGAGAAGATTTGCGCTACATAAAAATAAAGTTGAAACAGGTAAATCGGTATAGAGAGCGCTGTTAAAACCGCTCGGGCGCTTGTGCCTTGTTTCAGAACCTTCAGTGTGATAAGGCAAACAATTGCAACAATGAAAAAGGAGAGAAAAAATGGAGTCGCTGGAATCTATGCTCGAGGAATTGGATACTCCGAATCCAAAAGAAAGCGGGCCTGAGCTTGAAAAACAGCCGGAAGCTCAGGAACTCAACCCCCAAAAAGTAAAAGAGAAGAAGAAAAAAATCCTCATTGCGGTACTTATTGTTCTCGTTTTGCTGATTGCAGCGATCATTGGAGGCGTCGTATGGTGGAATACACGCCCTGCAATGGATGATACAACGCAGTATTGGTTTGATAAATTTGCCGAAGACGGTACCCTTGCCGGAAAAACGCGCCAAGAGCTTCAAGGAATGTTGGATAAGATCATGGACGAGGGCATGGTGAACGTCAGCATGAACTCTGTCGTTGTTTTTGATGACGGCACGGCAGAAGGCTCCCTTGGCGTAGAAAACATTTCAGCGAATCGCTATTATGTGCGCGTGGTTTTGAAGAATGATGCAGACGGTTCCGTTCTTTACGAAAGCCAAGGTTTAAAACCGGGTCAGTATATTGACAAGATTAAGTTAAACAAAGATTTACCCGCAGGGGAATATGCTTGTACGGCAACAGAGATTATTACCGACCCTGAAACGTTGGAGGATATCGGTCAAGTAGATGTGGCGGTGAAGCTGATTGTCAAGGAGTAAGCGTGTTAAAAAAATAATTTTGCTTTGCCTTTTGATGATCTGTTTCATAGGTGCAGCTGTTCTAGCGTGGCTGTCTTTTTCGCTGTACCGTCCGCTGTTGGACGCACGTCAGGTTTATCAAGCCTTGCAAAGCGAATATGGCTCGTCCATCTCTGAGGCTTCAAAATGGCAGCAGATGCTTGCGAATTATCCCAATGCAGTCGGCTGGCTGAAAGCTTCGGATCTAGGCATTGATTACCCCGTTATGCAGGCGAGCGATAATGACTACTACCTCAACCACTTGCCGGACGGTACGCAAAATCCTGTTGGAAGCGTTTTTATGGATGCTCAGAATTCAAATGATCTGACGGATCCGCTTACAATTTTGTACGGACATCATGTCGGCGACGGCGAGATGTTTTCCCCTTTAATTCAGTACAGGGAACAGGATTTTTTACAGCAGCATCCGGTGATGTATTACATCACTGCCGAACAAGTGTGGGAAATTCAAATTTTCGCAGCACACGAGGCAGGGGCACAGGCTGATTATTTGTGGAATTATTCCGGGTTGCAAAAGGAAGAACGCGAAGAATGGTTCCAAGAATTGTCGGCGCGTGCCGATACATGGTTGGATATTCTTACCTCTGATGATAAGTTGATGGTGCTTGTGACTTGCGCTTCTTTGCGCACACAGGCACCACGCTGTATTGTATATGGAGTTGTAAAGGAGATGACCCAATGAAGAGGAAAACAGCCAGACTGGTTCTTTCCATCGGTTTGATACTGATCATGGCTGGAGGCTGTGCACAAGAAGGGGTTGATTACGCCCAAGTCGAAGACATTGTGGATCAATTTCCATTCGAGGCAGAGCCTGTGGAGGTGAATCCGCAGCTCGCAGAAGAAAGCAATCTTTATGCAGTCTTTCACACTTCGGCCGGTGAAATCAAGGTGATGCTGTATCCGGAGGAATCGCCGGATGAGGTAAGCCGTTTTGTAGAGCAGGTGAAAGCTGGTGAGTACGATGGCCAGCAGTTTGTTTATGTTCGAAGAGACGGAATCATCGAAAGTGATCGTGTAGCTGAAGATGACGCTCAGTCATCGAGTACATCGGATTCAGCGAGTGTGCCGCAGTCGGAGAGTGCTGCACAGCCCATCAGTGAGTCGCAGCCTGAAAGTGCCTCAGAAACGGTAAGCACATCGAAGCCTGAGAGCACATCGCAGTCGGCAAGCGCGTCACAGTCTGAAGGCATGTCACAGGCGTCAAGTGAGGTACAGTCCGAAAGTACGGCACAGCCGGTAAGTGATTCACAGTCTGAAAGTACGTCGCAGTCGGCAAGTACCGCACAATCCGAGAGTACATCGGAGGCGGCAAGTGAACCGACACAGGAAGAATTAGAGGCAGTGGAGCTTCCCACTCCTCCGGACGATGTGGAAGTTCCTTATTACAGCGATAAACTTTTCCATTTTTATGGCTCTTTGGGCATTTCCAGAGAAAATGAGACGGGCGGAGACCGGCTTCATTTTGTTGTAGAAACGACCATTCCGGAAGACGAACGGTTGGTTCCTGCAACACTTTACATGAATGAATTGACGAACCTGCGGATTGCTGAGCTAAATGCAATGACAAAAGAGCAGCCCTTTACAGATCTGCAGATTGCCGCGTATGAAATGCGTTTGAATCAAGAAATTCAGGCAATTGCAGACGACGGTCTTCCCGAGGAATACCAGCAAAAATATGATCCGATCAATAAAGTTTACACGGAAATAGGCGGACAGTGGGCGCTTGACTATAAGTATCCGGTGATCGGCCAAATTGTAAACGGGCAAAACATTGCCGATGCAATTTCGCAGGCGAAGGTAGATGCGCAAACGCGAATGCCAAAGCAGGAGATTTTCATAGATTATGTGGAAATTGTGGAAGAATAGTTTTTTAATCATTCTCTTTCTTTGGATGATGGTAGGATGTTCGACATATTCTTTTGATGAAAATGCAGTGAGCGGAAGCTACGGTGATCAAGCAGCGCAGAGCACAACCGTGCGAGAATTTGCCATCATGGTCAATGCTGAGGTAACGGTTGATGCTTCGACGGGAAAGGCAAACGTTTTGATGGGAAATCCTGAGGAAAATACACGCCTATGCAAAATTACTCTTTTCCTCGACGATACTGGTGAAATGTTATATTCAACACCTATTTTGAATCCCGGAGAACGCGCTGCCTATGCTCAGCTTGATGAGGAAGCTGTAAAACAAATGAAAGAAGGCGAGTATCAAGCGACGGCTTTCATTGATATTTTGGATGAGAAAACGCAAGAAACCATTGGCACAATTGAAGCAGGTGTGAAGCTGACGTTAAAAAATTCATAAATAATATGATATTTTTTGAAAAGATGCACAACGTCAGAGAAGAAGTAAAAAATATTAATAAATATAAGAAAGAGATGGGAGCAGCTATGGCACAGGGATTGAAATTAAGCGATTTAAAGATTGTCAAAAACGGGTATGATACCGCTCAAGTACAGATGATGCTGCGGGAAATTTTGACACAGTCGATGCAGGAAAAAGAAGCGGCCGTAGAAAAGGCACGAGAAGAAGAGCGGGAGAAGATGCGCCAAAGCGGTGAGCCCCAAGGTTCTTCCCAGGAGTCTATTCAGAAATTTGATGATTGGATTCAGTCGTTGACCAGTGTTTGGAATCAGCAAAATGCTTATTCCAAACAGCAGGATGCTAAATTGCAGCAGTACTATATGCGCGAGAAAGAACTGCAGGAATCGGAAGAAAAGGCGCGTAAAGAAGCAGAAAGTTTAAAAGCAGAGGCACAGAGAACGGCTTTGGAAATTACAGACAAAGCCCGGCAGGATGCAAACCAAGTGATTTCCAATGCCCATGCTTCGGCGCAGAGAATTCGCCAAGACAGCGAAGAGGCTCGCAGAAATATGGAGTCGGAGGCGGCGCAGCGCGTAGAATTGATGATGGAAAAAGCCCGCCAAGATGCCGATAGAATTTTAAAAGATGCTTATGCACAAAGAGATCAAATGCTTTCGGACGCACAAAAAGAGCGTGAAGCGATTGTGGATATGAGTACCCATGACATTCGCCGGGTACGCGAAGATTATCAGAAAACAATGGAGCAGATTGTAAAACTGTTGGAGGATTTGGCCGAGCGCAGTCAAGTGGCTTCTCAAAAAGCGGCTCAGTCATAAGATGAGGGAAAGCGATGAGCAGTACGACGAAGAGCAATCAAGGCGGGGAAAATCTTTTTTCGACATCATTGGAAAAGGAGCTTTTAGAGCTTGAGCTGCTTGCAGCTGATAAGTGTTGCTCTGGCACGGTAACACAACAGGCGAAGTCTGTTTGCGAGGAGGAACTTCCTCCACCGGATGATTCTGCTTTACGCTGTCCACCTGTTTTTTCAAAGGATGAGCCTGAACCGTTAAAGGCGCCTAGTTTTCCTGTGAAAGAGAAGGAAAACGCATTGTCTGAAGAGCCGGACAAAAAAGACGCATCGACAGAAGAACCAAAAGGGATTCAGTTGCTCGAAGTCGAAGAAAATGACGAAAATTTGACCAGACCTTTTGTAAATGAGCAGGGAACAGAGCGTTTAATTGAGGAATTGAAGGAAGTTTGCAAAATTGCAGCAGACTCACTTTTATCTCAAGAGTTTGAGCGGGAAGAACAAACCGAGGAAGCAGAGGAAGATCAAGAGCAAAGCTTCAAAGTTGAAAAAAGTGATTCCCTTCCTAAAAAGCAGGACCAAACGGCTTCGAAAAGCCTTTTGGAAGAGCTGGAAACCTTGCAGATTTTATCTGAAATTGATGATAAAAAAGAAGAAAAAGCCAGCGATAGTCCAGTAGAAGAAACGAAGGAAGTCGAGCAAGGCAGCGCGTCAGCGAATTTTCTTCAAGAGCTCGATACGTTGTCGCAGGCCGGTTCAAAGAAGCCTGATAAGAAAAAGGCGCGAAAAAAGGACCGCAAAAATAAAGCCTGGACTCGTAAAAAGAAAATTGTTGTGGCCTCTGTCATAGCCGGTGTTTTTGTCTTTCTGATTGTGCTCTTTCAATTTGTTGGGTTTGCGGTGATTGACGGTGCATCAATGACTCCATCGCTTTCGGAACATGATTTTATTATTTATTGGAAGCATCCCGGTGAAATTACTCGTGAAGAAGTAATTTTAAGCAGAGCAGCGGGGTATCAAAATCAAATTATCGCAAAGCGTGTCATTGGATTACCGGGTGACATTGTTGAGGTGGACAGTCAGGGCAAGGTGCTGTTGAATGGTGAGCCTTACAATGAAACAAAAGCCATTTATGGCGAGGCACAGATTACCGGTGATGTGCTGTTCCCGATCGAAGTGGGACAAAACCGTTATTTTGTGCTCGGGGACAACCGTGCGGTATCTGTTGACAGCCGAGTGAGTATGGTGGGACAAATTGCCGAAAAAGATATTTTAGGCGAAGTAATTTGCTGGTTCCACATAGAATAAAAGAGAAAAAGACGGTCGTGCTTTTTGCGCGACCGCCTTTTTCTCTTTTATGCTTTAGTAAAATGAGAACCCCCAGCACTGCTGGGGAGAGCAAAAAAGCTTTAGCTTCAAGCATTAAGCGAAGTGAGAAGAGATCAATAACTTTACTATTGCGAGGAAGTTGATCTTAGATAAACAGCGCCCGTTTACGGGCTGTGGGGCAAGTGATGCAAGTGGCGGATTTTTCAGTGCCTCTTGAGAGTCTTGCCTGCACAATGCCCTTCTAGGGCTTACACAAGCCCCCGGCTTAGCCGGGGGTCATGACTTTACTATGCATCGGTTTCATTTTGTGTTTTTGAAAGCTGTTTGTTCAGGCTTTTTTGCGTTGGAAGTTTATCAGTAAAGGGACTCAGCATCCCTTAGAAGAGAAGACTGAGTATCTTCTCCCAACCGGAATCCGGCGGTTAGTTTTTTATTCTCACAGCTGCTTTAATCGAAAGCTTTTCGTTTGCAGATATTTTTGACAGTTTAAAAACAAGAGTAAAAGCAGCACAGAATGATATTGTGAAAAATAAAAAAGAGGGGATAAAATCCCCTCTTTTAAAACTTGCAATAAAATTATGCCAGCTCAGCGAAGTATTTAATGGTGCGAACCATCTGAGAAGTGTAGGAGTTCTCATTGTCGTACCAAGAAACAACCTGAACCTGATAGGTGTCGTCGTCGATCTTAGCAACCATGGTCTGAGTTGCATCGAACAGAGAACCATAGCGGATGCCGATCACGTCGCTGGAAACGATCTGATCCTCGTTGTAGCCGAAGCTCTCGGAAGCAGCAGCCTTCATAGCAGCGTTTACGGAGTCAACGGTAACGTCTTTGCCCTTCACAACGGCAACCAAGATGGTGGTAGAACCGGTGGGAACGGGAACACGCTGTGCAGCGCCGATCAGCTTGCCGTTCAGCTCAGGGATAACCAGGCCGATTGCCTTAGCAGCACCGGTGCTGTTGGGAACGATGTTCGCAGCACCCGCACGAGCGCGGCGCAGGTCGCCTTTGCGGTGAGGACCGTCGAGGATCATCTGATCGCCGGTGTAAGCATGAACAGTGGTCATGATACCGCTCTGAATTGCATAAGCATCGTTCAAAGCCTTTGCCATGGGAGCCAGGCAGTTGGTGGTGCAGGAAGCAGCAGAGATGATCTGATCGTCAGCGGTCAGGGTTTTCTCGTTTACGCTGTAAACGATGGTCTTCAGGTCGTTGCCTGCGGGAGCAGAGATAACAACCTTCTTTGCGCCGGCAGTAACGTGTGCCATTGCTTTGTCTTTGGAGGTGAAGAAGCCGGTGCACTCCAGAACAACGTCAACACCGATCTTTGCCCAGGGCAGCTGAGCGGGATCTTTCTCAGCCAAGATCTCGATCTTCTTGCCGTCTACGGTGATGGAGTTATCATCAGACTCAACGGTGTGACCGTCATAACGGCCCTGTGCCGTATCATATTTCAACAGGTGTGCCAGCATTTTCGGGCTGGTCAGGTCGTTGATAGCGACGATTTCATAACCCTCTGCGCCAAACATCTGACGGAAAGCCAGACGGCCGATACGACCAAAACCATTGATTGCAACTCTTACTGCCATAATAGTAAATCCTCCTTGTGATTGGGCGTTTTATGTTTCGTGTGATCCACGTTTGTCCGCCCCGTTTTCTTCTGTTATTTTACATCAAAACGGCGCACAAAGCAAGAGCATTGACAAAACTTTAACACAAAATTACAAAATTCATACAGGATTTCGGCTGTTTTTCTGCGTTTGTGTTATTTTTGGGACGAATCGTCTTGAAAAAATGTGTTTTTTGTCCATTCTTTTACGCCTTCAAACGCTTCCACTGCGGCAAATTCAACGCGGTAAGGGCTGGACACCAAGGCTTGTTCTTCCCCCGTGTATTCCGGTGCTTCGTCGGCATCAACTGCGGCGGGAACGCAAAGGGGAGGAAACAGCACACAGAACCAGTTTTTTCCCTCGTGGCGGCCAAGCTCAATGCGAAGTGCGTCGTAGCGCCCGGCGGGAAGCGTGAAATCGCCATAATCTTTTGTAGCAAAATAAATATTTTCCACTTTGGCAGTTGCAGAATAAGAAAAGCCGTTTTCTCGAAGAACTTCATTGGCAATCTTTTCAATTTCCGGCAGCATTTCTGTGGCACGCCGGATGGCGTCGGCCTTCGTTTTTGCTTCGCCGAGCACTTGGCTGTGTGCCTCTAAGATAGCATCACGCACCAAAAGCTTCACAGCTTGGTCTTCGGCGGAATCGGAGTTAGCCAGCACATGAAGCCGCAGCGTATCTTGCCGTACGGCGGCACTGCCGACAAACAGAGGAGAAAGAACGGTCAGCAGGGCGGCCAGTGCTGTGCCGATCAGCAGGGCTTTCAAAGCGCGGCGTGCAAAGAGATTGTCGGCAGAAAAAATAGAGGAGCGGCGGAATGTTTTATAATTGGCGGTGTAAGTATTCATAGAAAAAACCATCCTTTCGTTTCACAGAGAGGATGGTTCGGTTTCGTTTTATTTATTCAGTTTCAACACAAAAAACAGGAAAATATTTCTTTTTGAAACTTTTTCCCGCTGCGGAAAAACACTGGATATGCGAGTGCAGCTTTCGGGACGGACAAGGGATACGCCGCAGTACAGGATTACTCAATGCTCGCTGTGCGCGGGCGGTTTCGTTTTCCGCGCTTGGAGGGCGGCTGAGGAATGTGCGCGCCGCGCCGAACCGGATGAAGTACCCAGCAATTGCGGTAACTCGCGGAAAGCACCTCACGCGCGTGCTGGGCCTGTTCTTCCTCGCGGAAGACTCCGAACACCGCCGCGCCGCTTCCTGTCATTTGTGCGGCAAGCGCTCCGCACTCTTTCAGTTTGGTGCAGATGGGCTCGTTATGGCGGCTCGGTGAAGAAAATTGCAGAGCATTTGCCATGCAGGTGCAAAGCGTGTTTAAATCTTTCTCGCGCAGTGCTGTTACTGCGCCGTCGTTATCCGGGCGCACGTCTGTTCCTTTCTCATCATAAAGCGCATAAGCCTGCGGTGTGGATACACCTGACTGCGGCATGACAACCGTAAACCAGCATGTCGGACAAGCACAAACAGGCTCCATTACCTCGCCGATTCCGCTCACACGCATGGTGCCGCCCATCAGCGAAAAGGGAACGTCGGCGCCGACGGAAAGGCCGATTTCGCAAAGCTCCTGCATGGTGAGTTTTGCGCGGTAAAGATGGTTTAAGCCCACCAAAACCGCCGCGGCATCGGCACTGCCGCCCGCCATGCCGGCACGCACGGGAACGGCCTTGTAGATGGTAATCCTCGCTCCGGCGAGCAGACCCGTGTGCTGAAAAAAAGCCACTGCGGCCTGATAAGCCGTATTGCTTGTTCCGCCAGGCACAAAACTGTGCGGAAGACGAACGGTGATATCATCGCTTTTTTCAATTCGCACGCGCTCATACAAGCTGACAGTTTGCATCAGCATATCGACAAGATGATATCCGTTCGGCGCAAGGCCGGTAATGTCTAACGTTAAATTCAGTTTTGCAGGAGCGACAACCGTAACGCTCTGCGGCCGTTGGCTGCTCATAAAAAACCTCCTTTGATGGATGCTCATTCAGATTCCTCTTTGTATTGGGCAGGCTGATGCGAAAAACACGCGTTTCTGTTTTGACAAGGGAATCCGTACATTTAGCGGACTTTACATTATGCAAGCATGTGCTGGTGCAGCGCATCTATCCAGCAGCGCGTAAATCAAAGCAGAACTGCTGAATTTCCGAGACAATTTTAGTGAAACGCGAAGAAACGTTTGACATCAATCGCTTTGACAGGACACATTTCATGACAGCAGAAACAGCGAATGCAATTCTGCGGCGCAATGGATGCTTTTCCGCCGCTGACATGAATGGTATGTCCGGGGCAGATTTCGGCGCATTTGCCGCAGCCGATACACCTCCGCCGTGCGATAACAGGCCGGGGAGCAGCACACTTTTCCAGCCACGGAAACAGCCAGCGGATGGCTCGCGTGCGCTTTCCCGAAAAGTTGATCGCAACATAGCTTTCCGGCATGCGATAATCTGTGCGGGGAAGCAAGAGGGCTTCTTCACCTTCCACAAGGGACAAATCGAGCGAGGCGGCGCACAAATTCCGCCGGAGGGCGCAGGCGAGATAGGCCACCTGTTCAGGCGGGAAATTCATCACGCGGCATACGGCTAAATCAACGAGGTAAGGATCTTCGCTTGCCAAAAGCAGGCCCAGCTCACGCGGCTGGCCGCCCGCCGGGCCGTCGCCTTCCATGGCGAGAATGCCGTCCGCAATGGTGAGTGCCGGCTTTGCAGCCTCGCATAAATCCACAAGCATTCTGGCGAAATGGTCCTTTTCCGGAAAACGCATGTGAAACTCAGCTTTTTGCAGCCCCGGCACTAAGCCGAACAAATTCTTGACCGCACAACTCATCGCCATCATGACATGCGTTTTGACTTTTGGCAGATTGATGATGCAGTCGGCTTCCAAGGCGGGCTGTATCCAGGAAAAACGCGGCACTAAGTCAAAGTGTTCACATGCGCGCTCGCCCCACTCGCAGGCGGTGTAAAGCGCCGCACCCTCTTCTTCGCAAACGGCTTGCAGGCCGCTTTGCCGATAGAGCGGCTTCATGACTGCCGGTGTGTAAACTCCGCCCGGAGAATCCGCCACGGTGATACGGGTAATGCCTCGCTGTTTTAAGGCGCGGATGACAGCACGAACCACTGCGGGATGCGTGGTGACGGCATGTTCAGGCACATGCTTTGCCAGCAAGTTCGGTTTGAGCAGTACGCGGCTTTCGGCGGTGAGCTGTTGAATCGCCGCACTTGCGTTAAAGATTTCCTCCATGGCCCGCGACAGCAAAGTGTCGTCGTAAGCTTCAATTTGCCGCACGAACAAGCGGCTCTTTTTCTGTTCCAAAAGAGAGTTCTCCTTTTCTGAAAGAGATTCGATAACGCCGCCTTGCCGGGAGCGGCAAAGCGGCAGATTTTCATTGCTCTGCGGGCCCGAAGGCGCGGCAGAATTTCCGGTTTTGAGCACGCCTTAACGGCCTGCGTCGATTTCTTTTAAAAATTCGTCAATGCGTGACAAAGCCTGCGTTAAATGATCCAGCGAGTAAGAGTAGCTGATGCGTACAAAGCCCTCGCCGGAATCGCCGAATGCCGTACCCGGTACGACGGCCACGTTTTTAGCAAATAAAAGCTTGGTACAGAACTCTTCGCTCGGCATGCCTGTGCGCGCAATCGAGGGAAATACATAAAATGCGCCGCGAGGCTCAAAACACGTCAGCCCCATCTCGTTGAGGTGCGAAACCAAAAAACGGCGGCGCAGGTCGTATTCGCGCTTCATTTCTTCAATGTCTTCATCACAGCTTTTCAGCGCGATGACTGCCGCGTATTGACTGGTGGTCGGCGCACACATAATCGCCGATTGATGAATTTTGGTCATCACGGAAATGAGTGGTTTTGGCCCGCAGGCATAACCAAGGCGCCAGCCGGTCATGGCATAGGCTTTGGAAAAGCCGTTGACAACGACTGTGCGTTCTTTCATGTCGGGGAAGCGTGCAATGCTGAAATGCGGCTCGTCGGTATACGTCAGCTCCGCGTAAATTTCGTCGCTTAAAACGACAATATCAGTTCCTTGCAGCACGTCGGCCAGCGCGCGCAGGTCTTCGCGCGTCATCACCGTACCCGTAGGGTTATTCGGAAACGGCAAAATCAACAGCTTAGTGCGCGGCGTAATGGCGGCGCGCAGCTGGTCGGCTGTCAGTTTAAACTGGTTTTCGGCCTTGAGAGGAACGCTCACGGGAACACCGCCCGTCAGGGTGGTGATAGGGTGATAACAGACATAGCACGGCTCCGGGATAATGACTTCATCACCGGGATTGACAAGCGCACGGATGCAAAGGTCGATGGCCTCGCTGCCGCCCACCGTGACGAGTGTCTCCTCCGGCTGATAGTCCAGCGAAAAGCGCCGCTCCAAATAGCGGCAGATTTCCGCGCGCAGATCTTTTAAGCCTGAGTTTGAAGTATACCAAGTGCGGCCGCGCTGGAGGCTGCGCGCTCCGGCGTCGCGAATGGCCCAAGGCGTTTTGAAATCGGGTTCCCCCACGCCCAGTGAAATGCAGTCTTTCATTTCTGCGGCGATATCAAAAAATTTACGGATGCCCGAAGCGCGCATCTCTTTGGCGTTACGGGCAATCAGATTTTCATAGTTCATTATTGCTGCTCCCGTTCGTCCACTGTTTCTCCGTCGAACATCACGCGGTCTTTTTTATAAGTATGAAGCACAAAATGCGTCGTTGTGGAAAGAACGCCGTCCAGCGTGCTCAAGCGCCGCGCCACAAACAAAGCGATTTCCTGAAAGCTTTTTCCGCTGAGCATAACGCATAAATCATAGCCGCCGCTCATCAGCATGACGCTGTCCACCTCGTCAAACGAAGCGACGGTCTGCGCTACTTCATCGAAGCCGAAATCCCGTTTGGGAGTAACGCGCAGCTCAATCAGAGCCTGCACGTGGTTTTCACCGGCTTTTTCCCAGTCGATGAGCGCTTGATATCCATGGATAATTCCGTTTGCGCGGCAATCATCCAGCTCGCGTGCCACTTGCTCGCAGGTTTTCCCTGTCATGGCGGCGAGGTCTTCGAGGCTCGTCCTCGCGTTTTCCGATAAAATTTTCAGCAGCTTTTCCATAGTTTTCCCCTCTTCCTCGCCCGAAGCTTGCGGACGTTCATGATGAATCTGTTTCCATTTATTTTAACATTGCGGCTTGCGGTGCGCAACCGAAAAGTGAAATGAAAAATGAATACGTTACAGTCAATTTTGCAAAAAAGTGGGAAAAAGGTTCTTTGCACGGCGCGCGATGTGTGATATACTAACAGTGATTTACGCAAATGTTATGCGTTTTACCTAGGGCTTTTTTGAAACTTTGAAGAATTCTCGTTTTGCAGGAAAAGGGCGTGCGCCGGGTAATATACTTGAAGTTCGATAAAAACTGCCGATTTGCAAGTATTTCTTCTGCGCCGCGTTTGTTTTGTGCAAAAGTGATTTGTTTCTTCATTTTCACAAACGCCCTGCCATCGGAGGGAGAGGATTGACTATGGAAGCTGTTATTACCGTAATCGGACGCGATGCAGTAGGCATTTTAGGAAAGGTGTGCACTGCGTGCGCTGAAGCAAACGCCAACGTGGAGGAAGTAACACAACGAATTTTGAAAGGTACCTTTGCAATGATTATGCTGGTAGATCTCAGCCGTTCGGAGCTGGATTTTACCGGTTTTGCGCAAAAAATGGCTGCACTGGGGCAAGAGATGGGCGTTGACATTCGCTGCACCCGTCAAGAGCTTTACGAGGCGATGCATCACGTTTGATGCCGTGCATTCATCCATAAAGGAGCGTTATTATGCTGAATACCAATGATATTTTGGAAACAATCCGCATGATTGCGGATGAAAATCTGGACGTTCGCACGGTGACGATGGGCATCTCTCTGCTGGACTGCGCCGATCCCGACCCGAAAAAAGCGTGCGAAAAAATTTATCAGAAAATTACCACACGGGCAAAGGATCTTGTCAAAACGGCAAACGAAATCAGTGATACCTATGGCATGCCGATTGTGAATAAGCGCATTTCCGTCACGCCGATTGCCATGCTGCTTGCCAGTGCACCCGACGCTGACCCGGTAGAGTACGCCAAAACGCTGGACGCCGCCGCAAAAGCGGTGGGGGTAGACTTTTTGGGCGGTTTTTCCGCCTTGGTTCACAAGGGATTTTCCGCGGGCGATGTGCGCCTGATTGAAAGCATTCCCCGCGCGCTGGCACAAACGGACGTTGTGTGCTCTTCGGTGAATATCGGTTCCACGAAGAGCGGCATCAACATGGATGCCGTGAAGATGATGGGACCTGTGATTCGGCAAGCCGCCGAGCTCACCAGCGGCAATATGTGCATGGGTGCGGCAAAGCTGGTTGTGTTCTGCAATGCGCCGGAGGACAACCCCTTTATGGCGGGTGCATTCCACGGCGTAGGCGAGCCCGACTGCGTGATTCATGTCGGCGTATCCGGCCCCGGTGCGGTGCGTGCCGCTCTGGCAAAAATGCCCAAGGACGCCAGCTTGGATGAAGTAGCTGAAATGATTAAGCGTACAGCCTTTAAGATCACCCGCATGGGTCAGCTTGTGGCGAATTTGGTAAGCGAGCGCCTTGGTGTGCCTGCGGGCATTATCGACCTGTCGCTGGCGCCGACGCCCGCCATCGGCGACAGCGTTGCCAATATCTTAGAAGAAATCGGCCTTGAAAGCTGCGGCGGCTGCGGTACGACAGCAGCGCTTGCCATGCTGAATGACGCGGTGAAAAAAGGCGGCGTGATGGCTTCTAACCATGTCGGCGGCTTGTCCGGCGCATTTATTCCGGTGTCGGAAGACGACGGCATGATTAAAGCGGTAGAGCGCGGAAGTCTGTCTTTGGAAAAATTGGAAGCGATGACGGCTGTTTGCAGCGTGGGCATCGACATGGTTGTTGTGCCCGGCGATACCCCCGCAGAGGTGCTCAGTGCACTGATTGCGGATGAGGCGGCGATTGGTATGGTGAACTCTAAAACAACAGCGGTACGCGTGATTCCCGCCATCGGCAAAAAAGACGGCGACGTTTTGGATTTCGGCGGTCTGCTGGGCTACGCGCCGATTATGAAAATCAGCCGTTTTGCACCCGATGTTTTCATCCATCGAGGCGGACGGATTCCGGCTCCTCTGCAAGCCTTGAAAAACTGAGCTTTCAAAACAAACTGCTTTTTGAGTTTTCTGAAAATTGATAAGAAAACAGGAAATGTGTATATTTCTTTCCGAAACAGGATAGCATAAGCGTAAACCCTGCCGAAAGGCAAAAGAGGAAGGAGTATGCAGAATGAATGTCTTCTATAAGGTTTGCATTGCCCTGATTATCGTGGGCGGTATTAACTGGGGCCTGATTGGTCTGTTTGGCTTTAATGCCGTGGGTTGGCTTTTGGGCGGTTCGGCCAGCTTCTTCTCGCGCGCGGTATTCACCATCGTGGGTGCTGCTGCACTGGCCTCAATTCCGGCACTGTTCAGCATGCATGCCGATACCCCTCCGACCCAGACAATGTAACACAATTAAAACGTGAAAGCCGCCGCATGAAAATTATGCGGCGGCTTTCCTGCTTTTCTGAAAAAGACGAGATGTTTGTTAAATTCTGATGTACTTTTCGCACAGCACTTTACAACATGCCCCTTTTTGGTATATAATAAGACGAATATCTATGTATGGGAGGCTTGGTGCGTGGCATCTTACGTCACACGTTCCAAAGAGGAAACGATGAAGCTGGCGTCACGTTTGGCGCAAGTCTTGGCGCCGGGTACGCTGGTGCTTTTCAGCGGAGGGCTCGGAGCAGGGAAAACCGCCTTTTGCGAGGGGCTTGCGCGCGGACTTGGCTGCATTGACGAAGTGTCCAGCCCAACGTTTTCCATTGTCAATGTCTATCGGGGCAAGCAGCCGATGGCGCATTTTGACTTGTATCGCATTCACACAAAAGAAGATTTACTGACTGCCGGATTTTATGATTATCTGGACGAGGGGATGATTGTAGCCGCAGAGTGGAGTGAAAATTTCGCCGATTTGTTTGAAGACGAGCAGGCCGTTCGTGTTACGATGGAACAAACCGGAGAAAATGAGCGGAAGATCACAGTGGAAGGGAGCGCGCTCGGTTGAAGATTCTTGGCTTTGACAGTGCGGGAAAGGCGGCCGGCGCTGCCGTGTGGGATGATGGCACCATTTTATATGAAGCGAATCTGCGCGCGGGGCTGACACATTCTCAAACGCTGCTCTCTCTTTGTGAACAAGCCCTTTCTCAAACACAGCTGCGCCTTTCGGATATCGACTTTATGGCGCTGAATTTGGGGCCGGGCAGTTTTACGGGCTTGCGCATCGGTTTGGCATCGGCAAAAGGGCTTTGCTTTGCCGATGATATCCCGTGTATCGGCGTTTCCACGCTGGAGTCTTTGGCTTATGCGCTTCCTGTGGAGGGCAATGTGCTGTGTGCATTGGACGCGCGCCGCAGAGAAGTGTATGCGGCCGGTTTTCGGCGCACGAGCGGCGGGGTTTTTCGTTTAAGCGAAGACAAAGCCGCTCCGGTGGAAGCTTTGCGTCCTGTTTTGGAACAAATGGAAGGGCCGATCTATTTGATGGGCGACGGCGCACATTTGGTGTACGAACAATTTGCAAAGGAGTTTCCCGTGTGCGATCCGCACCTGCTTTCCGGGCAGGGCACGGCGGCAGGCGTGTGTATGTGCGCCGCAAGTCATGCCGCACAAGCACTTGACGCGGAGATTTTGACGCCGGACTACCTGCGGCTGTCACAGGCGCAAAGAGAACGCGCCGAGCGCCTTGCCGCGCAGCAACAGGCGAATGGATAGCAGATGGCCGAAAGAAGGCTGTGCTCGGTCTGATACAGACGGGATGATTTTATAAAACTGTAACAAAATGATGTAAGAACATCCATACGTGAAATATACAATCAAACGATGCGGTGCACGCCGCACTTGAGAAAGGAAGGAATATTCATGGCAAAGGTAATTGCACTTGGTGCTGACCATGGCGGTTACGTGCTGAAAGAAGCTGTAAAAGCATATTTGACGGAGCTGGGCTATGAGTGCCGCGATTTCGGCACCCACAGCGAGGCTTCTGTTGATTACCCTGATATGGCGGTGCCCCCGTGCAAAGCGGTGTTGAGCGGCGAATGTGATAAGGCGCTTTTGTTCTGCGGTACGGGCGTCGGTATCAGCATTGCGGCCAATAAATTGAAGGGCATTCGCGCCTGCTGCTGCTCGGACGCATTCAGCGCAAAGTACACACGTCTGCATAATGATGCTAACGTACTGTGCATGGGCGGCCGTGTGGTAGGCCCCGGCGCAGCCTGCGAACTGGCAGAGCTGTTCTTGACAACCGAGTTTGAAGGCGGCCGTCACGAAAAGCGCATTGCAAAAATTCACGCATTGGAAGAGTGATTATCACCGGGTGCAATCAGACGCTCGGTCGGCTATTATTCAAATCAAAAAGGAGTTTTAACTATGGGCAAATGTTTGGTTATGGATCACCCCCTGGTACAGCACAAAGTGAGCCTTTTGCGCAGCAAAAGCACGGGAACCAAAGAGTTTAAAGAGCTTGTCAGCGAAGTTTCCACCCTGCTTTGCTATGAGGCAACGCGCGATCTTCCCACCGAAGAAATTGAGGTAGAAACGCCGGTGGCGATTGCCACGACGCGAGTGCTTTCCGGCAGAAAGCTGGCGCTTGTACCGATTCTTCGCGCAGGCCTTGGCATGGTGGACGGAATGCAGGCTTTGCTGCCCGCGGCCAAGGTAGGACATATCGGCATGTATCGTAACGAGGAAACGCTGGAGCCTGTCGAATACTACTGCAAGCTGCCTGCTGACATCGCCGAGCGTGATGTGATGGTGTTGGATCCGATGCTTGCAACCGGAGCCAGTGCCTGCGACGCTGTGGCACTGCTGAAGAAAAACGGCGTTAAAAACATTAAGTTTATCAGCGTGATTGCTGCTCCGGAAGGAGTTGAGCGGCTGAAAAAAGAGCATCCCGATGTTGACATTTATATGGCGGCTCTGGACGAAAAACTGGACGAGAACGGATACATCGTGCCCGGTTTGGGCGACGCCGGCGACCGTATTTTCGGCACAAAATAAGTTTCGGTGATCCATCTCCTTTTAAAATAGCCGTGTTTTAAGCGCGGCAGTTGAACAAGAAGTGGAGCGACAAAGTAATGGCAAAGAAAGAGTTATATCGTAAAATCATAGCGACGGTTCTCACCGTTGCGGTGTTGGGCTGTGCGCTTGGTATTTGCGTGTGGCTTTTGGCAAGCAGCAGCTTGTTTTCGAACACATTGCGCATTATCATGCTGGTGTGCACCTTGGCTTTGGCTACGGCAATCATTGGTCTGATTGTGTGTAAAGTACAGGAAATTCGCACGCTGAACGATATTGTAAAGCTGGATGAAACAGGTGCCCCTGCACCGAATGCTCAAATGGATGATGATTTTTTATCTCAGTTTGTTTCTCCGGAGGAAATGAATGCGGCCGCACCGGTGCAGCCGACTGCTCAGCCCGGTGCAATGCAGCCGGCCGAGCCGGATTTCTCCCTGTTTGAAACGGCCGATCCCTTTGCGCAGCCCGCTGCGCCCGCTCAGGTACAGGCACCCGTTCAGCCTATTCAGCCTGTTGCCGGACAGCCGCAGACCGCGCAGCCGGTGTATGCAATGCCCGCAGAGCCCGTGCTTCAAACGGCGGCTCCCGTGCAGATGCAGCCCATGGAGGCGGTTCAGCCCGAACCAATGGTTTCTGCCGAGCCTCCTGTGATTCAGACAGTGATTCCCCAAGAGTCGCAGGAACCGACGGTTCAGCACAACTGGAAACCGATCAACTTCCATTCGTTCAGCGACGACAGCGGTTTGACACAGCAGCAGCAAGCGGCACAGCAGGCGGCGATGCAGGCGCAGCAGCAGTATGAGCAGCAAATGAGAGAGGCGGAAGCAATGCGGCAGGCACAGCTTGCCCAAGAACAGGCGGAAGCCGAGCGTCAGCAGCGTTTGGCGGAAGAGGCACGCCGCGCCGCACTTTTGGAAGAGGCAAAGCGGATTCAAGCGCAGCGCCGTGCTCAGCAGCTGCAAATGGCGCAGGCCGCGCGTACCGGCGATGTGACGAACCCAGTCAATACAGAACAGCTTGATGCGTTGGCACGTCAGCAGGCACAGGCACAAGCACAGGCGGTGCAAACGCCTCAGCCGATTGCTCAAGCGGTTCAGAATAATATCTTATCTCAGATTGAGCCTGAGGAGCCCGCGGTGCAGCCGGAGCAGGAAGAGCAGCCGGTCATTCAAAAGCTGAATGTGAAGCCGATTGCATGGCCTGCGCCGCCGCCCCCCTCCAAGATCTTTGTTACGTCACAAATTCCTTTGATTACCGATGAAATGATTGCCGCCGAGAAAGCGCGTCAGGCAGCCAAGAATGCCGCGGGTCAATGGGAAAACAGCACGGCAAATTTAAATCAGACACAGCCTTTGCAATAACCGTTGTAAAACGAGTTTCAGCATTTGCGTACAAAAGCCACTCTGACTTTTTAGCTGTCAGAGCGGCTTTTGTTTTGTCTGCTTAAGTGTAAAAGAAGTGCGCGGCTCTTCCCGGTCATAGTAAAAAAGCTTTGACTGAAAACTTCAAACGAAACGAGCTGCTGTAAAAAAATCAAGAGTTGGGAATAAAGCCCAAAAAGGCTGCCGGTTGACCGATAGAGGTCAAGTGATGCAAGAGAAAGAAGATTCAATGCTTGTTGACGGGCTTACCGGCCGGGTTTTTTTTAGAAATTTTCCAAGTCGCCTGTTCAAACAAAGCCCCGGTTAATGGGTGAAAAGAACATGTCGAGAAAAAAGAGGTTTTGTAAAAAATCATTTTTGCGGCGCTTTTTTTGCGGATTTCAGACGTTATGCGTCTGAGCGGTGTTGAACATCGCAAGAAAAAAAGGTATAATAAAAAACATTCAAAGTTATTTATCGCCGTTTTAAAACGGTGTATGCTTTGCGCTCAAGCTTTGGGTGTTTCTAAAACGGAAGAAAAGTACGGCTTTTTACAAAGAAAGCACGCAAGAGCTTACTCGGTTAAAGCGCGTTTTGTGCAGCATATGCGCCGGATGTATAACCAAAGCAGTATTGGAAAGTTTTAGAAAATCATTAGGAGAAGGTGGGGATTCATGAGTCGTTCGACACAAGACAAAGAGTTTTGGGAGCTACCGGACAGACAGTTGAAAAAGCCGCCGCAGGGTTCAAAAACCTTGAACCAAGTGATCCTGCCGATGACATTGAATGTGACCCCTCAGCCCGACGCCGCAAAAAAGCGTGCCATGAATGAGGATGGTGCAAAGGCGCCTTCTTCCGCGCGCAGGGAAAGCCGGGCAGGACGAGAAAGCGCACGTTCTGCGCCGACACAGCGCAGAAGAACACCGTCAGGCGTGAAGCCTTCGGCGCGTACAACAGCACAAGCAGGGCGCGCGCCGGTTCGTTCCGCACATAGACAAGCAAAGCCCGAAGCACCGAAAAAGCCGAAGGCCACTTATAGCAAAAAACTGATGCAGATGCCTTCCGGGAAATGGTTTTTTACCGGTGCATTCGCTGTGATTCTGCTTCTTTCCGGTGTCATTACGGCAATTATTGAAGCGCCGGCGAAAATTGCTGCTGCACAGAGCCAGTCGGCTTCGATTGCTGCCGCAGAAAGTGCCGCGCTCCAAGAGCAGCTTGCAAATCAGCTTGTCGTAGGAGAACAAGTAGGGCCGGTGTTTCAAGCGGATTGGACTATGCGGACGGTTGAATCGCAGTGGGTTCGTTTGCCGGAAAACGGCCGCGTCGATATGAGCTATTTTAATGATGCGCTTTTTGTTGGCGACTCACTGACACAGGGCTTTACCACCTACACGGCAAACGGGTTTGAAAATGCGAAATTTGCCGCTTATATCGGCGCAGGGCCGAAGACATTTATTGACGGTACTGTGGTGAAGGATACTGGGGAAACGGTACGTCCTTTGGATGAAGTGATTGCGGCAAACGCAAAAAAAGTGTATATCTTACTCGGAACAAACTCGCTGGAAACGATGTCTGATGAGGGCTTTTTGGAATATTACCGTCAGATGGTGACGCTTTTTAAACAAAATCTGCCCGCAGACACTATTTTTTACTTGCAGTCCATTCCGCCGGCAACAGCGGAAAAAATTGCAGAAAATGAAAAATTTGCTTTAGACCGCGTTCGCAATCTAAACGAGCAGATTGCGAAAATTGCGTACGACAACGGCGTTTATTTCTTGGATTTATACGGGGTCTTGGCTGACGAAACCGGTGCTCTCTCTCCGGCTTACAGTGCAGGGGACGGGCTGCATCTAAATGCACAAGGCTATGAAGCATGGCGCGAATATTTGATTACGCATACGGTGTATCGCCCGGGTGTACTTTACCTGCCCGGTTCGCCTTATTACACCGCCGCGCCTTCGGCTTAAACGCTGTTCGATTTTTTGATCAATATGCCTAGGAGGATGAAAGCTTGGAAACAAAAAGAAAACAAAGGAACAAAAAAGCATCCGGCAAGGCATCCGACCGCTCAAAACAGCTGCTGATTCAGGCTGTTTTGAGTGTTTTGGTGGTTGTGCTTTTGTTTGGAAATTCCTATGCGGCAGTAAAGCTTGTCCACGGACAGCCCGTTATTTGGAACGATTCTTTCGCATCGGTTGGAACGCAGGCGGAATCAGGCTCCGAAAGCGGCGTTCCGGGGCAGGCGGCATCCGGTGCGGCGAGTGAGTCTGCCGCCCCGGTACAGGAATGGAACACCTTGGAGGCCCAGGAAGGCCCTGTAAATGCAGGGGCCGCGGTTGCGGCCATTTCTTCGATGGTTTCTGTTCCGGCCAACGGACAGTTATCGATGGAATATTTCCGTGATGCGCTTTTTATCGGTGACTCTGTGACAGAAGGCTTTGCCCTCTATGAACCGCTCAAGAGCATTGCCAAAGTGTACGGGATCCGAAATGCCACAGCCAAAACTTTTTTGGATAATGCAGCTGTGATTGATCACGGGCACAACAAAACGGAAATTCCCGCAATTTGGGATGCCATCAGTGCCGAGAAGCCGGGAAAAATCTATATTATGATTGGCACCAACTCCATTGTGAGCGACCCCAGTGACGATGCGCTGATGCACTGGTATAATCAGCTTTTAGACAAATTGATGCAGACCTTCCCTGGTATTCCCATCTATGTACAAGGGGTGACTCCGGTGAGCAAAGCTTGTGCGGAAAAGAACAGCAATTATTCTTTAACGCGCCTGCATACACTCAACAATAAGATTGCTCAAATGGCGGCGACCAAGGGCCTTTATTATATTGATACGCACGAGGCTCTGGCGAACGATGAAGGATATTTGCCCGATGAAATTACCGGTTGGGGTGGTATGCACATTTTGCCGAGCGGATATTTCACGTGGGCGGATTACCTGCGGACGCACACTGTTTACAGCCCCTCGAATCTTCAATTTTTAGAGCAAGGGCCGTATGGTTGATGAAGCCTTTAACACCGCAAAACAAAAAGCCGAACCAAGGCATTTCGCTTTGGTTCGGCTTTTTTATAATGAGATTTCAGAAGTACTATTTATCTGCCGCTCATTTCGGTAAGAACTTGGGCCATAATTTCTACCCCGCGTTCAATTTGTGCACTGTTGGGCGCAGAGAAATTCATTCGGAAGCTGTTGCAAGGGGCGCTGTCATCTACATAAAAAGCGTTTCCGGGCACAACCGCAAGCTTTTTTTCCAAACAGCGCTGAACAAACTCCGGCATAGCAATATTGTCGGGAAGCGTTCCCCATAAAAACATACCGCCTTCGGGCCGTTCATAGTGGATCTGCGGACATTGGCTGTCAAGCGCATCCATCATTTGACGCGCCTTTTTACCGTAAATTGTGCGAAGCCGTGCCAGGTGAGCGGCCAGATCCGTTTCGGTTAGAATCTTTTCACAAACGCGCTGTGCCCAGACGTTGGTATGAACGTCACTGCATTGTTTCGCTGTCACAAGGTGGCGCGCCAAACCTTGGTCGGCAATGCAGTAAGCAAGGCGCATGCCGGGACAGAGAATTTTGGAAAAACTGCCTGCATAGATAATATGCTCGCCTGTACCGAGCGCCTTTAAAGGTGGCAGTGCCTCGCCTGAAAAGCGCAGTTCGCCATAGGGGTCGTCCTCCAGAACAGGCACACCGTAACGCGCGGTCAGCTCATAAATGGCTTTTCTCTTTTCAAGGCTTGTGGTGTATCCGGTGGGGTTTTGAAAGTTCGGAATACAGTAGAAAAACGCAGGCTTTGGATTTGAGGAAAGCACACGCTCCAGTGCCTGTAAATCGACTCCGTCCGGCTGCATCGGAACGCCTTTTACCACAGCGCCGGAGCTTCGGAACGTGAGATAAGCACTTAAAAATGCGGGTTCTTCCGCCGCAACAACTGCGCCTTCGTTGCAAAGGCATTTTGCTGTGAGGTCTAAGATCTGCTGGCTGCCCGACATCATGATCAAAGAATCGCTGTCCTTGCAAATGGGGAAAAAGCGGTTGGCAAACTGTTTTACTGCCTCACGCACTTCGGGAATTCCTTCACTTACGGAATACTGCAAGGTTTTTACCGGCTCATTCTGTAACAGAGAATCGGAAAAACGGCAGATTTCTTCGGTGGGGAAGGAGTCCTGCGCAGGATTACCGCCCGCAAAGCTGATCAGTTCCGGGTCGGCCATTTGTTTGAGCAGTTCGCGGATAATAGAAGGCTTTAACCCAGCCATGCGGTTTGCAATTTGAAAATCCATAGAAAAAACCTCATTTCTCTTTTCGCATTTGCGCAAAAGCGTTTAGTCTTGATGATAGGGAGCATAGCTGCGGTCAACCGTAATGACGCAGTAGTACGTTTCCCCGTTTGCATTTTCTTGAACACTGCGCTGAATTTGCTGCTTGATTTCAGCGTCGGTGGATTCGTAAGAGGAGGGAGCGGCCACATCAAAAATCAAATTTGTATGAAGCTCTCCTTTCACCATTCGAAAATCGTGGATAGAAAGCAGCGGAGATACCGCATGAACACGCTCTGTAACCCATTGACGCATGGTTCCGACGGCTTCGCTCCCTGTTTCGATGGGGTCGTAGTGAATCACAAGATGAATGTGGTCTTGCTCGTGAAAATCACGCTCAATCGTGTCAATGATATCATGGCTGCGCATGACGTTCATTTCAGCACTCATTTCCACATGGACACTGGCGAAGCATTGGCCGGGGCCGTAGTCGTGTACCATCAAGTCGTGCGTTCCCAAAATGCCTTCGTAAGAAAGGATTTTCTCTTCTACGCGCTGCGTCAGATCTTCGCTGGGTGCGCGGCCCAAAAGAGGGTCTAACGTATCTTTAATCAGGCCGATGCCGCTGTACAAAATGAACAAGGCCACCGCCATTCCCATCCAGCCGTCAAGGTCAAGGTCGGTCCATGCGGAAATCAGCAGAGCCAGCAGCACGGCGCCGGTGCTGATGACATCGTTGCGGCTGTCGGCAGAAGCGGCAAGCAGGGTGGTGGAGTCAATTTTTTTGCCGATGCTTCGGTAAAATCCCGCCATCCAAAGCTTAACAAGAATGGAAAAGACCAGCATAACTGCCGGGACAATGCCGAAGGTTGCGGCGGCAGGGTGAAGAATTTTTTGGACACTTTCGCCCGCCAGCTGAACGCCAATCAAAAGAATCACGAAAGATACCACTAAGCCCGCGAGATATTCCATGCGCGCGTGGCCGTAGGGGTGCTCCGGGTCAGCGGGTTTTCCCGCCAGCTTGAAGCCTAAAAGAGTGATTACGCCGGAAGAAGCGTCGGACAAATTGTTAACTGCGTCTGCTGTGATGGAGATGCTTCCGGTAAAAAGACCGGTGAAAAATTTAATGGCGCAAAGCAAAACATTGCACACAATACCCGTTATGCCGGCCAGATTGCCGTAGGAAAGACGAACGCAAGCATCCTGCACATCCTCTCGGCGGCGAATAAACAGACGAATTAAAAAAGAAGTCAAAAAAGATTCCCCCCAACATTTTAAAAAGACCCTAAGGGATTTTTAGCATTGAAAAGAATTTGAAAAAATCCCTTAGCTGCAAAAGCAAAGAAAGCAAAAATACATGTGCAAGGCCGCGGAAAACCGCAGGAAAATCTTTGCTATCTCAAAGATAATCCGCTATAATAAAAGAGAACAGTGTAGATATTTTTTAACGCAAAGGCCGGAGAAAGGCCTTGTGAGAAAAGGAAAAAGGATGAGAGCATTGGAGAATAATTCCAACAAAGTAATTGCCCTGATGATTGATGCGGAAAACATTTCCCCGAAATACATCGAAATTATTTTGGACGAGGTGAGCTTATCGGGTACGCCGGCATATAAGCGCATTTACGGCGATTGGACCAGCCCTGACATGGCAGGCTGGAAAAAGGTGCTGCTTGAAAACAGTTTAACTCCCATACAGCAGTTCAGCTATACGCAGGGTAAGAATGCTTCCGACAGCGCCATGATCATTGATGCCATGGATGTGCTTTATACAAAGAATGTAGACGGCTTTTGCCTCGTCAGTTCCGACTCTGACTTTACGCGCCTTGCCTCGCGTCTGCGGGAAAGCCGTATGTTTGTCATTGGAATGGGTGAAAGCAAAACACCCACCGCGTTTAAAGCGGCTTGTGACACCTTTAAATACCTTGACGTGCTGAAAGGGCTGAGGGACAACGCACAGGAGGTCTCTGCGCCGGTAGGCCGCAATGCCAAACGAAGCGCCAAAGCGGTGCGGCGGGAGAAGGCAAAGCGCAGCACACCGATGGAGCCGCATTTTGATGCTGAGCTGGCGGCACTGCCTTGTGAGCCGCATTTTGACGAGGAACTTTCCGCGTTTGTTCCGCTGGAGGTCATCATTGATAAGATTCAAGAGCTCATTGATTACGACTCCGATGAGGACGGCTATGTTTCTCTGTCACAAATCGGCGATTTGCTCAGCCGGCTGTACACCGACTTCGATACCCGCAACTATGGCTTTTCAAAACTGCATAAGCTGGTAGACTCCACGGGCCTGTTTGAAACAAAGTGCGAACTGCTGCCCGGCGGCGGAAAAAAACTTGTCGTGCGCAATTTATAAGCGCCAAAAATCTCATATCAATGGGATAAAAGGTCAGAGGAAAGCTTTGTGCTTTCTTCTGACCTTTTGCTGTTTGAATCAAGCTTGTAACATTTCTGCAATGAAAAAATGCGGCGCTTTCTCCCGGCAGACAGGCTGTAACTCAAACCAAAAGAATGACAGCCTTTTAAAAAGTCTTTTACGGCGCAAGTGTCATTCGGGCTTGGATTGCTCTGAAGCAGGGGCGGTAAGCGCCGCGGACGGCGCCCACTGTGCGGTGCACAGACCCAAAATGCCAATTCCGGCCGAGAAAACAGTTTGCGGCAGCAGCGCGAAGGAGTAGGGCTGTGTAAAAGAAAGATAGAGCGTTTGCGGCAGCGCCAAGCACACGCCAAAGAAAAAGCTGCTCAAGCCCCAAAATGTTACACGGCGAAGATTTTTTTCGTCATCGGCGAATAATAAACGGGAAAATGCCATCAAAAAGCCCAGTGAAGACAACATCGCCAAAACCGGAAGCAGAATGGAAAGGCGCTGAGAAGAAACGGAGCGAAGCGCCGCTTGACGAAGCAGCGTAATAATCGGCCCGATCAGAACCACACAGCCGGATAGCAAAAGAATGTTTGCACTCACGCTGTTTGTTTCTGATAAAAAGCGCCGGGCAATCACAAACAGCCAGACTGCCATTCCGAGGAACAAAACCGCACATGCGACATCGCCCATGGCGTCCAGCGCCTGTGTAAAGGGGGTAGAATGATGCCCCGCAGGAGCGTCATTGATCCCCATTGCAGAAAAAATAACGATGAAAATCGAGTAGAATGCACTCACGGCGCTTGCGGCCGCCGCGGCAGTTTTTACTCGGCTCACAGGTACCGCAGCCCCGGAAACTGTTTTACTTCGTGCACGGCTGAACAGCCAGATACTGACAAGCCCTAAAGCGAACAGCAGATAGCGCCAAAGAGCGTTGCCCGCCAGAAACCCGGATGCACTGTCAAAAAAAACAACAACGTCGGCAAAGAGAATCACGCCCAGCACAATCAAGATAACAGTCGTCCGGGTCAAACCTTGTTTCATACACGTTCCTCCAGAGGAATATACTCTTGCTCCTGCCCTAAGAATTTGTAAGCAGGACGCATAATGCGGTTGGCAAACAGCACTTCCTCCACGCGGTGTGCACACCAGCCCGGAATGCGGCTGATGGCGAAAAGAGGCGTGTAAAGGTCGGGGGAAATGCCCAGCATACGATAAATAAAGCCGGAGAAGAGATCGACATTGGCACAAACCTCTTTGCCGCCCTTTTCTTCCGCAAATACCTGCGGAGCCAAACGCTCCACGGCACACAGCAGTGAAAACTCGCGTTCAAAGCCGTTCTTCTTTGCAAGCTCTCCTGCATTTTCGCGCAAAATTACGGCGCGCGGGTCGCTTTTGGTATAAACGGCATGCCCCATGCCGTAAATTAAACCGGAGCGGTCGTTCGCTTCCTTGCGCAGTACGCGGCGCAGATAATCGCGAAGGTCGTCATCGTTTGCGTTTTCCGGCAAAACGGCAATCATATCGTCGAGCATTTTCATCACTTTGTGGTTGGCACCGCCGTGACGCGGACCTTTCAAGCTGCCGATGGCGGCGGCAATGGCGCTGTAAGTATCGGTTCCCGTACTGGACAGCACACGGCAGGCAAACGTTGAGTTGTTTCCGCCGCCGTGGTCGGCGTGAAGCACCAAGCAAAGGTCCAGCAAACGTGCTTCTTCGGGGGAGAACTGCTGGTCGGCACGATAAGTGGACAAAATATGTTCTGCGGTGCTTTGCCCGCGCGTCGGCAAGTGAAAATACATGCTCTGACGGTCGTAAACGCGCTTTTTGATTTGATAGGCGTTCACCGTAATTGTGGGAAGGCCCGCAATCAGCGTAATGCTCTGCGCCAAAATATTTTCAAGGCTGAGATCGTCCGCTTTCTCATCGTAGGGGTACATGGCCAGTACGCTGTTGGCCATTTTATTCATGATGTCGGGGGACGGCGCTTTAATAATCATGTCCTCTACGAAGCTTTTGGGAAGCTCACGCAGGTTGTCCAGCGTATTTTGAAACATGTTCAGCTGGGTTTTGGTGGGAAGCTTTCCAAACAGCAGAAGCCATGCCACCTCTTCGAAAATAAAGCGATTTTCCCGATGGGCGGCCTCAATTAAGCGGCGAACGTCAATGCCGCGGTAAATCAGCTTGCCCTCCATGGGAACGCGTTTGCCGTCTTTCATGTCATAGCCGACAACATCGCACACATTGGTGAGCCCCGCAAGCACTCCGGTGCCGTCGGGGTTGCGCAGTCCGCGCTTCACACCAAGCCGCTCACATTCTTCCGGATTGATGTGGTTATTTTTTAAGTACTCCTCGCATAAAGTTGTCATAGAGCTTGTCTGTTCCCATTCACGATTGATCGACATGCTGCACAACTCCTTTCCCTCAATATTCCCTCTCTATTTTTATGCACCGATTGTGCATCGGCATCACACGCGCCGTGCGCCGATGTGAAAGCCATAATATGTATTATACATTAATTTACAGAAAAAACAAGAACGGTCGTTTTGGGTATTTCTGAGAAAGAAGAACAACACCGATATCCGCAAAGCGCAAATGCTGAAGGGAAAAAGCGAAGAAATCTTTTAAGAATTCAAGCGTTTTCCACACCGGAAGGATGCCTTGTGGAAAAAGGTGTGTTTTTGCCGTTCAGAGAATCCCAAAACGAGAGGGGATATTGCAAGCGGATGGACGCGCGCCGCTGTGCGCTCAAATCAACACATGCAGGAGGAATTGCTATGAAACGAGTTTTGCCCGCGCTGCTTTTATTTGCCGCTTTGATTTATCTTGTGCCGATGGTCGGCTTTTTTCTGAAAGACGGTTTGCCCGGCAAAGACACGCCGTCCTCACAGACGCAGAGCGTGCCGGAAAGCACTCCGCCCGAAACCGGTGAGGATGAATTGTCGGGCGGCGCCGAGGCCCCGCAGACCACAGCAGATTACTTTGCGATTTTAGATTCTACCACGGGACGTGTGAATATTGTTTCTGCCTTGGATTATACGATTGGTGCGGTTGCGGCGGAAATGCCGATGAATTATGCGGATGACGCGCTGATGGCGCAGGCGGTGGCGGCGCACAGCTATGCGCTTTCTCTCAAACAAAACCCGGACAAGGATATCAAGCTCCAGGAGGCGAACGCCGATTTTGAGGCAGACCCGACGCGAAAGCTCGGCTACATTACGCAAAAGGAAATGAAAATGCTGTGGGGAGAAGATTATGAGGTTTATTACCAGCGTTTGAAAACACTGATTGAGCCGATTATCGGCCAAGTGCTGACATATGACAATGCGCCGATTGCGGCGTGCTACCATGCAATTTCCAACGGAATGACGCAGAGCGCGGAGGCAGTTTGGGGACAAAGCGTGCCTTACTTAACCCCGGTGGATTCTTCGTCGGACACACAGAGTCCGGAGTTTGAGGAAACACTGACCATGACGGCGCAGGAGGTGAAAGATGCGCTGACATCGAATTTTGCGGGAATTGACTGCTCCGGTGATCCGTCGGGCTGGTTTGGGGAATTTCAGCGCAACGAGCAAAATTATGTCACAAGCGTAATGATTGGGCCGACGAAGTGCAAAGCGGCCGATATGCGCATGGCGCTGGGCCTGCGCAGCACGGATTTCACCATTACATGGACGGAAGATCACTTCACGATTGTCACGCACGGCTACGGGCACGGTGTTGGGATGAGCCAATTCGGAGCGAATGTCATGGCGCTGAACGGCAAGGGCTACGCTGAGATTTTGGCACACTATTATCCCGGAACTGTGCTGCAAGACGCTGCGGCTGCAGCGTAAAAAACAACCCTTGCTTTTTTGTGCTTGGTGTGCTATAATCCGAAGCCGTAGGGAATGAAGTTCTCCCTGGGGCTTGCCCCGAACCGCTGCGGATGATTTTAACGTTTCGTGACTCGAAACGGCGAAAAGAATTTGACAGGCTGATGACTTCTGCAATGTGCTTGCAGGAGTTGTCAGCCTTTTTTGTCGTCCTGTGAGCTGAAAAATGACGCAGGGGCGATGATTCTTGTAAAGGAAAGCCTCGAAAGAAAGGAGGTTTGGACATGTTGCTGAGTTTGGCGCCGGCTTTTTTGTGCGCGATGATTTTGGGGTGGGTGATGCAGCGGCTGCATCTGCCCGCCTTGCTCGGAATGCTATTAACTGGTGTGCTGCTGGGGCCGTATGCGGCAAATTTGCTGGATGCGTCGATCCTCGGAATTTCTTCTCAGCTGCGGCAGATTGCGCTGATTATTGTTTTGACGCGCGCAGGGCTTGGAATGGACTTCGGCGCGCTCAAGCGCGTGGGGCGCCCGGCGGTTTTGCTGTGCTTTGTGCCGGCTTGTTTTGAAATTGCAGGGACAGTTTTGTTAGCGCCGGTTCTGCTGGGCTTGTCCGTCGTGGAAAGCGCGGTGCTCGGGGCGGTGATTGCCGCGGTGTCGCCCGCTGTGGTGGTGCCGAAAATGCTGCGGCTTACGCAGAAAAAGCGCGGAACGGACAAAGGAATTCCTCAGCTGATCATGGCGGGGGCATCGGTTGATGATGTGTTTGTCATTGTTTTATTTACGGCATTTACGGATATGGCCGCCGGGCAAAACTTTTCCGTACAGCAGCTTTTGCGGATTCCGACTTCCATTTTGCTGGGTGCTGCAGCAGGGACGCTGTGCGGCCTTGCGCTGGCCGCCTTTTTTACCGCGCGCCACATGCGTGACAGCATGAAGGTGCTCATTTTGCTGAGTGTTTCGTTTTTGCTGGTTTCGGCAGAAGCATACTTTACGGGGGCAGTCGGATTTTCCGGCCTGATTGCCATTGTGGTTTATGCAGCTGTTTTGGGCAGAAAAGTGCCCGCTGCTTCCGCGCGCCTTTCGGCGAAATATGCAAAGCCTTGGGTGGCGGCAGAACCTTTGCTGTTCGTGCTGATTGGTGCGGCAGTGAACCCGGCTGCCGCTTGGAAAACAGGTGCGGCGGCAGTTTTGCTGATTGCGGGCGCTCTGGTGATTCGAATGATGGGCGTTTGGGTGAGCATGCTGAAAACACCGCTGAGCGGAAAAGAACGCCTTTTCTGCATGGCGGCATATACGCCGAAAGCCACGGTACAGGCGGCCATTGGCGGTATTCCTTTGGCGATGGGGCTTGCGTGCGGCGATACGGTGCTTTCCGTTGCGGTACTTGCGATTTTCCTGACAGCGCCCTTGGGAGCGTTTGCAATTGACGCTTTGGCGCCGAGGCTTTTGCACTGCGATGTGCAGCAGGAAACACAAGATGTTCCGTCTATCGGGACTGCGCAAAACAATCATCCTTAAAAATTGAAATTTTCCATAAAAAATATAGAATTTTTGAACAAATGTCGGGCAAAGCTATTGCGCTGGACAGGCCATAGTGGTATGATGATTGTGGAAAAAATAACGAAGGAGTTTTTGGAGTTATGCGTGGCATCTATTCTTCTGTAACCGATATCCGCCGCAAGGTGTTTACCGAAGTGGCAAGAATGGCGTATGAAGGCGGCGATTATCACCGCATTGAGAAACTGCCCTACAAAATTTTGCCCGGTGATGTGGGTAAATATCGTGACAGTATTTTTCTTGAGCGCGCCATTGTCGGCGAGCGCCTGCGTCTGGCGTGTGGGCTGCCTTTGCGTCCGATTGATAAGCATGCTCCTTTGACAGACGGTATTGAGGAATGTGCCGTGCCTGAAAAATATTACGAGCCGCCCCTCATCAACATCATCAAGTTTGCGTGCAACGCCTGCCCGGAGAAATCGTACCATGTCACCAACATGTGCCAGGGCTGCTTGGAGCACCCCTGCGTAGAAATCTGCCCGAAAAAGGCCGTTTCCATTGTGCACGGAAAAAGCGTGATTGACCAAGACAAGTGCGTCAAGTGCGGCCAGTGCGCCAACGTTTGCCCCTACGGCGCGATCAATAAAATGGAGCGCCCCTGTGCGAAAGCATGCGGAATGGATGCCATCAGCTCCGACGAGCAGGGCCACGCGACCATTGACTACGATAAGTGCGTTTCCTGCGGCATGTGCCTTGTGAACTGCCCGTTTGGTGCCATTGCTGACAAGAGCCAGATTTTCCAAGTAATTCAGGCCATCAACAGCGGCGAGCGTGTGATTGCGGCAGTTGCTCCGGCGTTTATCGGTCAGTTCGGCCCTGAGATGACCGCGGCAAAGCTCAAGCCCGCTATGAAGCTTTTGGGCTTTGACGACGTGGCGGAGGTTGCCATCGGCGCAGACCTGTGCACAATTGAAGAGGCAAAGGACTTCATGCGTGAAGTGCCGGAAAAACAGCCGTTTATGGCGACTTCCTGCTGCCCCGCATGGAGCGTGATGGCGAAAAAGCTGTTCCCGGATTTCGCTCCGTATATCTCGATGGCGCTGACTCCGATGGTGTTGACGGCACGCCTTTTGAAGAAAGAAAACCCGGACTGCAAAATTGTCTTTATCGGACCGTGCGCGGCGAAAAAGCTGGAGGCCAGCCGCCGCAGCGTACGCAGTGACGTAGATTTCGTGCTCACCTTTGAAGAGGTGATGGGCATGTTCTCTGCACGCGCCGTTCAGTTCTCGGAAATTGCCGAGGAGGAAGAGCCCACCGAAGCAACGGCAGACGGCCGTGGTTTTGCGGTATCCGGCGGCGTGGCGAATGCGGTTGTCAATGCCATTAAGCGCCTTGACCCGGACCGCGAAGTAAAGGTGATGGCGGCTCAGGGCTTGCAGGACTGCAAGAAAATGCTGATGATGGCGAAGGCCGGAAAGCTGGACGGCTATTTGCTGGAGGGTATGGCTTGTCCCGGCGGCTGTGTAGCCGGCGCAGGCACAGTGCTGAGCCCTGTGAAGACCACAGCGGCTGTCAATAAATATAAAGCAACAGCACCGCAGAAGTGTGCGCTCGATTCCAAATACGAGATTTCGCTTAACTTCCTGCACGAATAAAAACAGGTTAACGTGAAAAGCCGCCCCGGACAAACTGTCCGGGGCGGCTTTTGGCGTTTTTTATCGTTTGTAAAAAAAGATTTAAAGGGAACAGGTTACTTGCCGGCCGGTTTTTTGGTAGGCGCGGTACGTTACTCCCACCATGTCAAACATGCGCTTGGAGGCTTTCACCGAATCGCTGTCGGCGTATTTATCCTCATAATAAATGACTTCGCGGATACCGCTTTGAATGAGTGCCTTTGCACATTCATTGCAGGGGAAAAGCGTAGTATAAATGCGCGAGCCTTTTAATGAGCCCGTGCCGGCCGCGTGGTTTAAAATCGCGTTCAGCTCTGCGTGGCAAACATACATATATTTGGTTTCCAGCGGTTCGCCTTCGCGCTCCCATGGCATTTCGTCGTCAAAGCATCCGATCGGCATTCCGTTGTAACCAAGAGATAAAATTTTATTTTCTCCGCTGACGATGCATGCGCCTACCTGAGAAGAGTTATCCTTGCTGCGCTGTGCGCTGAGCAAAGCAATGCCCATAAAATACTCGTCCCATGTCAAATAATCCTGACGTTTCATTTCGCGCCTCCTTTTTCATTTGCTCTATTACGGCGCCGGGTGCGGTTTTGCTTGCGCCGGCATAGGGCAGTAATAACCGTCCGGGCAAGTTTGTTTCAGCTCTTTTTCGGCAGCGGCCAACAGTTCGGGCCGCTCCACAGCACGCAGTGCCGCAAGGGCCAGCACTTTCGCGGCGGTCAGCATTCCCTTTTCGCCTAAGGACGATGCACTTTGTGCCGTTACCTGCCAGTTATGGCCGCCGCTTCCCAGCGCCCAGCAGCTGCAATAAAGCTGAACCGTCGGCGCGCAGTAACTGACGTCGCCCACGTCGGTACTGCCCGGCTCTGTCAAATGCGGTTCATGGCGGTAAGGGGCTGTTTGGCGGCACAACACCTGCTGTGCCAGCTCGTTTGCGTCTAAACCGGACTGGTGACAGCTCACGGCTAAGTTAGCCATTCGAGCCTCCGGTGAAAAGGAGGCGGAAAAACGCTGTGCCAGCGCTTCGTCCTCACTGTCAAAAGCAGGCGCTCCGATTTCCTCTAAGCACTGTGCGGTCAATTCGCTCAAGGTGCGGTTCGGAATAAAGTCGGAAAAACCGTCCACTTCTTCAATGCTCAGCGTGGTGCCTGTCATGAGGGCTGCGCCGCGCGCCACATCGTCTACACGCTTTTTAATTTCCATCATGTCTTTGACTTTGCACGCGCGCACGTAATAGTGCAGGCATGCGCGGTCAGGAACTACGTTCGGGGCGGTTCCGCCGGTATCCCGATAGGCATAGTGCAGACGTGCAGTCGGCAGAATGTGCTCTCGCAGATAATTGCATCCTACATTCATCAGCTCGCAGGCATCCAGCGCGCTGCGCCCCGTGTGCGGAGCCGCGGCAGCGTGTGCCGTGATACCGGAAAAACGGTATAAAACGCCGGTGACAGCAAGCGTGCCCTGTCCCAAAACGTAGTTGGCGTCGCCCGGATGCCAAGCGAACACAGCTTGTACGTCGTTAAAAGCGCCTTCGCGTGCAAAAAATACTTTTCCGCCGCCGTCTTCCTCAGCAGGACAGCCGTAACAGCGCACCACGGCGCTGAGGCCGCGCGCTTTTAAGGCATCGACAAGTGCGGCAGCCGCGCCCGCAGCACCGGCACCCAATAAGTTATGCCCGCAGCCGTGGCCGGCGCCTCCTTCCTGCACGGCGTTCGGAGTGGTGTGTGCCGCGCACTGCGAAAGGCCGGGAAGGGCGTCATATTCCGCTAAAAAGGCAACGACAGGCCCGCCGCTGCCCACTGTCTGCTGTGCAATAAAAGCGGTGTCCATGCCGCAAACGGGCGCTTTTATCGAAAAACCCTGCTCGGAAAGATATTGTTTTAAGGCATCGGCACTTTTGGTTTCCCGCCAGTTCAGTTCTGCCGCATCCCACACTTGTTTGGCAGTGCGCTTAAGCGCATCGCTTTGCGCTTGTATCAATGATTCTACTTGATTTCGATCGTCCATTTCTTCTCCCTCTTTGACATGTGCTTTTTGAGCGCGCACACGGAATGAATCTGTATTTACCATTATAATATGGAAATGTTGCGAAAACAATATTGCATTTTATCTCATAACGGGTTAAGATGAAAGTAATAACCTTGCCATGGAGGAAACGGAGGGGGAAGTATGGACGTTCAACAAGCAAAAGAGGAATATCGCAAAGCGCTGAGAAAAGGACACCGGGAGTTCCGTTGGCGCGTAGCCAAAGGCAGCTACCCCTACTTGCAAGTGCTTGACGATATTCTTGAAAATACACAAGTGGAACGTATTGAACCGCTGGGGCTTGTGAATATCCCGATGGAGTCGATTGTCGGAACGAAAACCGAAGGAAGAAAGGCGGCTTTTGCGGCAAATTTCATGCCGCTGCTGGAAGAAGGCAGCGAGTTTCAGATGAAATGGACCAATTTGTGCGCCGCGCATGTCAATGAAGGAATTCGCGACCCCATTAAAGCCTTTGAGTTTATGAACCGCTTTTATGTGCAGGAAGGGAACAAGCGCGTCAGCGTTTTAAAATATTTTGACGCGGCCTCTATTCCCGGATATGTCACGCGCATTGTCCCGCGCAGAAGCGGCAGCAAAGGCAGCGAAATTTATCATGAATTTTTGGCTTTTTATGATATTACGAAGGTGAATTTCATCGGCTTTAGTGAGCAGGGCCGATTTGAGCGCCTTTTGATGCTCACTTGCGAAGGAAAACGCGAACCGTGGACGGAGGAGCAGCGCCGTGATTTTGCCTCTGTTTACTACAATTTTGCCGGAGTGTTTGAAAAACTCGGCGGCAAAAAGCTCCCCATTACCGTGGGCGACGCTCTGCTGATGTACTTGGAGCTTTACCCCTATGAGCAGCAAATCGGACGCTCTGCGAGTGAGATGGAGCAAACGCTGGAGGCGCTTTGGCCCGAAGTGGTAGGCCTGACAAAAGCGGGAGCGGTGGAAGTTTCCATGGAGCCGGAGAATCGTTCCACGCCTTTGCTGTCACGCATTCTGCCGATTGAGCAGTTTACCATCAATGCCGCTTTCTTATACGAAAAAAGCGCCGACACCAGCGCTTGGGTTTATGCGCATGAGTTCGGCAGAAGCTATGTTGATGAAGCACTTGCGAATCGCGTTTACACCCATGTGTATGATAATATCCGCATCGGGACAGACGATGATGAAGTGATTGAAAAGGCAATTCAAGAGGGAAGCAGTGTCATTTTCACGACAACACCGAAGCTTCTCGGCGCAAGTCTGCGCGCCGCAGCGCGCCACCCCGACGTGAAAATTTTAAACTGCTCGCTCAACATGCCGCATCCGACCATTCGCACTTATTACGGCAGATTGTACGAGGCAAAGTTTATTTTGGGCGCCATTGCGGCCTCCTTGACGGAAAACGATAAGATTGGATATTTTGCCACTTATCCCATTTACGGTATGACGGCGGGCGTGAATGCGTTTGCCATCGGTGCAAAGCTGGTTAACCCCCGTGCACGCATTTATTTGCAGTGGACATCGGAAAAAGACAGCCCGGGAATGGAGTTTTTCAAGCAAAAAGATATTCATGTGCTTTCCAGCCCGGATACCGGTTTGCCGAAAGGAGAGCGCGCCTACGGTGTGTATCTGCTGACACATGAAAATCAGCCGGTTCCGATGGCGATGCCGTTCTGGCATTGGGGCGAATTTTATGAGAAAATTCTGCGCAGCATCCTGAACAATACATGGAAAGCGGATACTGCCGAGGACGGATGCGCCGTGAACTATTGGTGGGGGCTTGGCTCCGGGATGATTGACCTTTTAACCAGCCGCGGCTTGCCGCCGGGAACCAAGCGCTTGGCGGAATTTTTAAAACAAGGCTTGTGTGAGGGCAAAATTGACGTTTTCGGGGGACAGGTGTTTGACCAAAGCGGGCGCCAAGTGACGCCGGAAAATGGCAGCAGCTTTACACCCGAGGAAATTTTAAAAATGGATTGGCTTGCAGATAATGTGGTTGGACAAATTCCCGCATTTGACGATTTGATTGAAATTGCAAAGCCGCTTGTAAAAGTACAAGGAATTTACAGAAAGGAGGGGCAAATTTGAAAATATTGGCGCTGGCCGATGAGGAATCTAAAATGCTGTGGGATTACTTTCGCCCCGAACGTTTAGAAGGGGTCGATTTAATTATTTCCTGCGGCGATTTGCGTGCCAGCTATCTGTCGTTTTTAGCGACATTTACGCATGCCCCTGTGTTGTATGTGCATGGCAACCATGACGCTTCTTATGAGAGAACTCCGCCGGAAGGATGTACCTGTATTGAGGATATTGTTTACGACTACCAAGGTTTGCGTATCGCCGGCCTTGGCGGTTCCATGCGCTATAAAAACGGGCCGCATCAGTATAATGAGAAGGAAATGGTACGCCGTGCAAAAAAGTTAGGACCAAAGATAAAGCGTGCAAAAGGAATTGACATTTTGGTAACGCATGCACCGGCGCGCGGATGCCATGACGGTGAGGATTTGCCGCATCGCGGATTTGAGTGTTTTAATCAAATTTTGCAGGACTGGAAACCGAAGATTTACCTGCACGGACATGTTCATATGAATTACGGACAGTTTCCCCGTGAATACGACCATTTTGACACCCATGTGATCAATGCTTACGATCACTACGAGTTTGAAATGGATGTGCCCAATGTGCAGCCGGTTCGCCGAACGTTCCCAGCTTTAAGCTTTCCGAGCAATTTTTGGAAAAGCAGAGGGTAAATTTTAATTTTTGCAAGGGTCTGATGCTCATAACAAGATGAGCATCAGACCTTTTTTGTCTGCCAAGAGGGAAAAATTAACAAAAAGAAACAATGCTAAAAAAGTTAAGTAACATTTTCAAGTAAAAATTTGCTTGAGAGAAACTGTAATCAATTTGTCTTTTTTCTGTCAATTAATTTTGTGAAAAAAGGAATTGAGCAAAAAAGTGATGAAGTTTAGTCAAAAAGACGGAAAAAGAGCAAATACAAGGCTTTGAATTGGACTATTTTCCAAAGAAAGAAACATTTTTTGAAAAAGTTAAGGGGAAATGGAAAAACATATGTGAAATTGCATAAAAAAGCAGAATCAAACATGTTGGGTTATACGAATTTGTCTTCTGTACAAAAAAGAAGTTAACAAATGCGTTGACAAATGGGCAAAATCACGATAAGATAAGCTTACAAACCAAACGGTTAGTTAACAAATGGGATTCAGGAGGTCATGTTTATGAAAACAGTTAAGGGAGGCGCGGTGGCTGCGGCGCAAAAACAAACCGCCTCTTTTACACCGCCGAAACAAAGCCTTGGGAAAAGGCTGAAGAAAAGCTGGCAGCTCTACCTGTTTGTCGCGCCTGCCTTGATCGGCTTGATCATCTTCTCTTATATTCCGATGTACGGTATTCTTCTTGCGTTTAAGGATTACAGCCCGTTCCTTGGAATTATGGGAAGTGAGTGGGTTGGCCTCGAGCACTTTCAGCGCTTTTTTAATTCGCCTTACTTTGTTCAGCTGCTGAGAAACACGCTCGTTATCAGCCTTTACGGCTTGCTGGTTGGCTTCCCCATTCCCATCATCTTGGCATTGGGGCTGAACTCCGTTCGCAACATGAAGTTTAAAAAGACGGTGCAGACCGTTACTTATGCGCCGTACTTTATTTCTACGGTTGTTCTCGTTGGCATCATCAACATCGTGTTTGCCGACAAAGGTTTCATAAACCAGTTCATCAATCTCCTGGGGCATGATTCCATTTTGTTTATGGGCCTCGAGAAATATTGGCGCCACATCTATGTGTGGTCCGGTGTTTGGCAGAGCATGGGCTGGAGCGCGGTCATCTACATTGCGGCGCTGGCAGGCGTAAGCCCGGAACTGCACGAGGCAGCCATCATCGACGGCGCAACGAAACTGCAGCGAATCTTCTACATTGATTTGCCCTCGATTATGCCCACCGTCGTGATTACCTTGATTTTGAGCTGCGGCTCGATTATGAGCGTTGGCTTTGAGAAAGCTTTCTTGATGCAGAATCCGCTGAACACGGGTGTTTCGGAAATTATTTCTACTTATATTTATAAAGTGGGCTTGATTTCCAGTGAGTACGGCTTCTCCACGGCAGTAGGTTTGTTCAACACGGTAATCAACTGCATCTTGCTGTTGACGGTGAACAAGCTTGCGAAGAAAATGGGACAAAGCTCGATTTGGTGAGGAGGAAAACAAGCATGGCATTTCAATTGGTCAGCAAGGAATTTAAAAAACAGAGTAAGTCGGATAAAGCGTTCGACATTATCAACCACATCTTTCTGTTCCTCATTTTGATTATCGTTCTGTACCCCTTGTGGTTTATTATCATTGCTTCTTTCAGCTCTCCCAACGAAGTGGCCGCCGGCAACGTGCTGCTGTGGCCCAAGGGCTTCAATGTACGCGGGTACGCTGAAATCTTCAAGTTTGAAAAAATTTGGATCGGCTACAAAAACAGCATTATTTACACGATTCTCGGTACATCGATCAATCTGATTGCAACCATTCCGGCAGCGTTCGCGTTTTCCCGCCGTGAAATGGTTGGCTCTAAATTCCTGATGTTCCTGTTTACTTTCACCATGTTCTTCGGCGGCGGCCTGATTCCCACTTATTTGCTGATTCAGGATTTGGGCCTGTACGACACGGTTTGGGCGCTCGTTCTGCCCGGCGCAGTCAGCGTTTACAACCTCATCGTTGCAAGAACATTCTTTGACCAAAGCATTCCGAATGAGCTTTGGGAGGCGGCAAACGTCGACGGATGCGACTACATTAAATACTTCTTCCAGATTGTTTTGCCTATCTCGAAGCCGATTATCGCCGTTATGCTGCTCATTTACGCGGTAGGCCACTGGAACTCCTACTTCAGCGCTTTGATTTATATCATCGACGCGGCAAAACAGCCCTTGCAGGTGATTTTGCGTGAGATTTTAATTCAGTCTCAGAACGTTGCCAACATGGGCAGCGCCAGCATGGAAACGCTGGAAGCGCAGCGTCAGCTTTCGGAAATGATTAAGTACGGCGTTATCATTGTTTCTTCTCTGCCCGTTCTCATTATTTATCCCTTTGTTCAAAAGCACTTTGTCAAGGGCATGATGATTGGTGCTGTAAAAGGCTGATTTTTTCGAAATGAAACCGCCGAAACAAGTTTTGTCGTCTTTGCTGTTTCGGAGGAAGGTTTTTGGAAATGCATTTGTGTCTGTTCGCGAACGAATCAGAACAGCCAAAGCTTTCACACATACAAGGAGGAAAGAAAATGAAAAAGAAGAACATCGCACTCATTTTGGCAGCTTTGATGGCAGCAACTGCTGCTACGGGCTGCGGCGGCGGCTCCGGCGCACGCGTAGCCAAAGAGGTTACCGTTGCAAAAGAGGGTTATCCCGTTGTTGATGAGGTTATCACCATCAATGCCGTCGGCTATGGTGAGCCGGGCGGCGGCGAGTGGGAAGAGTTCCCCATTTTTAAACAGTTAGAAGAAAAGACCAACGTGGACGTGAATTGGACGACCGTCAGCGGTGACGGCGCGGACGAGAAGCTGAACCTGCTGCTGGCTTCTTCCAAAGAGCTGCCTGACGCTGTGTTCTCCGGCTTGAGCACCACCAAAATTGCCACTTATGCTGAAAAGGGCCTCATCCGTCCGATTGAAGATTTGATTGACGGCGGCTATGCTCCCAACCTGAAAAAGATTCTGGATGAAAGACCTGAAATTCGCAAGGCAATCACCATGCCGGACGGCCACATTTATGCCGTTCCTGCCATCAATGAGGATGAGCAGCCGGTTATGACTACAACGCTGAACATCAACAAAGATTGGTGCGATGCTTTGGGTGTGAATGTGGAAGACATCAAAACGGTTGACGACTTTAAAAATCTGATGGATCGTTTTGTAAACGAAGACCCGAACGGCAACGGTGAGAAAGACGAAATCGGTTTCACCTTAGAGCCGGTTTCTCCCTACCACGTTTGGAACGGTGACGCGAACTTCACCGGCATGTGGGGCATCTCTACCGACTATGATCCCGTCATGGTAAAAGACGGCGATATCATTTGCTCTGTAACGCAGCCGGAATACAAAGACTATATCATTTGGTTCCGCGATATGTACACTGCGGGCTTAATCGACAAAGAGTGCTTTACGCATGACCACAACCAGTATATGGCAAAAATTGACTCCGGCAACGTTGGCGCTTATCTGACCAATGGCCCTGTTACTTCCGCACAGGCAACCTTCGTGGCTCTGCCGCCGCTGGAAGGCCCGGCCGGTGCACACTGGGGCTCCTTGGACTTCTCCATCGACAAAGGCCGCGGTTTGATTACCACCACGAACCCCTATCCGGAAGCAACCATGCGCTTTATCGACTCTTTCTATGAGCCGGAAAATTCTTTGAACCTGCGCTATGGCGTTTATCTGCAAGCAAACGGTGACCAGTACGAAATTCTGCCCAACGAGAGCGGTAAGCCCGCACAGGCTCCCGGTTCTTATGTAGCAACCAACCTGTCTAAAGAAGTGACCGAGAAATATATCATCAAGACCGAAGAGCAAATCCAGGCAACAGAGCGCAAAGAGCTTTACGGCCCGTATCTGCTTGAGCCGCTCCCCTTGATGAACTACACTCCGGAAGAGGCTTCCGACCTGTCCAGCCTGAGCGCAGACATTACAAAGATTGTCAGCGAGCAGAAGGCAAAATGGTGCACAGGCCAGGGTGATATTGAGGCCGAGTGGGACACCTATATCGAGTCTTTGAACAAAGTTGGTTTGGAGAAATATATGGAAATCCAAAACACTGCTTATGACCGTTATATGGGTTCCTAACATCGAACAAATCGTATTATCGAGTAAAATGCTTTATTTTTCCGTCTGAAAAAAGGAGCATATGAAAGCGAATGCCGTATGATCGGAAAATTGCAAAGGAAAGACACTGCAATGTCCGGTTATGCGGCATTTGCCGCCTTTTAGAGATGTTTAAAAATTTGTTTTTGCATCCAAAAGGAAATTCTTTCAGTCAGGCAAATAAAAATTGACCGTTTCCATAAAAACAAGAAAATCATGAACAGACCTTTTTGGCGAAAGGTTTGAAACCTATGAAAAGCCGCCTAATGTAATGCGATGTCTGTTGAAATCAATCATAAAACCAATCCGAAGGAGTGTTGTACTGTGCAGAAAAAAAAGGTGATTGCCTATGTCAGCACAAAAGACCTGCCCATGATGCAGGAAAATGATATCAAAATGCTGGATGTGATCAATTTAGCGTTCGGCCATATTCAAAATGATGCCGTTGTTTATGAGCCGGGTGAGTATGCAGAGTATTTTGCGAAAATTAAAAGTGTGAACCCGGAATGTGCGATTGTACTGTCCGTAGGCGGTTGGAGCGCGGGCGGCTTTTCTGAGGCTGCGTCCACCAAAACAGGACGTGAAACCGTTGCCAAAACGTCGTTGGAACTGATTAAAAAATACAATCTCGACGGCTTGGATCTCGACTGGGAATATCCCTGCATCGGCATTGCCGGAATTGCTTCCAGCCCGGAGGATAAAGAAAATTTCACGCTGCTGCTCAAGGAAATCCGCGAACTGTTCAACACTTACACCGAGAAAAAGCTGCTTTTGACCATTGCGGCCGGCGGCGACAGTTATTATACCCGCTGCACGAACATGAAGGAAGTACAGGAGTACCTTGACTATGTGCAGCTGATGACCTATGACTTGCGCGGCGGATTTGTAACGCATGCAGGCCATCATACCAATTTGTACACAAAAGATGCCGATTTACTGCCTGTCAGCACGGACTTTGCCGTGAAGTGCTTTTATGAAGCAGGCGTGCCGAAAGAGAAGCTTGTGATTGGTGTGGCTTTCTATTCTCGTATGTGGAAAAACGTACCCGACGTTGACCACGGCTATATGCAAATGGCGGGAACAACAGGCGGTTATGGCCCCTCTTACGGCGATTTAAAGGAAAACTACATCAATAAAAACGGCTATGTGCGCTACTGGGACGACGAGGCGAAAGCACCGTGGCTGTTCAACGGCGAAACCTTCCTCAGCTATGATGACGAGCAGTCTATTGCGGAAAAAGCGGCCTATGTCAATCGCGAGGGCCTCTTGGGTGCCATGTACTGGGAATATGGCTTGGATACAACCTTTACGCTGACCGGCTGTTTGCGCCGTGCGCTGGATCAATAAAAATTTCAAAGAAAGACAGCGGCAGGTTTTTGCAGATAAATATTTTTCTCAAATAAAAAATGAGAAGCTTTTTATGCGCAGAGAGAAAAAGCGCACAAAGCATTGACGCTTGTGCGCATCGCGCGAGGTAAAAGGGCATTCAAAATCTATTAACAATCCCTGAATATTTGTGGAAAACCTGTTTTGCCAAGGAGCATATCATGCAGATCAAACTGGGAAAATCAACCGCCCCTGTTTTAGAGATTGTGGGGCATTATGCGCAAAAGGAAAACGAGAATGACGTGTTTTCCGGCAAAGAGCAGGAAGTACTGGTGCTTCCTTCGCTCAAGAAAGAGTTGCCGCATCGCGTTTATGTCGGGTGCGGGGAGCCTGAAAAAGTTACGGCTCAAGTGATGCGCGTTTGCTTTGCGCAGGCGTGGCAAAAGGCGAAGGGCTATGCCAAAAGTCAGGTGCAGGTTCTGCTTCCTCCCATGGAGCAGGAACAGGCAGCATCGCTTGCGGCAGCTGCGGCGCAGGGAATTTCACTGGCCGGATATGCTTTTGCGGGATATCACAAAGAGGCGTCCGAGTCTGCACCGGTGGAGGTGTGGCTGGATTTTTCCGAGGAGAGTGTGTGCAGCGTTGAGTTACACGACATTCAAAATGCTGTCGAAGAAGCTCTTCGAGTCGCGCGGGCAATGAATACGGTGCGCCCTTTGGTGCAGCGTGCCCCCAATGATATCTATCCGGAAACATTGGCTGCGTTTGCCCGCCAGCAAGGAGAAACGTATGGCATTGAAGTAAAGGTGCTGGAGCCCGAGCAGATGCAAGCGCTTGATATGAATGGTCTGCTTTGCGTAGGAAGAGGAACTTCGCACGCCCCGCGTTTGATTGTGATGCGCTACCGCGGCGCGCAGGATGCGCCTGTGTTCGGATTGGTAGGAAAAGGCATTACCTGCGATACAGGCGGCTACTGCATCAAGGGCAAAGATTCCATGCCCTATATCAAAGGTGACATGGCGGGTGCGGCCACGGTGATGGCTGTCATTTTAGCGGCTGCGGCAAACAAGTGTAAAGTCAACCTCACGGCGGTCATTCCGACGGCGGAAAATGTCATTGACGGTGACAGCTATAAGCCGGGTGACGTTATCACGATGATGAACCGCATGACAGTTGAGGTTTTGAACACAGACTGTGAAGGCCGCATGATTTTGGCAGATGCAATTACTTACCTGCTCGAACAGGAACAGGCATCTTCCTGCATCGACATTGCTACTTTGACAGGCTTAGCGGGTTCCACCTTCGGAAGCCTTTATACGCCTATTTTCGCCAGCGATGAACATTTTTACAATGATTTTTGCTGTGCGGCCAAAAACTCGAGTGAAGATTTTTGGCGCATGCCGCTCGATGAGCGCTATCAAAGCTATGTCAAAGGCGATATTGCCGATTTGAAAAATATGGCGGGCGCCGGAACCATTAGTGCGGCGGTTTTCCTTCAGCAGTTTACGCAGGGAAAACCTTGGATTCATCTTGATATTGCGGCCACGGCAATTCAGTATCCCGTTGTGCATCCTTATGCGCAGGATGCACCTTCCGGTGTTGCGGTGCGCACAATTTATGAAATGCTCAAACAGATTGAAGACAAAGCGGGGGAAAACAAATGAAGCATTGGTTTGAAGACGCAAAACTCGGCATTTTTATTCATTACGGCATTTATGCTGTTGACGGTATTGCGGAATCCTGGTCGTTTTACAACGGGCGCATTTCCTACGAAGACTACATGAAACAGCTGGACGGATTTACCGCATCGAAGCTTGACGTGAATCATTGGGCTGATTTAATTGAGAAGTCCGGTGCGCGTTATGCGGTTTTGACAACGAAACATCATGACGGTGTTGCCTTGTTTGATACGAAATACAGCGATTTAAGCGTTATGAAAAAAACGCCTGCAAAGCGCGATATCGTGAAAGAGTATGCAGAGGCTATCCAGAAAAAGGGACTTCGCCTTGGAATGTATTACTCCCTGATTGACTGGTCGCACCCCGACTACGCAAGCGTTTATGAAGGCGGTAAAGTTCCCGAAGATTTATCAACGGTAAACCGTTTTACTTCCCCGACCGACGGCGTTCAGCACCCGGAAAAATGGGAACGCTTTATGCAGTTTAACAGAAATCAGCTCGGCGAGGTGTTGGGCAACTACGGAAAAGTGGATCTGCTTTGGTTTGACGGCGACTGGGAGCGCAGCGCCGACCAGTGGGGCCTGCCGGAGTTTAAAGATTATCTGAAAAGCTTTAATCCTGATTTAATTATCAATTCTCGCTTGCAGGGTTACGGCGATTACAAAACACCGGAACAGGGCATCCCCATTACACGTCCGGAAGGCATGTGGGAGTTCTGCACAACCATCAACACCTCCTGGGGCTATCAGCACAACGATAATCATTACAAAACGCTGAACCAGATTATCCGCATGTTCTGTGACTGCATCAGCATGGGCGGCAACATGCTTTTGGATATCGGGCCTCGTGAAGACGGCACGGTTGATGAGCGCCAGGAAGCCATTCTCCTTGGTTTGGGCAAATGGGTAAAAGCGCACGAAGAGGCAGTTTTCGGCACAAAAGAAGGCATTATGCAGCGCTATTGGCAAGGCGGAAGCACGATTTCCGAAAGCGGTGATGTGCTCTATCTGTTTGTTTATGATATGCCCAGAGAGCATGTTTGTTTGAAAGGTCTTTGCAATAAAATTAAAAAGATTACTGTACTGCACAGCGGAAAAGAACTGAGCTATGACATCCATGGCGGTGTGCCCTGGTTCAACATTCCCGGTACTACGTGGATTGCAATGACGCCGGAAGACTGCCACGAAAACGTCACTGTACTTAAGCTGGAGTTAGAGGGCGAAGTTGAAATGTACGGCGGCAGCGGCGCTGTTGTAACGCATAACTAAGAGATTTTACTTTCAAAAAAACGCCTGAATGAAAATAAAATGAAAAACGGCGCTTGCATTTGACTGCCGATTTTCTGTATGATAGGTACAGGGATTTTGGCTGAATCTGTTAAGCGAGCCGTTCTCACAGGGGCGGGCAGGAAAGCCCGCCCGTCTTGTATCAAAGGAGAAGCGTATGAACGATTATCGTATTGCCATCCCGCAAAGCGGGTTTCATCCGCCGGTCTATTACTGTAAGCGGGCAACAAAACCATTTCATCTGGACGGAAATATCAATAAAGAGTTCTGGGCAGATGCACCGTTTACCGATTTGTTTGTAGACATTGAGGGTGATATTCGCCCCGAGCCGCGCTATGAAACACGCGCAAAAATGCTGTGGGATGATGAGAATTTGTATTTCGGCGCCGTCCTTTACGGCGATGAAATTTGGGCAACGCTCACAGAACGTGACTGCGTGATTTTCCATGACAACGATTTTGAAATTTTTATCGATCCGGATTCGGATACCCATCAGTATTTTGAGTTTGAGATGAACGCGCTGAATACCGTTTGGGATTTGTTCTTGACAAAGCCCTATCGCGACAGAGGCGGCCGCCCGCTCAACGGCTGGGATATCAAGGGATTGAAAACTGCTGTTCATATCGAGGGCACACTCAATGATGCAAACGCAGATAACCGCTGCTGGATGGTAGAGGTTGTTATGCCCTTTGCCGCGTTAAAAGAGATGGCGCAGGACTGCCGTACGCCGCGCGCCGGGGATTATTACCGTGTCAATTTCTCGCGTGTTCAATGGCTGGTGGATGAAAAAGACGGCCGTTATGAAAAACGCATCAATCCGGAAACGGGTCGCGCTTACCCCGAAGATAACTGGGTATGGGCACCGACGGGATTGATTAACATTCACTATCCGGAGCTGTGGGGCTTTTTGTTCTTTACGGAAAACGGGGAGGAGTACAGTATCCCGGAAGTAGAATATATCAAGTGGGAACTGCGCCGGATTTATTATTATGAACATCGTTATTTTGACGATTATGGCTGTTTTACCGCCGATTTAGACGCGCTGGATATGCCGGAAAAACCCGCAGTATGCCCGCGCATCGAAGTCATGAGCGAGGGCTTTGTGCTGAGCTGTGACTGTCCACAAGAGGAAAAACGTGTTCTGCTTTACGACGACGGAAAGGTGGAAGTACTCGACCGCGTGCAGATGGAACGCCGGCTGCGCTGTATCCCGAAGCACATTCGAAATCAGGCCACACAGGAGGAATTGAAGTATCTCGATTTCCTGTACCGAAACATGCCGCTGTCTGACCTGTCGGAGTGTGAGGAAGATTATTTCCTGCGCGTCGTTCGTCAAGCACTCTATGTGCGCAGCCATACGCCTTGGGGCAAAACCTTGAGCGAGGAGCTTTTCTGCAATTATGTTTTGCCCTATCGCATCAACAACGAACATATTACCTTCTATCAGCAGCAATTCTGGCAGGCGCTCTCTGAGCGGCTGTTTGCCCCGGAGAAGGAAACGCTTTCACTGTACCGCGCCGCAGTTGAAGTGAACTATTGGTGCTTGGAAAAAGCAACGTATCAAAGCACAAATGCCCGCACTGCCTCGCCGCTGACCGTGCTCAACAATGCCTTTGGACGCTGTGGTGAGGAATCGACGCTGGCCGTAGCGGCGCTGCGCAGCGTAGGTATTCCCGCGCGTCAATGTTACGCACCCCGCTGGAGCCACTGTGACGACAACCACGCTTGGGTGGAAGTATACACGGAAGACGGCTGGCATTTCTTGGGCGCTTGTGAGCCGGAGCTCTCCTTGGACCGCGGCTGGTTCTGTCTGCCCGCTTCCAAAGCAATGCTGATTCACACCAAAGTAGACACAGACTGCTTGGGTGAGGAGAGCGATGACGCCGTTCATGCGGAAAGCCGCCAAAAAGAGATTAACGTGCTGCATCACTATGCGAAAACACGTCCGCTTTCTGTGCGTGTGACGGACGCAGAGGGCAAGCCGGTCTGCGGCGCAAAAGTTGCGATGCAGGTGGTCAACTATTCGGAATTTTATCCCATTTTAAATCTGCTGACCGATGAAACCGGCACTGTTCACACAAAAACCGGTTGGGGCGATTTACTGCTTCATGCCAGCAAAGACGGTGTGTATACCACCGGCTGCTTCCATGGATGCGAAGGCGGAGAGGATACCGTAACGCTGATTTTAGAAGGCCGTACCCACGAAACCGAGGGATACGATTTCACCTTCCTGCCTCCGCTCGGCGGGGTGGACACGCCGCCTGCGCTGTCTGCACAAGAACAGGCAGAACAAGACCGCCGCGGCGCGCATGCCGTACAGGCACGTCAAGCCTTTGAAGCGTCGTTCCTGCGCGGAGAAAGCGCTGAGCGGGAAGCCCTGCGTTTGGGGGATGCAGAGCTTGCGCCCGTATTGGAAAAAGCGAGAGGCAATGCCGCGCAAATCATTGATTTTGTGGCAGGACTGCCGATGGCATGGCGCAAAACGGCAAAGGAGCTTTTGGCTCACATGGAGCAAAAAGACCTTTCGGACGTTACCGCGCAGGTGCTGAATGCGCACTTGCAGCATGCTATGGATTATCAGGCGGACTTCCCGCATGATGTTTTTGTGAACGACCTGATGAACCCCCGGATTTATTTGGAAGTGCTCACGGAGTATAAAAAAGAACTGTGTGGAATTTTCACATCGGCAGAACGCCGTGAAATGCGTGCAGACCCGTCGCTTTTGTGGAAATGGGTCAATAATCACCTTTTCCTTTATCATGAGCCGAAGGACCGCAGAGCACGTCAAACGCCTTGCGGCATTTGGAAGCTGGGGGCAGCAAATGAAACGTCGATGAAAGTGTTTTTTGTTGCGGCGTGCCGCAGCTTGGGCATTCCCGCACGCATTGAGAAAAGCGACGGAAGCTTGTCGTATTATCATAACGGCGAGTATCACCGCATCAGCACACAGGAACAGGCGGCGCAGTTCGGCGTTCTTGTGTTAAAGCGTCCGGAAAAAAGCCTGCTGGAATATGATTCTCATGTTACGGTCGGCAAGCTGGAAAACGGCGAGTACGAAACACTTCGTTTGGAGCACTTGGAGTGGAAAGATGACTGTTTGGAGTGTCCGGTGGAGGCAGGCCATTACCGCGTGATTGTAACGAATCGTCAGCCGGATGAAAGCAACCCCGTGCGCGTGGATTTTGTAACGGTGTTGCCCGGCGAAACCGCTGTGCTGACGCTGCATAAGCCGCAGGGAACACTGGCGGCAAAGCAGGAGGCGCTGACCGATACGGTGATTTATGACGCGAAAGATCAGAAAACGAGTGTCGCTCAGGTGCTCGCGCGCGGGGAAAAGGCAGTGCTGTGCTACTTGGGAACGGCACAAGAGCCGACGGAGCATCTGCTCAATGAGATGGTTCAGATGAGCGAGCACTTTGCCTCGATGGATGCAGCGCTGCTGTTTATCTTGCAAAAAGAAGAGGAAACAAGTGATCCTACCCTCGCCAAAGCCTTGAAAGCGCTCGGTCAAAAGGCGGAGCTGTTCTTTACAAAGGCACCGTTTGACCTTGCGGCCGATTATCAGGCGTTTGAAATTCAAGATGCACGTTTGCCGCTGGCGATTGTGGCAAAAGACGGCAAAGGCTGCTATGCTTGGGCCGGATATCAAGTTGGCATCGGTGATATGATTTTGAAGTGTCTGTAAAGCTAAGCAGTTATGATGACGCGTCGGCAAAGCCCGCCGAAAATGTTGTGACAAGCACAATGCTCTGCAAGATGTTTGGCGGGAGCTGTCACTCAGGGCAGATGCTGAGAACCAAACGCCGACTAAAACATCAACAGAATGATTTTCTATAAAGAGTACGTCTGCCGGGCAAAATGCTTGCAATCCGCAAAAAGAGGATTGTACGCTTTTGCCTTGCAGCCGTTCGCTTTTTTGAAAAAACGGCGAAATTTCATTATTTTCAGAAATGCATTAAGAAATTTATACACATCGCAATTTGTTTTCCCGGCTGGATCATAGGATACAGCAACGGCATTCGGCGGTATTCAGAGAAGGAAAGCCAAGCGCCGCCGAGTGGAACGTTGCCCGGTTGTGTTAAAAGAGGATACGTGATATGAATAAAAAAAGGTGACGATGCAGGAAATTGCAGACCGATTAGGCGTAAGCAAAGTGACTGTGTCGAAGGCGCTGAATGGAAAAGAAGGTGTCGGTGCCGAACTGAGGGAAAAAATACGTGGGGAAGCACGGACGTGCGGGTATCAGCTTTCGCATTCACATTCGGGCAAAGACAAGCATGTTAAAAAAGTAGCCGTATTTTGCGACAGTAAGTTTTTTGACGAAACCTCGCGAAGCTATTTTTATGTTAAAATTTATCAGCGCATTGCGGATGCATTGCTGGAGAGGGGCGCGATTGCGACGCTCGTCAATGTGGCGCGTCAGAAAAACTATTCTGCTCAGCGCGTGCTGTTGGAGGAAACGCCTTTTGACGGCGTAATCCTGCTGGGCAGTTTAGACCCTGCCTTTGTGGAAATGGTGAAAAACACCAAGACACCGCGTATTTTTGTAGATTATTACGATGAAACCAGAAGTCACGACTGTGTGCTGATGGAGAATTTTTACAATATGTACGATGCCACCTGTCATCTCTTAGAATGTGGGCATCGAGAAATCGGCTTTGTGGGTTCGCTTATGGTCACACAAAGTATTAACGACCGCTTTTTAGGATATCAGCGTGCACTCCTCCAGTGGAAAATTCCCGTGCGCGAGGAATGGATGATTCTCGACCGCACGCCGGATAATGAGCCGATTGAAATGCAGCTTCCCGAAAAACTGCCGCAGGCGTTTGTCTGCAACTGTGATGAAACGGCTTATCGCTTGATGCGCCAGCTTGCGCGCAGAGGTATTCGTGTTCCGGAAGATTTGTCCATTGTGAGTTTTGACGACGATGTTTTTGCCACAATGACGCAGCCGCCGTTAAGTACAGTTGCGGTTCATGTGGATGACATGGCGCAAAAAGCCGCTGACTGCATGATGGAAAACATGAAGCCCGGTTATCGAAGCAAGGGAGAGATTCATCTTGTAAGAGGGGAAATGCTCTTCCGGGAATCAGTGAAAAACCGCTGAACCTTATTTCGTGTCTGTGTTTTCTGAAAAGATAAAGTGCTTTTTCTGTAAGAAGTGACGTTTGAGGAAGAATAAAGACGGGCAATTCAGAAAATCTTTTCTTACTTTTCTTGCGAAAGGCTCTTGTGTGCAAAAAAGTTGTTGTATTCTTGCCTTTTCCAAAACGCGTAAAATATTAGTTGAGAGAAAAAACGCAGAAATTCTGTTTGCTTTTACGGGGCAAAACGGAATTTTCTGCGTTTTTTGCTGTGAATTTAAGGCGAAAAATCAAGAAAAAAGCAGTTTTGTCAACTTAAACAAAAGAATTTTTCGAGTTGCACTAATTCTGTGAAAAGAGCTTGACACTGAAACGCAAAGTGCTATACTGGGGCAACGGATAGAAAACGTTATCTGTAAAAGGTGGTGAGGGAATATGAAGCTCACAATCGTTCCGCAGCCCAAGCAGATGGATTTTTATGGAAATATAATTGATGTTTCTGCATTTTTCAATCATGAAGCCCAACTCTTTCTGCAAAACAGGGATAAAAGGTTGACGTATCATGCAAAAAGACTTTGCAGTGCGTTGATTGAAAAAGAAAACGTTTATCATGGATTTCATCTTGTCTTTGGCGGCGGCGAGGAGCAAATTCAGAAAAATAGCTTTGAAAAATGCCAACAATATATCGATGCGTACCGCTTGGATGTCAATGCGCAGGGAATTTTAATTTCAGCGGCTTCTCCTCAGGGGCTGTTTTACGGTATAATAACCCTAGAGCGTATGAGAGAGCAGTACGGCTGCCGTCTTCCGGCAGTGAGCATTTTCGATTATGCAAGTGTAAAGGTTCGCTGTGATTATTGGGATCTGCGTTCCATTCATCCGCTTTTTGAAAAGCTGCTGGCAAATATTCCTGTGATTGCAGGCTGTAAGCTGAACGCAATTGTAGTGGAATATGAGGACAAGCTGAGAATCGGAGAACCGTTTTGTATTGAAAATCAAACGTTCAGTTTTTCGCCCCAGCAGTTTGAACAGATGAAAGAGCGCTGCGCCCTTTGGTTTTTAGAGTTAATTCCTTTGCGGCAAACTTTTGGCCATTTGGAATATGTTTTGAAAGATCCGCGCTTTTCCTCTCTTCGGGAAACGCCGTCGGCTGTGGGCGAAATGTGTCCGTGTAAAGCGCAGGCGGCCGAAGTTGCAAGGGCGCTTGTTCAAAACATGGCGAAAAGGCACCCGGAATCCCACTATATTCACATTGGATGTGATGAAGTGTGGAGCTTAGGCACTTGTAAGCAGTGTGCCGAAAGCGGAAAAAGCAGGGTGCAGCTGTTTATCGAATTTGTGAACCAAGTGATTGAAGCCGCGGCAGAGCAGGGAAAAACACCGCTTCTTTGGCATGACATGTTTGAACATGCGACCGAGGAAGAACTGGCGACAATGCGTTATTTCCCGCTGACCGTTGTTTTATATCGCCAAGAGTTTTTCAGCTCTTCGGACGAACGCGGCTCATTAGAAAATAAATATCTTGAAGTAAAAAATACTTTGCAGCAAGTTGAGCCGGAAATGAAACGAGTGTTGGCGCCGTTTTTGTCGGATTATTCGATTCAGCAGTACATGCGCTCTAGGTTTCTTGTAGAAGAACTGCTGCTCAAGCAGGCAGAAGGATATTTATCCCAAAAGGAGTGAATAGAGTGCGTAAAAAATCCAACAGCACGATTAAAGATGTGGCCAGATTGGCAGATGCCTCCATCGCAACCGTTTCAAGGGTGCTGAACAATACGGATTATCCCGTTAGTGAAATGACGAGAAAGCGCATCTTAGAAGCGGCAAAAGAGCTGAAATATATGCCCAACGGACTGAGCAAAGCCCGAAAAACGGCCGCAGGCATGAAATTGGGGTAGTGGTTCCCTCGCTTTTGAATTCTTATTATGCGGAAGTGGTGAGCGGAATTGAGCACGCATGCTATGAACGCGGGTATATGCCGTTTTTTTGCAGCTCCAATAATGAGTCGAAAAAAGAATCGCAGCACTTGGATTTCTTTTTGAAAATGCGAATGGACGGCTTAATTGTGTCAACGCTGGATCAAGGAGCCCATTTGATGGAAAAAGTTCAGCAAGGGGGCATCGCAACCGTATTTTTTGGCCAGCCGGTTCAGAGCGGTGCGTTTGACAGCATTACATACGATTTTTTCCAAGCGGGAAAGCTGGCGGCTTCGTATCTTGTCGATTTGGGGCATCGTTCCATTGCCTTTTTTGCGCTGCCCTTTGACAGAAAAAGCCGCAAAGACCGTTATGAAGGCTTTTGCGCAGGGTTGAAGGAGGCGAATATTGATTTTCCGTCGGAACATTTATTTATTGCAGACCTGAAAGATGAAAATGTTGATACAATGACAGAATTTTCAGGAGGCGAACACCTGGCAGAACAGTTTATGCAGATGAAAGGTCTTACCGCAGTTGTCGCGATGAACGACCTGGTTGCTTTGGGTGCAATGAATGCCTTCAGCAAAAAAGGCAAGGCTGTTCCTGAAGATGTATCCGTGGCAGGGTTTGACGACATCGCCTTTGCATCGATGGCAAACCCCTCGCTCACAACGGTAAAGCAGCCGTCTTATGACATGGGAAGAGAGGCGGCGATTACATTGATTGATAAAATCGAGAATAACACGACATCACAAAAAGCGGTGATGATGCAGCCTAGAATGATTGTGAGGAATTCAGTATGCGATATCAAGTAATTGATGCACATAATCATCCCGATTGGTATGGATACAGTGCGGATAAGTTTGTAGCGGAGATGGATCGCTGGGGCATTGACCGTTGTTGGCTGTTGACATGGGACACCCCTGAAAACGAGGTGGATCCGGCGCAGTTCAACCTGCTCAATGAAGGCCCCTACCGCACCGGCGAAGGCCCGATCCCCCTTTGGAGGTGTTTGGCTTTCAAAGAAAAGTATCCCGACCGCTTTATCGTGGGATATGCGCCCGACCCGCGCCGGCCGGATGCCATTGATAATTTGGAGGCGGCCATTGCGCTGTATGATATCCAAGTTTGCGGGGAAATCAAAGTTCGTATGATTTATGACAATCCCGACGCAGTAGAGTATTTTCGGTTCTGCGGCGAAAAGAAGCTGCCCGTAACGCTCCACTTTGAAAACCCGATTTCCACCGGGCGGAAATATCCGCGCAGAAGCTACTGGTACGGCGGTGACATGGATACGCTCGAACGCCTGCTGCAAAAATGTCCCGATACGAAGTTTTTAGGGCATGCTTTGGGATTTTGGAGCACAATTTCCGGAGATTCTAAGGGAGAAAACGTTTACTATCCCGACGGACCGGTACTTCCGGGCGGACGAATTCCGCAGCTGCTTCGGCGTTATCCGAACTTGTATTGCGATATTTCTGCACGCTCCGGCAGAAATGCACTGCAGCGAGATCCTTCCTTTGCAAAAGAGTTTTTAGATGAGTTCCAAGACCGAGTTGTTTTTGCGAGAGATTGCTTCGGCAATGAACATAAAGAATTTTTGGAAAGCCTGAACTTATCGCAACCCGTTTATCAAAAGATTTTTGCACAGAACGCATGCAGCCTTCTCAGGAAGGAGGGAACACCATAAAAGGGAGTGTTTTCATGCAGATTGTGCCAAGTGATTCAAGGGAAAAAAAGAAAGGGATGACAATGATGAAAAAGATAAAAAAACGCGATTACTGCTTTTGGATTGGCTTTTAGTTTGTTGTTAACGGGCTGCGCTTCCGCGCCGGCCGCATCCGGTACTTCAGCAGGCGGCGCAGAAGGAGAGCCTGTCACCATTCGCTTTATGTGGTGGGGTTCTCAGACACGTCACGACCAAACCATTCAGATGATTGAAATGTTTATGGAGCAGAACCCCGACATTATCGTGGAATACGAGTACGGCGGATTCGACACTTATTGGGACAAGATTACCTCGATGATGGCAGCGGGCAATGCACCGGACGTTTTCCAAAATTCTGTTGCTTACATTCTTTCCCATGCGGAAAATGATCAGCTGCTCGATTTGAACCCGTATATCGAAAGCGGAGTGATTGATTTAAGCAAGTGGGACGATGTTTCCAAAACACTGGGCGCCATCGACGGAAAAACATACGGCCTGACGATGGGCAACTCGGCACAGTGCATGCTCTATGACCCTGCTGTATTTGAGCAGGCCGGTCTTGACAAGCCGACAATGGACTGGACATGGGATGATTACCACACGGCACTCAAGCAGATTCAAGAAAAAACAGGCATGTACGGTGATTCTGAACTGCACTCCATTTGTTAGACAGTATGATGTACTGAATAACAAATGGGGTGCAGTTCATTTTGGAGCTTCCCGGGTTTGAACAAAAAATCGGCGCGGTCAGCACCTATGCAAACGCCTATGTACTGAACTGCATTGTTGTGGAAGCCATCAACCTGTTGGTGGATTCCGGCATCAATCCGCCGGTATGGCGCAGCGGAAATGCGCCGGGCGGCGATGAGTGGAACCAGCAGTTTATCGACCGCTTTAAAAACAAGGTGCGCGCATTGTAAAAAAATTGCGCTGTCAAAGGCCGCATCCAATCGTTTTTCGAGAAGGTGCGGCTTTTCGGCGTGTTGTGACAACGCAAAAGGAGATGTTGTTATGAATCACACAGAAAAACCTTCCGATATTTGTGCGCACTTGGGCGATGAGTATGACCGCTATCTTGGCGCCATTGTTCCGCCCTTGTTTCAAAATTCACTCTTTACGTGCAAACGGCAAAACCACGGCTATGCTTATTCGCGCGTTGCCAACCCGACAATCGAAATTTTAGAAGAAAAACTTGCTGCCTTAGAACATGCGCAGGCGGCGAGGGTGTTTTCGTCCGGCATTGGTGCGATTACAGCAACCATTTCTTCGCTGCTGCAAAGCGGCGATCATGTGATTTCCCTGCGCAGCGCATATTATCCCGTAACAGAATTTTTGCAAAATGAAATGAGCAAATTCGGCGTCGAATCAGACTTTTTAGAGAATTTCAGCCGCGAAGAGCTGGAAAAGGCTGTGAAGCCAAACACAAAGCTGATTTACTTTGAATCGCCTTCGTCCAATATTTTTAAAATTCTTCCCATTCGGGAAATTGGCGCTTTTGCAAAGGAGCGGGGGATTGCAACTGCCATGGATAATACTTGGGCAACGCCGCTCTACCAAAACCCGCTGGATTTAGGGGTCGATTATACCATTCATTCCGCTACAAAGTATTTGGGAGGACACAGCGACGTAATCGCGGGGGTTGTTGCAGGCTCAAAGGAAAAAATGGACGCTCTGCGCGTGAACGAGCGAGCGCACTGGGGGGCCTGCATAGACCCCTTTGCAGCATGGCTCCTGATTCGAAGCTTGCGCACATTGGAGGTGCGAATGGAGCGTCACAGCCGCAACGCACAGCAAGTTGCCCGTTTTTTCCAAGCCCACCCAAAGGTTCGGCGTGTTTACTATCCCGGTTTGGAGTCACACGAGGAACACGAATTGGCAAAGCATCAAATGCGGGGGTTCAGCGGTTTGATAAGCTTTGTTTTAAACGCGGACAAAGAGCGCTCCATGCAGTTTGTGAAAAACTTAGAGATTTTCCAAGAGGGGCCGAGCTGGGGCGGATTTGAAAGTGTGGTTAATACGCCGGGAATTACGAGCCTGGCGGAGGTAACACGCTTTGAAGGCGTGCCCGACGGGCTGATTCGCATGTCGGTTGGGTTGGAAGATGCCCAAAGTCTGATCGAAGATATTGCTCAGGCATTAGAGCGTTTGTAAACTTTTCCTCTCAGCGTTTGAAACGGAACCGCTGAAAGTACACAAATAAGAGGGACACACGGCAAAACCGCAAAGCAGATTGTCAGCTTTTTGAAAAGCAAGACAATTTCTTTGCGGTTTTGCTTTGTTTTATTTCTCAGGGTGATATTTGTGCCGCGTTGCCATTCCCCCGCGCAGATGACGCTGCGCTTTGTTGACGCTGAGAACTTGCTGCACTTGTGCGTACAGCAGTGCGTTTTGTTTTTTTAAACGCTCGGTGATGTCTTTATGGAAGGATGTTCCGAAGATTGCAGGTGATTTTTCATTGATTTTGCAAGGATAAACTCACGAGTATTTCGATAAGCAGTCGATCGGTTTTCTGAGACGATGCAAAAAAGAACCGGCTAAGAAGCCGGTTCATAAAGGGATAAAGAAAAAGGAGGAAGCTCCTTTAAAGCTTGAAATTTTATTTCGACCCTTCCTTTTTCGTCTACGGTAATTTCTTCAATCAGATGTTTCAGCAATTTGTTGTCGAAACGATTATTGAGGAGAACAGACCGAATATCCGCAAATAGAGAAGTGATTTGCTGATGCAGTTTATCTGGATCAAAAACCGTAGAATAGGCTTGTTTTCTGTGCTCCCATTCTGCGATTTCGGAGTTAATACTGCTGACTCGTGTCTTCATTTCCTCCAATGAAATAATATCATGGCTGAATAATTCAATCAATTTGTTCTTTTCCCGATTTCGTTTTGCAAGCTCTTTTTCAATGGCGTTAAGGGTATATGGCCCGGTTCTGTTTTGTTGGATCACCCGTTCAAATTCTTCTGCCATAATTTGCTGCAGCTCTTTTTGTTCAGAAAGAAGTACGGAAAGATAATTGCGGATGCCCTGCTCAAGCTCCTCTTCCTTTAGGCGGGTACGATTGGGACACGCCTGTCCTCCGGGAAGATTTTTGTTTGCACAGCACCAGCGTACATAAGTGTTTTTGTAAGTACGTTGGTAGCGTGTAAAATGGTATCCGCAGCATTTGCAGCGAATCAGTCCTGAAAACTGATAGGCCCCCACTTGATGGGTATGTGGGTGCGGATACTGTTTGCGTGTATCTGCGTACGTCTGTTGTGCCTGTAAGAAAAGTTCGTCAGAAATAATTCGTAAGCCGGGGTTTTCTGTAACAATCCATTCATCAGGAGACACATCCACCCGAGAGCCGGTCAAAAAATCGTCTACCCGCTGACGTCCGTTCACAATCTTCCCAATATAGATGGGATTCTTTATGATTGTCACAATGCTCTTGGAATTAAAATTACAGCCCCTTTTGGTTTTTAGTCCGCGGCGATTTAATTCGCGCGCAATCAAAGTAGCACCCATGATTTTACTTGAATAAAGTTCAAAGATTTCACGAACCACTTGTGCTTCTTGTTCGTTGATGGTAAGATGAAAATAATCTCCCTTGGTTTTGTCATATCCGTAAACAAGATTGGGAACACGTCCTTTTTCTGCGTTGATCCGCTTTCCGAATTTTACTCTCCGGGACATGTTGGCACTTTCTTCCTGAGCAATGGCAGATAACATCGTAAGCATGAATTCACTGCTTTCTGAACTGGAAAGGTCATAGTTTACGAAAGTTACTTGCACACCGCAGGCTTTGAGTTTGCGAACAGAAGTGAGGAAGTCTACGGTATTGCGTGCAAGGCGGCTGGGGTCTTTGATCAGCACGATATCGTAAAGCCCTCGTTCTGCGTCGGCAAGGAGCTCAAGCAGTTGTTTTCTGTTTTTCATCTTCGTGCCAGATTTGCCTTCGTCACCATAAATACGCAGCAGCTGAAACTCATGGCGTTGGCAGTATTCTTTGAAAAAATCCTGCTGTGCGGAATAGCTGTCGAGTTGTTCCGCTTTGTTCGTAGATACGCGGCAGTAGGCCGCAGCTCTTAGTTGAGATTTAGCCATAGATATCCGGCCTCCTTCGCATCGAATGTGAGGTGCTCCCTTCTCATTGAACATAAGAAGGGTGCACACGGTTTGTTGTTAAAGCGTCGTGACAAATGCAGTGTGAGGATCACGCATCCAACATGCTGCAAGCTGCCGCGCCAAAAGTTTGGCAAGCAGTTTCATGGATGTGTGCGAGCTGTCGAAGTGAATCTTAGTCGTATTGTTAGGCATAAAAGTCCTCCATATAGTAATGTTGTATATTTCTACCAAATAATATTTGCTTCAATTTTGAGAATTTACGGCAGCAGCGTATATGCGTAGACTGCTGGGATCAAAAACCAGTACTCTACCGTATTTTCCAATGACCCGTGTGGTTTTTCCGTCTTTTCCGGGTTTCACCAGATTGGCAGTATCGAGTGCACGGTAAATTGTCTGCTTGTCCCATGCCTTCATTGGGAAAGAGTGCTTCAGAAAGCGGAGGACAGCATCGGGTTTCACAGCAATATCATCTTTGTGCCAACAAGCATCGATAGAGGAATTTATTAGTTCACCGGCATTTTTTCCAAACCTAAAACACCTTTTGCCCAACAAAGCATGACTCAGCGCCAGTATCCAATCTGAGCCATTTTCGGATAATTTATTTTGTTTCAGCTGGCAAAGATAGGTGTGGTTAATTTCCCCCAGCTTTTTAAGTTCCGCTAACAAATATTTTCTTGTTCCTTTCCAACGGGGCTTGGAGAAGCCGATATTTTCAAGATATTCAAAAAGCAGCCATTGCGCCGCATATAAAAAGCGCATGTTGGAGCATAGTCTGGCATCTGCAAAGGGGCGATGATGATCAGGAGACAAGAGCCAAGCTTTGTTGTCTGAAAATATATCAAAGAGCCCCGGATTCTCAACCAGCCACACTAAAAAATCATTTACAAAAGACACGAGATGCGGGTTTTGTTGGATCTGATCGAACAGAGAAAAATCGATCCCCGAAGGAATGAAAACAGACAGAGCGCGAGAGGCAAGAGAGTAGCTCTTTAAGGATATTTCGGCAGTAACGACAGGGAGACAATGAGTTTCCACAAGACCGTTTTTGGTGTGGCGTCCACTGCCGTTGATACTATGCCGCATAATTGCATCAATCAAATCTTGGTAAAGTTTCTGCTGCTGCGTGCCTTCGCTTGAAGAAAAGTCATCCAAGAGAAGCGGGGCGTCGTATCGGTCAGCGAGTATCTGGTTGATGCCGGCGCTTGTGCCGGTTAAGCTGACCGTGAAAGGGGTTTGAGCAGAATCGGGAAGAAAACAAAGCGTCTGTTTGCAGATGCTTGTTTTTCCGCTTCCAGAATGGCCTACCATCCATAGCCAAAATGTGGGGGAAACCCCCATGTGGATTAGCCGAGTATAGATTAGAGTGAGGATAAAATAAAGGCAAAGCGGGGTGCTGACTTGTGGAATTGAGCGGGCGAGAAGAAGAAACCAGGCGGCGGATTCTAATTTCTGATTGGCCTCGTCCGCACCGGAATTCCCTTCATACACACGCAGTGAGCCCTTACCGTTCCAATGAATGTCGCAGAGGTTCAGACCCTGAGGCAAAAATATCGTATCCCCAAGAACGTAAATCCAGTGCTTATCAAGGTGACTCCAGCCGGGATGTGTGACCGAAAAAATTTTCCGCGGATTACCCTGCAGCTGCAAGCGGACACAGTCGGCAATCATTTGACAAGCTTTGCTCTGAGGAAAGATTGTAAGCCTCGGATCCGGCATGTTTTTGAGCCATTTGAGAAGTGATTGGGGTGAGAAAGATTCTGGCAGAAGTACTGTTTCGCTTCCGCGAGTGACGAGCAGTCGGAGCAATGGACCTTCAACAGTGTCGTTTTCCCCGGTCAGAACGAAAAAGTCCTGCACAAGCAAGCAAAAATTCGAAAGTAAGGTCGATTGAGTTTGTTTAGATTCGACAAAGCGGATTCCTTCTTCCGATAGATGAAAGACATTTCCTTTTTCATCATTCAGAGCGAGCGGCAAGTTAGTTACAGTCATCTAAGTTCACCTCACTTTCCAGCCCAAAAGGTCCAATACAATTCCCGCTTGAAAGAAGAGGTGAGCTGGCCTGATTGAAATGGGGAAGGACCTCTGTGCGGCACTGTTCGATGAAAGCGTCACTGCCGTTCATTATGAGGTAGGCCAGCGCCGCCTCACCGTATCCGCTGCGGGTGGCAAGGTACATGGCCCAGCCAACTTGCAGGTGTTTTTTCTCAATCAGGTGGTCAGCATCCTGCAGAGGAGTAAAGTATTCTGCCGCTGGGATCATATCCCGTTCTTCCCATTCTTCAAAGTCCTCAAAGTCCTCCAAGTCGGATATGTCGGGTTCGCTTACCGACCATTCCTCTTTTGCGTCAACCTCATCAAAAAAATTTTGCATTTTGTTAGCCGCTTCTTCCAATGAGGCCAATTTATTTTGACATTGTGTGTTAGACATTTTTTCTTCCTCCTTGTAATAGATTTACTTCGATTTTACACCATAAAGCTTGTTTTTTTTAAAGCGAAAAATGAGGTTTTTTATGATTCTTCCGAAACTTGATCAATTAATCAATGATTTATATGTGTACTGGGGCAAGGAAATGGGATCATTTTTGATTTGCTACGCAGGAGTGGTTCGTGCGTCTATAAGAAATGAGAAGACGTTCGTGATGTGGGTGAATCGTTTAATCTCGTATTTTGAGGATATTATCGCAAATGATGCACCACTGCCGCCACTCCACAGCACAATCGTGCATATGAAGGAACTGCTTTCATGGAAAACAGAGGAAGAATTCTTTGATCTTCTGTTGCAAACATATGAAGACAACATCTGGTACTGCATCCGTGGAGCTGGCGAAGCGATTCTGTCAGAGACATCGGATAACACAGACGTTGCATGGACAACGGGGTACGACCAGTTTTGCTATGAAATCTTCAAACCTTTGTTGAGTGGTACGAAAGAGCGGTATGCAGATTTCAAGAAGAATAAAACAAGAGTGTTGAAGGGGTTTGTTGTTCCAAGTGATGCCAATGATGTGCAGTACATCATTAATAAGGAGGCTCACCGTTTTCGGGATGTGTTCAATGCATATGCAAAATTACGAAAAGACGAAATATTTTTACAGGGTGTCAAAAATCATGAACGAAATCCGACTGTTCAGGATGTGCTTCCGATTGGGTATTCAAAAGAGAAGCACCGCAACTTGATAAAAGGACGAAGCCCTAAAATTATTCCAAGATTTGCCTACCATACGAATGTCCTTTTTTATTATGCCTCTACACCAAACCCAAAGTATGTTAAAGGACCAAAGAATTTGGTTAAGGGAAATGATTCTATTCAAAAAATGAGTGAAGAGAGCTATGCGGACATACTTCGTGAAGAGTTGATTTTGCGCTCTTTTGCAAATTTGGTGCAACAGGTCTATGATATAAAGGATGAACAACAAGCTCTTTCAAAGGCTTCATTGCTTTTGAACAGTGCACGAAAGGAATGGTGTGTTTATAAATCTGCACTTAGAAATGGCCGTCTTCCGTCGGAAGAGTTAACGAAAAAATGTATTCTCAACGATATGGAACAATGGGAGCGGTTTCGATACGAATATCTGAAACAAAATGTGTATTACAAGTACATCATGCTGCTTGAACAGGAGCGGTTCAGCGAAATAACAGATACCTTTCCGCAAAGTGAACGTGCAAAGTGGAGAGAACGATTTCAGACGGGATTTGAAAAAATTGAAGGGCTTACCGTGTTTGAATGGCTCTCATGTCTACCATCTTCGCAGAGCAGAAGACCATGGGAAAGAACGATAGCTGAGATGTATGATTATCAACGCCATCAAATGACAGATACAGAAGAGACTCGTGTGAATTCTGCCATAGGGCAGCTGCTGACATTGGCCAACCAATTTATATGTTCCATACAGCAGTTCTTTTTTGTGCTTTTCTATATTGTAGGTCATTCTGATTATTTACCGCCTGACGCACTCTTAAAAGTACTGGACAGCTGGACAGAAGTACATCCAATGAGAGATAACATGTAATTACATATAACCCATCACAGGAAAGGCTGGAAACATTCCCAGCCTTTTTTGTTTTGCCTCATAGGAAATGATGCAGCTCAGGCAGGGTGTAAAAATTAAATTTTTTCACTTTTTCACCCGCACACCGGAAATAAAATGAGCACAAAATTTGTACAAAGTACGCTTAATATCTCATTTCGCTTATTTTTTTATTTGCATCTAACAAATAACGTAAAGACGTATTCACAATCCCTAATTATGCAAATGTTCACCAGAAATAACAAAATACACAAAAGAATACAAACATGATCAAAGATACAAAAGGTATGAACACAAGTAAAAGAGCTTATCCGTATCAATACGTATGGTGAGAAAGAATGAAAACAATCAAACACGGAAGGGAGAGTTATAAAAATGGAACTATACGAAAATAAAATGGGTGTGCATACGTTTGAATTAAATTTGCGGTTATCCGGATTTGATGAATATCGTGAGCGTGCAGATCAACTTTACCAAGAGGAAAATGACATTTTGAGTGAAACGGGAAAAGGAGTATGGAAGAGCGATGGAACGATTTATGATTATCGCACCTGCGGAATTCGATTGCATCTGGAAAAGGCAGATTTTGTTTGGCTCAAACTGGTGATATCCCCACGAAATCTGATTGGGGATCGCAATCCGTTTGGTGTGACAGAAATCACATTACAGACGGCACAACAGCTGACAAAAAAGATTCAAGCCTTTTTAGATGAACGAAAATTTCCGTATCAGGTAAAACAGTTTCAGCTGTCGAGAATCGACTTATGTACGAACCTTTTGTTTGAGGATGAGTCGATGCCGACAACCATCATACGGTTTTTGAACAGAACACCTCCCAAAGGGGAATATCAAAGAGTCAGTTTTTCGACGGCGCAAACAGAACATGGCATGGAAGCTTATGAAAAGAACGTGCATTCCTATATGATTGCCCTACAGCAGGAGTCCATCAAGGTTTATGACAAGGTGTATGAGATACAAAAAAACGGTAGGCTTTCAAACGCTCAAATAGACGGAGGGCTGATGAGAATCGAGATTACTCTCAACAGAGAAGCAATTTCAAAATGGATGAGAAAAAATGCAGTGAGTGGCGTGGATGGAGTCGGTTTGGCAACACTGTTTTCAGCTGCGGCACAGCAGATCATCTGCCAAAAACTGAAAAAGGCATTGCCGTACGGAATCTATCTCCAGAAGGGAGAAGTAAAAAGGAGACTCCAAAGCGCCGGATTTTCAGGCAGAATTTGTGCGGATATGTGGGAGATAGCAAAGATGTATCACCTGTGCAAAAATCCGAAGTCGGCTCGAGATCGCATCTTGAAGTTTGTTGTAGGTGTCTATAGGCATCCAAAGCGGCAGTATAGAGAGTTGATGGATCGCTTTGAAAAGATAGGGGTTCAGCCGGTACCGCTGTCGAAAAAAGATCCGGAAATTGTTTGTTCACCGTTAATTTGTTTAGAGATGTTATTAGGTTTGTTTCCAAAGGCAGGTGTAAGCGGTGTAAATGTGTAATTTTTACGGATTTACACTTAAAATCAAAGGCAAATTTTAAATCCGCCGATTGATCTCAGTGTACTCCATGAAACACTTGAGAAAAAATACCAATCGAATACGGTGCATCATAAGGTGAAACTGATGGAGATTGGTGAAACGGTATGAGATGTTACAATCGCAACTAATTTCACAAGAAAGGAGAGAAGACAATGGCGATGATTTATGACGCAGATACAGAACGAGTTCGGGAAGAAACAGAAGATCCGCGTGCGATGCTGCGCCCGTTGGAAGTGGCAGACCTGCTGGATTTACATATCAATACAGTCTACCGGCTCTTCAAGAAAAATATCGTTCCGGCGTTTAAGCTGGGCGGAAGCTGGCGCATTTACAAAAAAGATCTGATTGATTTTATCGAAAAGCACTCCAGCTGACTCCCGTAACTCTCTCAAACGAAAACATATATCATTCCTTTGAATACAAAAAAGGAGGAATGACTATGTGCAAAAAAACGATGTTCCTACCCTGAGCAAAGCAGCCATCGAGGCGGCATTAACGTTTGCCGTTGCCGTCTTGGTGGCTGCATCCGACTGTTTTCTCAAAAACAAAAAGGAGTAGGAAAAAATGAGCCAACTGATATGTACACAATGTGGAGCAGAGCTCCGCCCGGAAGAAGTTTGTCATGTAGGAGAGGAGATTGTCTGCCGCTCCTGCGCCGAAACCGATACGGTGATTTGCTCGTATTGCGGCGAACGCATTTGGAATGAGCAGGATGCCGGCAGCAGTGAGATGTCGCTTTGCGAATCTTGCTGCGACTCCCATTACACGCGATGTGTTCGCTGCGGGGAGTTGATTGCGCTTTCATCCGCATGTTACCAAGCGGATGACGATGAGGAGTCCTCGCCGTATTGTGAGGAATGTTTTCGTGAATTCGGGGAAGCAATTCACTGTTACTCGTATAAACCGGTTCCCGTCTTTCACGGCGACGGCCCGATGTACATGGGCGTGGAATTGGAAGTGGACGAGGGCGGCAAAGATTCCAGCAACGCACGAAAGATTCTTTCTGTGCTGAACCAAAACGCAGAATACGGATATATCAAATCAGACGGAAGTCTGGACGACGGTTTGGAGCTGGTCACGCATCCTTGCACGCCGGAAGTGCATTTGCAGGAAGTGCCGTGGAAAGAGGTATTGGAGAAAATCCGTGCCTTGGGATATTTTTCGCATCAGTGCTCAACGTGCGGGCTTCATGTCCATGTAAACCGAAGCTTTTTCGGAAGCAGCTTTGAACAGCAGGAAGAACGAATCGGCCATGTGCTGTATCTGTTTGAGCGTTTTTGGCAGGAGCTTCTTCGCTTTTCCCGACGCACACAACGACAGGTAGAACAATGGGCGGCACGCTACGGTTATAAGGACACGGGCCGAGAAATTTTGGAGCATGCGAAAAAATCGCACCAAGGCCGTTATACCTGCGTGAACCTGACAAACAGCAATACATCCGCAGCCGACGCGCTGCCGCAGCCCGCCAGCGTGCCCAGTGCCAGCACTGCCGCCAGTGCCAGCGCCAGTGCGCGAATCCTCTTTT
>DWWA01000026.1 GCA_019119935.1 Candidatus Ruthenibacterium merdavium | reverse complement strand
GTGCCCATGAAGCAGATCCAGGAATGGCTGGGCCACAGCGACATCTCCACCACGGCCAACATCTACGCCCACCTGGATTCCCAGTCAAAACAGCTCAGCGCCGCCACGATGGAGCAGGCATTGCCACTGCCGGAAGAGCTGCCGGAAAACCGGTGGTAATCCTACACTGGTTCAGAGCGCGAGCTCCCGACGCAGGTCGGTGAGCCAGACGGGCGGCGTATCGGTGGCGGGCAGCAGTTCCCCGTTGCGATAGAAAGCCACCACCCGGAAGCCGTTGTCGTTGTCATAGAAGGTAGCTTCGTTGCACAGCGGCAGCAGCTTGCCCAGGTCCCGAAAACGCCGGGCAAACCGGCGCTCCACGTCCCGGGTCGGGATGTCGTGGCCGCCGCGGGCAACCCGGTTGGCGATTCGCCGGACCGATTCCTCGGCAGTATCCAGGCCCACATAGTACAGCCGCACGGTGTAGCCTTTGTCACGGGCCGCGCGGGCCATTTTGCGGGAGAAGCTGCCCGAAAGGGTGCTTTCCTCGGTGAAGTCAATGCCCTGGGCAAGGCAGTCCTGCAGTTTGGCAACGGCAGCCTGGCCCCCGGCATACTCATCGCCGCCGTGCTGGGCGGTCAGTCTGTCGGGGTCCACGATAACGCCCAAGTCGTCCAAACAATCCTTCAGCACACCGGACAGGCTGCTCTTGCCTGCCCCGTTGACCCCGCCCACGATGGTAAATGTCGGCATAGCGCTTCCTCCCAAACGGCAAGGGGTTCTTGCCGTGAAAATACAAAAATACCCTCAGGAAAATTCCTGAGGGATTTGGCGGAGATGGTGGGAGTCGAACCCACGCGCCTCTCTCGAGACCTAAAGCATTTCGAGTGCTCCCTCTTACGACCTCTTGAGTACATCTCCCTATTTAATTTTTCCAGCACCGCCTTGCAAACCTTTCGGAAAAATGCAAGATTTCGATGCAAGATAAGCGGATAAAAACCGGATGCATACCCCGGGAAAATCCCGCCGTCACGCCATTCGCGGCGGACGAATCGGCCAGCGGGCTGCAAACTTTCGAGTGCGGACCCTTCAACCGCTTGGGTACATCTCCAAATTTATGTTATATCCCTGGTCCCGACCCGCCGACCAATTCAGCTGGTGGAAATCGGGAAGAACAACAGGATAGAACAAGCAACATTATTCAATTTGAACTCGGCTGGAACCCGCATGGTTCCAATGGTTTCAGCCGTTTGGCACTCCGCATAGGAAACCTGATTTCGAATCATTGCACCAACTTGGATGATGACGGTAAATCAGGGACGATAGCGGTAACTACGGAACCCCAAAACATACCTCTCAAAGTGGCTGTCAGATGGCTGCTCTCATTATAGCCATTTTCCCGCAAAATTCAAGCCGTGGAAATTGGGAAGAACAACAGGATAGAACAGACCCCAATTCACAATTTGAACTTGCCCGCAAACCCGCATGGTTACTGGCTTTTCGGCAGTTTGGACTTCCAAATTGGAAACATGATTTCGAGTGCGACCTCTTCGACCAGCTTGAGTACATCTCCATATGATACTTTTTACAGCCTTTACATTATAGCAAAAGTTTTAAAAGCCGTCAACCGGTGCGGCGGAAAAAACGCAAAAACATTGCCTTGTTTCCCCCTTTCCCCGCTTGACTCAGGGCGTTCTTTGCACTATAATAATGCGGATTCTTTTTTCACGTTTGAAACTGCAATATTCCGGCGGTTTCATTCGTTTTAAAGAACGAAAGAGAGGGGAAAACTTTTGACAAAACGAAATGATGTGCTTGACATTGCCAAAGGGCTGGGCATTATGCTGGTGGTGTTCGGCCATTTAACCTACGCAAAAGACCCGGAGCGAACACTGATTCACTCTTTTCACATGCCCATGTTTATGATGCTTTCGGGCTATTTGTTTAAACCACGGCCCGTTGGCTCCATTGTCACGCGCGGCACGAAACATTTTTTGCTGGCAGCTTACGCTACGCTGATGATTGACATTGCAATTTCCTTTTACACGCTGGCCGACGAAAAAGCGCCCCTGCCGACGGGCGGCGACTGGCTGGAAACTTTCCTTTTATACGACGGCCTTTGGCGCAATTTGCCGGTGTGGTACTTATTTGCGATGGTCATCTGTCAGGCGGTGTCAGCGGTTTTGCTCAAAGGCGGCCCGCTTTTGCTGGCGTTTACGGCCGCGGGGGCAACCGTCTTTAACTTATCACTCAGCACACGCATTGTCTGGTGGCCCATTTCCACCCTGTTTGCCTTTCCCTTTTTCGCCCTGGGGGTGCTGTTCGGGCAAAAAGAACTCGCCGAGCCCATTCAGCGCCGCTGGAAATGGCTTCTCGCGCCCTCTTTTGCCGGGCTGATGTACGTTGCATTTTTTAACGGATACACCGACATGTATTCTCATATCCCCGGAAAAAGCTATCTGCTGTTTATCGTCAGCGGTCTTTTAGGAACGGTGTTTATGATCGCCTTTTCGACGGGTCTGCGCCGCTTTGGCGGCATTGCGGCCGATTTCTTTTGCTATTTGGGCAAAAACACTTTCCTGATTTTAATTACTCACTATAATATTTGCCGCTGGCTGGTTCCCACCTTGCTCGACGCTTTCAACAAAGAATGGCTGGCGCAGAAGTTTTTGTTTCAGGCAAGCGTCACCTGTTTGCTGATTTTCCTGTACTGCCTGTTCTTCCTTTTGCTTGCCGCACGAAAACAGCGCGCTCTTTCTTTGGCAAAACCATAAAATCCGGCTTTTGCGGCACTTGCACACTCTCTGCTGATATTATAAAATAGGTACAGCGCATGCAAAACAGCACGGCGCGAAATTGCGGGGCAATCGGCCCCAAAGAGAGTGGGAGGGAATATTCAGTGAACACTGTCATTCCAAAAGGCTATCGTTCAGCATTGGGGCTGTATGATACGCAAAAGGCCATCGGCCTGATGAAGCAAATTTTTTTAGCAAAGCTTTGCGCGGCACTGCATTTGAAGCGCGTGACTGCGCCGCTGTTTGTCGACCCGGCGACGGGCTTAAACGACGACTTAAACGGCACCGAACGCGCCGTCGGCTTTGACATCCCGGCTATTGGCGGCTGCAATGCGGCAGTGGTGCACAGCTTGGCAAAGTGGAAACGTCTTGCCCTGCACGAGTACAACTTTTTTGAGGGCAACGGCCTTGTCACCGACATGAACGCCATTCGGCGCGACGAAGAACTGGACAACCTTCATTCCGTTTACGTTGACCAGTGGGACTGGGAAAAAGTGATTTCCCCGGCAAACCGCACGGATGCATTTTTAGAAAAAACGGTGCAGGACATTGTACACGCCATTTGCGGCACGCTGGACGAGCTGAAATGGCAGATGCCCGCGCTGGAAACACAGCTTTGCCGCGACGTGACGTTTTTCACCTCGCAGGAACTGGAAGACCGCTACCCCACGCTTTCGCCCAAAGAGCGCGAAAACGAAGTGGCACGCGAACACCGCACGGTGTTTATTAAACAAATCGGCGGGGCATTAAAAAGCGGCAAGCCGCACGACGGACGCGCACCGGACTATGACGACTGGACGCTGAACGGCGATTTATTGTTCTGGCACGAGCCTTTGCAATGCGCCATGGAGGTGAGCAGCATGGGCATCCGCGTGAACCCGGAAGCAATGCGCCGCCAGCTGGCCGCGGCGGGCTGTGAAGAGCGCGCGGAATTGCCGTTCCACAAAATGCTGCTGGACGGCACTCTGCCGCAGACAATCGGCGGCGGCATCGGACAAAGCCGCCTGTGTATGCTGCTTTTGGGCAAAGCGCACATTGGCGAAGTGCAAGTTTCGCTTTGGGACGAGGCGACGAAAAAAGCGTGTGCAAACGAGGGGGTTCGCCTGCTGTGAGTTTCACATTTCAGCGTGCGCAGGAAAGCGACCTGTCCGCGCTGGTTACCCTTTTTGACGCGGCACGTCGTTTTATGGCGGAAACGGGCAATCCCAACCAATGGAAACCCGGCACGCCGAGCGAAGAGGAGCTATTGGACGCAATTCATGCCGGAAAGTTTTATTTGTGCCTAGCGGAACAAACGCTTGCCGCCGCGTTTTACTACGATTTTGGGGCAGACATCGACCCCACTTACCGCAAAATTGACGGCGCATGGCACAGCGATGCGCCCTACGGCGTTTTGCATCGGGTGGCGGTGTCGCCCGCGTTTCGCGGCAAAGGCGTGGCAGGCGCTTGCTTTGACTGGGCGTTTTCTCAGTGCGGCCATTTGCGCATTGACACGCACGATGACAACAAGCCTATGCAGCGCGCGCTGGAAAAGCACGGTTTTCGCCACTGCGGCACAATCTACTTAGCGGACGGCGCACCGCGCCGCGCGTATGACAAAGTAAATTAAATGAAGTAAATTTGCTTTGTTGTTACAAAGATGCTGAAAAGGGAGAGCGCTTTCCATGGCTTTTAGCGAAGAATATGAAAAGTTTTTTCAAGAATTAGGCGAAAGCAAAAAAATGGTTTTGTCCACGTCATTGAATGATATTGTAACATCAAGAATGATGAGCATTGTAGTTGTAAATAAGACAATCTATTTTCAAACGGATAAAACATTTAGAAAATACGAGCAATTAAAGGGAAACCCCAGAGTATCTCTTTGCGCAGATAATATACAAATTGAAGGGTATTGTGAAGAGATCGGTTCGCCTCTTGATCACGCAGAGTTTCTTAGTGCTTATAAAAAATATTTCCCAAGTTCTTACACAAGGTACTCATCTTTAAAAAATGAATGTTTATTTACAGTGACACCATTGTTTGTGCAAAAATGGTTATACATTGACGGTGTTCCATACATGGAAATTCTTGATATCGCAAACAAACAATATGAGCTAAAGCAATATGTTGGAATCTGAGGTTATGCAAAAAAGAGGGAGAACGCGAAGTCGCGTTCTCCCTCTTTTTTGCATCATCTTACTCAGCCGACGGCGCACCGCGCCACGCATATGACAAATTGGATTAAAACAACAAAATATAACAAATCGTTTATTTTTGTATCAAGCATCTAAAAGAGGAAGCGCCCCCATCCGGGGGCGCTTCCTCTCAGTTTGTCGAAAAAGCTTCTCTTTTTCACAAACTGTGTCCCTATTTCAAATGGAAAAGAGGGCTAGCCCCCTTTTCCAAGCCTTTTTCCCCTTGCGGCCCAGGTTCTTTCTGAATCAGGCGGCAGTTTTTCGACAGT
>DWWA01000025.1 GCA_019119935.1 Candidatus Ruthenibacterium merdavium | reverse complement strand
GCTTCAATCCGCTATCGCCACTGAAAGCCAGAACGCCGCAGACGCAGAAAAATGGATTGCCTTGATGAAAGAGTGCGTCAATCCAACGGAACTGACCGCTGAACTTTTGAATACGCTGATTGAAAAAATCGTTGTCCATGAAGCGGTCAAAGATGAGGACGGAAGCCGGGAACAGGAGGTAGAAATCTTCTACCGCTTTATCGGCAAAATTGATTGAATGATACCAATATCTTTAACTATGTGATACCGGAACCTCTTGCCCGGATATTACGCTTTTGCCGGCACTTGCGAGGTTGCTTGGAACAGACTGCAATACTTTATTGTGTTTTAAGGACGAGCTTTCAAACAGTGAAATCGCTGTGCTGCTCAACAAAATGCAGGCTTGTCTGCAAGAAAAAGGTTTGCAGGAGGGCTATGAGTATATAGCGCAAAAATTAAGGGAATATCCGTCTTGTGAAGCTCTAGCCTATTATGCGGCGCTGCTTTTAGAAGGAGCGTTGATGTACCAAACAGAGGAGCGGCAGGAAGAATTTTTGTTTTATCGCAAGGAGATAGAGCGTTTGTACGAGTTTGCGGCTAAGAGCAAGCAGACGGAGATAAAGGATCAAGCTTTGGCCTCCATGGTTGAAAAGAAGATACAGGACCATCATTGGGAGCAAGCGGAAAAGTTGCTGGAACAGATGACGCAGCCGCCGAAATCCTTTGGTGCGAATAAAAAGCAGCTGCAAGCGAAACTTTATATGGAGAAAAAAGAATATGCACAAGCGGCAAAACTGTTAGAGGAAGAGCTGATCGGACAAACGCTTCACATTGACGCCATTCTTTTGACACTGATGAAAATTGCCTTAAAAGAGGAGTGTTTGAAAGATGCACAGGAAATTGCGAGCATTCATGATGAGGTTCAGCAGCTTTTAGGCTTTAGAATAGAGCAGCCGCGTCTTGCACAGTTTTCCCTTGCTTGTGAACAAAAAGATGGTGCAGCTTGTATCAGACTGCTTTCGGAAATTTTACAGTCGTTTGAGCAAATATCCCAAGTCAAAGATAAAGCGCTGTATCGGCATTTGCAAACAAAGCAAGCACCTGAAGATTTCGTCACTCAATTAAAGAAGATGTTTTTGCGTACGCTAACTTGCGCTCCGGAAACAAAATTTTTATGTGAGATTCCCGAAGTGCAAGCGATGATAGAAAAGAATTCCTAAAGGAGGAAAGAAAGATGAATGAAATCTGCGCAAAACAAGCACTGCGTGAAGCAGGTCAACGGAACCCCGGGCCTTGGATAGGGCATAGTGAGTCAGTGGCCCAAAATGCAAAACTGATTGCGCAGCGGTGCGGCCTAGATGCACAAAAGGCCTATGTGATGGGACTTTTGCACGATATCGGCAGGAGGGAAGGGGTAAGCGGCATCAAGCATATTTTTGACGGATATGCGTACATGTTAGAAATGGGAGAAAAAGAAATCGCTCGCATCTGTTTGACGCATTCTTTTCCGCTGAAGGATGTGCAAACCTATATTGGAGCTTATGACTGTACAGAGGAAGAGCTTGCTTTTCTGCGAGATTTTTTAGAACATACCGAACAAGATGACTATGATCGGCTGATTCAGCTTTGTGACGCGATTTCCTTGCCGGAAGGAGCTTGCATCATGGAAAAGCGTTTAATGGATGTGGCACTGCGTCATGGTCTGCCGGAATTTTCTTTGGATAAATGGCGGGCATTTTTAGCGTTGAAACAGTACTTTGATGACAAGTGCGGCTGTAATTTATATGAGTTCTTGCCCAATGTCTTTAAAAACTCGATTGGCCCTTTGCTGTAATTCGTTTAAAACGGGGCTGTGATGCCAAAAGGAAAAGACGAGAAAAGCCGTGGGAAAAGTGAATACAGAAAAAATAAAAAAGTGTTGACAAAGAAGGTGATATATGGTAATATATATACACGACAGCGGTGAGGCTGTTAGAGAGTAGGTTCTCTTTTTTTGCGGATTTAGCTCATCTGGTAGAGCGCCACCTTGCCAAGGTGGAGGTAGCGAGTTCGAGCCTCGTAATCCGCTCCATACGGTGCCGTAGCCAAGTGGTAAGGCAGCGGTCTGCAAAACCGCTATGCACCAGTTCAAATCTGGTCGGCACCTCCAGCAAGAAAACCCCATGACCGTTTCGGTTGTGGGGTTTTTTATATCTTTTTCAGAAAAATATTTTTTGCTTGTTCAGGAAGCTCAGAAAACATTTGTTCTGTCGGTGCGCAAACCTTCGTATCCTTGTGTCAGGCAATTCCAACAGAAAAAAGACCCCGCTTCTCTTTGTGCAAAGCACAGGAAAAGGCGGGGGCTTTTGTATACGATCTTAAACGATAAACTTACGCGTGGACGCTCAAACGTGCGGCTGTGGACTGCTCAATGCGATAATACGCAATGCCCAGCATAATTGCTGCGCCCACCCAAGCGGCAGGACCGCACAGACAAACGCTGACAAAGCCCAAGAAGCCGCTGGTCAAAAAGGCTACGGGAACACGCATGGCGAGTTCAACCGCGCCGGAGAGCATAGGAATATTGGCGTTGCCCATACCGGAAATCGAACAACGATAGGTGAGAAGCACACCCAATGCGAAAATAAATACACCGACCCAGTTTAAATATAAAGCGCTGGCAGCTACGACTTCCTCAGTGGGGTTCTCCAAAAAGACACCGACAAGCGATGCACCGAAAAAGTGTGCAACCACCCAGCCGAGCGCGGCACAGCCGACCATCAATTTCAAACAGTCATGTGTGCCTTTGCGTACACGTTCCATTTTGCGCGCACCGACGTTCTGTGCGACAAATGTGCTCAAAGCGGTGCTGAACGCAAAGCAAGGCTGTACGGCGAGCGATTCAATTTTCGTGCCGGCGGTATAACCGGCGACAATGTCAGAGCCAAAGCTGTTCACCACGCCCTGCATCGCCATGGTGCCGATGGCACATACGCTGTTGGAGAGTGCGCTGGGCAGCCCCAAACGCATGAGGGAAGCGGCGAGCGCCGGGTCAAATTTCCAATCGGATTTTTTGGGAATGAGGAACGCAAATTTTTTGAAGATAAAAATCAAACAAGCAATGCCCGAAAGCGTTTGGCTGACAATTGTTGCGACAGCCGCCCCGGCAGGGCCCATTTGAAAGAAGAGCACAAACACAAAGTCGAGCACGATGTTACCGACAGAGGCTAGGGCTAAAAAAAAGAGAGGGGTACGGGAATCGCCTACCGAGCGTAGAATTCCGGAAAAGAGGTTATAAAAAACCGTACCGGGAATACCCCAGAAAATAATGACAATATACATGTAGGCATCATGAAAAATATCTTCCGGCGTTTGCATAACTTGCAAAAGCGGAACAGCAAAAATAACGCTGAGCAGCATAATCGACACGGATGAAATTGCCGACAGCTCTACGCTGATGGCAACCGCGCGGCGCAGCCCGTCTTCGTCCTTAGCGCCGAACCTTTGAGAAACAATGATACAAAAGCCTCCGGCAATACCGACCGCCGCACCAAGAATAAAAAAGTTGATAGAACCGGTACAGCCCACCGCTGCGAGCGCTTTTGCGCCTACAAAACGGCCGACGATAATGGCGTCTGCCATGCTGTAAAACTGCTGAAAAATATTGCCTGCGAGCAGGGGCAAAGAAAAGAAGATTAAAAGCCGAATGGGATTGCCTTTGGTTAAGTCTGTTGTCATTGAGGTTCACCTCGGATTCGGAATGGTTTCGTAGAGTTATTTTAGCAGGATCATCACAAATTGCAAGAGGTTTATGAAAAAAATATCAAAAAATTTTGCATTATATTACATCTTTACATAGGGGTGTTTTGATGCTTTTTTCAGACAGGAATTGACAATTTCAGTGAAATCGTGTATATTTAACTGTATCAAAAAAGTAGAATTAAAGGGGCTTTATCCATGCAGATTACACAAGAATCGGATTATGCAATCCGCATTGTTTATTGTTTGGCCAAAAGTAAAATGCGTCGAGATGCCAGAAGCATCAGCGAGGAAATGGGCGTTACGCTGCGTTTTTCCTTAAAAATTTTAGGAAAGCTGGTAGCGGCCGGTATTGTGTCCAGCTACAAGGGAAACAAAGGCGGCTATGAGCTGGCGAAAGACCCGCGCGACATCACCTTTAAAGACGTTATTGAAGCGGTAGAGGGGTCTTATTACATGATTCGCTGTCTGAATGAGGAAACACCGTGCAATCGAGGAGCGTCTGAAACATGCTCTTTCCGCAAGGTATTCTGCGAAATTACCGAGGAAGTGAACCGCCGTTTGGAGGAGGCAACCTTTGCTCGTCTTTTGACACAGGAAAAATAAGAAGCGAAACCGCACACGACGCCGGGCGTTTCATGTGCGGTTTTTTCGTGCATTTTTTTTGGAAAAACACCTTGACGGGAGTAAAAAAATGGGATATAATGCTTAAATGTATCATAATGACCTTGTATGCCCAAATTGCAAAAATGACAAAATTTTCATTGTGCATTTTGCTGAAAATTTGAGTAAAAGCAAGGCGTTTGTGCGTGATTCTGTCAAGCCGTTTTTCGATAGACGAAGTTTAAGGAGTGGTCGCTGATTATGGTGAAAGTCAAGCCTGTACAACTTGGCAAGACCGAACGCATGAGTTTTTCCAAAATTGATGAAGTCATTCAAATGCCGAATCTCATCGAGGTGCAGAAAAATTCATACCAGTGGTTCTTGGAGGAAGGCCTCAAGGAAGTGTTCCGTGATATTTCTACGATTGAGGACTACACGGGCAATCTCGTGCTGGAGTTCGTGGATTACCGTCTGGATTCACAGCCCAAGTACAGCATTAAGGAATGCAAAGAACGTGACGCCACCTATGCCGCGCCGCTGCGTGTGCGCGCCCGTTTGCTGAACAAAGAGACGGGCAACCTGCAAGAGCAGGAAATCTTCATGGGAGATTTCCCCTTGATGACCGACGCGGGTACCTTTGTCTATAACGGCGCCGAGCGCGTTGTTGTCAGCCAGTTGGTGCGCAGCCCCGGTGTCTACTTTGGCAAAAGCTATGATAAGACCGGTAAAGAGCTGTTTACCGCAACCCTGAACCCCAACCGCGGCGCATGGCTGGAGTATGAAACCGACGCCAACGACGTGTTCTATGTGCGCATTGATAAAAACCGCAAAATTCCCATGACGGTTTTGCTTCGCGCGATGGGCCTTGGCGATGACGCACGCATCCGCGAGTTTTTCGGTGATGATGAGCGTGTCGAGGCAACGATTGCAAAAGACCCGACGAAGAACCAGGAAGAGGGCCTTTTGGAAACCTACCGCAAGCTGCGTCCGGGCGAGCCCCCGACGATTGAAAGCGCTTCCAACCACTTAGAGGGATTGTTCTTTGACCCGCGCCGTTACGATTTGTCCCGTTTCGGCCGTTATAAGATGAATAAGAAGCTGGCGATTGCCCGCCGTATCATGGGCCATGAAGCGGCCCGCGATATCATTGCCCCGCTGACCGGAGAGCTGCTTTGCGCCGCAGGCGAGAAGATCAGCACCGATTTGGCTTGGGAAATCGAAAAGAGCGGTGTGAGCATCGTGTTCCTGAACGTCGATGACCGCGAAGTGAAAGTCATTTCCAACGGCACGGTGAACGCCAACGATTTCTTTAGCTTCGACACCCAGGAGCTGGGGATCAATGAGCGCGTGAGCTTTGAGCAGGTGCGCGCGATTTTGGATGAAACGTCCGACCCGGAAGAGCAAAAAGAGCTGATTGTGAAGAACCGGGACAAGCTGATCAGCAAAACGGTTACTTTGGACGATATTTTCTCTTCCATTAACTATCTGAACTGCTTGGCGCACGGCGTCGGCACCACGGACGACATCGACCATTTGGGCAACCGCCGTATCCGCAGTGTCGGTGAGCTTTTGCAAAACCAGTTCCGCATCGGCTTCTCCCGCATGGAGCGCGTCATCCGTGAGCGCATGACCTTGCAGGCACAGGACACCGAAAAGGTGACCCCGCAGACGCTGATTAACATTCGTCCGGTTGTGGCGGCGATTAAGGAGTTCTTCGGCTCTTCTCCGCTGTCGCAGTTCATGGACCAGAATAACCCCTTGGCGGAGCTGACGCACAAGCGCCGTTTGTCCGCTCTGGGCCCCGGCGGTCTGTCGCGTGACCGCGCGGGCTTCGAAGTTCGTGACGTTCACTACTCTCACTATGGCCGCATGTGCCCCATTGAGACGCCCGAAGGTCCGAACATCGGTTTGATTTCCTATTTGGCAACCTTTGCTAAAATTAACGAGTACGGCTTTATTGAAGCACCTTACCGCCGCATTGACAAAGAGCGCGGCGTGGTGACCGATGAAGTTGTGTATATGACTGCCGACGTAGAGGACGAGTACATTGTGGCGCAGGCCAACGAGCCGCTCGACGACGAGGGCCACTTCCTGCGTGACCGTGTATCCTGCCGCTACCGCGATGAAATCGTCGAGGTGGAGAAGTCCCGTGCGGACTTCATGGACGTATCTCCGAAAATGGTAGTGTCCGTGGCAACTTCGATGATTCCGTTCCTTGAAAACGACGACGCAAACCGTGCCTTGATGGGTTCGAACATGCAGCGTCAGGCCGTGCCTTTGCTGGTGACCGAGCAGCCCATTGTTGCAACCGGTATGGAATACAAGGCCGCCTGCGACTCCGGCGTTTGCGTTTTGGCAAAGAACGATGGTGTGGTTGAAAAAGTAACTGCTGACAAGATTGTTGTGCGCACTTCCAAAACGACGACCGACACCTATGAGCTGGTAAAGTTTATGCGTTCCAACCAGGGAACCTGCACCAACCAGCGCCCCATTGTGGATAAAGGCGAAACCGTGACAAAAGGTCAGGTGCTGGCAGACGGCCCGGCCACAAAGAACGGCGAGATCAGCCTTGGTAAAAACGCGCTGATCGGCTTTATGACATGGGAAGGCTACAACTACGAGGACGCTGTTCTCATTAACGAGAAAATTGTGCGTGAGGACGTTTATACCTCCATTCACATTGAGGAATACGAAATCGAAAGCCGCGAAACAAAGCTCGGACCTGAGGAAATCACCCGTGATATTCCGAACGTCGGTGAGGACGCGCTGAAAGATTTGGACGAGCGCGGTATCATCCGCATCGGTGCCGAGGTTTCCGCCGGTGATATTCTGGTTGGTAAGGTTACCCCGAAGGGTGAAACTGAGCTGACGGCAGAAGAGCGCCTGCTGCGCGCCATCTTCGGTGAGAAAGCGCGCGAAGTGCGTGATACCTCTCTGCGTGTGCCGCACGGCGAGTACGGCATCATCGTGGATGTAAAAGTATTCACGCCGGAAAACAGCGACGAATTGCAGCCGGGCGTGCGCGAGGTTGTGCGCTGCTACATCGCTCAAAAGCGCAAAATCAGCGTGGGTGATAAGATGGCCGGCCGTCACGGCAACAAAGGTGTTGTGTCCCGCATTTTGCCGCAGGAGGATATGCCTTTCCTCGAGGACGGCACACCGCTTGATATCGTGCTGAACCCGCTGGGCGTTCCGTCCCGTATGAACATCGGTCAGGTGCTGGAAGTTCACCTCGGCTACGCTGCGAAAGCGCTTGGCTGGAAGGTGATGACGCCTGTCTTTGACGGTGCGCACGAGTCTGATATCCGCGAAATGTTCAAAGAAGCAGGACGCAGTGAAGACGGCAAGAGCATTGTGTACGACGGCCGCACGGGTGAGAAGTTCGACAATCCCGTTACCGTCGGTTATATGTATTACCTCAAGCTCCATCACTTGGTTGACGATAAGATTCACGCTCGTTCCACCGGCCCGTACAGCTTGGTCACCCAGCAGCCGCTGGGCGGTAAAGCGCAGTTCGGCGGCCAGCGCTTCGGCGAAATGGAGGTTTGGGCGCTGGAAGCTTACGGCGCAGCTTACACCTTGCAGGAAATCCTGACGGTGAAGTCTGACGACGTGGTCGGCCGTGTGAAAACCTACGAAGCCATTGTCAAAGGCCAGCCTGTGCCGCAGCCGGGCATTCCGGAGGCGTTCCGCGTGCTGATGAAAGAGCTGCAAAGCCTTGGCCTCGACGTGAAGGTGCAAGATAAAGAGGGCAACGAGATTGACATCAAGCAGAATTATGACGATGATGATGCCGGATTTGATCATTCCGACCTGCCCATCGGTGACGACGTGATGCTGGAAAGCGAATTGACGGACGATTACAGCATCGAAGACGTTCCCGAAGTAGATGAAGAACCCGACGATTCCGTTTTTACCGAGGATCTGTTTGCTGACGACGACAGCTTTGACGACCTGTAAAAAGGAAAAAGTCGAGGGCGCAGCGCGGCCACTTGGTGCCGCGCACGCCCCGAAGAAAGCGCTTTGCGCCGGTTGTGCGCAAGGCCACTCCACACAATCCACACAGTGAAAGAAAGGGTTCGTTTCCATGGAATTCAACGCTTTTGATTCAATCAAAATCGGGTTGGCTTCTCCGGATCATATCCGTGAGTGGAGCTATGGCGAAGTAAAAAAACCCGAAACTATCAACTACCGCACCCTGAAGCCGGAACGCGACGGTTTGTTCTGTGAGCGCATCTTCGGACCGCAGAAGGACTGGGAGTGTCACTGCGGAAAATATAAACGCATTCGTTACAAAGGCAAAATCTGCGACCGCTGCGGCGTAGAAGTAACGCGCGCCAAGGTGCGCCGTGAGCGCATGGGCCACATTGAGCTGGCTGCGCCCGTTTCGCACATTTGGTACTTTAAAGGCATTCCGTCCCGCATCGGCCTGATGCTGGACATCAGCCCGCGTCTGCTGGAAAAGGTGCTGTACTTTGCCTCCTATATTGTTATTGATCCGGGCTTTACCCCGCTGGAGGAAAAGCAGCTGCTCAGCGAGAAAGAATACCGTGAAATGCGTGAGCGCTACGAGGATTCTTTCCAGGCGGCGATGGGCGCAGAAGCCATTCAGGAGCTTTTGGCCCGCATTGACCTCGAAGGTTTGTCGGCTCAGCTTCACAATGAGCTTCAGGATGCCAGCGGACAAAAACGCGTGCGCCTGCTCAAGCGTTTGGAGGCAGTGGATGCCTTCCGCTTGTCCGGCAACCGCCCGGAGTGGATGATTTTGAACGTCATCCCCGTGATTCCGCCCGATATCCGTCCGATGGTACAGCTCGACGGCGGCCGTTTTGCGACCTCCGACTTGAACGACTTGTACCGCCGCGTGATCAACCGCAACAACCGTTTAAAACGCTTGCTGGAGCTGGGCGCGCCTGATATCATCGTGCGCAACGAGAAGCGTATGCTGCAAGAGGCAGTGGACGCGCTGATTGACAACGGCCGCCGCGGCCGTCCCGTCACCGGCCCCAACAACCGCCCGCTCAAGAGCCTGTCTGACATGCTCAAAGGTAAGCAGGGCCGTTTCCGCCAGAACTTGCTGGGTAAACGTGTTGACTATTCCGGCCGTTCCGTTATCGTTGTCGGCCCTGAGCTGAAAATGTATCAGTGCGGCTTGCCCAAAGAGATGGCGCTCGAACTGTTTAAGCCGTTTGTCATGAAAGATTTGGTGGAAAAAGGCATTGCCAACAACATTAAATCTGCAAGAAAAATGGTGGAGCGCACCCGCACCGAGGTTTGGGACTCTTTGGAAGCTGTAATTAAAGGCCATCCTGTATTCCTGAACCGTGCTCCGACGCTGCACCGCTTGGGCATTCAGGCGTTTGAGCCGATTCTCGTAGAAGGCCGCGCCATTAAGCTGCATCCGCTGGTCTGTACGGCGTTTAACGCCGACTTTGACGGCGACCAGATGGCTGTTCACGTTCCGCTGTCTGTGGAAGCACAGCGCGAGGCGAGAATGTTGATGCTGGCTTCCGGCAACCTCTTGAAGCCTGCCGACGGAAAGCCTGTTACCGTTCCCACGCAGGACATGGTTTTGGGCAGCTACTATCTGACGATGGTGAAAGACGGCGAAGTGGGCGAGGGCAAAGTGTTCCGCGATGAGAATGAGGCCATCATGGCTTACTCCGAGGAACTTGTTACTTTGCAGGCAAAAATCAAAGTGCGCCGTACGATGGTAATCAATGGGGTAGAGAAGAGCCGCATTGTGGATACCACGGTGGGCCGCATCATCTTCAACCAGCCCATCCCGCAGGATTTGGGCTATGTCGACCGCAGCGTAGAGGACAATATGTTCCTGTACGAGGTGGACTTCCTTGTCAACAAGAAAAAACTCGGACAGATTATCGACCGCTGCATTCATGTGCACGGCACGAAAATTACTTCCGAGGTGCTTGACCGCGTGAAGGCGCAGGGTTATAAATACTCGACCAAAGGCGCTGTTACCGTTGCTGTCTGCGACGCTGTGATTCCGCCGCAGAAAGCAGAACTCTTGGCTGACGCCGAAGAGAAGATTGCAAAGGTAACCAAACAGTACAACAAGGGCTTGATCTCGAACGAAGAGCGCTATGCGAACGTTATTAAAATCTGGACGAAAACGACAGATGATGTTTCCGTGGCACTGGCCAACAACCTTGATCCGCACAACCCCATCTACATGATGGCGGACTCCGGTGCTCGTGGTTCTATGGCTCAGATTCGTCAGCTGGCCGGTATGCGCGGCTTGATTGCTAACACCTCCGGTAAGACCATCGAGATTCCCATTCGTGCCAACTACCGTGAAGGCCTGAACATCTTGGAGTACTTCATCGCCGGTAAGGGCGCTCGTAAAGGCTTGGCCGATACCGCTCTGCGTACCGCTGACTCCGGTTACTTGACCCGCCGTCTGGTTGACGTTTCCCAGGATGTTATTATCCGCGAGGAAGACTGCGGCGCGACGGAGGGCATCATCGTTTCCGACATTCGTGAAGGCAACGAGATGATTGAGAAGCTCGAAGAGCGCTTGCAGGGACGCTTTGCCGTTGAGGATATTCTGCATCCGGAAACGGGCGAAGTGCTGGTTTCCAAAGATAAGATGATGACGGTAGACGATGCAAAACGCGTCGTAGATGCCGGCGTTGATAAAGTGGAAATCCGCAGTGTTTTGTGCTGTGTGGCACGTCACGGCGTTTGCAGCAAGTGCTACGGTGCAAACCTTGCCAACGGCGAATTGGTCGGCACAGGTGAGGCCGTCGGTATCATTGCTGCTCAGTCCATCGGTGAACCGGGTACTCAGCTGACCATGCGTACCTTCCACACCGGCGGTATCGCTTCTGCGGAAGATATCACGCAAGGTTTGCCGCGTGTTGAGGAGCTGTTTGAGGCTCGCCGCCCGAAGAACTTGGCCATCATGACCGAGATTTCCGGTACGGCTCACATCGACGATACCAAGAAAAACCGCCATGTTGTGGTGCAGGGTGTTGACGAGTACGGCGCACCGGCAGAAAAGAGCTATCTGATTCCGTTCGGCCAGCGCGTTCGCATTTCTGACGGACAGGTGCTGGAGAAGGGCGATATCCTGACCGAGGGCTATGCTTACCCGCAGGATATTCTTGCCATTAAAGGACCCATTGCTGTGCAGAACTACCTCATCAATGAGGTGCAGAAGGTTTACCGCTTGCAGGGCGTAGATATCTGTGATAAGCACATTGAGGTTATCGTATTGCAGATGATGCGTAAAATTCGCATTGAGGATGCAGGCGATACAGGCTTTATCGGCGGTTCTACTGTGGATAAAGCGGAATTCCGCACTGCCAATGCAGAGATTGCCCGTCGTCTGGCAGAGGGCGAAACCGGCCTGCGCTTTGCGACCGGCAGCAGCATGCTTTTGGGTATTACAAAAGCATCTTTGGCGACGGATTCCTTCCTGTCTGCCGCTTCCTTCCAGGAAACGACGCGCGTCTTGACCGATGCCGCCATTAAAGGAAAGGCTGACCCGCTGATGGGCTTGAAAGAGAACGTCATCATCGGTAAGCTGATTCCGGCCGGTACGGGTCTGCCCGAAGTAGAAGCTGCCTTGGCTGCGCGTGACCCGCGCAACCAGGAAGTGGAAGATCGTGAGTCCGCGGCTCTGTAATTCGTTCTTTTTGAACCTGATATGAAATAAAAAAGTGTCTTGCGCCTTTCCTTTTCGGGGATGGGCGCAGGGCACTTTTTTTGCGTAAAAAGACAATTTTTCAAAAGAATTCAGTGAGACGGAATGTTCCCAATAAGCAAAATGCCTTTCGCAGCGTAATTTTGTTTAAAACATGTAAAAAACAATAAAATTTATAGAAAAGTTGAAAATTTTTTAGTGATATGATAAAATAATAACATTCCATATCAAAAAGCTTGGAAATCATGAACATTTTCGAGAAAACAGCAGATGGAAAAAGAGTGCGGTTCAAATGTTGAAAGCGAAACCAAAATCGCGGTTATCCCTCTCAGAAAAGGATTTTTTGAAAATGTTTTATCAAGTATAAGAATGGATTGGTTCGATTACGGCTTTGCGAAAAAAGCCGCTTTTTTACTTTCAGGATGGGAGTCAGGTGGTTTGTTATGAGCAGATTGGAAATTCCAACCCCAAGCCGGTCGCAGCTCGTGATTGAAGAGCTGTACCGCAACTTAGAGCGCCGCATTGAGGCAAGTCCGCCGGGTTTGTGTCCCGTAGATGTAACGCGCGCCTTTTTGGAGCTTTGCCATGCGCAGACCTGCGGTAAATGCGCGCCGTGCCGCATCGGCTTATTGCAGTTAAAGCATTTAATTACCGATGTGCTGAACGGTGAGGCGACGCTGGATACGCTTGACTTGATGCAGCGCACTGCGCGTTCGATTATGGAAACTGCCGACTGTGCCATTGGCTATGAAGCGGCTAACATGGTATATAAAAGCTTGATTGGATGCCGCGACGACTACGAGCAGCATATCCGAGCTGGCCGCTGTAACTGTACTTACCATCAGCCGGTTCCTTGTGTCGCACTTTGCCCGGCTCATGTTGATATTCCGGGATATATTGCACTGGTAGGTGCGGGACGATATGAGGATGCCATCCGCCTGATTCGCAAGGACAATCCGTTCCCGACGACCTGCGGCTTTATTTGTGAAAATCCGTGCGAGGCGCGCTGCCGACGCAATATGGTGGATGATGCAATCAATATTCGCGGCTTGAAGCGAGTTGCCGCCGATTATGCGGGAAAAGTGCCGCCCCCGGCATGTGCGCCGTCAACCGGCAAGCGCGTTGCGGTAGTAGGCGGCGGGCCCAGCGGCCTTTCTGCGGCGTATTATTTACAGCTCATGGGCCATCAAGTGACAGTGTTTGAGGTGCTGCCGGAACTGGGGGGAATGCTTCGTTACGGCATTCCGAATTACCGTCTGCCCAAAGAGCGCTTAGATGATGACATCAACGCCATTTTACAGACAGGCGTTGAAGTAAAATGCGGTGTGCGCATTGGTGAGGACATCAGCGCGCAGCAGCTGCGCGCTGATTATGACGCTGTGTTGATTGCCATTGGCGCAAGCACTGATAAAAAGCTGGATATGGAGCATGAGGGCGCAAAAGGCGTGATGTCTGCCGTGCAGTTTTTACAGCTTGTGGGCAAAAACGAAGCTCCTGACTTGACCGGGCAGGAAGTGGCGGTTGTCGGCGGCGGAAACGTTTCGATGGATGCTGTTCGCACTGCTGTTCGCTTAGGCGCAAAAAAGGTGAGCATTGTATACCGCCGCCGTGTTGCCGATATGACCGCGCTTCCCGCGGAAATTGAAGGCGCGGTTTCAGAGGGGGTTGAGTTGAAAACCCTGCAAGCGCCGCTTCGCATTGAACTGGATGAAGAGGGAGCAGTCAAGGGACTTTGGACGACCCCGCAAATGATCAGCAAAATTAAGGATGGCCGCGCCAGCGTCGTGCCCAGCGGCGAGCAAGAGCAGTTTGTGCCTTGTACGACATTGATTGTCGCCATCGGCCAAAGCATTGAAACGGAACATTTTGAAAACGCAGGTGTTCCGGTCGAACGCGGAAAAATCATGGCCGAAAAGTTTGGCGGATTTGCCAATGTGCCGGGCGTGTTTGCAGGCGGTGACTGCGCTACCGGCCCGGCAACGGTCATTCGTGCCGTGGCTGCTGCCAAGGTGCTGGCGGCGAATATTGACGAATATTTGGGCTATAACCACAAAATTACATGCGATGTGGAAGTGCCGGACCCGCGCTTGAGCGATTATTCGCCGTGCGGACGTGTGGAAATGCGCGAGCGTGAGGCAGGCGAACGCATCCACGACTTTGAAGGCGTCGAAGCCTGCATGACCGAAAAAGAAGCCTGCCAAGAGGCGGGACGCTGCCTGCGCTGCGACCACTTCGGCTTTGGATTATTTAAGGGAGGACGGGAAAAGGTATGGTGACTTTAACGATTGACCGTCAGACGGTCTGTGTGCCGGAAGGTACAACAATTCTTGACGCGGCCGCCCAAATTGATATTCATATTCCAAAGCTCTGCTATTTGAAAGATATCAACGAAATTGCGGCCTGCCGCGTGTGCGCCGTGGAAATTGAAGGCTATGAACGCCTGATTACCTCGTGCAACAACGTGGTGCAGGAAGGCATGGTGCTTTACACCAACAGCCCCAAGGTTCGCGCACATCGCCGCAATACCGTGCAGCTGATTTTGTCGCAGCACGACTGCCGATGCGCTACCTGTACCCGCAGCGGAAACTGCTCTTTGCAGACGATTGCAAACGACTTAAATATTTATCAGGTGCCTTTCGGAGAGCGCTATGAAAAACAGCCGTGGGACAAAACGTTCCCGTTGATTCGCGATTCTGCCAAATGCATTAAATGTATGCGCTGTGTGCAGGTGTGTGATAAAATCCAAAGCCTGAACGTTTGGGACATGGAGGGAACCGGCTCCCGTTCGACGGTGAACGTATCGAAAGGACGCACCATCAACGAGGCCGACTGCTCGCTTTGCGGCCAATGTATCACACATTGTCCGGTTGGCGCTTTGTATGAGCGCGACGATACGGAAAAGGTGTGGCAGGCGATTGATGACCCGAAAAAGGTTGTTGTGGCGCAGGTGGCGCCCGCTGTGCGCACCGCTTGGGGCGAAGCGTTTGGCCTGTCGCCCGAAGAAGCGACGATTGAAAAAATGATGGATGCGTTGAAGCGCATTGGCGTAGATTATGTGTTTGACACCACGTTTTCCGCCGATTTAACCATCATGGAGGAAGCCAACGAATTTTTGGAGCGTTATAAATCGGGTGCAACCCGTTCGCGTCCCATGTTCACTTCCTGCTGCCCCGGTTGGGTGCGCTTTATTAAATCGCAGTACCCGCATTTAGTGAATCAGCTGTCCACGGCAAAATCGCCGCAGCAAATGTTCGGTGCGGTAATGAAAAGCTATTTTGCACAGTCGATTGGCGTAAAGCCCGACGATATTTTCACCGTGTCCGTCATGCCGTGCGTGGCGAAAAAAGGCGAGAGCAACATGGAACTGTTCTATGGGGAATACGCAGGCAAGGATATTGACGCAGTATTGACGACCCGCGAATTTACCCGCATGATGCGTTCGGCCCACATTGTGCCTTCCACGCTGAAGCCGCGCGCCTGTGACCGTTTGATGCAGGCCGGTTCAGGCGCAGGTGTGATTTTCGGCGCGACAGGCGGCGTGATGGAAGCCGCCCTGCGTACCGCGCACTTTTTGGTCACGGGCAAAAACCCCGAGCCCGATGCGTTTTGCGTGGTTCGCGCAAAAGATGAGAAAACCGGTGTGACAGAAGCGGTGTTCTCCATGGGCGGCGCACAGGTGCGTGCCGCTGTGGTGAGCGGCCTTGGAAACACCCGCGCGCTGATTGATCGTATGGAGCGCGGCGAAGTTCAGTATGATTTTGTGGAAGTGATGGCTTGCCCCGGCGGCTGTGTCGGAGGCGGCGGCCAGCCGATTCACGACGGGGAAGAGCGCGCCTTTGCACGCGGCAAAACGCTGTATCGTTTGGACAGCGAAGCCGAGCTGCGCTTCTCCCACGAGAATCCGGATATTCAAGCACTGTATGAAACTTATATGGAAGCACCGCTGTCTCATAAGGCGCACCAACTCTTGCACACCGACCACCATGCGTGGGAAATGCCAAAAAAGCAAAGATAAGAAAGATGGTTAGGGGAGAGCACTTTTCCCCTAACCGTTTTTATGTAACTGTTATTCTCTCTTTGAAAATTGGGGAAAGAAATTGCAGTTGTTTTACCCGCGACTTAGGAAAAGCGGGGATGAAAACTAACAATAAAGGAGAAAAGGAGCAATGGCTTCTCTGTGCGGAACAAACTGCTGTGAAGAATGCAGCCGAAAACAAGATTGCGGCGGCTGTGAAACATGTGAAGGTCAGCCCTTTGGGGGCAGCTGCATTGCCGCAGAATGTGTAAAGCGCGGCGGATTAGAGGAATTTTCTCGTTTCAAACAAGAATTGATTTCCGAGTGTAATGCTTTGCAAATCAAGGGCTTACAATTGCAGAACCTCAATTTGCTCAACGGCTTTTTTGTAAATTTAGAGTACCCGCTTGCCAATGGGCAGAAGGTGCAGTTTTTAAAAGATAACCGTGTTTATTTGGGCAATCAAATTGAAGTAGAAGGTTCTGACCGATGCTACGGCATTGTTGCAGATGAAAGTTTTATCTTGATAGGTGAATACGGGTGCAACGGCGCAGACCCGGAAATCGTGCTTTATAAAAAGCGATAAAGGAAACGGAAGGCGTAAAACACAAAAATATGAGCAAAACAAAACGTGGATGCGGCGAGCTTGCCGCATCCACGTTTTGCATATTGCTTTCACATTTTGATAACGATGTTTATTCTACGGGGACGACCCATCCCTTTTCATCGGCCAGCGTGCCCCACTGAATACCCGTGAGCGTATCATACAGGCGCTGGGTTACCTCGCCAATCTTTCCGCCGCCGATGACTGCGGTTTCGCCTTCATAATACAGCTGGCCAACCGGGCTGACAACTGCTGCCGTACCGGTGCCAAACACTTCTTCCAAGTGGCCGGTGCGTGCTGCTTGCATCACTTCCTCGATGGAAAGACGGGTTTCGCAGTCCACCGTGTAGCCCCAGTCACGCAGAAGCTCAATGCAGCTCATGCGGGTGATGCCGGGCAGAACGGTGCCGACGCACGGGGCCGTGCGAATGACGCCGTCAATTTTGAAAAAGCAGTTCATGCTGCCCACTTCTTCCACATATTTGCGCTCAATGCCGTCCAGCCACAGCACTTGGCTGTAGCCCATTTCGTGCGCCTTCATCTGGCCGGCCAAGCTGGCGGCATAGTTTCCGCCGCATTTGATAAAGCCGGTGCCGCCCGGTGTCGCGCGGACATATTCATCCTCTACATAAATTTTTACCGGGTTCAAGCCTTCCTCGTAATATGCGCCGGAGGGGGAGGCGATCACCAAAAATTGATAGGAATCGCTGGGCTTTACGCCGAGGTGCGCCTCTGTCGCAATGGTGAACGGGCGCAGGTACAAGCTGGTGCCTTCCGCAGAGGGAACCCAGTCGCGGTCTACCTCCACCAAAGTTTTCACGGCCTGCACAAAATCCTCCACAGGAATTGTGGGAATGCAAAGGCGCTCATGCGTGCTTTGCAGACGTTCGCCGTTTTTTTCGGGGCGGAACAGCTGTACTTTGCCTTCTTTGGTGCGGTATGCTTTCAAGCCCTCAAAGCTTTCCTGTGCATAGTGAAACACCATCGCGGCCGGGTCGAGCGAAAGGGCATGATACGGCTCAATGCGCGGCGAGTGCCAGCCTTGACCCTCGGTGTAGTCCATCACAAACATGTGGTCGGTGTAATAATTGCCAAAACCCAGACGGTTTTCATCGGGTTTTGCTTTCGGGGTAGTTGTTTTCTGAATTTTGATATCCAGCATGGATGGTCGGCTCCTTTTTTCGGCGGGCGCAGCTTCGGGGCGATGCTCCGCCGGAGATTTCCCTGCCGGAGTGCCTCTTTGCCGTCCGTGTCGCTTTTTTGAACATTATAAAACGAGTTTTGCGCCGCGTCAAGCGGTTTTCATGTAGAATAAGTGCAATTTTAAACGCTGTTTTTTATGACAAAAAGAAAAAATCGGCATAAAATAATGCTTTAACTCGACTAAATATGCATATCAGTAGAATAAAAAATCATTTAGCGCTTTAGCTTTTGAAATTGAGAAAGCCAAGGGCGCTTTTCGTGCAGCATTGTTTTTTGTGCGGAATGAAAAGGCTTTATTGCTCTGCGTGCGTTTTTATCGTATAATAAAGGGTAAAAGACATTGTGTCTTCGCGCCGCTGAAAAGCCTTGGCTCAGCGCGGAAAACGGACAATCAATGGAGGAAAAGCATGGAGAAGGGGAATTTGCGCCGACTAGCAATTTTTGCTTATTTTGACGCCCAAGGGGAAGTAGACGATTATGTTCCTTATTTGCTGCGGGCCGTGGGGGAGTTTTGCGCAAAACAAGTGATTGTTGTGAACGGTGCACTTACCGACCGTGCGCGCGCTGTGCTGAACGAATGCTGTGACGAACTGATTCAGCGCCCCAATGAAGGGTTTGACATCACCGCATATAAAGAGGGATTTCTGCGGGAAAATACGGGGCAGTATGATGAGGTTTTGTTTTACAACCAGACGATTTTCGGCCCGGTTTGTCCGCTGGATGAAATGTTTTCGCGCATGGAACAAGCGGACGTTGATTTTTGGGGCCTGACGCGCCATAAAGGCGCAAAAGCCGCTTCATGGGACGATACGGTTCCCATCCCGCCGCACATTCAAAGCTTCTTTTTTGCTGTGCGGGGAAAAATGCTCCATTCCGAAGAATTTCTGCGTTATTGGCAGGAACTTCCCGTTATTGGCAGTTATTGGGAGGCAGTTGAAAAGCATGAAATTCGGTTTACAAAACATTTTGCCGCGCTGGGATACCGCTGGGATGTTGCCGTACACACGGAAGATTTGGAATCTCTGAATGATTACCCTTTGATGGGCATGCCTGTTGAGCTGCTTGAAAAACGCGGGTGCCCGTTTTTTAAGCGAAAAAACTTTATGACAAAGCGTCATATTTACACCACTTGTCCGCAAGGAGCCGCGACGAATGCGCTGTATCGCTATCTGCGTGAGCACACGAGCTACCCCACGAAATTAATTGTGCAAAATTTACTGCGCACTGAACCGCTGTCCGATACGGTGCAATCGCTGGGATTATGTGTTAAGGCAGACGAGCGTCCGGCCTGTGATGTCAGCGGTGTTTTCACGCTGGTGATGATTGACAGCGACGCGTTAGCCGCCTTGCTTGTGCCGCGTTTGGATGAGCTTGCAAGGGGAACGGTTTGCCGAGTCGTTTACGCTGGCGAACAGCTGTGCGCAGCATGGGATGCACAGATTTCCGTGCCGCACGAAGCGGAGATTGCGGCGGTTTCTCCGGCGGAATATCTCATGCAGAATCTGGAAGAAATTCGGACAAAATACCGTTGGATGCTGTTTTTGCACACGCATCTTCAGCTGCTCTTAGAGCAGTTTGCCGATGCAACCTCAATGCTTTCGGCCATCGAAGCGCTCCATCCCGCTCCTTGTGCGGCGGCGATGCAGAATGATGAAAACATTGGCTTAATTGTGCCGCTTTCGCCTTCTCATCAGGAAACGCTGACCATGGGGCTGAACCTGCCGCGCCATGAAAATGAGCTGAGGAAGATGGGAGCAGAAGCTCCTTTGGGGAAATGGGCGATTGCATCGCGCGGGGGCATGTTTTTTGCTCGAACCGACGCGCTCTCGGCGCTCTCTTTGCCGCAAAATGCCATGGAGGGAACGTATCCGCTTTGGGACTTTGTGCCGCCGCTTTGGGCCCAGAAGAACGGCTTTTTAACCGTTTTCAGCGCCACGCATGCGCAAGCGGTCAACGAATGGTTTAATAAAAGCGGAATGCTGGAGGAAATTCAATCTCTTTGGGCGACAAAAGGAAAAACGCGCTATGACCAAATTGAGTTTCGCATGAAGGCTATTTTGGATTTTTATTATGAGCGGCGTTATCACATGACATTGCAGCAGGCGTTTGAAGGACCCCTGACGCTCAAACAAAAAGTTTGGATTTGCTTGCAGATTTTTATGAAGCCGAAAACATTCGAACGCTTGCACAAACTGCTCGGCGGCAAAGAAAAGCCGGCACAGCAGCCGCATGATGACTTGGATTGACGAAACTCCACTGAAAAAACGGGGTTTTGCCTTGTTTTAAAACGCTTTTCACCTTTTTTCTTTTTTCTCATAAGATGAAAAAAAGGAGGAATGAGCCATGAAAAGCGGTGTCATTTTGATTGTAATTACCATGTTCGCGGTTTTGGGGGCGTATTATCTGTCGGACTTGGCGGCACAGTGGTTTGCCGGAAGAAAACGCCTGCGCCGGGCAGTTGTGGTGGTCAGCGGAGAATCGCCCGAAGAAATTTGGGAAAACGTCATGGCAGTGCGCAGCAGGATGCCGGAGCTTTCTGTGCTCGCGGTCTATGAGCAAAAGCAAAGCGCCTGCCTGCGGGAACCGGGCATGAAAAATATTCGTGTTGTTGCGGCCGAGGAGCTGACCCCGGCGCTGGAAGAGGCCCTGCATTCGGTGTAAGAGAGCAGAGCCGAAAAAAGGAGTGTGAAAACATGTCCCAAAATTTGCAGACACTCAGCGGGACAGTGGAACATATTATTTTTTGCAATGAAGAAACGGGCTACACCGTGCTGGAGTTGTCTTGTGACGGGGAGCTTTATACCGCAGTCGGGGAGCTGGCGGAAATTTGCGAGGGCGAGGAAGTAACGCTGCACGGTTACTTTACCGCCCATCCGAATTTCGGCGAGCAGTTCCGCGCCGAGGCGTACGAAGTGCGTTTGCCGGAAACCGCCGCCGCCATGAAGCGTTATCTTGCCAGCGGCGTGCTTCCGTATATTGGCAAAGCAACGGCAGGGAAAATTGTAGACCGCTTCGGACAGCAGGCGCTTGAGGTGATTGCCAGCGAGCCGGAGCGGCTGACGCAGATTAAAGGCATCACGCCGGAAAAAGCGATGGCGGCCAGCCGGGAGTTTAAGCGCCTGTTCGGTGTGCGTGAAGCCATCCAGTGCTTGGCGCAGTATCATCTGCCCACCCAGACGGCCGTTGCACTGTACCGCCATTACGGCCCGGACACCGCCGAGCTCGTCAAGCGCAACCCGTACATTTTGTGCGGTTATCCGGCCTATCAAGACTTTCAGGTGGCAGATGCGATTGCGCGCGATATGAGCATGGATTATGATGCCAGTGAACGGTTGGCAGCCGGCATTTTGTATGTGATGCGCCACAATTTAAACAACGGACACACCTGCCTGCCGTTCGATAAGCTGCGCACGGCAACGGCGGGTTTTCTGCGTGTAGAGGAAACCGGCGTTGAACAGCAAATGAACGAACTGCTGGAAAAAGAAGAGCTGTTTTTTGAAACGTACGATGAGCGCCGCTATGTCTATCTGCCGGAATATTGGCGCGCAGAACGCGAGGTAGCACAGCATTTATTAGAGCTGGTGCACCAGCCCGAACGCGCCGACCGGTGTGAAGCGGAAATTGAAGAAATGGAGCGCGCGCAGGGAATTTCGTATGCACCTTTGCAAAAAAAGGCGATTGCCGACGCGATTTCCCGTAAGGTTCTTGTACTCACCGGAGGCCCCGGCACGGGAAAAACCACGACCGTGAACGCCATTTTGACCCTCTTGGAGCGCAGAGGCGAGCGCGTGGCGCTGGCCGCCCCCACCGGGCGTGCGGCAAAGCGGCTGAATGAGCTGACAGGCCGAGAAGCCAAAACGATTCACCGCTTGCTCGAAGTCAACCAAGGCGCGGCGGACACCGTGCGCTTTGTACACCACGAGCGCAACCCTCTGAAATGCGATGCGGTGGTAGTCGATGAGATGAGTATGGTGGATGTGCTGCTGTTCCAAAGCCTTTTAGCCGCACTGAAGCCCTCATGCAAGCTGATTTTAGTGGGGGATGAAGACCAGCTTCCCAGTGTAGGAGCGGGGAATGTGCTGGGCGGTATGATTGCCTCCGGTGTCATTCCCACGGTTCGCTTAACGGAAATTTTCCGCCAAGCGGCAGAAAGCCTGATTGTTTCCAACGCGCACCGCATTGTGGAGGGGCATGCGCCGGAAAAGGGTACGCGCGACAGTGATTTCTTTTTGCTGGAATCAGACGGACAAGCCTGTGCCGATTTGGTTTGCGATTTGGTTTCGCGCCGTTTGCCCCAAAGCTATGGGTACGACCCGCGCGAGGATATTCAAGTGCTTTGTCCTTCGAAAATCGGGCTTTTGGGTGCGGCTTCTCTAAACCCGATGCTGCAAGCGTGCTTAAACCCGCCCGCACCCGATAAGCCCCAGCTGCAAATCGGCGCTAAAATTCTGCGCAAAGGCGACAAAGTGATGCAAATGAAAAATAATTACGACATCCCGTTTCAGCGCATTGACGGAGGCGGAGAAGGTGCAGGAGCGTTTAACGGCGATATGGGCGTCATTGAGGAAGTAGACGTTCGGGCGGGCAGTGTCACGGTGCGCAGTGAGGACAGACGGCTGGTTTATACATCGGAATTTTTGCGGGAATTAGAACCTGCCTATGCCGTGACCATTCACAAAAGCCAAGGCAGTGAATTTCCGGCGGTTGTCATTCCTGTCATGGAGGTTCCTCCGCGCCTTTGCTACCGAAATTTGCTTTATACGGGCGTAACGCGCGCAAAAAACCTTTGTATTCTTACAGGGCACCGCTCGGAGGTGGCGCAGATGGTTCAAAATATTAAAAGCAACAAGCGGTTTTCCTGTTTGGCAAGGATGCTGGCGCAGGTATGAAGCATTCAGATTTTGACTTTGTCGATTTTGTTTACAAGCTCATTTTTCCGCCCCGTTGTCCGGTGTGTTCACGCGTGCTTGGCTTTGTGCCTCAGTGTGAGCGGTGTACGCCTCTCATTCCAAAGCTGCTTCGGCGGGAGCTTGTCCCTCTTGCAATGCACGATTTGCAAATGCTGAAAGCGGCTTATGCCGCGTTTGATTATAAGCCGCCGATGAAAAAGGCACTCCTGCTTGCGAAATATGACGGCCGCAGAGATTCCGTGCGCTTTTTTGCGCAGTATATGGCGCAGGGCGTAAAGGATGCGCGCTGGGAGGTTACGCTCGTTGTGCCTGTGCCTTCCCACCCCAGCTCCGTAGAAAAGCGCGGGCACGATACAGCGCTTCTCTTTGCCGAAGCGTTGGCACCAAAGCTCGAACTGCCGCTTGGACACGATGTGCTGAAAAAGTGTTATAAAACAAAGGAGCAGCATGTTTTGTCGGCAAAGGCGCGAAAGACCAATCTGCTCGGGGCGTTCAGCGTGGAAGATGCCGAATCTGTCCGCGGCCAAAACATTCTTTTGGTGGACGATGTTCTGACAACCGGGGCAACGCTGAATGAATGTGCAAAAATGCTTTTGGGCGCAGGGGCGGCATGCTGCTACGCTGTTACGGCAACCGTGAGCAATGGAGAATAGAGCATCTGTGTTTTGGTGCGCCGTGCCAGCAGAAAATATTCATCCGTTTGTTTGAGCGGAAGCCCAAACGCGCTCTTTGCAAACGCAATGAAATAAACATGAAAGAACCCCCGAGCCTCTCCGGGCGAAAAAACGCCGGAAGATCTTCGGGGGTTTTCAGGTTTTAAGCGCCGATGAAACTGTCGCTCCAAGGCGGCAGACAATGCGGTATCAATTGTGCTTTATTCAAACGGATAAGTGATGTTCCATGCCTTGCGCAGTGTATCCATTTGATGCAAAATGTGCAGCGTTTCTTCGTGCGGCAGCTCGGGGCATTCCGTTCTTCCCTCGGCAATCGCCTTTGCGGCACAGCGCACTTCGTACTCGTAGCCCGTAAAGTCGTGCGGGAACGAATAAGTTTTGGGCTCTTCTTCGGCGGGGAAAACAGTAAAGCCCTCGGCGTGCCAGAACTGGTCAATCACAATTTTGCCGCGCGTGCCGTAAAGCACAGCGCAGTTATCAAGCTGTGCATGAATCCCGGAAGTCAGGCAGGCAACCGCACCGCTTTCATAAGAAAGGCTGATGCTGTTTTGGGCGTCCACGCCAAGCTCCGTTTTAGTGCATACGCCGCAGATTTCCTTCGGCCGGCCCAGCGCAATGGCGGCCATCGTTAAGGGATAAATCCCGAGGTCCAGCAGCGCGCCGCCGGCAAGCTCAGGCTGTGCAATGCGTTCTTTCTTCGCAACAGGAACGCCGAATGCGCATGTCAGCGTTTTAACATCGCCGATTACACCGCTTTTGAGCACTTCCTGCAAAGCAGGTACAAAGGGCATAAAACGCGTCCAAGTGGCTTCCGTCAAAAGCAGGCCGCGCTCTTTCGCCAGTGCAAACAGCTCTTTTGCTTGTTCTTCGTTTACCGTCATGGGCTTTTCGCACAGAACATGCTTTCCGTGCTCCAAAGCGGCTTTTGCGTGCTCATAGTGGTGGCTGTGCGGGCTGGCGACGTAAACAAGGTCTACTTCCTTATCTTCAAAAAGGGCCTCATAACTGCCGTAAGCAATCGAAAAACCGTTTTCGTATGCCAGCGCTTTGGCGCGCTCTAAACTGCGCGCGGCAATGGCATAACACTCGATGCCTTCCCCTTTCATCTGCGAAACGGTTCTCGCCATGGCCCCGGCAATGTTTCCGGCGGTTAAAATTGCAAATTTCAGCGACATGAAAATGCCTCCTTTGATTTCAAACATCATATTCAGAAAAACAACGGATAAGGCGTGTGCCAAAGCGGCCTCATCAACTTTCTCCATTGTAACACTCTCAAGAATGTTTGAAAAGAGAAAAGAAGGAAATAAACGTTTTAAGAAAAAAATAAATGAAAAAGATTCAACGAAAATTTAATTTTTGTATGAGTATCTAAAAAATGAAGCTGTTCTTGACTTTCTGAAAAACGCATGATAGAATGAGCAAAAACCAAATGGTAGAGGCGCGGAGCGTCATCAGTAGCACAGGCAAAAGGCTGGTAAAGGCTGCCGGTGTGAAAGGGAAGTTTCGCCGAAATGAGGGCTTTTTTACCGGGGCTTTCGTTGGTTTGCTGTAATAAGATGCCGCAAACTGTCACATCTGTGGAGCGCTTCCGTTGGTAAGAGCAAGGGCGTATACTGCTGTTCTTTCAACACAAGGCATCTCACGGGTGTCTTGTGTTTTTTTGTGCTGTTTGGGTAAGTAATATTGCAGGGCACGCATTCGGGAAGAATGGGGTGTGTGCTCGGAAAAAGAGGAGAAACAAAATGAAAAAGTTGATGAAAGTGCTGGCCGCTGTGCTGGCTTTAACAGCAGGGCTTACCGCGTGCGGACAAACGGCTGCCTCGGGCAGCACTTCCGGTGCACAGAGTGCGGCGGCCAATGGAAGCGGGTTGGAAGACGGCGTGCTGACGGTTGCGATGGAGTGCGCTTATGCACCTTACAACTGGACACAGGCGGATGACTCCAACGGCGCAGTACCCATTAAAGATTCCACCGAGTATGCCAACGGCTACGATGTCATGATGGCGAAAAAAATTGCCGAAGCACTCGGCGTGGAGCTGGAAATTGTGCGCTCGGATTGGGATTCTCTGATTCCGGCGGTTCAAACGGGCACGGTTGACGCCGTGATTGCCGGCCAGTCGATGACGGCACAGCGCATGGAGCAGGTGGATTTCAGCGAGCCGTATTTTTACGCCAGCATCGTGTGCCTGACGAAAAAAGACAGCCCCTATGCATCCGCGAAGAGCATTGCCGAGCTTTCGGGCGGCACTTGCACCGCACAGATTGCAACCATTTGGTATGACAGCTGTCTGCCTCAGATTGAAGGTGCCTCCATTCAAACCGCGGCAGAGTCTGCCCCGGCCATGCTGATGGCGCTGGAAACCGATTCTGTCGATTTTGTCTGTACCGATATGCCCACGGCACAAGGTGCGCTGGCTGCTTATCCCGATATGGTGCTGCTCAGCTTTGAGGACGGCAAGGGCTTTGAAGTTGACGAAGGGGAAATTAACATCGGCATTTCCATGCGTAAGGGCAACACTGCGCTGAAAGAAAAGCTGGATGAAGTGCTGTCCCCTATGACCGAGCAGGATTTTAACGATTTGATGGCGCAGGCAATTGCCGTTCAGCCGATTGCTTCTGCATAAGCAGCGGCTTTGCCGGAAAGGAAAGAAACATGGAAAAATTGCTTCAGCTTGGCAATGATGTGGCAAAGCTGTGGGAAACGTATGGCACAACGTATCTGTACGGCATGCGCGATACGCTGATTTTGGCGCTTGTCGCTACGGTAATCGGATGCATCATCGGTTTGGTGTGCGGTGTTTTGAACACCATTCCCTGTGAACGTACCGACCCGCCTGCAAAACGTTTTGTTTTGGGACTGGTGCGCGCTTTGGTCCGCATTTATGTTGAGGTGTTCCGCGGCACGCCTATGGTTCTGCAAGCGGTATTTATGTATTACGGACTGCCTTATTTTACCGATAATGCCATTAAGTTCAACAACGTTTGGGCGGCCGCCATTTTAGTGGTTTCGGTAAACACGGGCGCCTATATGGCAGAGTCGGTGCGCGGCGGCATTATTTCCGTTGACCCCGGCCAAACCGAAGGGGCAAAGGCCATCGGCATGAATCATGTCCAAACAATGCTCTACGTCATTTTGCCGCAGGCCCTGCGCAACATCCTGCCGCAAATCGGCAACAATTTCATCATCAACGTGAAGGATACGTCCATCATGTTTATCATCAGCTTTACTGAGTTTTTCGCGGTTCACCGTGCGGTGGTTGGCGCAACCTATTTGTACTTCCCCTCGGCGGTCATCGAAATGGGCGGTTATTTGCTGATGACCCTGACGGCTTCGTTCCTGCTGCGCTGGCTCGAACGCAAAATGGACGGCCCGGAAAACTTCGACCTTGCAGCGGCTGATCCGCTTGTGCCGGGCGAGGGCATGCATCGTTATAAAAAGAACCCAAAAGAGCCGAACGCTGACTACCGCCGCAAAGAGCAGGAGGACAGCGCAGACTTGGCGGCAAAGGCCGCACAAAACCGCAATGCGGGGAAAGGAGCGCGCGAATGAGTGAAAGCATTATTGAAGTAAATCACTTGTCGAAAACTTTCGGTACGCATCAGGTTCTGAAAGATGTTGACTTTACGGTGAGCGCGGGCGACGTCACTTGCATCATCGGCGCGTCCGGTTCGGGCAAGTCTACGCTGCTTCGCTGTATCAACTTGTTGGAGCGCCCCAGCGGCGGGGAAATTTTGTTCCACGGGACGCCGATTACCGGTAAGCATAACAACCCCAGCCGCTACCGCGCCAAAGTCGGCATGGTGTTTCAAAGCTTCAACCTGTTTCAGAATATGACGGTTCTCGATAACTGTACCATCGGGCCTGTGAAAGTGCTGAAAGAAAACCCGGCCGATGTGAAAGAGCGCGCAATGTCATTTTTGGAAAAGGTGGGCATGACTCCGTATATCAGCGCAAAGCCCCGCCAGCTTTCGGGCGGCCAAAAGCAGCGCGTTGCGATTGCGCGTGCCCTCACCATGCAGCCGGAAGTGCTTCTTTTTGACGAGCCCACCAGTGCGCTTGACCCGCAAATGGTAGGCGAGGTGCTGGGGGTAATGCGCAGTTTGGCTGCCGAAGGCTTAACCATGCTTGTAGTAACGCACGAAATGGCCTTTGCCCGCGACGTTTCTACGAAAGTGGTGTATATGGCCGACGGCGTTATTTGTGAGCAGGGAACGCCGCAGCAAATTTTTGAAGCACCCCAAAACGAAAAGACAAAAGATTTTTTAGGGCGTCTGTAAGGCTTGGACTTGTTTTAGGCAAAGAGGCGGTTTGAGAATGTTATCGCCGCCCTGTGATAAACAGATACAGCCGGTACAGAGCTGATAAAACTGATATTGCAATTTTTAAGTTTTAGCAGGAGCAGCGTGAAAGACGCTGCTCCTGCTCTGCTTTTTCACAAACTGTGCTCCTATCTCAAATGGAAAAGAGGGCTAGTCTCTTTTTCTGAGCCTTTTTTCTTTGCAGCGCAGCTTCTTTTTCATTAAGTCAGTGTTTTTCGACAGTCTCAAACTTATCAGCTGTCGATTCTTCAAATCTAAAATTAGCGAAAAGCAGGGTGGGTTTACTGCTTTTTTAATACATATTTGCCCTATTTCATTACATTTTTGTTGAATTTATGAGGAATATTTGATACGATTACGCCAAGCTGAAAGTGAAACATGATAATACTTTCAAAATGGGTTTGACGATAACGAGACACGCGTTTATAAAGGGTGGAGTTTTTCTATTCTGGGAATAGAACTGCTTCTTGGGAAGTTTCTTAAAATTGGTGCGGCTATTTTTTCAAAAAGCAAAAGACAAGCCAAGAGTTTATAAGCAGTGAATTGTAGTTTTGCCGATTTGCTGAGATGTAAACCGTATTGAATGGAATGAAATTCAGCCTGCGGCCGAAGGATGATGGGAGTTCCATGAGATAAATAAAGGTCTTTACAAATGAAAGGAAGTGCTTTTATGAAAAAGAAGTTATTGATGGCAGCTCTTAGTATTGCCATGGCATTTGTTGCTGCGGCGCCGGCGTTTGCGGATGGTCTAATTGATCAAAAATCTGCTTCAGGTAGTGAGAAAATAGGAATCATTTCTACTGCTTTAAATAATGTGGGATTCAACGCACGAATGAATTGTGCGGGAAATTCAAGTTCCAATTATAATAACCGGAATGTAGATCTTTACTATATTGTACAATATAGTAACGATCAGACTTGGCGTGTCGACACAGCGCCCGGCAATAATAGATACTATATTGAGTCCCTGACGACAGATGCGTATAAAAATATATATGCACTCAATATATACCGATACAATTCAAACTATGGTAATTGTGATATTATGAAACTGTCTGGAAACGAGTATGATGCATCTATTCGCTACTTAGCTATAAGCGATGGAGAACCGTTCAGCTATGGCTTCACTTGTGCGTTACAGCATTATTACTATCCAACATATTTTGTTGGAGCTACGCGCAATGGTGTAGGTCCCTTAAAATGTGATGTTCGATGGTTAGCATCTTCTGCAAATGATGTGTATTGTCAATGGACACATGTGTTTAATCATTCATAGACTAAAAGGAAAGAAAGATGCAAAAAATTTTACTCAAGTACTTTTTGTTGTTTATCTGCCTTGCCGCTCTTCTTACCGGGTGCCAAAACAGTAAGCCTTTGGGTGAAAGCGCAGCGCATTCATCGTCGGCACAAACGGCGGCACAGCCCATGAATGTTTCCGACATGAAGCTGCTGACAAAGTGGAACGGACTGTGTTCCGGAGCGGCCGGGGAGAAAGGCTTTTACTATCCGAAAATAAAAGACGACGGCTCGATGCTTCTCATGTATTTAGACTATGCTACGGGAGCAGAAACGGTTTTATGCGCCAATCTCAGCTGTGAACACAGGGATGCTTCCTGTCCCGCATGGATTTCTGCCAATCAGGGCGGTGTGGTGCCGCTCGTTGTGGGAGATTCTCTCTTTTTGATTTCACGCGGCAGCGACAATCCGTCCGAAGAAATCTGTCAGCCGAAATTGATACGCATGGGGTTAAACGGTGCAGACAAAAGAACAGTGATTGAGCTGGACGCCAGCGAAGAGTTGATTCCGCCGTTTGCGGGAAATGAAGATACGATCGTTTGCGCCTATCGCAGCAGCCAAACGGATGGAGCGTCGCTCGATTCTGACCACTGCATTATAGCCATTCAAACGAACAACGGCAGTATGACAAAATTAGCGGACATCAACGAAGGTACAACAGTCGTCGGGGCTGTGGAAGAGCAGCTGCTTTTGCAAAGTGTGTCGGGTGAATCATTTTTTCTGTCTGCGCTCGACGCGAATACAGCCGAGCAAAAAGTACTAGATACATGGAAGTATGGCGAAAAGGTGCTGTTTACAACGCAGGAGGGATATGGTTTTGTGTATACCGATGGGCACATCGAGTACAGCAAAGCACCCTCGTTTGAAAAGCAGGAGTTTCCCGGTATTTCCGTGCCGATGGATGAACAACTCGGGCTGGAGTCGGTAATGTTTATCGATTCATTCGATGATAAGGTGATTTTTGAAGTGTTTCATCCTGGATCTGACCCTGCGCAGACACAGGTAAAAGAATGGGGCTTTGATTTAAGCGACGGCACGTTGCGCGAGTTGGCGTTATATACCGATTTTGATGGTGTAACCGAGCCTGTCGAAATTATATCTGCTTTGGAAAATCAGCTTTTGGTGATTGCGGAACTTTCTTATCAGCAAGTGAATATGCTGGACGAGAATCAAATGCCAATTCAAATGCAAACGATTGCTAATCAGTATGCTTTAATCGATAAAGAGGACTATTGGAACTCGAAAGCTAATTATCGGTTGTTTGAATCGGTGTGGTTTTAGCGCTTGTTATATCATTACCCCCCTTTTTTAATACATATTTCTCCTATTTCATGATGTTTTTGTTGAATTCATAATATATATCTGATATGATTTCGCTGGGCAGAGAGTGATATATTGTGATAGTTTCCAGAGAAGTTGGATACGAATGATACACTCGTTTTTAAGCAGCGATGTGCTGCGGCATTTGTCTTCATGATTGTAAATAGATCGCTACTTCATGATTTTGCCCCACAGTGCTTTTATGTGCTGTGGGGTGTGCTTGTAATGATTATAAAAGGGGGACAACCATGAAACGATACCAAATAGCAGGGATGTTATGTTTATTATTCAGTCTTTTGCTGTGCGCTTGCAGTGCACCGCCTGATCCGGCAGCCAGCGAACCGGAACAAGCCGCCGCGGAAATATCTTTGACGCCGGTGACATCGTTTCTCTTGGTAGGTTCCACAACAGGTGGCGAGAACGGTTTCTATAAGAGCATACCTAACCCCCAAAAAGGAAGTAATATTGTTTACATAGACTATGCCACGAAAGCAGCAGTTTATCTGTGCAGTCGCCCGGAGTGCCAGCACAACGATGAAACATGTCCTTCTTGGTTCCCGTTTGCCGTAGGAGGGTTATTTTTGGATGCGAAAAACGAGCATTTGTTCTGTGTGGGAAGTGCTGACAGTGAACAGGAACAGACGGAAGTTATTTGGAAAATGGATGCGAACGGCGAAAACAGAGAAAAGTTCTATACCTGTTCGCCGAGCGAAAACTTAATTGATATGGTAGTTTCAGTTTGCCTATTGAACGTATTTGAAGCCGTGAAGCAGTCCGTCACC
>DWWA01000024.1 GCA_019119935.1 Candidatus Ruthenibacterium merdavium | reverse complement strand
CTAACATTTTTTCATAATCGCTTTTATTTATTTTATCAAAATTATAATCTAAGGAAGCATTTGTGAACAGTTTTTTTCCATACAAACGTCCATCCTTTACACCAAATTCCTCCTCTAATGCCAAGTGTACTTGATTCTCTATTAAAAACGCTTTCCATCTCTCCAATTCCTTTTTATCCGCTTTCGAAACGATCGCTCCTCTACAATTAGTTTTCACAAGATTACATTCATTTTCATTAAGCGCAAGTTCGATCAATTCCACAAATAAAGATAACTGATCATGCGCTTCATATTTTTTGTCCTTTATAATGTTCCCTTTGTACACCGTTGCAACTGATCCAGTAAGAACGGTCAATAAACAAAGTCCCCCTGATGTAGGAAAATAGAACTACATCAGGGGGATTGCTGTGAGTAAACGGAATTACACGCATGTATAGAAACTTTTGCCCGAAATTCAAGTAATGCTGGCAGAGGTGAAAATACAACGAGAATGGTAGTAAAGAAGCTGCTTGAACATAACAGAGCAAAATAATGTAAGCAGCCCGATCATTCGAGAATAAATCGGGATTTGGAAAATGCTATCAATCTGCTATCAAGGGGGATTTTCAAGAGCCGCAAACCCAGTGTTTATACTGGTTTGCAGACTCTCATATCCACTTTTTACTTATTCAAACTCAATCGTCGCAGGCGGTTTTCCCGTACAATCATAAAGTACGCGGTTAACGTGCGGTACTTCATTTACAATACGGCTTGTGACGGTAGCGAGCACCGGCCAAGGAATTTCGGCGGACTCTGCCGTCATAAAGTCAGTGGTAGTAACAGCACGCAGGGCAATCGCATAGTCATAAGTCCTTTCATCGCCCATGACACCGACGCTGCGCATATTGGTAAGTGCGGCAAAGTACTGCCCAAGCTGTGCCGAAACGCCGGCTTTTTCCACTTCTTCGCGGTAGATGGCGTCGGCTTCCTGCACCATCTTGATTTTTTCCGGCGTTACTTCACCGATGATGCGGATGGCAAGGCCGGGGCCAGGGAACGGCTGACGGCTGACAAGATGCTCGGGGATACCGAGCTCTCTGCCCGCTTGACGCACTTCATCCTTAAACAAGTCGCGCAAGGGCTCAATGATCTCTTTAAAATCGACATAGTCGGGCAATCCGCCTACGTTATGGTGGCTTTTGATGACGGTAGATTCACCGCCGAGGCCGCTTTCCACGACATCGGGATAAATGGTTCCCTGCACAAGGAAATCTACTGCTCCGATCTTCTTCGCTTCTTCCTCAAAGACACGGATAAACTCCTCACCGATGATTTTGCGCTTTCTTTCGGGGTCCTCTACGCCTGCCAGCTTATCATAAAAACGCTGCTGAACATTGGCGCGGATAAAATGCAGATCATAAGGGCCATCGGGACCGAACACTGCTTCTACCTGATCGCCCTCATCTTTGCGAAGAAGGCCGTGGTCGACAAACACGCAGGTCAGCTGTTTGCCCACTGCTTTTGCCAGCATAACCGCCGCTACGGACGAATCAACGCCGCCGGACAAAGCGCAAAGAACTTTGCCGTTTCCGACCTTTTCGCGGATGGCTTCAATGGAGCGCTCCACAAAGGAATCCATCTTCCATTCACCCGCACAGCCGCACACATTGTAAACAAAGTTGGACAGCATTTTTTTGCCTTCTTGTGTGTGGAGCACTTCAGGGTGGAACTGGACAGCATAAAGATTTTTCGCTGCACATTCTACTGCCGCAACGGGGCAATTATCCGTATAAGCGGAAATTTCAAACCCGGGTGCGGCCTTCTCAATATAATCGTTATGGCTCATCCAGCAGATGGTAGTTTCGCTCACATCCTGGAACATTTTGCTGGAAGTTTTGACGTGTACTTCCGTCTTGCCATATTCACGCTCAGGTGCACGGCAAACCTTACCTCCCAGCAAGTGCATCATCAGCTGGCTGCCGTAGCAAATGCCTAAAACAGGAATGCCCAGCTCAAAAATCTCTGTGCTGATGGTGGGGGAATTTTCCAAATAAACGCTGTTCGGGCCGCCTGTAAAAATGACACCCTTGGGCTTTTTCTCTTTAACAGCCTTCAGCGCCTTTGTATAAGGCACAATTTCACTGTACACATGGCACTCACGAACGCGCCGTGCAATCAGCTGATTGTACTGACCACCGAAATCGACAACGATTACAGTTTCCGACATGGTAACACTCCTTAAATGAAATAAATACAAAATTGTTTGTTGTTACAGTATAACAAAAAACGACAGGGGTTGCAACGCTTTTTCGCGGGTTTCTGCCTGCTTTTTCCTTCGTTAAAGTTTAATAAAAAAGGAGCGTTGTGCTTTTCTTTATCGAATGGCTATTCCCACCCCGGTGGCGGTCGCTTCTCCGGCTTTCAGCCAGCGGGCGTAGCCGCGCTGCAAAGCGGTATCCTGTCGTAAATCCTCGTAGGGCGGATGAATCTCTTTGCCGAATACGCGCCATGCATCGAAAAACTCCGGCTGTTCGCGACATTCAATTAATGTGAATAAGTCCATAAACCGGCAAATACCGCTTTCGGGAGATAAAATTTCGCGGTGGCGCGGAAATAAAAGCCACGAATCACAGAGAAATACGGTTTCCTTCCCTTCTTCGCCAAAAAAAGATTTTGCCCTTTGGAAAGAATCTTCACACAGCTCTTTTGTCAGCGGCCCGCTCGACGGAATATGTAAATTTAGTGCAGGAGTGCCTTTGAAAAGCTGTTTTCCTTGAACAATGCAATCTTTCGGTACATGAGCGCGCTCAAATTGCAGCCTGCCCAGTGCAAACCGTTTGAGGTGAAAGAAATCCTCGAACCATGGTGCAACAAAGCTGCCCCAAACGCCATAGACGGTATGGCACTCTTTGGCTTTATAAAGAAGGTCGCGGATGCTGTCTTCAAAGATTGCCAGAGGAATATTTTTTGCTTGATATTTCTCCCGGAGCGTTGGAGCCAGCAGTAAATGAAACAACAAAAGCGCCGTTTTTTCGTTGACTGCGCTGTCCTGTGCAATCTGCTGCGCTTTTTTCAGCGCCTGCTCAAATTTCAGCGTGCCGCTTTGATATTCGTTCAATGACCGCTTTGCAAAAGCCCGCCAAGCGGCGCTTTGTTCCAAAGTTTCATTTGCAGAAAGCAATGCCGCTTGTGCTTCCTGCGGATAACCTGTTACCCCGAATTTTTGTTCAAAATCCGTCATCACTCATTCCCCTTATTCCTCGCAGTTACTCTGCTTTTGTTTCGCTTGTCCACACACCGCCGCGCTCCTGAGGTTTTAAACGCCCCGCCGCCGCATAGATGAGCGCGTTGCAGATAGCCGCGGCCACGTTGCTTCCGCCTTTTCTGCCCCTTGCGACAATCGCAGGCAAGCCTGTTTCCAGCAAACTCTCCTTGCTTTCTATCACATTAACAAAGCCCACCGGTACGCCAATGACGAGTGCGGGGCGAAACTCCGGGTCTTCTTCTAAAATGCCTTTCAGTTCCATCAACGCTGTGGGGGCGTTGCCAATGGCAAAAATCGCATTCGGGTGTTCTTTCGCCGCTTTGCGCATGCTGGCGGCTGCACGGGTGGTGCCGTGTTCTTTCGCTTTTTGTGCAACGTCTTCATCTGCCATATAGCATACAACTTCGCCGCCCAAAGAAGCAAGGAATGTTTTGCTGACCCCGGCTTTTGCCATATTGGTATCTGTTACGATGCACGCGCCGTTTTTTAAAGCCTGCACCGCGTGGCCGACGGGATCATTTTGGTAAACAAGCTGCTCCACATAGGAAAAATCCGCAGTCGTATGAATGACACGCTTTGTGATAAATGCGGTGTCATAGGGAAGCACAATTCCCATTTCCTCCAGCTCTTTTGTAATAATTGCAAAGCTTCGCGCTTCAATATCAGCCGGAAGGTATTCTTTTTTACTCAAAATTCCACCCCTTTTCTTGCGGAGATTCCCTGCTCATAAGGGTGTTTATGGCAAAGCATTTCCGTGTGATAATCAGCACGCTGCTGCATCCACTCTGCCGGGTCACGTCCCGTGAGCACCAACTCCTGCTCTTCGGGCTTTTCCATCACGGCCTTTTTTAAAAGGGCTTCCTCTACCATGCCGAGCGCACATGCACCGCAGGCTTCATCGAGAATGAGCATATCGGCTGGCTGTTCTAAGGCACGGCGCAAGTTTTCGTTTTGCACAAGGCGGCTCTCCTGCTTTTCGGCCTCGTTCATTTGAAAAACAAATTTCTGGCCTGCTTTCCCGCGAAACACTTGTGCGCCGAGCTGTTTTAAGAGCGTAATCTCTCCGCTTTCAGCACCTTTTAGGAACTGTACAATCACCACTTTTTTTCCGGCGGCCAATGCGCGCAGTGCAAGCCCCATGGCGGCGGTTGTTTTTCCTTTTCCGTCTCCACTGTAAAGATGAACTAGGCCCTTATCCATGTGCTGTTTCCTCCATGATTGCATAGATTTGTTCTAAATTCAAGTGTTTTCTCAATACGTTTGCCCAGCGGTGGGCTTCGCACTCTTGGTAATCGCGGTAATTCATCGCGGCGAATGTATCCGGTGCAATGCCTTTTTGCTCACAAAGGCGCAGTACCAGCCGCCCTGCCATTTGTGCGCTGTCAAATAGGCCGTGCAGGTATGTCCCCATGATATTCCCGCTCATCGTGCCTTCCTCGCGCCCGTCGGAGAGAACACAAAACGGCGCGGCGGCTTGCCTGCATGTTTGTCCCATGTGAATTTCGTATCCCTCGATAAAAGCGCCTTCAAACCAGCCGCAGCCGCTTGCGGTAACGCGCGTTCGTGTTTTTTTGGTTTCAAACACCGTTTCAACCGGCAAAAGGCCAAGTCCGCGCATATTCCCGCCGCCTTCCGTGCCGTGTGGGTCGCTGATGGTTTGGCCCAGCATTTGATATCCGCCACAAACACCGAGCACGCCCACACCCTGCCCGGCTAAGCGCAGGACGGAAGCTTCAAGCCCGCTTTCCCGCAGCCATTTTAAATCGGCCATCGTGCTTTTGGTGCCGGGCAAAATAACAAGGTCGGGAGTGCCGAGCTGGTGAGGCGCAGAAACATAGCGAACACCTAACATAGGATGCGCTTCCAGCGGGGAAAAATCCGTAAAATTGGAAATGCGGGGCAATCGAATAACCGCAATATCCAAAGGTTTCTCGGCTTTGTGGTGAGAAAGATGCTCACAGACAGAATCCTCGTCGTCAAGGTCTACGTCCGTATACGGAACGACGCCCCATATCGGTTTTTGCACACGCTGTTCCAGCATCTGAAGGCCGGGGCGAAGAATTTGCTCATCGCCGCGAAACTGGTTAATCACCAGTCCGCGGATTCTTTTTTGCTCATGCGGTTCCAATAACGCAACCGTTCCGTAAAGCTGTGCAAACACGCCGCCGCGGTTGATGTCGCCCACAAGCAAGACGGGAGCATCCACCATTTCTGCAAGACCCATGTTCACAATATCGTTTTGCTTTAAGTTAATTTCCGCAGGGCTTCCTGCGCCTTCGATGACAACGATATCGAACTCCTCAGAAAGGCTGTCGAACGCCTTGCGGATTTCCGGCACAAATTCTTTTTTCCTTCGAAAATATTCTGCCGCTGAAAGCTCGCCCTGCACTTCGCCGTGTAAAATCACCTGACTGCCGGTGTCGCTGGAGGGTTTCAGCAAAATTGGGTTCATGCGGACATCCGGCTCAATTCTGGCGGCGAACGCCTGTACTGCTTGCGCACGGCCTATTTCCAATCCGTCTTTTGTGATAAAGCTGTTGAGCGCCATATTTTGACTTTTAAAAGGAGCAACGCGAAAACCGTCCTCGTGAAAAATGCGGCACAGCCCCGCGCATAAAAGGCTTTTTCCCACGCCGGACATGGTGCCTTGAATCATAATTCGTTTTGCCACTGACACATTACCTCCTCGACGGCAGAAAGCAAGCGCTCATTTTCCTCGCGGGTGCGAACTGCAATGCGGTAAAATTCATTGCTTAAACCAGGATAATTGGCACACTCCCGGATTAAAATTCCGTGCAAAGCAAGCCCGGCAGAAAGCGGAGCTGGAGTTTTCAAAAGTAAGTAATTGGCCTGCCCGTCAAACACCTGAATACCAAGTTTCTCCAAACCTGCCTTTAAAAACGGCCGCTGCGTTTGAACGACGCGGCGCACCTTTTGCACATAATCGTCTTCTTTCAGCGCAGCAAGCCCCGCGCTTTGCGCCAGCGTCGAAACGCTCCATGCCTGCCCTGCCTGCTCCATTTTTTCCAGAAGGTCACGGTTCGAGCAAATAACGTACCCTAGGCGTACCCCGGCCAAAGCATACATTTTCGTAAAAGCTTTTAAAATGACTAGATGTGGGAAATTTTCTAACAAAAACTTTAACGTATGGGCGTTGGGGTCATCCAAAAAGTTATTAAAGCATTCATCTACCATTAAAACCGTTTCGGTGTCTTTGCATCGCTTGACTACTTTTTCTAAAAACGGCATCGGAGTGAGTGCGCCTGTGGGGTTATTCGGCTCGCACAAAAAAGCGGCATCGATATCATCAGAAAGCACAGAGAGATAGTCTTCTTGTAAAAGAAATCCATTTTCTTCTTTTAAAACATACCGTTCGATGTCACAGGAAAGAATGGAGAGTGCATGCTGATAATCTGAAAAGGTAGGGGCAGTAACCAATGCTCGGCGGGGTTTTAGGGCAAGCACAAAGCGGACGATTAAATCGGCCGCACCATTTCCGCAAAGAATCCATTCCGGAGGAACACCTTCCTTTTCAGCAATGGCACGGCGGAGCAAACGGCATTCCGGGTCCGGATAAGAGGCCAAATTTTGGCTGGCAAGCGAAATTGCTTTACAGATATTTTTTGGCGTAGGAAAAGGGCTGACGTTGGCGGAGTAGTCCAAAGGAAAGCGGCCATATTTTGCTTGAAATCCGTACCAATCTCCCCCGTGTTTTGCTCTCATAAGCTCACTCCTTCAACGTAAAGCGAAATCACTTTCCAGAACAATACTCCTGACAAAAGCCCTAAAGCGCTGGCAAGGTAAAGTGCTTTACATGCTCTTTCGATATCTTTTGGCTCAATGGAACGCAGTGCATCACCGATGTACGGCTTTTCCACTACCTGGCCAAAGTAAGATGCCGGGCCTGCCAGCTGAACCCCTAAAGCCCCGGCACAAGCCGCTTCAGTTTGTGCAGAATTCGGGCTTGCGTGATTTCTTCGGTCGCGACGCCAAATGAGAAAAGCGTTTTTGGCGTTCTGCCCTGCCAGACCGCTCGCGGCAATCCAAAGAAGGGCTGCAATACGCGATGGGAGGAAATTGGCGATGTCATCCAGTTTTGCTGCCGCCCATCCAAAGAAACGATAACGCTCGTTTTTATAGCCCACCATGCTGTCCATCGTGTTTATGGCTTTATACATGAGCGCCAAAGGCGCACCGCCTAAAAAGAGATAAAGAAGCGGAGCCAAAACGCCATCCGAGAAATTTTCGGCAACGGTTTCTACGGTGGCTTTTGTGACGCCTTCCTCGGATAAGTTTTGTGTATCGCGCCCCACAATGCGCGCGACAGCCGTTCGCGCCGCGGAAAGGTCATTTTCTTTTAATTTTTTGCAAACAGCCATTGCCTCTTGTTTCAGCCCTTTGAGTGCCAGCACTTGCCAGCACCACAGCGCTTGCAGGGTAAACGAAAGATACGGGCTGATTTTACCGGCCAGTGCTACCGCACCAAAGGAAATAAAACCTGTTGCACCCAAAAGAGCGAACACTAAAATAACGCCCGCCGCCCGCTCACCTGCAGGCGTTTTCGGAAACATGTTGCGCAAAAGTTTTTCGGCGGCGGTGATAAAACGCCCCATCCAAACAACGGGATGGGGCATCCAAGCAGGGTCGGCTAAAATCAAATCCAGACAAAAGCCAACAGCAATCGCAAGAATATTCATCGAAGCCCTCCGCGCACACAGCAAATTTCTTCCAAAATCGGAAGCTCTTTGCGCGCCCAGTTTTCGACTGAAACATCGAGCACCCAGCCACAGCCGTTTTTCCCGCACCAATCGTGATAAGGCTTTCGCGGAACAGCCAGCGCTTCCATTACAGCCATTTGTGTGCCGCCGTGTGCGACAATCACCAGCGTTTCCTCATTTTCTTCCAGAGCCTTGCAAACCAATGATTCCAGTGCTTCTAAGGTACGGGCGGAAAAGTCGTGCTTATTTTCACCCTGCGGAATCTGCCCGCTGCAATCACTGCCCACCCATTCGAGGTATTCGGGGTCTTTTTCCATTTCCTGATAATTGCGTCCTTCAAAAATGCCAAAGCACATTTCACGAAGCCCTTCTACCGGAATAAGCTGTGCATTCGGAAACAAAATCTGTGCCGTTTCCACCGCGCGAGTAAGCGGTGAAGTATACACCACGGGCGGCTGAATCTCTGCCGGGCAAAGTGCTGCACGCCCTTCCTCGGATAAAGGAATATCACGCTGACCTTGATAGCGCTTTTCTCGGTTGTACACGGTTTCACCATGTCGAATTAAATACAGTTTCATTCCAATACTCCTTTGATTACGGTAGGAATCCCACAATATACCCGGACGACGCAGCTTGCCTGTCCCGCTAAAAGACACCCAAGTCTGCCCGCCTGCTCTCTTGCATGGCGTTCGTTTGCGTCAATCGGAACCACTCCTGCTCCCGTTTCCGTAATGATCACCACGTCATACTGAGAAAGTTTGCGGCAAAGCGCCTCTAAATCGTCTGTTTCTTGCGCCAGCTTTTGGACATCCCACACGGCGTGCTCTGAAAGCTGCGTCTCTGTCCAGCCTTTCCACTCGCGCACAAAAGTCTTTTTCCCGGAGCGAAACGGCCCTGTTACTAAAACCATTGCAAATTCCTCCCCAGTTGCCCCAGCACGACTGCAGCGAGCATCGCAAGCTCACAGCGCTGTAAAAACCAGCCCGCTAAATCGCCGGTAATTCCCCCAAATTCTTTTTTTGCAACAACATAGTAGCGCGCAAACACCAAAAGCGCCGCCGCAACCGCAAACAGCCCGCGCACACCGAAGAATACCGCAAGTGCCGCCGAAACTGCCATAAACAGCACCGTTAAAATGATGCGCACTGTTGTTCGGTCAGACGACTGGGCGAAGGTATGGGCAAGCCCGGTGTTTTTCGCCAAAGGAAACCCGGCCACCGCCCAGCCCGACAGACAGCGCGAAAGAAAAAATGATGCAGCCGCGCCGCAATAGCCGTACCAATCGGCGCGCCACTCAGCGCAAAAACCGGCGTATACCAAGAGATAAACAGCCGTGCGGATGAGTGCAAAGGCGCCGCAGTTCGGGTCTTTTAAAATTTCATGTTTTCGCTCCATCGGCGCGTGGCTGGCCCTTGCGTCTGCAACGTCTGCATAGCCATCTAAGTGAATGCCGCCCGTTAAAACGACAGGAACGGCACATAAAAGCGCCGCGCGCAGTACGTCCGATACCCCCAGTTGGACACAAACCCATGCCACGGCGCACCAGCAAGCGGCAATCACCGCCCCGATAAAAGGAAAGGCACACATGACATAGCGCATGTTCTGTTTGTTCCAAACCGGCTGAGGAACGGGAATTGCCGAAAACATGGCAAATGCAACGGCGACAGTTTCCAGCCATTTCACTCGTGTGTTCCCCCTTTATGCCTGATCGGAATACCGTGAACCACTTCAAAGACACAGTCTGCGCGCTCGGCAATGGCGCGGTTTAACTGCGCCAAAAGCACGCGGTATGCCTGTGTGGAGGCATCGTAGTCAATGCCGTCGCAAAAAATCTCATTGGAAACAATCACAACCCGTTCGCACCGGCGGCAAAGCAGGTCAATGCCGTTTAAAATATTCTGCTTCGCTTTTTGCGGTGTCATACCGGGGGCAAACATTTCATTGGCGGCCAAATTGGAAAGACATTCTAAAAGCGCTGTTTTGGCTGGAATGTCCGCGTCTGCAAGCCCGAGCGGACATTCCAGCGTGCTAAAACCTTTTCCGGCGCGCATTTCCCGGTGGCGCGCAATGCGTATTTCGCACTCTTCGTCCATTGCTTGCATGGTGGCGATATACACCCGCGGCAAAGCACCTTGACAGGCAAGCGATTCTGCAAATGCGCTCTTTCCGCATGCTGCGCCGCCAACGACCAAGATCAGCATGTTTCCCCCTGCTGCGGCTGGTAGGCGTCAATGCCGCACTCTTCAAAAGTGTAAGATTCATTGTAAACCGCGAGCGCCATATCCAAAAGCGGCATGACAGCGACAGCTCCCGTCCCCTCGCCTAAGCGCATTCCTGCCTGCAGAATGGGATGAAGCGTCAAATGCTCCTCGAGCATTTTTGCCGCCGGTTCTGCGGAAAGATGGCTTGCAAAAATCGCTTTTTTCGCGTTTGGGCAAAGCTGTATGGCGCAAAGCGCCGCAACATTAGAGATAAAGCCGTCTGCGAGCACCGGCACGCGATACGCCGCACCGCCTAAAAACATGCCGCACATCGCCGCTAAATCGAGCCCGCCCACTTTACAAAGCACGTCAATAGGATCTTTAGGGTCGGGCCGATGCAAAGAAAGTGCTGTTTCAATTGCCGCTTGCTTTTTTGTAAGGCCTGCATCCGACAGCCCGGCGCCGCGCCCTGTCACCTCTTTGGGTGAAACGCCAAGCAGGGCCGCCGCTACTGCGCTGGCCGTCGTGGTGTTGCCGATGCCCATTTCCCCTGTTGCCAGCAAATCGGCGTCCAGCTCTTTTGCTAAAGAAATCCCGGTTTCAATGGCTTTCAGCGCTTCTTCACGGGTCATGGCAGGATGCTGGGTGATATCTTCCGTGCCGTTTCTTACGCGGCGCGAAAGCACCCCTTTTGTGGAGGGATAATCCAAAACGCCCATATCGACCGGAACAACACGGCACCCCGCTACGCGCGCCATTCGGCACGCCGAGGTGCGCCCGGCCGCAAGGTTATCGGTGACATGAGCTGTCACTTCACTGCCGGACTGACTCACGCCCTGCTGAACGACGCCGTTGTCGGCGCAAAATACCGCGAGAGTTTTCTTCGGCAGGCAAATCTTTTCAGTTTCTTTCAGCGCCGCGATGCGGATGACCATTTCCTCTAAAAGCCCCAAACTTCCCAGTGGTTTTGCGCAGTTATCCCAGTGCGCTTTTGCACGCCGGGCCGCCGCTTCATTCGCCGGAGAAATCTCAGCCAGAAATGTTTTCAATTCGATCATTTTGATACTCCTTTGCCGCTGTTACAAAACGCTGTGCCGCGCCGGGAATCCCGGGGAAATAGAGATGTCCGAACCCCGCATACAGACGCTTTTGATGAATTCCGCAGCGCCATTTTCTTGTACCGACGGGTTTTTCGGCGATAAAATCCGCGCCGTTTTCCGTAGAATCCCAGTAATGAAACGAATGAATGGGAAAGTGTTCCCCTTTTTTACATAAAAGGCCGTCTGTTTGCGCTGTTAAGGTTGCATACCCAAAACGCACCGGACGAGTTCCCTTCTGCCCGTGCCCGTCCAAGACCCCGCACATGTCATAGTTTTTCCCTTCCGGGCTTTCCAACGACTTTCCCAAATAGAGAAACCCGCCGCACTCGGCAATGATGGGAAGGCCGCTTTTTGCCGCGCGGGTAATTTCAGCGCGCATGGTGTGGTTCTTTTGCAGACGCTCAGCGTAAAGTTCCGGGTAGCCACCGCCGAGGTACAGCCCGGCACAGTTTTTCGGTAACACTTCGTCATTCAGCGGGCTGAAAAATACGAGTTCGGCGCCATGGCGGCGAAGTTCTTCGAAATTCTCTTCATAATAAAAGCAAAAAGCTTCGTCCCGCGCTACGGCAATGCGCACTGACGCATTGTGTTCAAGCGGTTTGCTCTCACTGATTTTCGCGGGTACGTGTTCTGCGCTGAGCTCCAGTAAACGCCCGATATCTACTGTTTCTTCCAGCGCTTGCGCAATCTCTGAAAGGCGTTTTTGCAAATGGTCGATCTCGCCTGCGGTGCAAAGCCCGAGATGTCGGCTTTCAATTTCGGCTTGCGGTAAATGCGGCACATAGCCTAAAACTGCAAGGCCGGTTTCCCGTTCCAGCATGGGGGCAAGTATTTCAAACATGGGGCGTGCGCATTGATTTAGAATCACGCCGCAGATGTGGCTGGGTTTCCGAAACCCAACAAGCCCAGCGATCTGCGCCGCCAGCGTCACGCTGGTTCCTTTTGGCTGCACTACCAAAACAACCGGGATATCGGCAGCATCGGCTACCTCCCACGTGGAGGCTCTTGTCGTTGTTCCTCCCAGCCCGTCATAAAACCCCATAACGCCCTCGCATAAAGCAAAGTCGCTGTCTTTGGCGGCATTGTCCAAAAGGTTACACACCGTTTCTTTTCCCGAAAGGAATAAATCCAAATGACGGCAGGGCTTTCTGATCGCCGCTTCATGAAACATAGGGTCAATATAATCCGGGCCGCATTTAAACGCGCTGACGCGCAAGCCTTTTTTTTGAAGCGCAAGGCCAAGCCCGGCGGCAATCAGGGTTTTTCCGCCGCCGGAGGAGAGCGCGGCGAGCATCAATTTACGCATGACAGCCCTCCGTGACAATCCAAATGGGGTTTAATGCTTCCATCATGTGTAAACCACCGACAGGCCGTGAACGTGCCGCTGAAATCTGTGTGATTTCCGCTTGTTTGCCGTGTTCGCGCAGCGCTTCGACTGCCGCCGAAAGGCTTTCGGGTGCAATGGCCGTGACGCAGATGCGGGCCTTTTCGTTCTTTTCGTACACCAGCCGGATAATTTCTTTCATGTTTCCGCCGCTTCCCCCGATAAACACGGCATCCGGCGCAGGCAGTTCGGAAAGTGCGTCCGGCGCTTTGCCTTTTTGAATGTGCAGATTCCACGCGGCAAACTTTTGTTTGTTTTGCTCAATCAACGCGCAGGCTTCTTCGTTTCGCTCAATGGCGTAAGCTTTGCCGCGAAAAGCGGCCCGCGCCATTTCCACGCTGACACTGCCGGTACCCGCTCCTACGTCCCAGACGGTTTCTTCGGGGCGCAGCGCAAGTTTTGCCATGATGGCGGCGCGCACTTCCTGCTTTGTCATGGGTGTTTTGCCTCGAATAAAGCTGTCATCGGGCATACCTGCATGGCAAAAGGGTTTTTCAAACGGCTCTGCCAGCAAAACCGTCAGCGAAGAAAAGGTTTCTTTGGCAAGTTCCGCCGCACTGGCCGTAATAACGCGCTCACGCGGCGTAAACAGTTCTTGACCGGCGGTTACTTCCAAAGCACCCATCCCCGCCTGCGTCAGCTGGCGGCAAATTTCGTGCGCGGTCAACGTGCCCCCGGTTAAGAAAAATGTCGGACGCACTTCATCAATTTCTGCCGCAGCGCAGCAGGAAACGCCGTGCGCGGAAACCAGCTTCCAGTCTTGCCACGGACGGTGCAGTTTTGCGGCCAGCATCTGAACACTTGAAATGCCGGGGCAGTATTCACATTCATATTTCCCGATTTCCAAAAGTGCTTTTTCCAAATGACGCGCACCGGAATAAAACCCCGTATCGCCGCTGAAAAGCACACAAACGTGCGTTCCTTGAAAACCGGAAATGCGCCGGGCGATTTCTTTTGTTTGAATGCTTTCAAAAATCTCGGCACGGCCGCGCACAGTTTCGCTTAAACTTTCAGTGAGACGCGGCGCACCGATGATAAGCTGTGCGTGCAGGAACGCTTCTTTCGCCTGCCCGGTGAGTGCATCTTCTCCGCCGAAGCCCATGCCAATCAAACTGATTTTCATTGCATTTTCCTTTCACATTCTTTGAGGATTTCTTCCATCGTCATGCCCTGTTCTTCAGGCCTTCGCAGTACGATCAGGCCCACACCTGCCTCGCGTGCCGCCTGTGTTTTTTCGGAAAATCCGCCTGCGTCCCCGCTGTCTTTTGTCACCATCCAGCGAATGTCCCATTGACGAAGCAATGCAAGGTTGAACGCTTTGGAAAAAGGGCCTTGCATTGCACAAATATGCGCCCTAGGAATCCCCGCATCTTCACATGAGCGCAGGCTTTCCTGCATCGGCAATACCCGCACATAAAGGCGCTGGGGCGGCAAAGTTTGGTAAGCACTTACCTCTTTTGCGCCGGTTGCGAGAAAAATATTTCCCGTTGTTTTCTGTAAGAGTTCGGCGGCATGCACTGCGTTTTCGGCAAAGAGCACACCGCTTTCCTGCGGGGTGTGCGCTTCGGCACGGAGCAGACGAAAAAGCTGTACACCGCTCTCCTTTGCCGCCGCCGCAATTTGACGGCTGGCTTCGGCTGCATAGGGGTGTGTCGCATCAATACAAAGGTCTGCTTTGGAAAGCAGACCCGCCATTTCCTGCGCGCTTTTCCTTCCGCACAGTACACGGCAGCCCGCTGTTTGCCGCATTTGTTCTTCGCCGTATTCCGTTGCGACACAAACTGTCACGTAAGCGCCTAAAGCGATTAGACGTTCTGTAAGAATGCGCCCGTCACTTGTGCCGCCGAACAGCACAATGTTCATTTTCTCTCGTACCCCCGCGGCGTTACCATACGCCCGCAAATATCCTGTGTGCTTGATGCTCCGATGAATACGGTGGTAAACATATCAAGCGTTTCTCCCTTCAGCTCCTCAAGGGAAAGAACTTTCGATTCCTGACCCTCGCGCCCGATATTTTTGACCCAGCCGCAAACGGTTTGCGGCGATCGATGAGCAAGCAGGATTTCACAGGCGCGTGCCAAATAACCCGCCCGTTTTTTCGAAGAAGGGTTATAAAGGCAAATGGAAAAATCGCCTTTTGCGGCACATTCGAGCCGATTTTCAATGACTTCCCACGGGGTGAGCAGGTCGGAAAGTGAAATTACGCAAAAATCATGCATCAGGGGTGCACCCAGCACGGCCGCGCCCGAAAGTGCAGCACTTACGCCGGACACCACTTCGATTTCCACATCGGGAAACTCCGGCGCCATTTGCAAAATCGGCCCGGCCATTCCGTAAACGCCTGCATCGCCGCTGCACACCATCGCAACCGTTTTCCCCTGCTGTGCCAACTCCAGCGCGCGGCGGCAGCGTTCGAGCTCCTGCGTCATGGGGGTGGTAAATACTTCTTTTTCAGGAAAAAGGGGGCGAACCAAATCAATATAAACGGTATATCCGCAAAGAACCTCGGCGCGGCTCAGCGCCTGTATGGCCTGTCCGGTCATAAACTCGGCACCGCCCGGCCCCAGGCCAACGACATAAAGGTGCTTCAATCTGTCCAACTCCAATCCGGTGTAAATTCTTTTTGTGCCGCGGCAACGGTTACCCCGCCGCTTGCCTGTTTAGAAAGCAAAATCGTTCCCTTTGCGCCAAGGCATGCGGCGCGTTCGCACACATTTTCCACGCCAACCGTTTTTTGCACAAACTCCGAAGCCGAAAATGTTCCTTCCACAGCGGCAAGCTCCTGTGCCGAGTAAGTCAGCAAGGGCAGCGAGTTCCGGCTGCAAAATTCTGTCAGCGCCGGTTCATCTTTCTTAATATCAATGCTCGCCACAGCACACAAAGATTCCATGCACAAACCTGTTTTATTAAAAAACCGGTCCATCTGTTCAGAAAACTGTTCTGTACTGACTCCGCGGCGGCACCCGACCCCAAGCACCACAATGCGCGGAACAAGATGCAAGACATTCTCAGGCTGGCGAAACACGCTGACAACAACCTGTGCTTGTCCGTTTTGTGTCAGCATAATATTTGCCGGCGGCGTTCCCTTGATTTCCCACGGAGAAGAAAAGACAACTTCCTTTCCGGCCAAAAGACGCGACGAACAAGTGACAATATTCTGTTTATGACAAAGCGCCATATTTTGCCGCTTTGCCCACTCGTCCACAGCAAAAACGCCGCGCACATCGGTAGCCGTAGTTAAAACGGGCACTGCCCCGATTTTTTCGGCAAGAATGCGCGCCCAGTCATTGGCACAGCCTAAATGTCCGGATAAAATCGGGATTACATACTGTCCCGCTTCATCCGCTACGAGAACGGCAGGGTCGCTCGTTTTGTCTTTTATATACGGCGCGATGCTTCTCACTGCAATGCCGCATGCACCGATAAACACAAGGACATTCCCTTTTTGAAAATGGCGATCCGTCCACTGCGCCGCCGTCAGCGGTTTTCCGCTCCGGAACACCTCCCCGCCCGTATGCCGCGCCATGGCGCGGGCGAGATTGGTTCCTTTTTCTGTAAAAGCGAGATAATAAAGGCTCATTTGCTTGCCTTTCTGAATTCTGTTTCAAAAGACGGATGATAAAGGAGGCTTCTGTCATAATCCTGCCCCAGAAAATCGCCGATCAAAAGAAGTGCTGTTTTGGAAATTGCGTTTTCTTCGGCGGCTTGTGCCAGCGTTCCCACTGTGCACCGCACCGTTTTTTCGTCCGTCCATGATGCTTTATAGACAATTGCGGCGGGTGTATCCGCTGTATAGTCGCCGGCTAAGAGGGCATCCTGCACGCGCTGAGTCATTCCGGCAGACAGAAACAGCACCATCGAAGTACCATGCTGTGCCAAAATTTCCAACTTTTCGCGCTCGGGAACCGGAGTGCGCCCCTCCATGCGCGTGATAATAACGCTTTGACTCACTCCCGGCAGGGTATACTCTGCACCGAGTGCTGCCGCTGCGGCGCAAAAACTGGAAACGCCGGGCGTATCATCATAGGCAATTCCCATTTTTTGCAAGGCATCCATTTGCTCGCGAATCGCGCCGAACAAACAAGGGTCACCCGTGTGAAGACGCACCACGTCTTTTCCGGCTTTATGCGCCATGCGTATGACGTGCAGCACCTCTTCCAACGTCATGTGCGCACTGTTGTAAATTTCACAGCCTTGCTTTGCGTTTTCGAGCAATGCTTCATTGACAAGGCTTCCGGCATAAATAATCACGTCGGCCGTCTGTAAAAGGCGGGCGCCCCGCAGTGTGATTAAATCGGGCGCGCCCGGCCCGGCTCCCACGAAATGAACCATCGGCTTACTCCTTTACAATGATTGTTGCAAAATATCCCGCGGACTCCTGCGCATATAAGTCAGTGCAGACTCGTTCATCCGGCAAGCCGCAATTTTTTACCATTTTGGCATGAGAAAGAAGGCCTTGACGATCAAGTGCATCGGCCACTTCATGCAGGCGTTTTCCTGATTTCATCAGCACTTTGGTGCCGGACATGGAAAGTGCCTCGGAAAGCGGCACAGCCCCGGCAGGCAAAATATGAAGAGGGGTGTTCATCTCGGTTAAACTTTCACCAAGGCGTGCGGCAACGGCACAAAAGCTGGGCACTCCCGGAATCATGACCGTTTCATATCCGCGCTCTTTAAAAATTTCCATCAGGTAGGAATAAGTTGCATAAATGGAAACGTCGCCTAAATTCAACATTGCGACATCCTGCCCGTCTGCGAGATAAACTTCCAAACGGTCTGCCGCTTCTAAATGTGCGGCGCGCTGGCGCTCTTTGTCGCGCTCCATGGTGAAAAACAGCGGCACAATCTCTTTGTTCGATAAATCCACTGCCGCACTTGCAATGTCAAGCGCCAGCATTTGCTCGCTTTTGGTCTGCGGGGCGGCAATCACATGACAAGACTCCAAAACCCGCACCGCTTTTAAAGTCAGCAGTTCGGGGTCGCCCGGACCAATGCCCACTCCGTAAAATACACCTTTTTTTGTCATTTCCATAAATGAATCAAATCCTCTGTTTCTTTTGTTCTGCCGAGTTCTCCGTGTTCGTTGGAGAACAAAACCGCACCGACGCGATAAGCGCCTGCGGCGCGGCGTTCTAAATGCGCCTGGATGGCCGCAAGCAAAGAATCCATCACCTGTTCTTGCAGCCCCGCTTTGCCCAATAGTTCCAAACATGCGTCTGTGGTCGCGGCCTGCATCAACTCTTGACACAGAACCCGCCCTGCGCCGCAAACAGCAGCATGCGCGCAGATCAACTCGGTGCGGCAGTCTGCCCAGCGGGAATGTGTGTTCATAATGCCGCCTGCCAGCTTAACCAGCTTGCCCACATGCCCCACGAGCAATACCGTGGAAAAGCCGTACTCTGCCGCCATGTCCAGCGCTTCTCCAATAAAATTAGAGCATTTTACTATGGCAACGGCATCACTTGCAATGCGGTTTTCCTGCAAAAAAGATTCGCCGTAATTGCCGGGAGTTAAAATTAAATGCTTTTTACCCAGTGCCGCTGCCTGTTTTTCGCAAAGGTCAATCGTATCTACCAGAGCCTGTACACTCATTGGCTCGACAATGCCGCTTGTTCCTAAAATAGAAATCCCACCCACAATGCCAAGATGGGGGTTAAACGTTTTTTTCGCAATTTCGCAGCCGCCTTCAGCAAAAATTACCACACGAAAAGCATTTTTATGGTGATGACGGATGCAAACGTCCTGCACCGCCTGCGAAATCATTGCGCGCGGTACGCGGTTGATAGCCGCGTTGCCGACCGGCTGGTCAAGCCCCGGCTTTGTCACAACGCCGACGCCTTCGCCGCCCTCGATGAGAACGCCCGTTTCCGGCGCAGAAAGCGGCTCCACGCGTGCGCCAATTCGCATGCCGTGCGTCGCGTCAATATCATCGCCGCCGTCTTTGCGCACCCAGCACATCGCACCGGTGTCATCGCGCCCCCCATCCATGGGGCAAACGGTAATCTTGACCCCTTTCGGCGTATCCACCGAAACCGTCTGCGGCATTTTTCCGCTCAGCCAATATTCTGCGGTAGCTTTTGCAGCCAAGGCGGCGCATGTTCCGGTGGTGTAGCCCGTGCGCAGTTTTTTTCGTGTTTCCATATTCTTCATGAGAGATCTGCACAAGCTTCATGCAAAAGTTCGTCCAAAAGTGAACCGTACATTTCCCGGACTTTTTCGAGACTGCCCAGCCCTTCTCGAACGGCATGCACTGTTTTTCCGTGGCGCTCCATCACGCCGCGCAAACTGTCCGAATCTTCACCCAGCATATCTTCCAAAACATGTTCGCCGGCTGTGAGCATCAGCGGAATTAAGCAAACTTCCTTTGTTTCAATGCGCCCGGCAGCTGTTTCAAAGTCCGGCCAACCCTCTACTGTGGTGACAAAGCAATCACTTCGCCCTTCGGTATGCATCATCATTTCCAGCGCGGGATAAACAAGGTTTGCAAAATGCTCTGTTCCGTGCCCCATATAAACAAGTGATACATTCTCTTGCTTGGGATAATGATGCATCAAAATTTGTGCCAAAATTTGCACTTGACGCGTGGAAGACAAAAGCGGTTTTCCAATCAAAAAGCCCTCAAACCGGCCGCGGTAAGTTTGTAATTGCTGTACCAGCGCTTCGTAGTCGATGCCCGGCAAAAGGTGGGTCGGCTGAATGATGACATGAGTCACGCCCTGTTTGTGCAAATCTTCAAGCGCCTGTTCGGGTGAAAAAATTTCTTCTCCGCGCTTTTTCAGTGCTGCACGAATGCGCGGGCTGGTGAATGCCCGCGCAAAAACGGCTTGCGGCATGTGGCTGCAAAGCACCTGTTCCGTCCACGTTATATTTTTGCGCGTTTTTTCTACACTGCTTCCAAAGCTCACGACAAGCAATCCTTGCTTCATCCGTTCCATCCTTTCCGGTCATTCCTAAAGCAAACAAAAAAGACCTTTCTTTTTATGATAAAAAGAAAGGTCATAAAAGATGCGCCGGGCATGTCGCCTGCGCTTTCAATTTCCGTTTCCGCGTTTTGTCCGTCCGCGTATCCGGCTCTGCCCTTTCCCCTGCGGCAGTATGCACCGTTGGGCAGGTCTTCCGGCTTTGAGCGCAGGCTTCCCTTGCCTTCCCAACCAAAACGGCAGTGGCAAGAGTGCGTTTTTTCTCATTACGGCGGCGGTCCCGCACGGGCGTTTCACCCGTTTCCCTATTCTTCCGAAAGCGTCCATGACAGCACTTTCAGACACCCGACAGCGGTTTTTCAGCAGATTTTGGCTTATTATACCACATTTGTATTGATTTGAAAAGTGGTTGCCACACTTTTTATCCCGCAATCGGCTCTGTTCCAAAATATTCACAAATTGCTTCGTAGTAAACGCGTGCCGCTTTTTGTGCGCCGCTGTCACCCGTCCAATTTAACACATCGGAATCGCTCGTCAAAAAGCATTGCTCTGCCAATACTGCCGGGCACTGGGCTTGCTCTAATACGCCAAACGTTTGTTCCGGATAAATATTGGTATCGTTGATTTCCCGCAAAAGCTTTTGATATCCGCCTTCACCGTCATCCGTATAATACAAAAAACGAACGCCGCCAAACCCGCGCAGGTTTTGTCCTTGTTCGCCCATGCCTTCGGCAATTGCTTTAGCAAAGCGCATGGAATCAGAATAATATTCACTGCCGGGCGTCTGCGGATAACACTCAAAGCCCGTGGCGCTGTATGTTTCGTCAGAATTAAAATGGATGCTTAAAAACAGGTCCGCCTTTTTGGAATTTGCAACCGAGGCGCGGTCAGCGATGCTCAGGCCTTCACCTGCTTGTTTTGTTAATAATACATCATAATTTTCGTCGGCCATCAGCAATGCTTGTAAGGCACTTGCTGTACGCTCTGTTTCTTCTGATTCCACCGCATAATACTCCGCGCCGCGGTCGATACCGCCGTGACCGGGATCAATCACAATTAGATGATGGTTGTCGCCGCCGACGGACAGTATATCGAATTGCAAAGCAATTCCTTTTACCAGTTGAACGGTGCTGTATATAATGCAGCACACCAGTACGGCGCAAAGCATTAAAATCACTTTTTCCAGCCCGGAAAATAGCGGGCTTTTTTTTCGCCTGCGTTTTTTAGGCGGCGGCCTGCGCCGCGCAGAATGTACAGAGCGGACAGGCGGCCGCCGGGGCGGCATACGGTGCCCTCCTTGGAAATCGTTCATCGTTTCACTTCCTGTTTCGCTTTTACGCCGATACGCTGTATTCCAAACGATAACCCAGCTTATAAACGGTTTGAATCCATTTGGCAAGGTCTAATTTCTTTCTGATTTTTTGAATATGCACGTCTACCGTTCGGGTATCGCCGCAGTAGCGATACCCCCAGGCCAGCTGAAGCAATGCTTCACGACTCATAGCACGGTGAGGGTGACGCGCCAGCGTCGCCAGCACGGAATACTCCTGCGGGGTAAGCGCAATTTCCTTTCCCTCTCTTGTTACTAAACGCCGCACAAAATCAATACGGCAAGTTCCGATGCGGCATTCCTCACATTCTGACGATGCAACCAAAGCTTCGGAAATGCGCAGTGCCAGTGCCTGCTCGCTGAGCGGTAAAATCAAACATTCTTTTTCCTGCGCGGCAATACGCGGTGCTTTTTCCATCACTTCTTCATAGCTTCCGCAGAAGAAGACGGGCACGCCCTTTGCAAGGCTGCGGCAAACGAAAAAGCAATCGCCATCGGAGAAAAGAGAATCAATGATTACCATTTGATAGACCTGCTGCGCAATTTTTTCGCACGCGCCCTGTGCATGATAAACGCAGTCGACTATATGCCCCTGCACTGTTAAAAGCTTTGTTAAAATACTGCTTTTAGAACCTTCTGTCATCACCATCAAGATTTGTGCCATTTTTTCCACTTCCTTTAGATGAGTCTGCTCTTTGCCACCCAATTCAAAGAGCGTTCAATTTATATACGAGAAAAAACGGCTTCGTATTTCACACTTTTTTGAAAATAATATTTTCTTAAGATTTCTTTCACAAAGCTTGTGCATTTTCGACGGCCTGAATCAAGCTGTTTTCTTCTCCCTGCAAGCCGCAAAGATGAACACCGCTTTTGTTCAGTTCTTCCAGCGCGTCTATGATTTGCAGTTCAATCACTTCTCCGGGAACCAAAAGAGGAATGCCGGGCGGATAAGCCCATACATAGCCCGTACTGACACGGTTAACGGCTTGCCTTAAGGGAAGAATTTCGATGTCTGCCCGCTGGGCCGTTTGAGGCAAAACCTTTCTATCGGGAAGTTTAGGGATGGCAAAAAACGGCTTCGGCTCGGCACTTATGGCTTGTTCGTCCAATTCGCATAAAGCGCGGGCAAAACGCAGCAAATCTTCTTTTGTGTCACAACATGAAGTCATGGCTACAAGGTAGCCCGGCTGTGACATCTCTGTTTCAATTTGGTAATCTTGGCGCAGCCGCTGAGCCAGTTCCACACCGCTCCAGTGTGTTTTTGAAGTATTCACAACCAGCTTGCCTGGGTCTAAGTTCCAAAAGCAGGCACTTTTTGTCTGCCAAAGCGCTCCATGGCCTAAGACGGAAAGCTTTTTCAGAGACAAAATCTCTTCATCAAAAGCCAAAAGCGCATTATTCCAAGACGACGCCAAAGTTTCACGTTCTGCGGAAAGCCAGCGCACACAGCTGTCGATGGAAGCCATCAGAAGATAAGACGGACTGCTTGTTTGAAAGAGTGCCATCTGCCTTGCCAGCTCATTTTGATGAACGAGAGTTCCTTGAAAATGCACAGCGGCAGTCTGTGTTAAACTGGGCAAAACTTTGTGCAGGCTATGAATGACCACATCCGCCCCGGCGGCAACCGCGCCGTGCTCAAACCCGGACAGCACATTAAAGTGTGCGCCATGAGCTTCATCTACAATAACGGCCACGCCGCGGGCGTGAGCCACTTTGCAGATGCCGCGGATATCGCTGATAACGCCTTCATAAGTTGGACTTGTCACAATCACAGCGCGAGCCCGCGGAAAATCACAAAGCGCCTGCTCGACCTGCTCCGGCGTGACCGAGCCGCAAATTCCGAACAATTTGTCCTGCGCAGGAACTAGGTAATGCGGATGCAGACGGCACAGCTCTATGGCGTGATAAACCGATTTATGGCAATTGCGCGCCGCTAACACTTCATCGCCGTCAGCGGTTGCCGCACGAATCGCCGCAAGAATTCCGCCTGTACTTCCGTTGGCAGAATAAAAGCAGCGTTCGCTTTTCCAAAGGCGAGCGGCAAGTTCCATGGAATTTTTTAAAATTCCGTCGGCATCGTGCAGGTCGTCAAAGCCGGGAATTTCTGTAATGTCTAAATGAGCCGCAAGCAGCTTTAAATATTCGGCCTGTTCGATTTTTCGTTTATGGCCCGGCATGTGCAAGGCCAGTGTATCTGTATCGGCATATTCACTCAGCATTTGCAGCAAGCTCTCAATCGGCTGATTTTTCATAGCATCCTCTTTACGTTATATATGGAAAAGTGATACAAACAACAGCCCTGCGTTTGCAGGGCTGTTGCTCAAAATCGAAGCAATCACTTCGATGAGTTGTTTTTTAGCCGACAGCTTTCTTCAAAAGCTCAGCGCGGTCGGTATTTTCCCAACGCACACCCAGCTCCTCGCGGCCCATGTGGCCGTAAGCGGCGAGCGGACGATAAATGGGCTTGCGCAGATCCAAAGCTTCGATAATCGCAGAGGGGCACAGATCAAAGACTTCTTCTACTGCCTTTTCAATGCGCTCTTCATCGACTTTGCCGGTGCCGAAGGTATCGACACGGATGCTGACGGGCTGTGCCACGCCGATCGCATAAGCCAGCTGCACCTCACAGCGGTCTGCCAAACCGGCGGCAACAATGTTCTTTGCCACCCAGCGTGCGGCGTAAGCGGCGCTGCGGTCTACCTTTGTGGGGTCCTTGCCGGAGAAGGCACCGCCGCCGTGACGGCCCATGCCGCCGTAGGTATCGACGATGATCTTACGGCCGGTCAAGCCGGAGTCACCCTGCGGGCCGCCTACTACGAAACGACCGGTCGGATTAACATAGAACTTCGTGTTTTCATCCAAAAGCTCTGCGGGAAGAACCGGGCGGATGACCTCGCGCTCAATGTCAGCGCGCAGCGTTTCCATATCAATGTTGTCTGCATGCTGGCTGGAGATAACAACAGCGTCGATGCGGACAGGCTTGTCGCCTTCATACTCTACCGTCACTTGACTCTTTCCGTCCGGACGCAGATAAGCCAGCGTGCCGTTTTTGCGCACTTCAGTCAAACGCTTAGAGAGTTTATGTGCCAAAGAAATGGGCAGCGGCATCAGCTCAGGCGTTTCGTTGCAGGCATAGCCGAACATCATGCCCTGGTCGCCCGCACCACCGGGATTCACGCCCATTGCGATATCAGGGCTCTGCTCGTCCACATTGGACAGCACAGCGCAGGTTTCGGAGTCAAAGCCGTATTTTGCGCGGGTATATCCGATATCGGAAACCACATCACGCACAATGCGCTGAAAATCCACATAGGTATTGGTCGTGATTTCGCCCATGATGTGAATCATACCCGTGGAAGCCGTAACCTCACAGGCAACACGGCTGTTGGGATCTTTCTCCAGCAGTGCGTCCAAAATTGCGTCGGAAATTTGGTCGCAGATTTTGTCGGGATGGCCTTCGGTAACGGACTCGGAGGTAAATAACTTTCTTGCCATAATAAACAAATCCTTTCTTTTGACTCGTTCGACTTTCAAGATTTTTGAGAAAAAGAGCAGCCCGGCGAAAAACCGGGCTGCCAACAGCTTATCTCTCGGATTTTCACCGCAGGATTTGGCACCTTACCGAAACGGCAGGTTGTCGGACTTCATCGGGCCTGTTCCCTCTGTCACTCTTGATAAGTCAATGATTCTTTTTTCTTTATTATACCCTTTTCATCGAATTTGTCAAGCTTTTTTCGATAAAAAGTGACAAACCGGACGATAGAGCACTAAAGTTGCGGCGCTGTTCGTCAGCGCTTTAATCAGGTTAAACGGGATAATTGCCGGAACAAGCAGCTTGATTACTTCGTCCACCGACGAGCCTAAAAAGATCGGCGTTAAAACCAAGTTGCATCCGCACATGACGACTGTCTGCGCCAAAGCGCCCAGCGCTAAGCCTAAAATTGCGCCGCCATAGGTGCGTTTTTTCTGATAAACCGTGCCGGCGATCACCGAAAATGCACCGGTTGCCAAAATGTGCATAATGATACCGATGGGTCCGCTTGCCGCACTGACGGTTAAGCCCTGCGCTAAGCTGACAAGCACCGTTAACCCCAAGCCAACCCACGGCCCGAACAAAAATGTTCCGACTAAAACCGGAATATCAGCCGGGTCATACTCTAAAAAAGGCGCCGCCGGAATAATCGGAAAGTGGATGATAGCCGTCAGCGCCACGGCTAAAGCCGTGAGCATAGCAATCGTGGTGAGCTTCGTGATTCTTTTTGTGATGATGTTTGTCATTGATATGACCTCCTTTGAAATTGAGGTCTGCCCGTGACGCCGCCGCAAAGAAAAACGCCCTTTCCGCTGTTGCGAAAAGGGCGTATCGACACTGTAAAGCGCAGAAACTCCTGCGGCCAGCATTGTTTCTTTCATCCGGACTATACCGTCGGCTTTGGAATTTCACCAAATCAGCACAGTGCAAAGGCGCTGTGGTCGCGGGCTATACCGCCGGTGGGGAATTTCACCCCGCCCCGAAACAGACTTTAAAAGTAATTATAAATGATTTTGTAAAAATGTCAAGCATCTGCAAAAGCAGCATGGACCGCAGAAAAAATTTGCTTATGCATTTTTCTTGTGCAGAACCATTGCCTGCCACGGGCTGAAAATACCGTTTAATCCACCCTCGGCATTGGCGATCAGCACTTCGGAGTCCTGCCAATCCTGCGGCAGGGCATAAGATACTTCTTGCCCGCTCATGTTGCACACGATTAATAGCTTCTCGCCCTCGAACGAGCGCTCATAGACAAAGAGCTGCGGGTGATTTTCTTCCAAAAGACGGAAATCACCGAAGACGAACACAGGGTACTGCTTTCTCAGTGCAATCAGCTTTTGATAGTAATAGAACACAGAATCGGGATTTTCCAAAGCGGCTTTTGCGTGGATGCTGTGATAATTTTCATTCACGTCAATCCACGGAGTACCTGTGGTAAAGCCCGCGTGTGTGCTGTCGTCCCACTGCATCGGTGTGCGTGCATTGTCACGGCCTTTCACATGAATGGAACGCATGATTTCCTCTTCCGGTACGCCCTGTGCTTTCCGCTCATGGTACATATTGAGCGTTTCCAAATCACGGTATTTTTCAATCGGCCAGCAGACATTTGTCATGCCGAGCTCTTCTCCTTGGTAAATATAGGGCATGCCCTGCATTCCGTGCAGCATGGTTGCAAGCGCTTTTGCAGACATTTCACGATAGCCTGTGTCATCGCCCCAGCGCGAAACAATCCGGGGTAAATCGTGGTTATTTAAAAACAGGCTGTTCCATCCTGCTCCGTGCAATTCTTTTTGCCACTTTGCGTAGCTTTTTTTCATTTCTACAAAAGGAAGGGACGCTAAATCCCACTTTCCTTTTCCTTTTTGCTGATCCAGCATCATTTGTTCAAACTGGAACACCATGGAAAGCTCGCTTCCGTCGGGTGCACTGTAAAGCTTTGCACGCTCGGTATCGGCACCCCATGCTTCGCCAACCGTGACAAGGCAGCCTTTTTGGAATGTATTTGCGCTGAGTTCGCGCAAAAACTCGTGCAGACGCGGGCCGTTGCCCGTAATGCCTTTGTCGGGCTCTTTGGCGATTTGGTCAATGACATCCAATCGGAAACCTTCGACACCCTGTTCCATCCACCATAAAATCATATCGTAAATTTCGCGGCGTACTGCGGGATTCTCCCAGTTCAAGTCGGGCTGTTCCGGTGCAAATTGATGAAAATAATATTGCCCCACTTCCGGTACCCATTCCCATGCAGAGCCGCCAAAGCATGCTTTCATGTCGTTGGGCGGTGTGTCGGGCGTTCCGTCGCGCCAAACATAATAATCGTGGTAAGGGTTATCTTTGCTCTTTTTGGCTTCTAAAAACCAATGGTGCTGGTTTGAGCTGTGGTTAAGCACTAAATCAAGCATGATGCCGATTCCGCGTTTTTTTCCTTCCGCAATCAGCTCGCGCATATCCTCCAGCGTACCGAACATCGGGTCAATGGCGCGGTAATCGGAAATATCATAACCGTTGTCCACCTGCGGCGAAGCAAATACAGGAGAAAGCCAAAGAACGTCTACGCCTAAAGTTTTCAAATAGTCCAAACGGCGGATAATGCCCTGTAAATCGCCGGTTCCGCTTCCGGTTGTATCCTGGAAACTTTTCGGATAAATTTGGTAGGCGACTGCCGATTTCCACCAGTCTTTTTTTGTCTTATCAAGCATTACAATCTTCCCCTCTTTTGAATTTCCGGCTTCAGTGCCATCAGCGCGGCCCGCGCTGCAGCAAAGTCCGAAATGCGCCATTCCCAGTTCGGCGAGCCGACCGTGCCCGGCGTATTCATGCGCGCCGATGCCGGCAGGCTCATCACATCCTGAAGCGGCAAAATGACAATCTCGGCACAGTCGGCCAGTACCGTGTGCACAATGCGCCTCAGCACATCGCCGTTTGCCGCGCCTTTTCGCGCAAGCCAGCGGCGAAGCTTTCTTTTTTGTGCAATGGTTAAAGAGTGATACCACTCTTTCAGCGTAGCGTTGTCGTGCGTTCCCGTGTAAAGAATTTGATTCTCCTTTTCCTCTCCCGTGTCACGCGCATAGCGGCCTGAAAAGTCAAACACAAATTCAAACACTTTCATGCCTTTTAAACCGTAATGATCGCGCAGTGTCAGCACTTCAGGGCGAAGGTCGCCGAGGTCTTCCGCCACAAGCTCCAAGCCTGGAATATCCCGAAACAGCGTATCAAGCACTTCATAACCGGGTGCTTCCAGCCAAGCGCCTTCGATTGCAGTCGGACACGAAGCCGGAATTTTCCAATAAGTGTCAAACGCCCGGAAATGGTCAATGCGGATGAGATCCATCATGCGCTGGCAATAGCCGATGCGGCGCTTCCAAAAATCAAAACCTGTTTTCTGCAAATAGTCCCAGTTGTAAATGGGGTTGCCCCAGCGCTGTCCTGTTGCGCTGAAATAGTCGGGCGGTACGCCCGCCACAAACTGGGGATAGCCCTTTTCATCAAGCAAAAAGGCTTCCTGCTCGGCCCAAACGTCGGCAGAGTCAATGCCGACATAAAACGGAACATCCCCCATAATGCGCACACCTTTTTCGTGGGCGTAATCCAGCACTTCCTGCCATTGCTTCGAAAATTGGAATTGCAAAAAGGCGTGGTAATTTGCTTCTTTTTCTGCTTCGGGAGTGGGATAGCTTTCCCCTGCTTTCCAGTTTTTGTGCGCTTCGGGCCATTCCAGCCAGCAAACGCCGCCGTTTGCGTGCTTAAACGCCCGGAATGCGCAGTACGGCCAAAGCCATTCTCTGCGGCAAAATTCCTCATATTCCTTATTTGGAACAAAGGCCGCAAATGCTTTGCGCAGCCACTGCTCTTTTTGTTTTCGCACGCCGTCATAATCGACGCGTGCGGCAGAATTTTCAGAAAGGACGGGAAGCCCTTCCAAAAGCCCCTCAGCTTGGAGTCGCTCCAAGCTGAGGTAAATTTCATCTCCTGCAAAAGACGAGTAAGGCTGATACGGAGAATTGCCGTATCCGAGCGGATTCATCGGCAGAATCTGCCACAAATTGACTCCGGCTTCGGAAAGACTGTCGATCCACTCATAAGCAGCCTTGCCTAAATCGCCAATTCCCCACGGGGAGGGCAAACTGGAAATGGCGAGCAAAATTCCGGTCTGTTTCATACCGCTTCACCTCACAGATGCCAAATATCCTCGTTGTATTCGCGAATGGTTCGGTCGGAGGAGAAGAACCCCGCTTTGGCAATGTTGACAATTACCTTTTCCATCCATGCGGATTCGTTTTCGTAATCTGCGAGCATTTGATTTTTCACGCGAATATACTCTTTGACATCCAGCAGTGCCATAAACCAGTCTTTGCCCACAATCTCTTTATAGAGCCGTCCCAAGCAGACAGGGTCACCCAACCGAATCATTTTCTTGTCCACAATAAAGTCAACCAGAGCGGCAATTTCCTCATCACCCTCGTAAAGCGCCGCCGCATTGTAGGCATGTTCATCGTAAAGGCGAATGACTTCCTCGGAAGATTTGCCGAACGAGTAAATATTCTCCTCGCCCACCAGCTGTGCGATTTCCACATTTGCACCGTCGCGCGTGCCAAGCGTCAGCGCACCGTTGAGCATCATTTTCATATTGCCGGTTCCCGATGCTTCTTTTGATGCAAGACTGATTTGCTCGGAAATATCGCAAGCCGGAATCAGCTTTTCCGCCTTTGTGACGTTGTAGTTTTCCACCATTACAATATTGAGGTGCTTTTTCACTTCTTCATCATGTGAAATCAACTCGGACAAACAGAGAATTGCGTGAATGATATCCTTTGCGATGATATAAGCAGGCGCTGCTTTCGCGCCGAAAATCATTGTAATGGGACGAACGGGAACATTTCCCTTCTTAATTTGCTGGTACTGGTAAATGGCATACAGCAAATTCATCTGCTGACGCTTATACTCATGCAGGCGCTTAATTTGAATGTCAAATACAGAATCCGGGTTGAGCTGAGCGCCCTGTGTTTCCTGCAAAAATTGTGCCAGTTCCCTTTTTGCCTGCTGCTTAATTTCTTTCAGGCGTGTTTGCACCGCACTGTCATTCTTATAAGCAAGCAGTTTTTCCAGTTCGTCGGCATCCGTCAGGAAACCATCGCCAATCAGCTCGCGCAAGTAGGCAGTCAGCGGCTGGTTGCAGTGTACCAGCCAGCGGCGGAACGTAATGCCGTTCGTTTTGTTGTTGAACTTTTCAGGGTAAAGGTCATAGAACGGCTTTAATTCCGATTGTTTTAAAATATCCGTGTGAAGCGTAGCAACGCCGTTGATGCTGTAACCGAAATGAATGTCAATGTGTGCCATGTGGACACGGTCCTGCTCATCAATGACGGCAACGCGCGGGTCTGTGCTGATTTGCTTTGCACGCCGATCCAGTTCTTCTAAGATGGGCACGAGCTGCGGAACCGCCTTGCGCATAAAGCTCATCGGCCATTTTTCAAGTGCCTCTGCCAAAATGGTATGGTTTGTGTAAGCACACGTTAGGCTTACCTCACGCACGGCGTCGTCCATCGACATGCCCGCCTCGGTTAAAAGGCGAATCAATTCAGGAATAATCATGGTGGGGTGTGTGTCGTTAATTTGCACTGCCGCGTACTCATGCAGACAGTTCCAATCGCCGCCGCGTTCTTTTACTTCTTTCAAGATCAGCTGTGCCGTGCTGGACACCAAAAAATACTGCTGATAAATGCGAAGCAGACGGCCTGCCTCGTCGCTGTCATCCGGATACAAAAAGAGCGTCAAGTTGTGGGCAATGTCACTTTTGTCAAAATCAATGCCCTCTCGGATGATATTTTCATCTACCGTTTCTAGGTCAAACAGGTGAAGTGTGCTGCATTGGCCGCGGTAGCCGGGAATGGCGATGTCGTACATGACAGAACGCACGCTCTGCCCGCCGAACGGCACATCAAAGCGCACGCCCGTGTCGGTCAGCCAGCTTTTCGGTGTAATCCACGGGTTCTTTTCCTCTTTTTGCTTCAAGTTTTCAAACTTTTGATAAAAAAGGCCGTCATGGTAATTCAAACCGGCTCCGTCGCCCGGCAAATTCAGCGAAGCAATCGAGTCTAAGAAGCATGCCGCCAAACGACCGAGGCCGCCGTTGCCTAAAGAGGGCTCGTTTTCTGCATCTTCAATGCGGTTGATGTCGTGGCCGTAGCGCGCCAAAAGCGCTTTGGCCTCGTCATACAAATGCAAGTTGATTAAATAGTTGGAAAGAAGCTTTCCCACCAAAAATTCTGCGGAAACATAATACAGTTTTCTTTTGCCGCTTGTTTTCGGCATTTGGGCTGCTTTCTCTTTTGCGTACAGCATCAGCGCATAGTAAATTTCTGTCTGGCTTGCCGTTTCTAAAGTTTTTTGAAAGTTTTCGTTTAAAAGATTCTGCAATGCCTGTTCCATTGTAAAACACCTCACGATTAAACTTTTCCCATTTCTGCTCCGGAATAAAAATTCTTCCAAAGGCAGAGTGTTTCGTTAAGTTTCGATAATTACACTATACTCATTACGCGGCAAATAGTCAAGTACTTTTTGACGTTTTTTCCCGGCATTGAAGCAAAATCTGCTGAACTTTTTCTTTCCCTCCGCTCTATTTCAGATAATTTTCTTAAAATCATGCCGAAAACCTTACGTCTTTTGGCCAGCACGAATCTGTAACAAAAACAATTTGCTCATTTTATATAAAAAATTTTACGAAACATTGAAAAACATTCAGAAAGATATTATAATAAGAATCAACAATCCGATTGCGCAATTGAAAAGACTATCCTGGAAAACACTTGGATTGCCGCTTCTCAAAATGCAGTCTGTTAGATGTCAGATCCGCTTTTTTTAACGATCAATCGAGAAAAAGGATGACTCATGGTAAGAATTGAAGATATTGCGGAACGTTTGAACGTTTCAAAAGGTACCGTTTCCAAAGCTTTAAACGGTGCTGCAGATGTAAGCGAAACTTTGCGAAAACTCATTGTAGAAACCGCCGTTGAAATGGGATATACCCGAATTAAGCGTCAGAGCGATGCCCCGCGCATTGTAATTTTCGTTATCAATATGGAATGTTCCCAACCGGGAGATTTCGGATATGATATTGTTATGGGTTTTCGGAAGATGGCAGTTCCTGCGGGATTCGATGTTTCTATCGAGCCGCTTTCGGAAGAGCTTCAAGAGAACTCGTTTTATGATGCCTATATGATGGAGCACCGATATGCCGGGGCCTTTTTTCTGGGGCTCTCCTTATCTGACCGATGGCTTTTTCAGCTGCAAACCAGCCGGACCCCTGCGGTGCTGCTCGATAATCAGGTAAAAGCAAACCCTACGACAGCTTACGTTGGGATTGACAATCAAGAAGGCATTGATTTGGCCATTGAATATTTAAAAGCCTGCGGCCATGAAAATATCGGATATCTCAGCGGAACGCTCGGCTCTTATATCAATCAAGCGCGCCATACGGCGTTTTTTCAATCCCTGCGAAAAAACGGCCTGCGCAGCAACCCCAGTCTTTCGGGCAGCTCTTATCACTTTGCCGAATGTATTCAAACGCATCTTCCACTTTTGCTCCAGCAAAATGTAACGGCCATCTTGTGCAACCACGACCTCTTGGCACACAGCGTAATGCTTCATTGTCAGGAGCTGGGGCTGCGTGTGCCGGAGGATATCAGCATTATCGGTTTTGATGATTTGCCGCTTTGCGCCTATACACAGCCCCCTCTCACTACGATTCGCCAAAATCGCACGGAAATCGGAAAAAGCGCTTTTTACGCGTTGAACAGCTTGATTAACGAGGTGCCCATCAGTACGCTTTTGCTCCATGCTGCTTTTGTCAAACGACAATCCGCCGGGCCCGCACCGCAAACCGCTCCTTCGTATCGTCTTAGACAATTTTGAGCGCCCTTTTACGCAGTATCAAAAACTCCGCCTTGACTATTTGCAATATCGCAAATAAGCAAGGCGGAGTTTTTTATCATCATCAGAATTTGAAAAAGCTTAGTCAAACGGCCTCAATCGGCGGGGATGCAAAACGGCTTTCATACAGCTTTGCATAGGCCCCTTTTGCCGCCAAAAGTTCTTCATGCGTTCCTTTTTCCAAGATTCTGCCTTTTTCCATCACCAAAATAATGTCGGCATTCTGAATGGTGGACAAACGGTGCGCTACAATAAAGCAAGTGTGCCCGTGCATTAAATCCTCCAGCGCGCGCTGAACCAAAAGCTCGGTGCGTGTGTCAATATTGGAGGTGGCCTCATCCAAAATCAACATCGATGGTCGGCGCAGCATCATTCTTGCAATACACAAAAGCTGACGTTCGCCTGCGGAGAGATTCTTGCCGCCCGGCTCTACTATCGTATCATAACCTTGCGGTAAGCGCTTGATGAATCCATGTGCATACGCCGCTTTTGCCGCTTGAATGATTTCCTCTTGTGATGCCTCCGGTTTTCCGTAGGCAATATTTTCTCGCACAGTTGCATTTTTCAGCCAGGTTTCCTGTAACACCATTCCGTAAAGGCCGCGCAAACCGTCACGGCTCATGTGCTGCATGTCAATTCCGTCAATGAAAATCCTGCCGCTGTCGATTTCATAAAAACGCATCAGCAAATTGATGAGCGTTGTTTTTCCGCATCCCGTCGGCCCAACTACGGCAACGCGTGTGCCGGGAGCAATGTGAAGAGAAAAATCTTCAATGAGGGGTCGGTCTTTGCGATAGGAAAAATCAACATGTTCCATGACAACTTCACCGCTGCAGGTTTTCGGACAGGCCGCATTGGGCAGATCCTGAGGTTCTTTCGGCTCGTCAATCAGCAAAAACAGCCTTTGCGCGCCTGCAACAGCCGATTGAATTTGCGTAAGCACACCCGTTACTTCGTTAAAAGGTTTGGTATACTGGTTGGCATATGTCAAAAAGCTGCTTAACTGACCTACCGTCATCCAATTTTGCAGTACAACCCATCCGCCGCAAACGGCAACTGCCGCATAGACAATCGCATTGACAAAGCGTGTTCCGGGGTTAGCAATCGAAGAATAAAAAACGCTTTTTTGAGTGATATCGGATAACGATTGGTTGATTTTGCAAAAGCGCTCGACACAAGCTTTCTCATACCCGAACATAGAAACGAGCTCTTGACCTTCCACCATTTCATTGACATAGCCGGAAAGTTCTCCTTGTGCTTCGCTCTGCCGGCGGAATAAGTGGGAGGTTCGTTTTGCCATGAATGATGCAAACCATATTGAAACAGGTGTAATCACCACGACAACAACCGCAATAAAAGGATTGAGCATCGCCATTACAATCAGTGTGCCTAAAATGGTGCCAACACCCGGCAAAAGCTGTGTCAGCGCCTGAAATAAGCCTTCCGAAACCTGTTCCGTATCGTTCACAAGGCGGCTCATAATGTCGCCATGAGGGTGCGAGTCCAAGTAACGCAGCGGCAAACGATTCAGCGCTTCAAAAGCATCGGTACGCAAATCGTTTGCCACATAAGCGGAAATGCTGCGAGTTAAGGCATTCATGATCCATTGGCATACAGCGGCCGCACCCACGCTGATGAGCAGCAGTACAATCCAATAAAACGCCGCAGAAAAATCTACTTTTCCGGCACCGAGCATTGCATCGACGGCCCGTCCAATCAACACAGGTCCTGCCAAAGTAAACAAAACCATCGCGATTGCGGTTATAGCGGCACCCGCCATCTTCATACGATAAGGCTTTAGACACACCGCCAAACGTTTCATGATCCACATGACGCATCCTCCTTTCCTTCTCCCTGCGATTGGCAAATCTGACGGTAAACATCACAGGTTTCCAGCAGGGACGCATGTGTTCCAAACCCCGCCTGACATCCATCATCCAAAACCAAAATGACATCGGCATCTCGAATCGAAGCAACACGCTGGCTGATGATCACTTTGGTGCACGGGTATTCTCGGCGAAGCGTCTGCCGCAGAGCAGCTTCTGTGCGATAATCCAAAGCGGAAGAGGAATCGTCCAAAACTAAAATTTCAGGCTGTCGTGCCAGTGCGCGGGCGACCGTTAGGCGCTGGCGCTGTCCGCCGGAAAAATTCCGTCCTTCCTGCTCTACCGGCTGTTCCAAAGCACTGTCTTCCTGCAAAAATTCAAAACATTGTGCGGCCTTTAATGCTCGCTTTAAAGTTGTATCATCCGCATGCGGTGCCGCCATCTGCAAATTGCTTCGAATGGTCCCTTTGAATAGTCTTGCACCCTGCGGTGCAACTCCAAACTTTTCGCTCAGCTGTGCCTTCGGATATTTCTGAACCGGAACGCCGTCGATGCTGACAACGCCCTCAGAAACATCGTATGCGCGAAGCATCAATTGAACCAGTGTGGTCTTGCCGCTTCCCGTACCGCCGATAATGCCCAGCGTCTGTCCTTTTTGAATGGAAAAAGATAAATTTTCGAGCACGTTTTCACCGTTTTCATAACGAAACGATACCTTCGAAAAACAAATTGCATCGCTCTCTTGTTCAGACGGTGCTGTTTTTTCAGCAAAAGTCATATCAGGTTCTATTTGCAATAAATCGGCAACACGGCGCGCACTCGCCGCAGACTTCGTCAAGATGATAATGATGTTTGCAAGAACCACTAGAGCCAAAAGAGTTTGGTTCATGTAGTTTACCATTGCGATAACATCGCCCTGTGCAAGAACAGCGATATCAACGGCCTGTGCGCCCCACCAAAGAATAAATGCGATCGCTAAATTCACCAAAACCATTGTGACGGGATTGAGCACAGCTGCAAGCCATCCCGCTTGAATGGTATCGCGCGTGACTTCTTTTCCGGCATTTCGGAACGCTTCACTTTCCTGCTCTTGTCTTGAAAAGGCCCTTACAACGCGCACTCCTTCTAAGGCTTCACCGGAAAGCCGCGCAATTTTTTCCTGCCCTTTTTGAATGGATTGATAACGGGGAATATTCCATTTCATGACAAGCCAAAGCGTGAGTAAAATCAACGGCGTTGTCACAAGAAAAATCAGTGCAATTTTGGCATTGATCGTAAACGCGGCAATAATAGAACCGATTGCTAAAAAGGGGGCGCGCACCGCCAAACGAATAAACATATTGACACCCGTTTGCACTTGGTTGACGTCTGAAGTAATGCGCGTTATAAGCATATCGGCGCCTAATTTGCGATGCTGCGTGCGAGATAACGCAATCACGCGCTCAAACACCGCCTGCCGCAAGCGCGACCCAAAGCCGTATGCACATACCGCGGCAAAATATTGGCACACCATGGCACAAGCAAACCCGACAGCAGCCAATACAAACAGCAGCCCTCCTCGCGAAAGCACATAGGAGAAATCCTGCTTTGCAATACCGTTGTCAATTAGATCCGCGACAATCCACGGAACAAAAAGTTCCAAAATCGCCTCGGCCAACTTGAACAACGGCCCCAGCCACAGCTGTTTTTCATATCCTTTCAAATACCTTGTTAGGTGTTTCAAACTTTCCCCTCCCTCTTATTTTCCCTGGCAAATTTGCGTTGCTTTTCCATGCTGAAATCTGAATCAAACAACGGCAAGAAATGTGGCATCCTTCCCTTGTTCGGGAAAGATACCACATTTGTGTTTTTCGCATATCATCGTAAAGCATTGCGATACGAATTTTAGAGATGGTCAAAACTAAATCTTTTAACCTTTCCAAAAGACTATTTTTTCCTGACGGCATCTTTCATGGGCATACCGTCGGCATAGTTCAGCTGTCTGGGCTCATAGCGCTCGTCTTCCTCTCGCTGGCGCGTCATACCGGTATATGCCCAAGAAGGTTCCGGGGCATCCGTTCTCCAAGGTCTGCGGTGCCAATAATACCCGCGGAACGGATCTCTTGTCCGGTTCATTTCTGCTAAAATCGCATCGTGAAGCTGATTGCGCACCTGGGCGTGCGCCTCACTGTCAATCAGATTCACCATTTCATCGGGATCTTCCTTTAAGTCATACAATTCATCACTGGAAAGCAGATGAATACATAATTTGTACCTTCCGTCAAATGCACATCGCATCGGCTGGAATCCGCCGAAGCCGTCATGGTCAACTTCATAGCGCCCAAACTCAATGAAAATGTGTTCATTCGGCGCCGTTTCGGGATGTTCCAGCGTTTCCAGCATGCTGGAGCCATCCATCACTTTCGGGATCGACAGTCCCATCAGCTCCATGATGCTCGGGGCTAAATTCAAATGCGAAACAATGTTCTCATTCACAGTATTTTGAGGGATTCCCTTACCCGCAATGATCAGCGGAATATGCGTGATTTCTTCATAGCAAGCCGGGCCTTTTCCATGAATCGAATGAGAGCAGAGCATATCCCCATGGTCGGAAGTGTAGATAATCACAGCATCAGGAGCATAGCGTTCTACTGCATCCACAACTCTGCCGATTTGCTCATCCACAAAGGAATTACAGCCAAAGAACAGGGGATGTTTAATTTCTAAATCTTCTTTCGATTCTTTTTCTCGTCCGCCCGCCCATGCACACTGGTAGTCCGGCTTATTTTCAAGCGTGTCCTGCACATTCTTCGACTTTGGGAAAACAAAATCGTCATACATATGAACATAAGGAGGCGGGCAAATATATGGGTCGTGCGGCTCGTCAAAGGAAACGGTCAAGAAGAAATCTTCTTCATGATATTTCTTCAAAAAATCAACAGCTCTGTCAGCGCAGCGATAAGCGTAAGTATCTTGCGCGGAATAATCACGTTCATACATTGAGTCTGCTCGACGCGTGCTTTTGCGCATGTCCTCGCTCAATTCCTGTAAATAACACCGCATATCGTACCAATAGCGCTCATCCCAGCCTTTGGGACACATCCCCGTTCCGAAATAATCGCCTCCGTCTAAATGCCATTTCCCCACATACGCAGTATGCACACCTTCATCTGACAAACGTTCTCCAATGGTATGAACATTGTCGGAAATCCCCATAGAATTGCTCCATCCGGCGCAGGAGTGGGGATACTGTCCGGTGAAAATGGCTGCGCGCGCCGGCTGGCATACAGGCTGTGTGGTATATGCATTGGCAAAACGCATTCCACGGCTGGCCAATCGGTCAATACAAGGGGTTTGTAAGCCCGTTTCCCGATAACAGCTGCACATATCATGGCGCTGAGAATCCGTCATGATAAAAACAACTTTGCGATTTCTTAACATACTGTTTGCTCCTTTCAAACTAACGATAAGCCACAATTTTTTCTGTGTTTTAGAAAATCGTTTGCTTGGTCCTCAAATCTGCACTGCCATCTCTTGCAGCACCGAGCGCTTTTACTCTTTGCCGGATCATGCTCTTTAAGGACAAAGCACTTTTCTTGCAATATCAACGGAAGCTTTCGCATCTTTTGCATAATAATCGGCCCCGATGGTCTTCGCATAATCGGGCGTTAAAACAGCGCCGCCCACCATCACAACACATCCCGGAACCTGTTCTCTCAGCAGGGAAATCGTGCGCTCCATCGCCGGAAGCGTGGTTGTCATTAAAGCGGAAAGTCCCACAAGCCTTGCACCCGTGCGCTTAACGGCATCAACAACATCCTGCTCCGGAACGTCTTTTCCGAGATCAATCATTTTAAAACCGTAATTTTCCAAAATTACTTTTACAATGTTTTTGCCGATGTCATGCACATCGCCATGCACCGTGGCAATCACAATTTTGCCGAAGGATTCGCCGCTTTTGCCGCGCGCCGCAATCGCATCTTTGACGATGTCAAACGCGGCCTGGGCAGCTCCGGCGCTCTGCAAGAGCTGAGGCAAAAAGCTAATGCCCTTTTCAAACCGGTCGCCTACTTCATCCAAAGCGGGAATGAGAACTTTCGTCACCAAATCTTCCGGCGACGTATGCAAAAGCGCATCGCGTGCAACTTGTGCCGCTTGAGGCTTTAAGCCTTGCAGGACTGCCTGCGTTAAATCAACTCCTTGCCCATCGGAAACAGGAGCACAAGGCGCAGGCGCTTGTCCGCCGTATGCCGCGATATATTCCTGCGCCATAGGGTCGTGACAATCCAGCACACGGCATGCGCGCACCGCCGCCATCATGCCTTCGTTGTTTGGGTTCATAATCGGCAAATCCAAACCGTGCGCCGCAGCAAGCGTTAAAAAGGATGTATTCAGCTGCTCTCGGCAAGGAAGCCCAAACGATACGTTCGATACGCCAAGGACCGTTTTTACCCCTAAACGCTCTTTTACCATGCGCACTGCTAAAAGTGTTTGCCAGACAGCCTCCTGCTGCGCACTGGCCGTCAAGGTTAAACAGTCGATATATACATCTTCCCGAGGAATTCCATATTGCTCTGCGGTATGTACAATTTTTTCAGCCAAAGCAAAACGCTTTTGCGCCTCAGCCGGAATTCCGTTTTCATCCAGCGTAAGGCCCACAACGGCTGCGCCGTATTTTTTGCAAAGCGGTAAAATATCCCGAAGAACAGATTCTTCTGCATTCACCGAGTTGACAATCGGCTTGCCGTTGTAGACACGCAGGCCCGCTTCCAGCACCTCGCGCTTCGTCGAATCCAACTGCAAAGGCAGTTCTGTTACACTTTGCACCGCTTTGACGGCTTTTACCATCATCTCAGTTTCATCAATACCGGGCAAGCCCACATTTACATCCAAAATCTGTGCACCTGCCTCGGTCTGCTCTACCGCCTGCCGCATCAGATAATCCATACTGTGTGCACGCAGCGCTTCTTTCATGCGCGGCTTTCCTGTCGGATTAATGCGCTCCCCAATTACGGTTAAGCCGTCAATTTCTACAACGTTCATTCCGCTGCACACCATGCTTTTTCTGGCTTTGGGAGCTTTGGGCGCTCTTTTTTCAGAAAACACCTGCGTCAGAGCACGAATATAATCCGGTGTCGTTCCACAGCAGCCGCCCACCGCGCTTAACCCCAGCGGAAGGTATTCCTGCATTTCCTCGGCATATTCCTTTGCCTGCAAGCTGTATTCTCCCGTAGAAGGATCCGGCAAACCGGCGTTTGCCTTGATGAACACCGGCAAATCCGTATGCTCACAAAGTGTTTTTGCCATCGGCAAAATTTCTTTCGGCCCAAGCGAGCAGTTAATACCGACGGCCTCCGCTCCGAGGCTTTGGGCGGTAATTGCAAACGCCGCGACAGGAGTGCCGCAGAAGGTGCGCCCATTGCTTTCAAAGCTCATGGATACCCATATCGGCAGAGAGGTGTTTTCTTTTGCCGCCAAAACTGCCGCACGCACCTCGTATAAATCTGTCATTGTTTCAAACAGAACACCGTTCACTCCGGCTTTTTCTCCGGCGCAGACTACCTCTTGAAACAGCCGATAAGCATCCTCAAAAGCAAGTGTTCCCATCGGCTCCAGCATTGTTCCCAGGGGGCCCACATCGAGCAGAATTTTTGCGTCATAGTCCTGCGCCGCACGCTTGGCACAGTCTACTGCGGCCTGTACAATCTCGGAAACGCTTTTTCCTGTTTGCGCCAATTTTTTTTCGTTTGTTCCAAAGGTATTCGTGGAAATCCATTGGCTTCCGGCCTCTAAATAAGCCCGGTGAACGGCCTGCACCTCTTCTGGATGGCTCAGATTCCATAAATCCGGGGCTTCTCCGGCTTGCAGACCGCGCGCTTGCAGCATCGTTCCCATGCCGCCATCCATAAAAATAGTTTTTTCTCCGTTAAACAGCTCCATGACAAGGATTCCCCTCTTTCCTTTTTTGACATGTTTCGCGCAAAGCGCAAGTGGCGCATCCGGCAAGCGCTCCTTTTACAGGTACATCGGCTTCACCGCAAATTGCCGTAATGCTTTTGCGCGGTGTCAGCAAACACGTATCGGTTGCGCAAAGACCGATTTTTCTTTGCGCATCCAATCGAGTTAAAAATATGCTTTGCAGCGCCAAGGGACTGTCGCCGTAGCCGGGCGAAAAGCGTCCGGTGAGATAGCGTCCTTTTTCTTTTGTCTGCTGCACAAGATATTCCTGCGCTTGTTCAGCCACGCTTTCTGCCGCAACTGACGCCGCTGCATCCATAATCACCGCATAAGCCATGTCGGTAAGCTGTGTGCGCCTTAATAAAGCGTCAACCCCGCTTCCAAGCGTTACAGCAAACAGCACTGCTGCGTCACATTGTTTCAGATGGCGTGATAAATCTCTTCCCTGTATTAGTTCACTGAGCGCTGCTTGCTCCACTCGCACAAAGCACATTTTCGGTGAGGCTGCTCGCCGCACTTCTGAAAAAGCTTTTTCAATCAGCGTCCTTGTTCGCTCGTCCAACCCTTTTGACGCGCCTAAAATAGATGCCGCTTCCTCTACGGAAAGGGCTTCCGGCAATGATAAATCCATCAGTTTTCCTCCGTGAGCAAATCGCGAATTCCTTCATAAACACGTTTTGCAACGCGCGGCTGATTCATTGCATACAGATGAATTCCGTCCGCGCCGCTCTCCACTAAATCGCGAATTTGGCGGATTGCATAATCAATGCCTGCATCAAACATCGCCTGCTCATCGTCGCTGTATCGTGCAATCATTTTGGTAAACTCGGCAGGAAGACTGGCAGAAGTTAATGACACCGTTCGCTCAATCTGCCGCTTTGTGGTAATCGGCATTACACCCGCCTGAACGGGCAGTGCAATTCCTTTTTTTCGCAGCAGATTAATAAAGCGGAAGTAGCGCGTATTGTCAAAAAAGAGCTGTGTTACAAGATGACCTGCGCCTGCCTCTACTTTGTAGCGCAGATTTTCGATGTCTTGCATAAGGCCATCGCTTTCGGTGTGGCCTTCCGGATAGCATGCACCTGCCATATAGAAATCGCCCGTTTCGGCAATGACACGCATTAAATCGCTGGCATGCTGATAAGAGCGCGCCGGATGCGCGTCGGGACATCGGTCGCCGCGCAAAGCCAAAATATTTTCTACCCCTTGTTCTTTCAGCGTATGGAGCACCTTTTCTACATCTTCCGGCTCTGAATTGATACAAGTCAGGTGTGCCAAAGGCTCGATTCCCAGCGTTTTTTTGATGTGAGAAGCAATCTGTACAGTGGACATTCCGGCAGGGCCGCCCGCTGCACCGTATGTAACGCTGATATAATCAGGATTCAGCTGTTTCATTTCGTCAAGCGCCGGATATAAGGTTGTGGGATCTCCCCCATTTTTTTTCGGCGGAAATACCTCCAAAGAAAACACACATTTTTTGCTTTCAAACAGTTGCTTCAGTTTCATACTTTCTACTCTCCCCGTTGTTTTTACAAACAATTCATGGTTTTACGTTATTTTCTATTTTACCACAATCGAAACCCTCTTGACAATCTTCTTTCAATCATGTAAACTAAGAAAAGATTCTTTACGCCGCTGTGGTGGAATAGGCAGACACAAGGGACTTAAAATCCCTCGATGGCAACATCGTACCGGTTCAAGTCCGGTCAGCGGCACCAAAAATCCCGAACGCTTTCGCGTTCGGGATTTTTACTTGCTGACGCTTTGCGTTTCACTTACTTTTATTACTGCCGATGAGCGGGATTGTCGGAGGTGAAAAGCGCAAAAAATCAGGTATAAGGCCATCTGCCTCGTTGTAATGTTTCAGATCGAGCTTTTATGACATGTTTGCGTTTTGTCAGGAAGGCTCGATTTTTTATTTTCCTTTGGTATACAAAATACATATAAAAAAGATACCTGCCGCCATCGACAGGTATCAAGACAATATTGTTCCGTTTTATTGGCAAACTTTTTTAACAAACAATTTTTTCATAAGCCACGGAATGAACAGGATATTTTTCATAATGCAAAACATCAGTTATTTCGGTGTTTTTTGAATCACGATTTGCCCTTTTGCTTCGGGTACATCCATAATCACTTCCCCTACCTGCGGCACATGAATACGGCCTGAGAGCGGATTTTTGATGCTCAAAATCGGTGCAGTAAGCGTTGCTTCTACTTCGGAACGTTCAAAGCTCAAATCAGTATCAATCATTTCACAGTTGATAAGCTTCAGATTTTTACAGTAACAAAGGGGCTGTGTGCCGATGATCTTGCAATTTTCAAAGGTGAGGTTTTCGCTGTACCAAGCAAGATACTCTCCTTTGACTACACTGTTGCGAACCATCACATTTTTTGCATGCCAGAATGCATCCTTTGTATCAAACACACAATTTTCAAATACTGAATCCTTAATATACTGAAACGAATATTTCCCCTTCATCTGTACGTGCAGAAATTTCAAATGCTCCGAGCGAAGCATAAAATATTCACTTTCAGCTGTACAATTTTCCATTTGGATTTTGTTGACCGACCAGCCGAACTCCGGCGAAACAATATGGCATCCCTGAATAAACATATCGGTACACTCGCGAGCAGCCTTAATGCCATACAGCTTCGTATCTTTTATTTTTACTTGCTCGCAATACCAAATTGCCGCTCTGCAAAACTCGGTCATTTCTGAATTTTCGATTTTCAGTTGATGGTTATGCCAAAAAGGATAGCGCAGGTTAAAAAGGCAATTTTCAACCGTTACATTTTTTGCTTCTTTCAATGCGCTTTCCCCGTCAGCAGGGCCGTCAAATTTACAGTCTTTCACCATAAGATCACACGCCCCATAAAGCGCTCTTTCTTCATCAAACATCTGATTCTCAACGATTGTCACGGCTGCTTACTCCTTTCGAAATGTTACCGCAATTTAGGTTTTTTATTTTCCTATCTTTAAGCCCTGCATTCTTCGGCCAATGGGCCTGTGCCATTTTCATGAATCGCAGTCACTGCCAGCATCTGATTCTAAGAAATAAGTCTATTATAAATCCGTTTAAATAAAATGTCTAATGCTTATAGATTATTATTTTATATGCTTAATAAGCATGGTTTTTTTACTTGATCACGCTTTGCCCGCTGGATACGAAAAGCCGTGCTGAGAGCACGGCTTTTCGTATCTTATTGGCGCCGAATAGGCAAGAAAAAACCCCCAGTTCAACTGGGGGTAGATAAAAAATCTTATAGTAAAAGAAAAGACCTCCTGTGGTAAAATAGAAGTGGTTTGGCGACCACACAACAAAAACCACAGGAGGTCATGTCATGAAAGACGTAAATAGTTTATCACATAGCAGCTGGAGATGCAAATATCATATCGTATTTGCGCCGAAGTATAGAAGGCAAGCGACATACGGAGAAATAAAAGCGGATGTAGGAAAAATCCTAAGAGAGTTGTGCGAGAGGAAGAAGGTGGAAATTATAGCAGCAGAATGCTGTAAAGATCACATTCATATGCTGGTAAGTATTCCACCGTATCTGAGTGTAGCACAATTCATGGGATATTTAAAAAGTAAAAGCAGTTTAATGATCTTCGACTGACACGCAAACTTAAAATATAAATATGGGAGTAGACATTTCTGGTGCAGAGGATATTTTGTGGATACGGTAGGGAAGTACGAAACTGCAATACGGGAATACATAGATAATCAATTAAAAGACGATATGATGAACGATCAAATGACACTAAAAGA